>JBCBRY010000039.1:0-69334 GCA_039819485.1 Bacteroidota bacterium | reverse complement strand
GTCGGTGTTCTTAAATAAAGAGTCCTTATGCTTATTTCCCCCCCCCGCCCCCCTCCAAAGGGGGAGATTTTTACGTTCTTTTCTCCCCCTTTGGAGGGGGCCGGGGGGAGGAAATACACATTAAACGAATTACGTTTATTAATTTTTGAACACCTTCAGATTATTGCTAAAAACTATGTGTCTATACATTTAAAAAAAAATAAAAAAATAAAAAATAAATTTTTCATAAAGCTTACCAACTGGGAATATTGGCCGATGGAAGTGGCCAATATTCCTTTAATTTTTATTTGGCTCTGGTTTGCCATCCGGGCAAGAAAATTATTTTTTTTCAGTGCCGTCAATCCGGTGATTGAGACAGGCGGTATGTGGGGGGAATCCAAATACAATATTTTAAAAAGAATACCGGCCAATCATTTGCCAAAAACGATTTTTGTAAAAAAAGGAAGTAAATTAAAATGGATAAAAAATAGAATAAAGGAATTAAATCTTAATTATCCGGTAATTGCCAAACCGGATATTGGCGAGCGAGGAACATTGGTCTCAAAAATAAAAAATGAAGAAGAATTAATGGGTTATTTTGAAGCCAATAAAATTGATTTTTTGATACAGGAATTTATTTCTTTGCCCGTCGAGTTGGCAGTAATGCACCACCGGTTTCCCGATCAAAAAAATGGACAGGTAACTTCTATTTGTATTAAAGAAACACTGAAAGTCACAGGGGATGGAAAAAGTACAGTTCTGGAATTAATGGAAAAAGATACGAGGGCCAGTTTTCAGGTGGAACGGTTTAAAAAAGAATTTTCGGAATTATTAAAAAAAGTCCCAAGACCCCAGCAAACAATAGAGTTGGAGCCAATTGGCAACCATTGCCGCGGCACCATGTTCTTAAACGGGAATAAATATATTGACGAAAAATTAAATGCAGTTTTTAATCGAGTGGCCGGCCAGATGGACAATATTTATTACGGACGTTTTGACATGAAGTGCCAGTCGATCGAGGATCTTAAAAATGGAAAAGGCTTTATGGTGATGGAATACAACGGCATCGGTGCGGAGCCCGCACATATTTACGACCCGTCTTATCCTTTTTTTAAAAAATACAAAGACATTTATAGCCACTGGAAAATCATTTTTCAAATTTATAACGTTCAAAAAAAACGGGGCGTGAAAGCCATGTCGATCCAGGAGGCCATAGTGCGTGCCAGAGCATATCTAAATTACCAAAAGTCGTTGAAAAAATAATGAATATTGGTTGAAATGTTTTTGTCAAATTAACCAAAAACCAAATTGAGCGAAGCGAAATCCCGCACCGCAGGTCGGGAAACCAAAAACCAGAAACCAAAAACCAAAAACCACAAACCACAAACCATTGCTAACCACCTTCTTCATAGCCCTCTTCCTCAGTTTCATCGGTTCCCTTCCCTTCGGAATGATCAATATGGCGGTGGCCCATACGGCTATTCAGAAAGGAGTGCGCGCAGGCATCTTTTTGGGTATGGGGGCTGCGTTGGTAGAATTGTTTCAGGTGTTTATTGCTTTAAAATTTACCTGGTTGTTTGCGGAGGGCGGTGTGTTTGGTCAAATAATTCAAATTGTTTCGATGATTGTGTTTTTTGTGGCTGGTATCTATTTTTTCTTTTTTGCGAAAGCGGCTCCAAGAAATATAGAAATAAAAGAAACGGTTAAAAAAAGAATAGAATTTGTCAAGGGCATGGGCATCAGTTCGCTCAACCTGGTGGTCATCCCTTATTGGGTTTTTTACGGGACTTTATTGATGCAGAATGATCTACTGGAAAAAGATGACAGAAGTGTCATTGTATTTTCCCTTGGCGCCATGACGGGGGCTTTTTTACTGCTGGTGGTCTATGCCTATTTGGGTGATAAAGTTTTGAGGAAATCGGAATTGATAACGAGGTGGGTGAACAAGTTTATCGGAGCTGTTTTGGTGGGATTTGGGATTTATCAAATGGTTAACGGTCAATGGTCAATGGTTAATTGATTATTAACCATTGACCGTTAATCATTTAACAATACCGCTCATACGCCATTTTCAAATTGGCGGCAATGACTTCGGCACTGCGGCCTTCGATGTGGTGGCGCTCCAGAAAGTGGACCAGACGGCCATCTTTGAACAATCCGATGGCAGGCGAAGAAGGTGGATAGGGGAGGAGGTACTCCCTTGCTCTCTCCGTAGCTTCTTTGTCCACACCGGCAAAAACCGTGGTCAGGTTGTCTGGTTTCTTTTCACCTTGCAGTGAGTAGTAGGCACCGGGACGGGCGTTGGCAGCAGCACACCCACAAACAGAATTGACGACCAGCAGAGTCGTGCCTTCTGCGCTGTCGAGTGCACTGTCCACATCGGCAGTTGTTTTAAGGCTGGTGAAGCCGATATTTTCGAGTTCTTGCGCCATGGGCGCAGTTAATTCTGCAGGATACATATGGTTTGTTGCTATTGGCGATTGGCCATTTGCTATTTATTTTTTCAAAAAATCTTTTTAAGCAAGCAGCCAAAGGCGAAAGTTAATGGTATAGAACTATTGAAAAATAGCTTTTGATGCAAAGCTATAAGTTTTATGACAACTAAGCAGCTGAAAAGTTCGAATGGAGGTGTGCTCAGGCGTAATATTTGCTGTGCGCCCAAAGAAAACCATCTGACAAACGCATACTTGCCCGTCGGTGGCCTTTGGGGAAACACTGCTCCTTCCTACCTTTGGCCGTAAATTTTCTAATCCATTTGCCCTGTTGAACAATATGAAATTGAGAGCCAGTTATCTTTTTTTTGCGCTGTTCTTGTTGACCGCCGTGGCGTGTACCAACGATGAACTGCCGCCATCTATGACACCAGAGTTTTGCGATGACATCGATGCGTTTTATACCACCAATGTGAAACCCATCATGGACGAGAGCTGTGCCTATGCCGGCTGCCATGACGGAGCTGGTGGGATCGGCCCCGGCGATTATACCAATTACGCCTCGCTGTCCACCTATTTGGATACAAGAATCGAGAGTGTCCGCAACCGCGTGTTTGAAATTGCCGACAATCCAAGTTTGGGCATGCCGCCGGACCAGTCGGTCTATCCGTTTTCGCAGAAAGACGACCTGACGGAAGAGGAAATGAACATCCTCGAATGTTGGCTGGATGCTGGTTATCCAGAATAGTTAAAAATTGGCCATTGAGAATGAAAATTTAAAAAGGAGCAACAATCAATTTTTAATTTTCCAATTTTCAATTTGAACATTCCCACCCAAGAATTCAAGACATCAAAATTTATGAAAAAAAATACCTTGCTGATTGTAACCATGCTGTTTTGCCAGTGGCTGATAGCACAGGACTTCGCTTTTCAGACTTTTAAAGATCGTTGGGTCATCAACAGTTTTGCCGTGGAGACCCTGCCCAAGAGAAAACTCGACGTCCGCATTGCCCACCGCTTCGGTGACATTGGCGGCGATGCCGGTGGCTGGCCTACCTTCTATGGGCTGGAAACGGCTTCTGATGTGTCCATCGGAGCAGAGTACGGCATTTCCAATAACCTGACCCTTGGCTTCAACCGGTCGAAAGGTGCAGGTTCATTGCGGCAACTGCTGAATACATTTTTGAAATACAAAATATTCGCTCAGGCGGATGGAGGCAAACCGGTCACATTGACCGTGGTCGGGATGACGTCGCTTTCCACCACGGAAAAATCGAACGACCCTTCGAGCATGACCTTTTTCGATAATTTCGCCCATCGGATGGTACACCATGGTTCGCTGCTGGCCGCAAGAAAATTTTCCAGTAAGTTTTCCCTGCAACTTTCTGCCGGTGTCACGCACCGCAACGTAGTGCCCAACGGACAGGAAAACCAAACCTATCACGTTGGTGCCGCTACCCGCATTCAGCTGACCAAGACCATCGGTATTATCGGGGATGTGGCCATTCCGTTTATTGATAAAGCCACTGACAGTAACCTTGAGCACTTTGCGCCCATTGGTGTGGGCCTTGAATTCGATACCGGTGGTCACGTTTTTCAGGTCAATCTGACAAACGCCACCGGCCTGATGCCAACGGATTATATTCCCTATACTTTCAGCGATTGGGGAGAAGGGCAGTTCCGTTTTGGTTTCACCATTTCAAGGATGTTTAATCTTTGACAGGTATTGATAAGAATAAAAAGATTTCTAAAGCATTTCCTCCCCCCCAACCCCTCCAGAGGGGGAAATGAACACATGCTTTTCTCCCCCTCTGGAGGGGGTTGGGGGGAGGAAATTAGCCCCACATAAAAAATTTTATTGATGAAAAAAATAGGATTCATCCTCCTCTTGCTCAACAGCATCTTATTGTTTGCCAATCTGGATTTGGCGGAAGTATCGCCACCAGTGGAAGACATGATGCCTGTGCAGGAGTTGTTGAAAAAATTGGGGGCACAAGCAGCCCCGCATTTACCCAAAGAAGTCAAGGGCGTATCGGTGGAGAGGGGCCGGGATATCGTTTTGAAAGGAAGGACAGAGAGCCCGTTTGGAGGCAAGAGCGAACGGGTGAGCAAGCATTTTGTCTGCACCTCGTGCCACAATGTGGAGCGCGACGAGCCTGACCTGACGGGCAGTGATCCATTGGCCCGTTTGAAATATGTTCATGAAAAAGGACTGCCGTTCTTGCAGGGTAGTGCCCTGTACGGCATCGTGGACCGCCGCAGTTTTTACAACGATGATTATGTGAAAAAATACGGCGACCTGGTCGAACCGGCCCGCAATGACCTGCGGGAGTCGATTCATTTGTGTGCCACCGAATGTGCGCAGGGCCGCCCGTTGGAAGAGTGGGAGATGGAAAGCGTCTTATCTTACCTTTGGACGATCGGCCTGCAATTGGGTGATCTGGATTTGACAGAAGAGGAAAGAAAACAAGTGGACATGGCCGTGAATGGAAAAGGCGATCAGTCGACCGCCTCGGCATTGGTAGAGTCCAAATATCTGAAAGGCTTTCCTGCCACGTTTGTCGATCCACCTGCCGACCGGAAAGCGGGTTTTTCCCAGGAAGGGAACCCCGAAACCGGTCAAATGATCTACGAGTCAAGTTGTTTGCACTGTCATGAAGACAAGCGGTATTCCCAATTCAATTTGGATAATTCCAACCTCACTTTTGATTTTTTAGACAAGCACATCGCAGTTTATACCCGCTACTCGATCTATCAGGTGGCCCGCTTTGGCACTTCCCCCATTCCGGGCAAAAAAGCCTACATGCCGCATTATACCAAAGAGAAAATGTCGGAGCAAATGCTGGAAGATCTACGGGTGTATATCGAGCAGAAGGTAAAATAGTGTAGTCGAAGCCCCCTTCGGGAACATCAAAAAATGCAAACCTTACATGGGGTTTGCATTTTTTTTTAATGAATTTTTTTCTTTGCTTGCAATATTTCTTTCTATTTCACCGAGCCTGTTTTCTAATCGGGAAGCAGATTTTGTGAAGACTCTGCACGGATGCTATTTCAATTGTTTAATTGGCGGTTGTAGGCATGAGGATTACAGGCGCATTGGCCACTGAGTTTTATAAAATTGAAAATTGCAATATATTGGTGTTTTGAAACCACGAATTACAACTGTTATTTTTTTACTGACCATTATCCCCATTCATGCTTAATGAATTGAAGACAGGCTTAAAAGATATGCTCAGCCAGGACATCGGGCGGGCATTTGATATGCTGGAAAGGGCACTGTCTTTGGACTCTGTCTACCAAAAAGACCTCTCTGCTTTAAAAACTCGCCATAATTTATTGAACAAGGAGAACAACTTTGCTGGAACCGTTTCTTATGAGGATTTTACGAGAACGAAAAATCAAATCTCCAATGGCTTCATTAATCTGGTGGACATGTTGGCAGAGGAGGATATTCATCCGGAAAAAAGGTTGCAGTTTTTGGTGGAGCACATGGATGTTACCAATGAAATAGGTGAAATTCATTTGGTCAATTGCGACCGCAGGGATCAGAGAAAAAGCTTTTGGACTGCCTTCGAGCAACTCAGTGATCAGCCCTTCCAATTTTATTTTATTAATGCTTGCGATACCCAAATGCCTCAAAGTTTGGCAGAACTGGTTATTTATGAAATCATCGATAATGTGCTGGACAATGATAACGAGGTATTGAATATTCAAATGGAACGACAAGTCCGGAAAAAAGAAGGCAGGGCAGAGAAGAAAGAAGTGCCCGAAGCAGAAACGGAAGCAGAAGGTGAAGGAAGCTACCGGGTAAAAATAGAAAACCTGCCATTGGGGCCCAATGCAAAGTTCTCCATCAAAAAATTCAAAGGTTATTTCAATAAAAGATTCGCAGGGTTACTTGAAGGTGGCCGGCCATTTTCCATTGAGGAAATGCTGAAACCCGGTTCGGATACGCTCGAAAGCAAATTCGAGTATATCGTGACTGTTTTTCAGATCACTGAATGGCAGCAGCAGCTGATGGAGGAGTATATGGATTGGATACTGAAAACCTTTTCCAAACCAGCGGAACATACGCCTACTTTTTTATTTTTTTTTCCGGTGATCCTTCGAGGATATATTGAAGAACCGGCACCGGATGAACATCAGGAGGCACTGAAGGCCATCCATCGTTTTTGTATGAAATACCCTGACAGCGTCCGTTTTGTCCAACCGCTGCCGCCGGTGCCCATTAAAGATCTGGACTTGTGGTTGTTGAAATTAGGAGAACGCAACCGGGTACACCGGGAGCGGTTGATCAGTGCCCTGATCGACACTCTGCTGCCAATAAGGAAAGAACATATTCTAGCCAAACAACAATTGGATATGTGCGAAGCTGAAATATTACAAGAAGAGATTTATGAAGTGGCCAATCGGGAATAGGTCTGGAAGGATGGCTATTTTCTTTTTGTTGTAATTGAGCGTATGTGCTTGGACAAAAATAGGGAATGAAGTTGTTTGAAAATTCCTGTTGAGTCGAAAATGTTAGGATTTTGAGGGGAGGTGGCCGAAATTTTAGAAGGGATAGCAGCGCTCCCGAAGTGAATTCGGGACAAGTTATCGCTGAAAAAATTTCGGCCACCTCCCCTCAAAAGACTGGATTTGCGGCCAGCAAGGAGTTTTTAAACAACTTCAATGTTAAAAATGACACTTTTATTTTAGTAAATGCTTGATTTCCAAACCTCAAATCTCTTTTTTAGGTAAAGTAAAAGTGTCATTTTTTTGATCCATCACCAAAGTGATTGTCCATAATTATTGAACACTTTATTTACCCTTAATATCATATGAGTGATTTTAACTACTACTCAGACGGCGCACGCCGTGAACTGCCCGTCATAGAGAACAACCCCAAGATTAATGATCCTTCCCTCTACCGGCCCAGCAAAGCTTTGCAAGACGCCGTCAATGTGGCACTGGCTTTGGGCAAACCGCTCCTGGTGACCGGTGAACCCGGTACTGGCAAAACCGAACTGGCCAGGCATATTGCGTGGTATTTCAACTTGGGCGACCCCCTCGAATTCAGCGCACAAACGACCAGCACCGTCACCGACCTTTTTTACAAATACGATGCCCTTGGCCACTTTCAATACGCCCAGAATCAACAGGAGCCACTTACGCTGGATGAAGTGGAAACGAACTATATTCATTACAAAGCATTGGGCAAAGCCATCCGGTCACCGAAGCGCCGGGTCGTTCTGATTGATGAAATTGATAAGGCCCCCCGGGACCTGCCCAACGATGTGCTGGGGGCTATCGACCAATTGAAATTTCCAGTCTCGGAAGTACGAAAATCCTATGCCGCCAGTGAGGAAAACCGACCCTTGGTCATTATTACCAGCAATTCGGAAAAAAACCTGCCGGATGCTTTTCTCAGGCGGGTCATTTACTTCCACATCCCATTTCCTTCGGCGGAAGATTTGATCCAAATCCTCCATTCGAAAATTGACAACCTTGAAAAAGTAGACGTCAAACGTATCGTGACGCATTTCCAGGCCATCCGCAAGGTCAGGCACCTGCGCAAAGGGCCCGCCACTGCGGAGCTGATCTACTGGGCTATTTTGTTGCACAAAATTGGTTTCGATACCAAACTTTTAGAAAATACAGCAGCCCTTAGCCAACAGCAAAAAGATACCTTGCTGATGACCTACTCTACACTGGCCAAAACCAAGGAGGATTTGAAAGCCCTCCGGGACATGCTGGAAAAATGAAAACTTCCTGTTGGCCGGAAGACTTCTTCCCGTTGATCGATTTTTACCTCAATTAATAATCCGAACCTTTTGCACCAGATTTTCCTAAATAACCTTTTGTCCGAACTAATGGCCGCTCTCCAAAAAGAGCGGTTCTCCATTGGTACAAGGGAGTATTTGCAGGTGCAACAATTATTGGAGTCCCTTCCGGAAACAACCACAACCACGGATTTGATGACCTTGCTGGCGCCCGTCCTGGTGACCAGCCCGCAGGAGCAAGAACGCTTTTACGACTTGTTTAAAGAGAGTGTCAAAAAGGTGGAACGCCTGATGGGTACATCGGCAGCGGTTGAACAGGAAATAAGCAAGAGCAAACTGGAAACCTGGTGCGACAGGTACCTACCGCAGATTATTACGGTCCTGATGCTGGTTTTCCTGGGAATTGTAGCTCGACAGTTTTTTGATACGCAGCATAAATCCTTAAAATATAATCAGAGAGGAATACCTCTATTTTTAGGAGACTCGCCAATGGGTATGCCTTTTCGTGATACGCTTATTAATGAACCAATTGTAATAGACACCAACATTTGTCCAGAGAAGTCGGGAATCCATGTGCAGGTCGAATTTGATAAATCAAAAGACAGCTTTTTCTTGCAGCCACTGAGTATTGGGGTAGATACGTTGTGTCTAATGGTACGGGGGGGAGATGAAGCTGATATAACGGATACCGTACTCTATTTCCTGCATGTGGTTGAGAAACCAGCAATCGAAACTGTAGCGGCGGGAACCATTGATACTTTGACCATTGTCAAGCCGCCGAGAGATGAGTTGCAGGCGCCAAAGGTAGCTGGTTGGCGAACCTGGTTGGCCAATAATCAGGAATGGATCAAGATCATGGTCATGCTGTTGCTGGCGGGTGTGTTATATTGGCTGGTCAGACGGCGGCAGCGGCAGAAGCAGAAATTTGTTATTGACCATCAGCCCAATACCAACCCTCCCTACGTCTGGAATGCCGCCCAAGGCTCCGAACCGGAGGTTCAATTGAATGAAGCGTTTTTTCGTCTGCTCCATACCCTGCGCCAGCGCACCCGTGATGATGTGTGGCGGTTCAATGCTCCCAAGACCGTTCATGCTACCATCCGTAAAGGGGGGCGCGTTTCTTTCGTTTATGAACAGCAGACCCGCCCGGCGGAATATTTGCTGCTGATCGACCGGCATTCGAATCGCAACCACCGGGCCCGTCTTTTTGATTACTTGTTTCAGAAAATCAAAACCAGCGAAGTCTACATAGAGCGGTACTTTTTTGACGGTGATTTACGGCTTTGTTGGAACGAAAACACTCCCAATGGCATCTTCCTGAAGGAGTTGCAGCATCGCTATGTGAATTCGCGGCTGTTGCTGGTCAGCGATGGCTACCGTTTGCTCAATCCAAAAAACGGCCGATTGGCCCGTTGGACCAAGATGCTGGAAGGCTGGAAAGAAAGGGCGCTCCTCACGCCCGTACCGATGTCCAAATGGAAGCGGAAAGAAAGGGTGCTGAACGAATTGTTTCATATCAAACCCGCTAATGTGAATGGCCTGATTTCGACCATTTTGCATTTTGAAACAGGAGAGGCAGTCAAAACCAATAATCTCAATGACAAAGACAGTCAACCTTATTATCTTCAAGGAAACCTGCTCGACCGGTTGTATTTTCATTTTGCTGAAAAAGATGACGCAGGGCGTGTTATCGGGGATCGGTTTTTACAGTGGATTGCGGCCTGTGCGGTCTATCCACAGGTCAACTGGGAATTGACCCTGCATTTCGGAAAACTTCTTTCTGACGAAGAAGAGGACCTGCTGACCTTGCCGAACCTCCAGCGGTTTGCCCGGCTGCCCTGGTTTGTTTCCGGGCATATGGCCCAGGAAGTGCGCAGAGTGCTGGTCCATTGGCTGGAACAAAAATATCCTGAATTATTACTTGAAATACGCCGCTACCTCCTCCACTTGCTGGATCAAAACCCGCCGCCCACGGACTCCGTCGCCTATGACGAACACCGCATGCAGTTCAGTTTGAACGAATGGATGCTCACGACCAGCAAAAAGCGGAAAAAAGAGCTGCAAAGAGAAATCGCCGCCCTGATCGAACAGGGACACGAAGCGGACTTCATTGCCGTGAAAGTCCTCGAATCAGAAAAGACCTTTATTGACCAGGAAGTTCCCGAATCCTGGTTGGACCGGCTCCGGGCCAATAAGATTTTTAAACAATCCTGGGTCGATTTTGTGGGGGCCGGCCTCTGCTGGCTGCTGCTTTTGGTGATTATCCTTCCCTTAAACCTGGACGTGCCGCAGTGCAGTGAAAATCCATTTTACTTCGAGCAGGAAGAATGGTGCCTGGATACGCCGCAGAAAAAACTTTGGGCGAAAGAATTTGAAGCCTACCGGTTTATGGAAAACAGAAACTACCCGGCACTGGACAGCGTGATCCGCTCGGTACACCTGCTCTGGCAGACTGACAACACTTTGGACACTGCTGCTTTTTACCAAAATATGGCGAAGGCCTTTCACAACCGGGGGGGCGGGTTTTATAACCTGCAATTTGATATTGATGAGATATTGAATGATCCAGGTCGATTGATAAACCAGCCAGCAATTAATTCAGATGATTTTATTGTCTCGATACTGCTCAACGGTAGGTTTTCCATTTTGGTGCCGGCTGAAATCCGCCCAAACGCACCGGGAATAGAAGAGTCTGATTTCTTGCAACAAGTCAAACAGGAAGCAAGAGACAGTGGCTGCTACTGGTTGGGCCGGGCCGTAGAGCTGCAAAGTTTATTGGATTCAAGCCATGTGAACCCGGCCATTATCAGCTCGGCCGGGAGCTATTGTTTGTCTGCTCCGCCCGTGGCCGGGAACGACTGTGTAGTGATCAATCTGCCGAGCGGGGGTCGGATGTTTCTCCGCAACCGGCCTTTGACCCGGAATGAACTGAGGGTCGTCAATGACCCGCAGCGCGAGGAAGAAGCGAAAAAGATCGATAACCAGACCGTCATCGGAGCCGTCCGGAACGGTGACCAGGCCATTTTGTTGGATTCAATCGACAGTTTTTATAAAATCAGGCTGGTTAGCTCTGACAATAGCGAAGGGCAGGAAGGGTTTATGGCGATTTCTTACAAAGGAACCCCTACGCTTTTCAGGGCGCCTTGCCCTGATGCGAGCGATGGGGTCAGTAGCGCCGGGCAGCCGGTGAATGGGGTGGACTCTGAAGCATATCAAAAATACTTTGAGAGGGGGATGGAATTAATGAAGATACAAGAATATGAAGGTGCAAAAAATCAATTCGTGGCTGCCTTGGCGACCGCGTCAAATGAAGAGGAAATTAGCTTGGCAGACTCTTTAATTTTGGTTGTTGATGAAGAAAGGCTGAATAATTTATTCTTAAGGCAGAATGCAATCAGAGACTCAATAAGTCGAGTAGAAGGAAGTCGGACAAATGTAATAATCAGGGAAGAAATATTTTTTAAAATTGGCATGTATGCTTTGCCTGAATCAGCTAAGGACAAATTGGCCAAAATTGCTGAAACCATGAACAGTAATTCTGGCTACACTTTAAGTATCTATGGGTATGCTAGTACAGAAGGTGATTCTCGAATGAATTATGAATTATCAAGACAAAGAGCTTTATCATGCGGTGTTTATATTATAGATCTTGGTGTGTCTGAATCAAGGATTGAGATTGCCGCATTCGGAGAGACTACGTCAAATAACTCCAATGAGGTGAACCCAAGTAACCGCCGGGTAGTATTAGAGATAATGTCCCAATAATTAATTTTCGTATTTACAAGTTTAACGAACCGTTACTTCCATGCTCAGCGGCGTTACCGTTGATAAACGGTAACGCCGCTTGTGGCTCCCCATAAATTCAGGACTGCTTCCTGCACCAACCCTAAAAATCCTTCCGCAGTGCCACCCGCTTAATCCCCCAGACCGGCACCCCGATCCAAACCAGCAAAATCAAAAACGACGCGACCATCCCCATCGGTCCGCCCAAAAATTTCTGGAAAACGGCACCCGTGTAACCCATCAGCGCCGAAATATCCAATTTCAATAAAATCAGAATCCGCGACAGGTCAATGGGATTGAAAAGGGAAGCGCCCATCGCAAAACCCTCGATGGGATAATCACTAAAAACGGCCAACAATAGCAGGAACACACCGTCGTACACCACCGCCAGCAAGAGCCATACTAAAATGCCCAGACCAAACCCCTTGATCCGGTTTTCATTTTTCAAAGCAATAAAAAAAGCGATGGCCGAAAAGATGAATGACAGAAAGAGGCCCACCAGCAAAACCATCGAAAAATTGAATATCTCGCCGGACGCAAAAAGACCATATAAAATAAACGGTATACCCACGCCCACCAGCAGACTGGCCGATAGCGATAGGGCTACGCCTAAATATTGACCCAGGAAAATATGGGTTCGCCTGATCGGCTGTGCCAACAGCAGCTCCGTGAATTCCCGGGAATTGTAATAGTACATGATGCCGAACATGGTGGCAATCAAAGGCACCAGCACAAGGATCACGTTCATCAAACTGATGGTCACTTTCGATAGGTCGTTGCTCAGCCAGAAAAGGGCCAGTGTAAACAATAAATAAAAGGCGCAATAGACATACGTCCAGCGGCTGCGCATAAGGTCGAAAAAGCTGTATTTGAGTATTTTATACATAATATTAAAGTGTGAGAGGGTGAGAAGAGTGGGAGGGTTTGGAGTCAGGTGGAGCAATGTCACGCTCGCCTTTCTCACCTTTCTGTTGGAGCATCATGGAGGCGATGGCCTTTTCCAATGACGTTTCACCGTATTGGTCTTTCAGGGTTGACTGACTGCCTTGGAAGTGGATGTGGCCTTCGAGCAAGAAAATGATTTCATCGGCTACCTCTTCCACGAAGCTCATGATGTGGGTGGTGATGAGGATGGTTTTACCTTTTTCTTTTTCCTGCCGGATGAGTTCTTTCAAATGGATCATGGCCACGGGGTCGAGGCCGGCGGTCGGCTCGTCGAGGATGATGTAAGGGTTGTCGTACATGAAGGCCAGGACGAGGTTGATCTTTTGACGGGTGCCGCCGGACAGGTTGCCGAGGCGTTTGTCCAAGTGGGGCCGTAGGTCAAACAAGTTGATCAGTTCCTCGTCATTGGCGTTGTTCATGCGCAAATCTTTCACCATTTTGAATAATTCTTTTGCGGTCAGGTTTTCAGGGAAGCGGGCGATCTGCGGGAGGTAACTCAGGCGTTCTCGGTAGGTCCACTGGCCCGACACGTCAGCGCCGTCCACGCAGATACAGCCACTATCAGGGATGACCATGCCGAGCAGGCATTTGATCAGGGTCGTCTTACCAGAACCGTTGGGGCCAAGCACCGCTGATATGCCGGGCTGGCCGAAATGCAGGTCAATGCCCTTGAGGACTTCATTTTTGCCAAATGCTTTGTGGAGGTGTTGTATGGTGATCATGGCCTTGGGGTAGAGGGTCGCAGGTAAAGCGCAGAAGGACTGAATTGGCCTCTCTACGCTTTACCTGCTACCCTCCACCATTTTGTTGACTGTTGGTTTGGTGATTAAACCGCTTCATGGCGGGTGCATTATCGATCACATTTTCCGGGGTGAAAACCGGGCTTACTTTTTCCGAGAAATTAATGAGGTCGACGAAAAGGCTGCGGAGGAGTACCATGGCCTCCGGTGTTTCGTTGACCACGTAATTGAACAGTTTTACGGGGCGGTAGGGCACATCGCCGACGCCGTTGCGGTCGAGGTCGTAGCCGTTGTAGTCACTCCAGTAGTTACCGTCGAAGGTGTTGTTGTTGGTGCTGGCTTTGAGCGACAGCTCGAAAGTATTGGAGATGAAATTGTTTGCGCTCACGACGTTGTCGAGACAGCCACCGGAGATTTTGATGGCCCAGCCATTGCGGACGAAATCATTGTGCAGGTAATTGATCCGGGTAGAGCCTTCGACGTAAATGCCGATGGTGTTTTCCCGAAAAACATTGTGCTTGATGTCGGCGTCGTAAATTTCTTTCAGCAGCATGCCATAGCTGGCCTTTCCCCAGTTGTACTCAAAAACATTCTCCCACATGTTTATTTTTTTGGAAAACATCACCGCTACACCGGCCCCGTTGCGCCGGAAGGTGTTTTTGAAATAATCATCCTCATTGGAAAACATGAAGTGGAGACCGTAGCGCAGGTTGTCCTCGCTCACGTTGTTTTTGATCAGACTATCATCGACAAATTCGAAATAGATGCCGTCCCGGTGGTGGCGGGCGAGGTTGTTCTCGACGGTAATCCGTTTGCAGTACCAGAGATGGATGGCGTTGCCGGAAGATGATTCTTCCACTGCTTCACCAATCACTTCATTGCCAATGACCAATCCGTCGCTGGCATGTTCGAGGTAGATGCCAAAGAAGGTGTTCAGCAGGCGGTTGTTTTTGATGGTAAAATCTTTCACCCTTTTCATCCGGATACCGGCCCGGTCTTCCAAATAACTCGTACCCACGTTTTTTATGATAAAACCCTCTACCGTGACCCCGCTGGCAATGACCGTCAATATTTCCGATTCACCGTTGCCATCCAGCACCGGCCAGCCGATTCCTCTTAAATGGACCTGCTTGTCCACAATGATTTTACCTTCCTGGTAAATGCCTTTTTGTACCCGAATTTCATCCCCGTCGGCCGCCTCTGCGAGGGCCGCTTTTAGGGAGCTGTATTCGCAGCTCGCACATACTTCCAGTGTGTTTGCGTCAGCAAAACACCACAGCAGGCTCAGTATCGATGTTACGAAAAAGGTTTTCATAAAAAGAGTGATGGGTTATGGGTTATGAGTGATGGGTTATGAGTGATGAGTTATAAATCACTCATAACCCATCACTCAATAACTCCTCAATGCCCACTGTACCGGATGCCCAGTGTCAGCAGGTTGTTTTGGTTCATTTGGATGCCGTTCCAGTTTTGGTAGAGTGGTTGGCCGTATTCAATGCCGAAGCGGAGGCCCTTCAGGAATCCGCTGGGCACATAGGCATTCAGGCCGATGAATCCGTTGACTTGTTCTCCACCAAAGTTGATGGCATCCGACGTAGGGGACATCATTTTGTCCATGTCAGGGTCTTCTCCGATCAGTTTTTCGGTAGCTGTTCCAGTAGCCCGCACAGAAACACTTATCCAATTATTGATGGGCATGGCCGCCCAGCTGTTCAACTGGTATTGATTGCCCCTGCGGTAGCCGGCTTCATTTTCGCCCGTCGGGAAAATACCCATCGCCTGGGCACCCCAGGAGAAGCGCTCGGTTTGTCCGAGATAGGTTCCGCCAAACTGCAGGTCCCAGGTGCCGGAGCCCAATTGCATGGGGTAGGGCAGTGCGACCATCACTTCGCTGTGCTGGCCGCCATGGTGCTGGTGGGCCATTTCACCTTCGGTCACACTGCCGGTCGGGATGCTCAGGCCAGTGTTGAGATGAACGGCATGGAGGTCATTGTTCCAAAGGCCGGCTATGACCGATAGCCTGGTATCGCCCAAGCCGGATGATTGGTGAAAATGCTGTGTCCCGTCCATGCCGACCATATTCATTTCATTTTTCAAATAATTGGTCATGGCCATGAGGGTGATACGGTTGTTGATGCCGTACATGGCACCGAGCATGTGCATTTGCATGTCCATGTCTTGCGGAGCCATCATATAGTCGTTTTGGAAGATATGGCTATCGGCTACTTTGTCGGTACTGGCCCGATTGCCTTCCATGCGCATGTACATGAAGCGATAGGAAAACATCAGGGAGCCGGCGCCGTGGTAGTGGTCACCCATTACGCCGATGGGGGCATTACCGTCGGGACGGCTGGAATTCCACCCTATTGGGGAACAGCAGGTTGTATCTGTTCCGTTGGTACTGCACTGTGCAACTAATTGACTGGTAAAAAGGCAAGCCAGTAGCAGGGCTGTCAATGTGAGGAAGTATTTCATTTTTGAATTTTGATGTTATGATATTGAGGTATTGGGATATTGAGTTACTTGGATATTACTGATAAAATATCTCAATATCTCAATATCTCAATATCTCAATATCCCAATATCCCAATATTCCAATATCCCATTATTCAGGCAGCATTACTTTGTCTACGACGTGTACGACGCCGTTGGAGGCAGGGACGGTGCCGAGGATTTTGGCACCGTCAATGAGCCAGTCTTCGCCGCTTTTTTCCACTTTCACATAGTGGCCGCTGGCCTGGTAGAGGCGCATGCCGTCTTTCAACAGGTTGCCCTGATAATTGCCGGGCGAGGCGTGGTACTTGATGATGCTCGACAGTTTTGATTTATTTTCGGGTTTTAATAGATCCTCAACAGTTCCTGCTGGCAGTGCTTCGAAGGCCGCATTGGTGGGAGCAAAAACGGTCAGCGGGCCAGCATTGACCAAGACATCCTCAAGACCTGCAGCCTGTACCGCAGCAACGAGGGTCGTGTGGTCTTTTGATCCGAGAGCTACCTGCAGCACGTTTTTCGAAGACTCGTCATCTGAAACAGCGGACTGGCCTTTGACGGGAGTAGAAGTATAGTCCGCATCGGTGCTGCTGTTGGTGGGCACATCGGTATTGTTGCCACAGGCGCCAAGGATGAGAAGGGAACAGAGGATTGGAAATATTTTCAATAGTTTCATGATCTTAAATTTTGGTGAAATAATGGCTCTTCGTTCAATGTGTTGGGTGGGTTCAGCGAGGCTCAGAGATGTCATTTTTTGAAAAATGACATCTCTAAGCCCGCAATCAGTGGCCGTTATCCGCTGTTCTGACAATTCCCTGTTCTTTCAAATACGCCTGCACACCGGGCCAATCGAATATTTCTCCACCCTTTGCCTGCTGCATTTTTTCGGCTGCCGAACGATCGCTGAAAGCGGTCAGATAGGCTCCCATCGGGCTGGGCAGGTTTTTGGAAATGAGGAAATGGCTCGTCTGGGCCTCCATCAATACCTTGGGAGAGTGGTAGCCATTGACCAATAAGAAGGCAAATGAGTTTTCTTCCGACTCGACCTTCGTTTGTTCGACAAAATTGGCGAGGCACTCGATGGCATCGAATTTATAGACCTTGCCTTTTGAAGTGACGGCTTCGGCGCCATATTGGGCCTCCACGATGGTCATTTTGCAAAAGTGGCACATGTCCGAGCCGTAGTCGATCGGCTTAGGCGACGGTTGACACGCTGTGAGCAGCAGTATTGGAATTGCCAGTAGCAGCAGGTTTTTCATTTTTATGATCAAATTTTGTTTTCAGCCACCAGGCAGCAAAGGCCAGTAGAATGGACAGTCCTGCGAAATAACCACTGATGTGTGGAAACGACTTGGCGGTGAAATTTAAAATCAGTTTGGTGCCGATGAGCGGTGGCTGAAACGAAGCGCCGGGTATTTTGATCGGGGCAGTATCGCTCAGGTTGTGCCCATAATCATATTCCCACAGGTAGAAATCGTAGATGCCGGCTGCTGCCAGCAGTACCATGACGATGCCCCAGGCAAGGAACAATTTCCGCTTATTGGAAGCGGCGGCCAGCAGTCCCAATACAACCATCCCAATGACGATGAAAGGGAAGTATTTCAGTTCTGGGATCGCGTCCGGCTCAATATATTTCATGCCCACATAGTGGTTCAGGATATTGATGTTCTGGATGGTACTGGGGGACTCGCCACCAATTTTATTGATCCAGATGTGCATCGTTACGCCATCGGGGTATTGAGGGGCTATTAATGTGATCTGCCACATGGGAAACAAGAAGAGGGTCAATAATCCCAGCGCGGCGAGGGTCATCAAGATTCTTGGTAGATTTTTCATGGTTCTGTCTAATGGTCAGTGGTGAACAGTGAGCGGTGAACGGTGAATTGTTTGTCACTAACCGTTCACCGCTCAGCGTTAACCATTATTGTACATACTCCTCTTCACCCAGTCCCCACTTCAGGGCTATGCTGGAACCCCGTGGCGATACCCGGATGTATCCTTGCATTTCCTGGTGGAGCGCCGAACAGAAATCGGTGCAATAGAAAGGATAAACGCCTTCCGCTTTAGGCTCCCAAAGCATGGTTTCCGTCTGGCCGGGCATGACCAGCAATTCAGCGGTGTTGGCACCCATGACGGCGAGGCCGTGAGGTACATCCCAGTCTTGTTCGAGGTTGGTCAGGTGGATGTAGACTTTGTCGCCCACTTTGATCCCTTCAATGTTGTCAGGGGCAAAGTGGCTCCGGATGGAAGTCATATAGACGTGGACATTGTTGCCCTGGCGCTCTACCCTCGCATCCTTTTCACCCATTGCCCGGAAGGGGTGCTCGTTCTCTTCCAGCGCATAGAATTTTTTCACGTTCGGTTTCACCCGTTCTGCGGAGATGCCTTGTGCATAGTGGGGCTCGCCCGCAGTCGGGAAGTCGAGCAACAGTTTCATTTTATCACCTGAGATGTCGTAAAGCTGGGCGGAGTGGCAAAGCTCTGGGCCCGTTGGCAAATAGCGGTCTTTGGTGATTTTGTTGAGTGCTACGAGGTACTTGCCTTCCGGCTCTCTGGAATCACCACCGGGGATCATCAGGTGACCAACGGAGTAGAAAGTGGATACTTTGTCGACGACCTGGAAATCGCTGACTTTCCATTTCACCACATCACTGGTGATGAAAAAAGAAGTATAACCATAGCCTTTGTTGTCAAATTCCGTGTGGAGTGGTCCGAGGCCGGCGTCTTTTACGACACCACCAACGACCTCTTCAAATTTGAGGACGGGCACACCGGCAATTGTTGTTTCAAAAGAACCTGCATCAATGGCCGCAATCATTTTGGTAAATGAGTGGACGGTCAGATCTGCGGACAGTTTGCCGTTTCCAACGATGTATTCACCCGTTGGGTCAACGTCCACGCCGTGCGGAGATTTAGGTGTCGGCAGGAAATAAACAAGGCCAGGGCAATCTTCAGGGGTCAGTACCTTGACTGATTTTTTCATGGTAGAAGTAGCGGTATGCGTTTTTTCATTGTACACGTTGTGCGCATAATTGGCAGGCACTTCTTCGAATTTGTCGGCGGCCAGGTACTCTTCTGCTTTTTTCCAGTTTACCGCCGCAATGAAATCTTTATCATTTTGCGAGGCGGTCACTTCGAGCAAGGTGGCCTTTTCTTCCGTGTTGTAGCTGGTGAAAAATGTCCAGCCATGTGATTTGCCTTTTCCGGAGTGGGCCAGGTCATAATCAAAAGCAGGAAGTAAAATTTGGAAGGCGACGTCCATTTCCCCTTCCTCCCCTACGCTCACATAGGTCAGCATGCCTTTGAAATTTTCCGCATAACTGTTGATGGCCACATCCTTTTGCGGATAAGGTACACCAAAACGGGTTCCGGCCACCACGTACTCGGTGTTCTCTGTGGTAAATGGTGAACTGTGGTTCCCGCCAGAGTTTGGGATTTCAATGATTTCGGCGGTTTCAAAAGTGGTCAGGTCCACCCGGGCGATCCGGGGGGTGTTGTTTCCATTGATGAAAATCCAGCGGCCGTCCGTAACCCCATTGGTCTGCGACAGCTCGGGGTGGTGTGCGTCGTCCCAGGGCACGAAGCCGTGAGAAGTATTGAGCATTGGTTTGGTTTCTTCATTGAAGCCGTACCCCTTTTCCGCATCAACGGAAAAAACAGGAATTACTTTTAGCAAGCGGCCCGAAGGCAATCCGTGTACCCCGATCTGTCCACTAAAACCACCGGACATAAATGCATAAAATTCGTCGTGCTCACCGGGAGCTACGTATACTTGAGAGGCTGCATCGTTGCCCAATGCACCCTGCGTGCCTTGCGTGGTTCCCTGGTTACCGCAGCTGATCATTAGAAAAAATCCGGCGGCGGCCAACAGGAAAAAAAGGAAAGGCATAAGGCCATGTTGATTCTTCATAATTTGATATTTAAGATTTGATTGGCGAAAAAGAAAAAAGGATAAAAACAACGGTGTTGATGATTTTTGGAGGCAATAAAAGACATTTATATCTTTTGTGCAAAGCAATATTATTTAGCGTTTTCCAAAGATGATGAAAATCATTTTTCGTGGTGACTATTGTCAATTAACTCAAGATGTCTTATTTTATTGGATTTTATGAAATAAATAAAACAGGTGTTTATATAATTTTTATTTTATCATGGATTTTATATAAAATTGCAAATAAAAATAATAAAAGACTATTTTATCTTTTATGTGAAATATATACCTTTGGGCTAAGAAGTAAAATATATGTTCTCTAAAACTTGTAAATACGGAATAAGAGCGGTTTTATATTTATCCGTCCATACGGATGGAGAAAATAAAGCGGGTGTGAAAGAAATTGCAGAAGCACTCAAAGTACCTCGGCATTTCTTGGGTAAAATTTTACAGATGCTCTCTAAAAATAATTTTATCTCTTCTTCAAAAGGGCCTGGCGGTGGTTTTTATTTAAGCGAAGAAAACCGGAGCGTGACGATGGATAAAATCATTATGTGTTTGGATGGGCCGGATGTTTTCAGTTCCTGCGTACTGGGCCTGCCCAATTGTTCAAATGAAAACCCATGCCCGCTTCATATTCAGGCATTTGCTTTCCGGGATGGCCTGAAATATCAAATGAAGCACCAGACTATTGATGAGTTTGCGAGGAGGATCGAACGGGAAGCAATTCGGATATAATAACCCGGCCGGCCAGTCCGTGAAGTTATTTTGCGGACAAGCTGTCCGCTCTGTTTGAAAAAAGGATTTTACAACGGATAATCATTTGAAAACCGCAACTAATGGATTGTTTGCCTACAATTTATCAGTTCAAAAAAATCCAATTAAAATCATGAAAAACCTAACCGTCCTATTCGCATTGATCGCATTGTTCATCGCCTGTGGAGGTGATTCTAAAGAGGCTGCAAACGATGCCCCTCCACCAAAAAGCATGGTTGCAGAAGAGCCGGCTGCTGATCCAAAAGGCATCGGAGAAGTAAAAAATGTAGAGCTCAATGACCCGCTCAACGCAGCAATGGTCGCCTCCGGCAAAGGCGTTTACGAATTGAAATGTGCTGCCTGCCACAAACTCAGCGACCAACGGGTTGTTGGTCCTGGCTGGAAAGGGATTACGACCAAGCGCACGCCCGAATGGATCATGAACATGACCCTCAACGTGGACGTGATGCTGGAAGAAGATCCGACCGCACGGGAACTGCTCAAAGAGTGTCTTGTCCGCATGCCCAATCAGAACCTCTCCATGGAAGATGCACGTGCCGTACTCGAATTCATGTACGACAATGATGCTAAATGAAATTGGGAGGTTGGGGTATTGGGATATTAGGATATTGAGATATTAGGTTAGTCTCCCAATATCCCAATATCCCAATATCCCAATATCTCAATATCCCAATATCCCAATATCCCAATATCCCAATATCCCAATATCCCAATATCCCAACCTCTTTTTATTAAGTGAAAAATATCAAGTTTCTACCTTCAAGTTGGCTTCGTATTGCACTAGTTAATTTTTTCATAGCGGCCGTTATGGGAGCCACATTGCGTTTGGCATTTGTAGAGGAATTGCGCTGGTTGGATTACCGCTATATGATGCATGCACACTCACATGTGGCCATGCTGGGCTGGATTTATTTAGCGATCTATGCGCTGTTGATTCATTGTTTTTTGCCGAAGGCAAAACAACAGTCCGGTTTTTATGGGAAATTATTTTGGTTTACGGAATTGACGGTGATTGGGATGGCGGTGGCTTTTCCGTTGCAGGGTTATGCCGGTGTGTCCATATTTTTTTCCGGCCTCCATATTGTTGCTTCCTATTTATTTATGTGGCGGTTTTTAAAAGACCTCCAGCCCGAAGACCGTGGAAACAATTCTATTCGGTTTGTACGTGCGGCTTTGTGGTTCATGGTTTTGTCCTCGCTGGCTATTTGGTGCATGCCGATTCTGACGGTCAACGACCTGGCAGGCTCGGCCGTCTATTATGCGGCGGTTCAGTTTTATTTGCATTTCCAATTTAATGGCTGGGTTATATTGGCCATCCTTGCCCTGTTTTTTAGATTGATTGAATTTCATCAATTAGCTGTTGCGGAAAAAAATACCAATCGTTTTTATTACCTGATGATTTTTTCCTGTATACTGACGTATGTCCTGGCCGTTACCTGGAGTACACCACTTGCTGTTTTGTTTTATATAAACAGTACTGGTGTTGCGCTACAATTGGCTGCACTGATTTATTTTGTTTTTATTTATCAGGAAGTGCGCACTTTTCTAAGTCAGTATTTTTCTGGTTGGGTACGTTATTTATTTTTATTGGCATTGATCTCATTTTTATTAAAAATCCTTGTTCAGTCGGCTGTTATCGTTCCGCAGATCGGGGTAGTGGCCTATACCATCCGAAATTTTGTATTGGGATTTATTCATTTGTTATTGTTGGGCATGGCTACCTGTTTTTTGTTAGGCTTTGCTGCCAATGAACGCATTGTTTTATTAAAGGGGGGTCTGGCAAAGGTTGGCTTATTTTTTTTGTTGATCGGTATTGTATTGTCTGAATTAATTTTGTTTGGGCAAGGAGTACTGCTTTGGAGTCAGATGGGTTTTATGCCAAATTATTATTTATTGATTTTTGGTGTTTCGGTATTGATGCCAATTGGGATTTTGTTACTTATATGTTCGCAATATTTTTTTTTCTCGCAGAGAATTAAGATGAAAATAAAACGCTGCATCTCCGTTAATTAAAATTTGGTTTTAGCTGACCTCCCCCCAGCCCTCTCCAAAGGGGGAGATAGGACCCTTTATATCTTTTCCTTCGGAGGAGGGAGGAGTTCTGAGCGCAAATAAAATTTATTTTATTCCCAAATTAAACTACACTTTATTCGAGTGGAAAATAAGTGCTTGGACAAAAATAAAGAGCGCTAAAAATGACACTTTTATTTGGGCAAATGTTTGATTTCCAAGTCTTAAAAATCTTTTTCAGGCAAAGGAAAAGTGTCATTTTTTTTGACCACCTGCTTACTTTTGATCTCACATCTCTAAATAAGGCACCTTTAATTCCTGCCGACTCCTGATTTTTAAAAATTTTAAATGCGAAAGAATGGCCGCTCCCAGGCTGGCATTGGCCGCATAGGGCATGTTGAATTCCCGGCAGGTGGATTTTAATATTTTGGTCAATGACGGGTAATGGATGTGGCAGATATTTGGAAAAAGGTGATGGGCCACATGATGGTTGAATCCACCGAATAGATGTGTGACCCATTTGTTTTCCGTGGCGAAATCGCTGGTCGTAATTAATTGGTGCCGGACCCATGAATCGGGCATCTGTCCTTTTGCGTTGGGTTGCGGGTAGGTGGAATGCTCCCCCACATGTGTGGAAACCAGCGCCAGTGCCACAGTAAAACTGGCCGTAAAATGCATCAAGAGAAAAGCCGCGCAGATTTGTAAAAAAGAAAACTGTAAAACGGCCCAGGGAATAATTAGCATCCTCGAAAAAAATAAAATCTTCCCCGTAAAAAATTGAATGGATTGAAAGGTTGAGTGTTTATGGTCCGGTTTTCCACTGATATCGTTTTTAAAAAAATCTCTAAAATCCCGATAGAGCAACCATACCAGCGTATACAATAAATATAAGACGGGCATGTACAAATACTGATACCGATGAAACCAATGAAAAGGCGCATTGGGAAATATTCTTACTAATTTACTTTGCTTGATATCGCTGTCCATGTTCGGAATGTTTACATGTGGATGGTGCGAGTGCACATGTTTTAATTGCCAGATATATCCACTTGCCCCGAGCAGGTCGAACACATTAACCAACAGTTTATTTATTTTTTTCCGGGAGGAAAAAGTTGCGTGTGCAGCATCATGCGCAATGTTCAGTGCTACGAAAATAGTCAGTGCTCCAATGGACATGTAGGCCATGATTAACCGATGGAATTGGGCTGAATAAAAAATGCCTACATAAGTCAGAAAATAGGCAGCGATTAAAATGATTGCTTTTATTTTGGCTTTTTTGTTGGCTGTTTTTTTAATGTTGTTTTTTTGAAAATATTCGTTCACCCTTTTTTTTAAGGTTTTAAAAAACAACTGGTCATTTATATCTTTTTTGAACTGAATGATTTTCATGTTTTTTTGTTTTATTAAATTATTCGACCGCAGGCGCAGGACTGTGAGCCTGCACCTAAGATCAGGTACAGGGCACAGTTCTGCTCCAGTAGTTTTACTTTAAGATAATTTGAAAGGGAAGAGATCAATTGTTGGAAAAATGTCTTTTCCGATAGGTTGCCAGGTTTTTTACCAAGGCATCTTTCCATTTAGTTTTACTGGGAGCTTGCAGGCGCCCGAACCAGATTTTTATATCGGCATCCTCGTCATACATCTCATGGTAAAATTCGAAACCTGCTCTTTGGTACATACTCAATAAGCGTTCATCGGTCGTTTCTATGTACACTGGAACATTCAGCTCTGAAGATTTTTTTAATAGAAAATTTTTTACTTCCACCAGGCCGTTCATACCGCGGAAATTTTCTTTGTTGGCTAAAAACCAAACGTACAAATAATCGTGGTCCCGTTTTTTTTGTACCTGTAAATGTCGAGTTTGTTTTACTTTTTTTTCTCTCTTGAAAACCATCGGGAGCCGAAGGATTCCAATGACGAAAAACGCCATGTACAGATAGTGTAATAAATCATAGGCCGAAAATCGGTACTCGTTTTTTTGGTAATACAACAGATAGGTGTTCTTGTCTGCTGTAATAAAAATGCCGTTCCATTTTTTAACCATTAAATAACAAAACGAAATAACAACCCGAATGCATTTATGAAAACCTTTTTTCTTGTTTCCAATTAATACGCGCATCCTTTGATTGTCTTTAAATGCATTGGAAAGGATACGTATAATGTTCCGGTCTTGAGGTTGGGTGGTAGCTAATAAAAAGAAATGAGATAGCGTCATGGCTTTAGATTTTATGTTATTAAATGCGTATTGTGTTATTCTGACAAGACAAAGATGGTCTTGATTTTTGTGTGAGTCCAGTAAAATGTGAATGGGAAATTTTCTAATTTAGAAAAAAAGGAGGGCAATATTGTTTAAATGGTAAAAAGCGGATACGTGTACGAATTGTATAACAGTAAATGTTTGGACAAAAATAAGGGGCGCTAAAAATGACACTTTTCTTTTGACAAATGTTTGATTTCCAAGTCTTAAAAATCTTTTTCAGGCAAAGAAAAAGTGTCATTTTTTTTGACCACCTGCTTATGTTTAGTGTAAATAATTTGAATCAAATTTTTTGAACACATAGGCATATAGAAGCACATGGAAAATTATTTTAAATATCTATATGTCCTTATGTGCCTATGTGTTTAAAAAAATGTCAGTATTTATTTATTTAAAATAAATTGCAGTGCCTGCGGCTTTTCCATCGTGGCATTTAAAATAACTTTTTTATTTTTTATTCCGTCATAAATGGAAATGACAGAAGTGTTAGGGCTGCGCTTGCCCATATTGTGGGCAATTACAACGAGAAGGTTTTCTTTTTCCGGATTTAAAATAATTGGTATTTCTTTTTCTTTTTTTGTCAGCGTGTGTTCCAATAAAATTATTTCTCCATTTAATTCCAGAGAAATAATATCTCCGTCGGGGATACCATTGTCTCGGATGCGCAAGAGAATGTTCGATTCTTTTACACTGACTTCTACCGGATTTTCAATACTGTCGGGTGAAACGGTAGCTGGGCATTTCGGACAATCGGGGCAGGGCTTGGTTGCAGGGCAGTCTGGACATGTTGGTGGGTCGGGGACTTTTTCAGGGTCGACGATTTTTGGCCGGACGATAATGTTTTTCACCTTTGAACGGACAATCACATTTTTCTCGCGGACAATTACTTTTTTGATCTTGGGTCTTTTTTGCTTTTTCTTTTTAGGGGGTTTCGGACACCTGGGAATTGGAATATGTTCCGTCCGGGGTGCATGTGGTACAAATCGGTGCAAGAAACCGACTTGAAGAATAGGGCCAAATGAAGCGACCCCGTCAGCGCCTTCGTTTCCCGTTTCGAAATAGCGGCCGTAGCCAATTTCTGCAAAAAAGGCATGGTGCCTTCTTTTAATGGCCAGGGCTGGTCCGGTGTAATTATAAACCAAGCCAGCATATCCCAGGCCACCACCTTCATTGGCCAGGCTACCCATTCTGCCATACGAAAACCCGACGCTGTGACGCTGCCGGTTGTTATCTGATAATTTATAACCTACGTGCAATTGAATGCCGGCAAAATCTTCACCGTAATACATCCCTGAAACACGCACACCGGTCCGGCCAAACCAATGGCCGATATTGAAATTCAAGATGCCGGGCAATCCGTAGGTTAACCCCAGCTCGGTATAAGATGAATCGAGGAGTTGTAGCAGGGGAGGTTTGCGGATGATTCTTCTGATTTCACAAAAATCATAAAACAATTCGGCCCCCAATTCGGAGCGGACTCCAATCCCGTGTTTGTCCATGTTTTTTGTAATGGTGCCCTTGATAAAGCCACCATGTTTAAAATAGACATAATCCCGGCTTTTTTCGTGAGCCGTGCTTTGTGAAAAAGTGATGGACTGGAGGAATAGGAAAGAGAAAGTAAGAATTAAAGAGAAAATCTGTGGTGCCATAATACGTACTGTTAGCGGGTTTGAGAAGCAGTGATTAATTTTTCAGCATAGGGGTAATCCCCTTGCCAGGTGCAAGCAGTCGATTTTTCTTATTTCTTAGACTTATGGATGGTAATGTTTTAAAGTGCTGGTTTTATGCATAAAGGTTGGCCGGACTGACAGCACATTATTTTTAATAAAACATTCTTTTAGCTCCTGTCTAAACGAACTACTTGACACGAAGGTGTCATGGCTTTAGATTTTAACGTAATGATTTTAGTGGTGTAAACTGTTAGGACAAAGTTGGGCTTGATAGGTGAGCGAGTCCACAACTTTTGGATGCTAAGATTTTCTAATTGGGAAAATTGGACAGGTGATTTTGCTAAAAGATAAACAAGGCAGCGCAGGATTCACCGTAAAGGATAAATATTTCGGGAAATCCTGCTGAAAAGAGGGGCCACAGTGCTGGCGCAGGGTGAAGTCCTGCGCCAGCAGTTAAACGGCCGGTTTGCTGCATAGCAATATTCAGTGAATCTGTTTTATAAGAATGGGTAGTTAAAAATCTTTGGGGTTTAGCAAGCCGGGTTTATTCTCCGAGCCTTTCCTCAAAGACCTTTACTACATAAGCTGATGCAAATTGCAGCTCGTAGGGCTGGCCTTTTACGACTTCTACTTCGGTATCCTTTTCTTTGATGTTGATCAAAAAATCGTTGTAGGCACTGTTGCTGGAACAGGTTTGCAGCATGCCGTTCATGTAATTGAAAAAATAAAAATGGCCATTGGGAGAGTGAAGCAGCAGGCGGAGCTGGTCGTTTTTGTTGGCGGGCATGTAAAACTCTGCCTTGGCGTCGATGAAATAATGTAAATCCTGTTTGCCCATATTGACCAGAACGGCCTTTTTTTCTTCTGTGATGAAAGATTGCAGTTCGTCGTCCCATTTCATGTTCAAATGACCCAGGGTCAGGGTGTTGGGTGTATCCTCCGATGACAGATCGAACTGGCCTCCTTCCTGTAGGTCGGCAATGGCCTCTGCTCGCTTTTTCTCTCTGGTACTCCATTCCATCCAGGCCGCCTGGTAGGCCGGGGATTGGTGGTAGCGGACTACGGAGGTGTCGCTTGGGCGAACCGTAAAATCAGTCAGCATGATCTTCATCAAGTGCTTTGGGAGGTTTAGATCAAAACCAGCGACCCAGTTCATCGACAGGTCGGAGGGGCTGATTTCAGAGCCTCGTTGCATCGGTCCGTCCAGTTGAATACCAGCAACCCCGGCTACCCGAAACCCTATCTTTTTTATTTCCGGACAAATATTAAAGGTGCCGGAAGCTGAAATCGTGTTTTCAATGTTAGACAAGGTGAGCTGATTGCCTTTCAGGTAAGGGTTGCTGCGCTTGGCATCTTCACAAATCGTGTACACGTCATCGTCGTCGGCAATGTTTCCCGTAACATTAAAGAAGGACCGGTCATCTTCAGAATGAACGGATTTGGCAAACAAACCATACAACTGGTGGCTTTTCACATCTAAAAAGAATCCGGTGGCGGGGTCTTCTCCGTGATTGGTTTTGGTGAATGAAAAAATCAAAATAACCGATGTGAGGAGTAACAATTTGTTCATAGGTTCATGATTGCGGACGGCAGACGGTGGACGGCAGACAGATGCTACCTGCCAGCGGGTACCGACCATAGTTGGTGATAGTTTTTAATAAACCGATTAATGGAATGAATTAATTTGTCAGGGAAGAAGTCAGCTCGATTGCGATTGGAAAGGGCAGATTGGAGATTGTTTCAGGTAATGTGGTAAGACAAATAGATTGGATAGCAGTTAAACAAAGGTATAAAACAGAAAGCATCTAAAAAAACGCACCACCGGGCGTCCCCGACAGTGCGTATTTACCTAAAAATGAGATTTTCTGGTAGAGGGATTTGGGTAGGGGGTAGATGTACCGATTGATCAACTTAGGATCAAATGTTCGCTAAGATGGCGCCGCAGTCGGCCTATCGGCCGCTCAGCCCCCTCCTCGGCCCGGCGCTGCGACGCGGGCGACTGCCGTACATACAGGGCTGTCCCCATGTTTATCAATCAGTACATCTACCTTCTGCTCTCTACTTCCCATGCCTGCGCAAAAAGAAATTCACAATGTCCGGTGTGGTCAGTTGTAGTTCGTAGGGCTGACCTTTGACGGCTTCGATCTTGCGCTCTCCTTCCTTCATGTTTTCGACTTCCTGGTTAAACGTTTCATTGCTGGAATACACGTGCAGGATGCCTTTTTTGTAGTTGAAATAATAGTACTGGCCGCTGTGTGATTTCAACAGGAGGTAGATCCGGTCATCTTTGTTGGAGGGCATGTGGAATTCCGCCAGTGTTTCCACATAGCGGTGGATGCCTTGTCCGTTCAAGCTGTTGAGGGCAACTTTGTCAGAAGTGGTGGCAAAGGACTGAAGTTCACTGTTCCAGCTCATGTGCATTTCACCGAGCACAAAAGTAGCTGGCGTGTAGTTGCCAAGGTCGAGCACGTGGCGGGCCATCAGGCCGGACCAGGCAGCGTTGCGAACCTTTTCATCTGTGGTCCATTCGGTGATGGCGGTGCGGTAGAGTGTTTCTTTATCGTACACAACGGGCTGTGCATCGAAAGAAGCCGAGGCAAAATCTGTTTGCATGATTTTCATCAAGTTCTTGGGCAGGTTGAAATCAAAACCCGTGACGAATTCCGCTTCGATTTGATCGTTTGCCAGGGCTGGATCGGTCAGAACGGCAGCGTCCATGCCTGTTTTTGCAAAACCTGCGACCTGGAAACCCAGTTCTTTCATGTGGGGGCAGAGGTTAAAAGAACCTTCGGCTTTTACAGTGGCATCCTTGCTGTTGAATGTCAACAAATTGCCCGGCGTCAGTGGATGGTCGAGGCGCTCTGCGGGGCCAAACTGATACCCATTTGCGGCAACGTCATAGCGTACCACGCCGGTCGTGCTGAAGAGTTCCCTATCTCTTTTGGACCGCTCCGGCATCAGCACGCTGGTATAGTTCCAGGCATTTTCAAAATTGACGAAGAGGCCTGTTTTCAGTGTTTCACCTTCCGTGTTTTTTGGTTCATCCGCTGCGATGAGGAGATTTTTATAGTCTCCTTTGAAAACCGTTTCGAACCATTCGTTTTTGTTCAAGACCGGAATCTGCATCTGCGAGAAACCTTTGAAGCCCAACCACTGCTCGGTAGATTTCAATGAAACCTGGCCCATGTAGCGGGTATTGGCATCGAGGTAAAAGTCATCTGTTTCGGTGATTTCCGCTTCGGCCACAGTGATGGTTTTTTCGCCGCCGGGGGCACCTTTCCCAGTGATGCGCTTCAGTTCAATGAGCTGTGGCTTGCCTTCCACGTTGTACTCATAAAAACCCTTGCCGGTAAATTCTTCCCGGCCTTTCACCTGAATGGTTGCGTCCACGATTTGGTGGTATTTGGTGTTCGAGTTGGCAATGATGCGGGCTTTTTCCAGTTGTTGCATCAATCCCCCTGATTCAATTTTTACGTGGCCTGCGTGCGGGATGATGAGGGCGTCGGCTACTTCAATTTCCGTTACGTCCGTCACGTTCAGTTCGGTATTTTCAAAGTCATAGGTCGCCGTGGCACCCTTGAAAAACAGCGAATCCTGGGCGTTGTCAGTTGAGAGGAACCAACCTTTGTCGTTTTCCGGTGCTTTGAATTTGAGGGTCTTTGCCGCCAGGTCCCATTCAAAACTGTTGAGGGACGTCTTGTATTGATTGGCCGGCATCTTGGTTTCTTCTTGGTCGTTGTTGGCGGAAAACGCTCCCTTTTGCTGTTCAAAATCAATGTTTCCACGGAGGTTGTTGGTGTTCAGGGCAACCCCTTCGGTACTCATGGATTTTATCTTTAAATCGGCAGCGTCCGTTTGGATGGAGTGGTGGCCGAGCGAGAACAGTTCCGAGTTCATGGTGCCGTCTTCCCAGTCAAATTGGCCGCGGGCCTTCAGGCCGTCGGGCGTATAAATCAGTAGGCCGTCCACCTGGTGTGTCCCCTTTTCAAAGATGTCGAACGACTGTTCTTTCGATTTCACGAACATGCTGTCGACATTGGGCAGCCAATTGATGTGGACATCCTCGCCGTGGGTGGTCGGGATATCGTCCGTAGTGTTTCCGGTGAGGTCAAAAACCTCAGCATTGGCGGTGGTCTGCTCTGGCTTGAAGAGGAAATTCTCTGCTGCAAAATTGGTTGCCAGCCAACTTAGCTCGCCGACACCTTTGAAACCCACATTGCTCAGGCTGATGTCACCTTTATAATTTCCTTTTTGATAAATGTCAAATCCTTCCGTTGGTGTGGCCCGCGTGAAACCGAGCGATTGGTCATGCTCCTGGAAAACCACCGTTTCTTCAAATTCAGGGAAAATACCGGCCGAAACCATTTTGCCTTCAAACGTCAATAAATCGGGCGTGACATTGCTCAGGCTGTTGAACGTGAACGGCTTCAATTCGAAATAAAAATCTTCCCGGCCGTACACATTTTCTCCCTGCTGGTTTCTTTGGTCGTAAAAAACATAGGAAGCAGCCTTGGTCACGAACGAAGGAAACATTTTGATCAATTCCTTGCCTGACTTGTTTTCCGGTGCATTCACCAGCAGGGTGCCGCTGGTGTTTTCAATGCGGGAGCCGATGGATTTGCCCGTTGGCTGGCCGCTCTTGTCTACGCCACCGTCGGGGATGTAGAGGTCGAGCGAATTCACCTGTTTGGCCTCCATTTGAAACTTCGTGTAATCAAATTCAAAACCCTCTCCCTCGATGACACTAAAACCGGCAAACACCCGTCCGTCAAAGGCAGAACCACGGTCTTTTTTCAAAACCACCTTGCCGCCTTTGGGCACTACGGCCACGCGCGGGCGCGGGTGCAGCATGAAATTTTTCACACCTTCCATTTCGATGGTTTTGTCCGTCGTGTTGATGATGGCATTGGTTTTATCCGTGTCGGACTCGAAGCGCATGAGGTCGCTGTCCTGTTTGCCGGCGGCGGCATTCACGTAGTGAAAAGTACGATCGAGAACAGTCACTTCCTTTTTGGCAAAATTGTAAAGGAGAAAGCCGCCTTGCTCCAGGTCGAACAATAGTCGCTGAATGCTTTCCACATTGAAATTCGGGTTGATTTTCGGTGCCAACGTTTCGGCAGAGAATGTCTTGCCTTCCTCCTGCGCCACTTTGGCAATCATGACCAAAGGGTGGATGGTTGCCACATTCTGGATGCGGTTGTAGAGGTTTTTATCGTAAAAACTTTCTGACTCCACGCGCACCCGTTGTCCGTTACCGCCCATGGCTCCCTTTTTCGGGTTGATGTGCAAGTCGCCCGTTTTGGTATCAAATTCCACGCTGTTGGCGAACATGAACACTTTATGGTAGGAGTTGTAATAAGGGCTTTTCGAAGCAGACTTGTCGTTGCTGCGGAAGGTCATTTTTTGACCGGGCTCGTATTTTACATTTACACAAGGGTGGGAAAGCGAGCCTTCGTCGCCCAGTGCAATTTCAATGGCCATGCTTTTGGCGGAAACGGCCTGCTTCCGTTCCAGGGAGACCAGATCGCCACGCAGGGTGGCCAGTTGTTTTTTGTTTTTATCAAAAATAATGAGGGTCGCTTTGGTCTCGGAAGTAGCGATCCCTTCGGCTTTCAACCCCGATAAAGAGAACCCTCCCCGGTAATTGACATTCGAAAAAACATCAATGATTTCCACGGTGGCGCCAGTAGTGGCGAACCGGGGATAGGAACTCTTCGAGGACGTGCGTGAAGAGAGCAATTTGTCCGAAAATTTGCCACGCACTTGTATATCGCCAAAAAAGCCCGGATGAGTCAGCAGGGCTTCTTTGGCCGTGTATTCTTTCTTGGTCACGTTGACGTTGTACTCCACCAGTTCGGCTTCAATGCCGCCATTGGGGGCGAGCATGTTCCAGTTTACTTTTCCGCCGTTGCCTTCCCAACTGTCCTTGAACGGGAAGTACTGCCCGTTGGTCGATTCGATGGTCATGGTGTGGTCTTTCCAGGCGGCTTGGAGCCGGGTGTCTTTCACGACGATCACGGGTTGGTTGTCTTGCCAGATGATCTGGTGCTTGTTTTGTTCGACCGTCCAGGAGGTACCTGATTTTTTAGCATACAAGGCCCCTTTTTCATAAAACTGCTGGGCGAATTGGAGCAGCTTGGCGTATGCCTTGAAGCTTTTGCCCTCCAGCTGGTCGAGCAGTTGATTGTAGACGTCGTGCCAGTTTTCGAGCTGGCAATTAGCAGTGCAGCTGCCTTTCCAGGAGCATACACTTTCGATGTATTCGGTGAAGTAGGGTTTGGCTTTCATTTCCAATTGGAACATGCGGTTGCAGAGGTTGACCATTTTTACAAAAGTGGCTTCCGAAAATTGGCCGCTGTTCAGCTTGGCTTCCAGTTGGGCCATGAGGAGGGCCATTTCCTTATTGTCCTTGACGTTGAGGAATATTTCGAGTTCTTCAATAAAAGTGGACCGGTTGTTCGAAAAGCGGTCACCTTCCGAGCTGAACACAGGATTCGTGAATGCAAAAAGGAATGTGAATATGGAGAGGAAAAATAACTTGTTCATTTTCAGGTAAAAATTTTTAGCCGGTCTTACTTCCATCAGCGCAAACCAATGGCTGCTTAACCAGACTGTGAGTAAGTAATGGTTTGGTCCGTCCGAAAATTTGTAAAGTCAATGGACCTTGTCGGTCCTACCGGTAGGAAGTGTTTTGGTGACAGTTGGCAGTCAGCAGTAGACCATAGAGCCAGCCGCTAATGGCATAAGGGTATCTGCCAGTGCAATAAAACACTGTGTTTTCAGGTATCGCCTGAAAACGATCTGATCAGAAAAGTAAAAACCCAAGGGTAGGCAAGCAGCTTTATAACGGTGAGCGGTTAGTAGTGAACGGTACATGAATTGCCCCCCGAAGTGAATTCGGAGCAGGCTATTGACCATTGACCATTTGCCATTGACCATTAAAAACGGCTTGGATTAAAACGGTTTGGGAAATCCTAGGATGTGTTGATTAATTTGATTGGAGTAGACTGGAGTAGATTTGGAATAGAGAAATGCGGAATGCATTTGTAGATTGTTTCATCAGAATAATGAAATGTCAAGTCCGTGAAGTCCGAAAGAAATGTTATTAAGGAGATGGCTAAGATAGTGAATTATAAAAATTTACCAAGCATCTTGATGCTTATTTTTGTGAAGTCGGAAGAGGTCGTTCAGGGAAAAATTCAATTGTTCGTTGTGTTTTTCTCTAACCTTGTTCCCTGCTCAAATAAAAAAGGCATGCCTGGGCATTTATACAAAACGTCAATTCAGCTAATACCTAATCCAGGTACGAAATGCTCCTGCTGTAAAAATAACGGTATCGGGAGTGCCCGGGCAAGCAGGAACGCCTGCTGAATTTCTGAAGAATGAAAGCTGAAATTTACCAATGATTTTGTCATCCAGTATATCGGTGATTTCTAGGTAGTTTTCGATACTATCTGTGGCGGAAAGAGAAAAAGTATCACCTATAACGTCGGAGCCTCCGGTCCCGTAATATAACCGGATCAAAGTGTCCTGGGCATTGGACCGTGTGTCGGGCAGGGTGTATCTGCCGACGCTTGAAGGGACATTGACAAAATACATTAATTCATCCCATCCATTGTCTTTTTCTTTCTCGATGAAAAGGAGCAGGCCCGTCTCTTCAGGGTGGTCCGAATTATCAACGACCTTGACTGCTGCTTCCCAGTACGATCCATTTTTTAAGGCAGATACAGCGCTCCAATCTGGAGTGCCGTCATCGTCATTTTTACAGGAAATGCACGAAAGTGCAATCAGAAGGTATACTGGAAAATATTTCATTTAAAAATAAGAGTTTGTGTGGGCGCTCTATGCTGAATGTGGCCCGGTGACCTGTGGCAAAATCTTCCCGATTGGGTATGGCGATGCCATATTTGGTGTATCAAACGCAAAAAACAACATTGAATTTCAGGTTTGAAAATATTTCACAAAATACATTTTGAGAAGCAAAATCAGCTAAAAAGCCGCGTAAACACAATACTATTACCCCTCCTGCAATGTTTGTCCCACCCCTCGCAAGGAATGTCCTATAACTTGGCAACAATGTCCGAACGAGGCATTTGTTTTTGACTACATCTTTGTGGCGTAAGAAATCATCTGACTGTTTAGAGTAATAGATGCGCTTCTCAGTCCTCACTTTTAAAACCATTGAAAAATGAAAAATTCAATCAATTTCTTTCTCGCCACTTTGATGTTAATCGCTTTGTTGAACCCGATGGCCGCCATTGCTGACCCGGTCGAAGACATACATAAAATGATTGTTAAAGTAGCCCCTTCAGAGGAGGGACGCGCCTTTGAACTGCGCATGGCCAACCTGGAAAAGCAACTGACGAAAGTAAAGATCCTGGACGTGACCGGATACACCTTACTTTCAGAAATGGTCACCAAAGAGGACGGTTACAGCAAATTGATAAAACTGGATAACCTGCCCATCGGTGACTACCTGTTGCACATCGAACATCCGAATGGTGCTTTCAACCATGCCTTTCACCTTGGTGGCGAAGCGGTCTCTTTTTTCAATACCATCAACAACGAGTCGGGCTTCACCCAGTTGGTCGGCGGTAAGAAAGATGCCGCCAATTTCCCCGGACGGTTTGAAGCAACCGGCAAAGACCTGAACGTACAGATGAATGGTTTGAGCGGAAATACCGTAAAGGTCCATATCTGCAATTTGAAAGGAAAAACCTACTTGCGTAAAAAGATAAAAGGCGTTGCTGACCTGAACGAAAATTTCAATACAGAAAAGCTTCCATTTGGAGAGTTTTTGATGGTCGTACGGGCAGGCAATAAAACAGTCATCCAGCCATTTGAAAAGACAAATGACCGGATTGAGCTGAGAAATACCCTGGTTTCCAAGCCCATTGTTATTGGTGAAATGGAAATCTACTCACAACGATAGGCCGTTGCCCGTGCGGGCAGTGATCCTGTTCACAAACGGTATCACTGCCGCGGGTAAGCCAAAGTTTAACCCGACAGACAAATTAAGTTTCATATGAGTGGTGCAAGGTGGGCTGGTCACGGTTCGCCTTGCCTTTTTTAGCAAAGTTTCAGATATGTCATTTTTTCAAAAAATGACATATCTACCCCCCCAAACAAACATTCTTTGAAGTATCGCTTTCCAACATTAGTTTTGTAAAATGAAAAAACAACTGTCCATATTCGCCTTGTTACTGGCTTTTTTCACTTGCTCCCAAAACGGGTTGGAAGCTCAGAGCCCCCAGTCGATGGAATCGCTGGAGATAGAACGCTTCACCTTGCCAAATGGCCGGCACGGCAATCACGTACAGGCCATCGTTCAGGACAACTATGGTTTTATGTGGTTCGGCTCACAGTATGGGCTCCACCGCTGGGACGGCCACCGGTTCAAGACCTACGTGCATGGCACCTGGGACGGCACTTCCATTTCATCCAATTATATTGAAACGATCTACGTTGCACGGGACGGCTCCCTGTGGATCGGTACCTGGGGGGATGGACTGAACCATTTTCACCACGAGACAGACAAGTTCAAACGCTTCCGCTACGATCGCCGGGACGGCAATTCACTTTCCAATGATCATATTTCAGTCATCACTGAAGACAATGATGGACACCTTTGGGTGGGGACCCAAAAAGGGCTGACCCGCATCCACCTGGCAACGGGCGAGATGAAACGCTTCCTGCACAAGAAAAGGGACAAGTCCAGCATCGACTGCGACCAGATCAGGGCGCTGTATGTGGATGCAGAAGGAACGCTTTGGGTCGGTACCGGATTTCCGTTTTTCGGCGAAAAAGAAGGCGGACTTAATCGGTACGACGCTGAAACGGAATCGTTTACCCGCTTCCTGCCGGATCGCAATGATCCCGAAAGTTTAAGCAGCCATCATGTCCGTATCATCACCGAAGACAGCCGGGGCCGGCTCTGGGTGGGGTCGGAAAACAGCATCCAGTTGTTCGATCGGAAAAGGGAGAAATTTACCAAATCACCCGTCCAGATGTCATTGGACATTAACCAGGAAAATAAAGATTACCCGCACATGACCTTTTTTTTCGAAGACAACCGCCGCCGCTATTGGACAGGTCATTTTGCTGCCGGGATCATGTGTGCTGACCCCGCTACCCAGCAACAGGTTTATTTCAACAACCGTGAATCGACCCCTTCCAAGCGAAGGCTGAAGGAGAATGCCGCCTGGACGATTGTTCAATCAAAAGACGGAGTCATCTGGGTGAGCACGGCCAGTGAAAATGGAAGGGTTTACCGGATCAAGGAACCAACGGTGATCATCAACGATATCGATCCATTGCCGATCAACGATCCGGTAGTGGAGAACACCACACCAAGCGTGCTCGACCGCCTGAGAGATTCTTCCAGATACTTTCCGTCCAATCCTTCCAATGGTGCCCCCGTCGAAGATGCAACAAACGATGACCCTCCGAAAATAGTTGATGACGCAAAGAAACCGGAAGTCATCGAGGTAGAATCAAAAGCCGATGGCTTGCTGTGGATCATTAAAAATGACGAATCAGGGGAGTTGCAAAAACGGGATACCCGCACCGGCGTGACGGAGCTTTACCACGTAGAACAACCGACCCAGGCACATGTAGACTGGAAAAGCCAGCCTCGTGAAGACCTCAATGGCAATTATTGGGTTTGCCTGGAAAATGGTTTGTTGAAATTGGACAGCGAGGTGAGGAAGGGTCTTTTTTATGATGGTAAAAAAATGGGTGGCAAACCACCGTTCAAAGGCATGGTGATGGATCAGCAGGGCGTATTCTGGGTCTTGGGGCAAACACTGATGAAATTTGAACCTGAAAACGAACGTGCCTTTTCCTTCGAGAACCAGACCAGTACCACCAACCTGCCCGTGACTGCCGACCGTATTTATACCAATACCGACGGTGAAATCGTACTACAGACCGATGATGACATTTACCGCTTCAACCCCAGCGAATGGAAAGATTCGCTGAATGCGCCCATCCTGCGCATCACGGATTTTGAGCTGCTCGACCTGGAGGAAATGGCCGCTTTCGACAGCTCCCAGCAAGCCTCTTTCTGGGAAACCAACTGGCTGGTGCTCGATCATTTTCAGAATGCTTTTTTCTTTCGTTTTGCTGTCATGGACTTTCAGTCGCCCGAACTCCACCAAATGGAATACATGCTCGAAAACCACGACAAAAACTGGCGTAAGATCGAGGGCGATCCCCGCGCCATTTATGCAAATGTGCCGCCGGGCATGTATCGTTTCAAAGTCAGGGGGGCCAACCAGTTTGGCATCTGGGGAGATGAAGCTTCTTTAAATGTAGTCATAAAAACGCCCTGGTGGAAGTCCTGGTGGGCGTATATTTTATATGGACTGTTGGCTTTGCTGCTGATCTTTTTGATTTATCGTTCTCAGTTAAACAAGCGACTGGCAGAAAATGAAACGGTACGCCTGAAAGAGTTACATGCCACTAAATCAAGACTTTATACCAATATTACCCATGAATTCCGCACTCCGTTGACCATCATCATGGGCATGGCCAAACAGATCCGGGAAAACCCCAAGGCCCATCTCGACAATGGTCTTGACCTGATCGGCCGTAACGGCCAGCAATTGCTCGGCCTCGTCAATCAACTGCTCGATCTGTCGAAACTGGAAGGTGGTAAAATGGAACTCAAACCGACCCACGGCGACCTGGTGCATTTTATCAAAGGGGAAGTGGAAGGGATGGACTCCTATGCCCGCAACAAAGGCATCGGACTGCATTTTATTCCGGATATGGACCATTTGGACATGTCGTTCGATCGGGAAAAAATGCAGCAGGTAGTGGCAAATATCTTGTCCAATGCCATCAAATTCACGCCGCACGGCGGCAACGTTTACGTGAACATGAGTGCCAATGATAACGATCCGGGCACGGCTTCAAGAAGATTGACCTTAAAAATAAGGGACACTGGTAAGGGCATTCCTTCCCATGCTCTGCCAAAAATATTTGACCGTTTTTACCAGGTGGACGGCAGTTCGACCCGGGAAGGGGAGGGCAGTGGCGTCGGCCTCTCGCTCACCAAAGAAATCGTAGAACTGATGGGCGGCGAAATCAAAGTGAAAAGCTGGGAAGGGACAGGTTCGGAATTCATTGTTTATCTGCCGATCAAAAAGAAAGGACGGCTGACGCTGAGCCCTCCTTCCACTGCGCAACCTTCTGCCACCAAGCACGCCGGGACAGACTCCAAAGCAGAGCAGCTTCCCGCTGCGCCGGTTATTTTGCCATTGCAAGAGACCAAGCCAACGCCCACCATTTTGCCGGCCGCTTTCACAGAAGACGATGATCGCTTGCCGACCCTCCTCCTCATTGAGGACAACCCCGACGTGGTAGCTTACCTTGCCACCTGCCTGCAGGATCAATATAAAATGCTCGTCGGCAAGGACGGACAAGAAGGCCTTGAAATTGCCCTCGACCGCATCCCCGACATCATCATCACCGATGTGATGATGCCCCGTAAAGATGGGTTTGAGGTGAGTAAAATATTGAAAAATGACCAGCGCACCAGCCACATCCCCGTCATCATGCTGACGGCCAAGGCCGATATGGAAAGTAAATTGGAAGGATTGGAGCAGGGCGTAGACGCCTATCTCTCCAAACCCTTCAACAAAGAAGAACTGTTGTTGCGTTTGAAAAAGCTGCTGGAAGGCCGGCGGAAGTTGCAGCAATACTATCAATCGGTGGCAGGGCTGGCCCCGGCACCTGTTCCATCCAAAGAAAACGGCCAGACGGTCGCTAAAAAAGAAACCACCGAACAGGAAGATTACTTCGTGATCAAAGTCCGCCGCAGTGTGGAAAACCATTTGGACGACTACGAATTCAACGTCGAAAAACTCTGCCGCGATGTCGGTATGAGCCACTCCCAACTCCACCGCAAGCTCTCGGCCCTGACGGGCCTGTCCGCCAACAAGTTCATCCGTTCGATCCGCCTGAACAAGGCCAAAGAACTCTTGCGCGAACAACCCCCAATGACCGTCACCGCGGTGGCCATGGATTGCGGCTTCAATGATCCGGGGTATTTTGGACGGGTGTTCAAAAAGGAATATGGGATGACGCCGATGGAATGGCAGGAGGGGGAGTTGGTGGGAGAATGAAGAATGAAAAATGAAGAATGAAAAATGAAGAATGAAAAATGAAGAATTAGGAAATCAAATAATTCTTCATTCTTCATTTTTCATTCTCTCCCATTCCCCCGCAAAATAATCCTGCAAGATCCGGTGCCGGAACCGCCAGCTCGCCCCGTCCGATTCGAGGAGGTGGCGGTCGGTCATGTCGGTGAGGAAGGGGACGATTTTTTTGGGGAGGAGGTTGTGCTTTTGGAAGAGGGACATGAGGTGACGGTGTTGAAAGATGGAGAAGTAGAGGGCTTTGGCGGAGGCTTTAAAGCGTTTGTACGGTTTGTTTATTTGTAAAAAATGAAAATATTGTGTTGATAATAATGCAATGGCTGTGAATCCAAAAACAACCAATAGCATAGCCATCATGCCGATTACGATCCCAAATAATACACCCACGCGTGTCCAGAAAATTAGACCAATTGGAATACCAGTTATGGTGCCGGCAAACAAAACAGATTTAAAATTTATCTTAAATGCTAAATAAATAGATTTTAAAGACCAGTGGATGTTGTCTCTTGTATTAATTGTCGGGAATTCAATAGATTTAGAGTTTATGTTACTAATGAAGGACAATAATATGTTGACCATAATTGGGATCAAAAAAATGAATACAATTGAGATTTTAAGTCCAATTTCAAAGCCATAAAAGTTTATAAAGATATATAATATCATGGGAGCCAGGAATATGGCAGGAACAAAAACACCGACAAACCCAGAAGTCAAAGTTTCTATAAATGCTCCCATTCTGATAGTTGTCTTGCTCCACCTCCACCAATCATACTGAAAATCCACCAATTCAAAACTCACCAAATTTTTCAAATTCAACCGCGACGCCAAAAAAGCCAGCCACCGCCGGTGATTTATATTTTTATTTTTCTCCAATGCAAATTCAATAAATTGTGCTTTAATTTCTTTTTCCCTTCCCTCTTTTGAATTCGCTGAAAAATTTAAATCCGACAAGCGAATGCCATTCGCAAAAAGCAATTGCAGCGTATTAAAATAAAAAGGCGTCTGCACGGCGGCGCGTAAATGTTCGTCTTTTTCTAAAGCATATGATAACCTTTTTGCTTCCGTGTGCAAATAAGCCATTTTATTTAATTCCGTTTTGAGCTGTTCCATCGTCAGCGCACCGACCTCGATGGTCAAATTGACCGGGGCATCCTTTTCCACTTCCATGTATTCTTCCACGCGGGAAGAAATCACGAAACGGCGGTGGTTAACCGAGCCATATTTTCCCATGGCGGCGAGGAGGGAATTGCGGTCTTCTGTTTTTATTTCATCCAGTCCGTCGCACAATAAAATAAAGCGGTCATGTTTTAATAATTCTTTTGCGAGGTATTTGGAAACACCGAGTTCGGTCGGGAGTATTTCCTGCAACCACGTTTCGAAAGTGACAAATTCATTGCGCCAGGTAGCGAGGTTGACGATAACGGGGAGCGCATATTTTTCTTCGTCCAATAATTGTATGACCCACCGGAGTAAAAGCGTTGTTTTGCCGGAACCCGGAATGCCCAAAACCAATAAACGGCCATACGCATCGCGAAAAACCTTGGACATTTCATCCTGAATTTCACCCTCTTGATATGGAACGAATAATTCCGCCGTTTCTTCCGAGGTGCCGACCTTGGTGGGGAACCGCCGGATATTGACGGGCTGCCGGCCGGCCAGTTTTTGACGCAACCGGTTTTCATATCTTTTTTTAAGGTAGTCTTGTATGGTCTGATAAATTTCCGCTCCTCGGTGCAATTCCTTTTCCAGCGCCGCAATTAATTGAATAATATTTTTATTGACTTTTATATAGTCTCGGTCACTGATATTTATTTGCGGATGGGAGCGGTTGTATGCTACCCACTGCGTACTGAGCAGGGTGACTTCATCTTTTAAGGTCGGAATATTTATTTCGGATAAAAAACGCAATGCTGTTTCGGGTTCGGCATTTTCGATGGCGGTTCTCGCTTCGTTGACATATTCCAAATTGGCAGCCGTTATCGGAATATTGAAGTTCTTTTTTATTTCATTTAAGGAACTTGGAAAATATTTTTTTAAAAAGTCCGAAGATTGGTAAATGACAATAGAAGAAATTAGGATAAAAATGCCGAGCAAACCCCATTCGTAGCCCACAGGTAAATATAGGTCCAAGGTATCTTTTATGCGACTGCCAATAATTTCGGGAAAAAGGGATTCAAAAACTCTCCATAAAATAAGCAGGGCCAGCAAGAGGAGAATAGATAGATTTGAACGGTTTAACATGGTTTTTAATTATTCTCTTTGAGAACGGTGAAAATAAAAACAAAAAGGGAATACTTGTTTGCTTAATAAAAATATTGCGGCCTCGGTAGACAGCGGTGTTACCGTTGCCAAGAGTAACACCGTTCGGTGGCCAAAGACTCCGCTGCATGCAGATTTATTTGAGGGTAGACAGAATCTATTGAAAGAACAAGCAGCCCACAAACAAGAACGGTCCATTTGACGGCTGCATTACGGCCTCCATTTTTCCCTTTCTCTTTTCGCTTTTTGCCTCGCCTATTCCCTATGTTTGCTGAAAATTCTACCAAACTAATTATTGTGTAACAAAATTACTTGGCAATTCCCTCGCTGCCCCGAATGCCTTCCCCGCGTTCATTTTGGGACGACTTCGGGACAGGCCCTTCAGCGGCTCGGAGGGGGAGTTCAGTGGAGATTTCCTGAAACTCCTGATGTGAGGCGGCACAGCCACCGATCAAAACACTAATTAATCTTTGATTACGCGTGATAAGTTCTTGTTCGTAGCTATTCAATTACTATGGACAAAAACTTAAATTTCCTTTTTTATGAAAAAAACATGGACTTCCCTATTACTGGCGGCAGTGCTGCTCTTATCTTTTAGCTGTAATGACGACGATGACACAAGCACCAGGGGCAATGCTAGTATTTTGTCCTATAGCATACAAGGACTGGCAGTCACTTTCGTCATTGATCAGAACAACTTTAACATTACCAATGTAGAGCCGTTGCCGGACAACCTGGACGTGACCGAACTGGTTGCAGAATTTGAACTGACAGAAGATGCGAGGGCCTTTATCAATACCGTGGAGCAGGAAAGTGGCGTGACCCCCAATAATTTTACCAATAAAGTGTCCTACCTCGTAGAATCCGGAGACCGCCAACTGGAGCGGGAATACGATGTCATACTCCGGGACAACGGGACCACTGGGGGAGCTGGCGAAGCTGCTATTACGGCTTATGACATTCCCGAACTGAATGTGGATTTTACCATCGACGAAGCTACCGGCATGATCACCCATGCGGGAGAGCTGCCGATGGGGACCGATGTGGGCGCATTGATAGCTGTTTTCAGTTTTTCCAATGGCGCATCGGTGCAAGTGAGCGGCTTTGACCAGGTCAGCGGCGTGACGGTCAATGATTTTACCGACCCGGTCGTGTATACCGTTACCTCTGAGGACATGACGCTCGAAACAGAATATACCGTAAAAGTGGTCGTAAGCGATACCCCGGTCCAAAGTTGGAGTGAAGTCACCCCCGATGGAGGCTTTCTCGCTTTTCAGGACCAGCGGGCTGGTATTTTAAACGGGGAAGTTTATGTGATGGGAACGGCCTCGGTAGCGGTCGGTGGGCCAAATTTTCAGGAAGTTTGGAAAAGTTTTGATGGCGCTACCTGGAATCAGGTCGGCACGATGCCCGATATTTTCCCTCCTTATGGTTTCTCCGAATTATTGACATTCAACAACGCTTTCCACTTGATCGGCGGTGCGACCCTGCCTGATTTTAATGGTGGTGGATCCGTCTTCACAGCCACCGCACAGAATGCCGTTTCTACTTCGTCAAACGGTTCGGACTGGACTGAAAATGCCGGACTTGCCTTCACTGCCAGGGCATTTTATCGCGGGGCCGTTTTTAACAATGAAATGTACATTACCGCTGGTAACAACCTGGCCTCCGGAATACCCAACTCCGCATCGACCGATGTTTGGAAATCCAGCGACGGCATCGACTGGAACCTCGTAACGGATGCTCCCGGGTTCGAAGCACGCAGCACACCGGCTGTTTTTGTACACGATGGGAAACTGTGGGTCACCGGCGGTGGCGGTTTGAACGTACCCGGCCCGGAAGACCTGTACAACGATGTATGGTTCACCGAGGACGGCAGCAACTGGACACAAGTGAACGTCACGGCCCCTTACCCGGCCCGGACAGGGCACAACGCTATTTCTTACAACGGAAATATGTACGTCCTCTTTGGCAATGACAACCCCCTCAGTCTGGCCGATAAAACGTTTTACAGTGATATCTGGATGTCTGACGACGACGGTGCGACGTGGTCGGAGGTGACGGGTGGCTCAGCCACACCGGGTGGTTTTGCTCCACGGGGAGGTGCTTCGGTTTTGGTGGATGGCCAGAACATGGTTTGGGTCATCGGTGGCTTGAATACCGGCGGGCCGCTGAAAGATGTTTGGCGGGGAAGTTTATGATTAGTTGTAATTATATTTTTTGTCAGGGTGTGGTTTAAACGACACCCTGACAAAATGAAAGCAGCGGTTGGCTTAATTTCCAACACTTAGTGAATCTATAAACGAGAAATTGAATTTTACTAAATCTTTGAGATAGAGTAAGTTGATGGGGCCTCGGTCTTTCCTTCCCATTTTTTGTTTCGATGAAATATTTTTTAAAAACTAATTGATTGCCTGGACAAAAATAAAGAGCGCTAAAAATGACACTTTTATTTGGGCAAATATTTGATTTCCAAGTCTTAAAAATCTTTTTCAGGCAAAGGAAAAGTGTCATTTTTTTGACCACCTGCCTACAGAGAAAAACAAAATGCAATTAATTCGAACCAATTCTGAAAATAGGGACTTCATCCAATTAGTAAATCAATTGGATGCGGAAATAAGAGATCGGAATATGGATAACCACGAATTTTATGCGCACTACAATAAAATCGATAAAATAAAACACGTGGTATTGATTTATGAAAATAAAATAGCAGTCGGTTGCGGAGCTATTAAATTTTATGATGAAAATACGATGGAAGTGAAAAGAATGTATACCCGGCCACTTGCGAGAGGAAAAGGAGTTGCGTCGATGGTGTTAAAAGAATTGGAGCGCTGGGCAAGTGAACTGCATTTTAAAAACTGTATTTTGGAAACGGGGGTGAAGCATGAGGAAGCCATTGGGCTTTATAAAAAAAAGGGCTACCGTTTAATTCCAAATTATGGCCAATATGTGAGCGTTGAAACAAGTGTTTGTTTTTTTAAAGAAGTTGCTTAAAAACTCCTTGCTGGCCACCTTCCCTCAAAATCCAGGCATTTTCAACTCAACAGGAATTAGGAATTTTTAAACAACTTAAAAAATACTATTTAATCGTTGATTGTTGTAAGTGATTTTTTCGATAAATAAAAAATCTCAGTGCAACGTTTAAACATCGAAAATAATTTAACAGCCAACAATCAGAAATCAATCCATTTGCTCCACCGTTTCCCAGCCAGCCACCACATCTTCCCCGATCATGTCTTTCCATTTTTTGTCCTTGTTTTTGGCAATGAAGGCTGCCAGTTCAATTTGGCGGGGCGAAAGGACGGCGTCGGGTGCCTGACGCTGACCGACAAGGCTGTTGGCTTTTACGGCTTGTAGTTTGGTCATGGGCACGTATTTCCAGTGGGTTTTGGAGAGGTAGTATTTTGGTTCTTTATCTGTGCGGTAATTCCCTTTTTGGGAGACGGCTCGTTCGCCGACTACTTTGGCGGCCGCTTTTTCCTCTGTATTATTTTCGGTAAAAACATGACTGGCACAACTGGCCTGTTGTGCTTTTTTTACCAGGTCTTCATACGGCAAAACCAAGGGGTTGTATTCAACCTGCACGACTTCCCGGCCGCCCATAAAGCCGGCTTCCGTGGAGATGACGCCGGGTATTTTGCCGATCTCTTTTTCTCCGGTCCAAAAACAGTACATCGAGAGGGTGGCTTCCTCTGTGCCGGTGACTTCAGCCTGCAACTCTTCCCCCAATAACTGTAAATACCTGGGAGCCACCAGGTTGCTTTTGTCCAGTGCCAACAACATCGAACTGACCAGCCCAAACGAGCTGTAGTTGCCGCCGAGGCGAGGCGTAACATCCTGTTTGTCAGCACTTACAATGCGTACGACGGGGTTGTTCCAGGTAGGCTCGTTGAAATAGTTGAGCACCTTTCGGTCTTCCCCGCCTTTGTTGTTGTAAATGGCCAACGGGACAAACAAGGTCTCGATCGCCTCCACGATCAACGGGTGGCTCAAGGGGCCATTGCCATAGCGCTGACAGGTGGAACAACCCGGTACTTCCTGAAAAAGAATCAGGATGGGTTTCTGCTGTTTGACGGAGGCTGCCTGGGCTTCCTCCATGTTGCGCAGCCAATTGACCTTGCCGAGTTCGACGGGCTGGGGCTCTATGTTTTTGAAGGACAGCAAAACTGTACTTATGATGATGGTCGCAATGATGGCGAGGTATGGAAAAAAGGATTTTTGCATGATGACATATTTTTTTTTATCCGAGGATTCCTCTTCTCGGAAACTGGCCCGGACAAATAACCGGGATTCAAATTATGACAAAAATAACTCCTGCATCATTTGCAAGTTCAATTCTGTTGGCCCTAACCAAAAATCTGTCTCCGTTGCGATGCAGGCAGGCGGCCAATCCAATTTACTTTTTTACCTTTGCTGCACATCTCATTTGGGGTGCCCCGATTTCACATCGGGGCTGAGATCATACCCATTGAACCTGCCCGGGTAATGCCAGGTAGGGAAATGAGTGCTCGCCATTTTTCCGCAGCATTCATTCAATTAAGTTTGGTTAAAATTTATCGGTACAAACCCAAAGTGCTGATACTTAATTTTTTTAAAATGAAAAAAGCAGTACTTGTTTTGAGTGGCCTACTGTGGGCGGCCATTTGTTTTGGACAATTTACATTAAAAGGAAGTGTTGAGGATGAAAACGGAGATCCATTGCCCGGTGTCAGTATCATCGAATTGGATTCAGAAACGGGAACTTTTTCCGACGAAAACGGTCAGTTTGAGTTGAATGGACTGAAACAGGCAAAGGTCATTATCCAGGCCAGTTTTATCGGGAAAACACCAGTCGAAGTAGAAACAAATGCAGCGGACGGTACTCCGCTCAAAATTGTTCTGCGCAGAAACCCTTACCTGCTCGACCAGGTCATCGTACAGGCAACCCGTGCCGGGGAAAACACCCCTTTCACTTTTACCAACCTCGACAAAGAGGCGATCGAAAAGAGAAATCTCGGACAGGACATCCCGATTTTGCTGGACGTCACGCCCTCGGTGGTCGTCTCTTCTGATGCCGGGGCGGGCATTGGCTACACCGGCCTGCGCATCCGGGGTACGGACCCCACCCGCATCAATGTGACCATCAACGGAATTCCGTTAAACGACGCAGAATCGCAGGGGGTCTTTTGGGTGAATACACCCGATTTTGCGGCTTCTACCAACGACATCCAGGTACAAAGGGGCGTAGGAACTTCCACCAATGGGGCCGGGGCCTTCGGTGCCACGATCAATCTCAATACGTCCAAATTGCACCCAGAACCTTACGGTGAAATTTCCGGAACGGCCGGTTCCTTCGGCACCTGGAAAAGTACCGCCTCCTTTGGTACCGGCTTTATCAATAAACAACCAGCCACCACCAACCAGCAACAAACCGGCTTTACGCTCGATGGCCGCCTGAGCAAAATCATTTCCGATGGTTACATTGATCGGGCAAGCGTGGACATGGATGCGTATTTCGTTTCGGCTGCATATATTGGTAAAAATAACTCGCTTCGGGCCAATGTTTTTTCAGGCCACGAGGTCACCTATCAGGCGTGGAACGGTGTGCCAGCACAATATGTCAACGATGACGAATTGCGCACCTTTAATGTGTCCGGTACCGACAACCTGCAGGAACTGGACAACCCGCACGACAATGAAGTTGATGATTACCGGCAAACGCATTACCAATTGTTGTTCGTACAGGAATTAAACAAGAATTGGAATTTAAATATCAACGGTCATTACACCCGCGGGATGGGATTTTTTGAACAATATAAAATCGGAGAAAATTTAACGAACGATTATGGATTAATGGTGTGTGATACCTGCAATGCCGATACGGATTTAATTCGCCGCCGTTGGCTGGACAATGATTTTTACGGTGGTGTCTGGTCGTTGAATTATTTATCCGATAATTTAAAAATAGACAATACCCTCGGCGGTGCTTACAATGAATATAAGGGTGATCATTTTGGTGAAATCATCTGGGCGGAAAATATGCCGGGCCTGCGCCAGAATGAGCGTTATTATTTTGGAACGGGCGATAAAAGGGATTTTAATATTTATAATAAAACGCTTTACCGGTTTACCAACTCCATTTTCGGATTTGTTGATTTGCAATATAGAAGGGTCGGTTATGAAATTACCGGTACCGATAATGACCTGCGAGAAACCAACGTAGACCTGGATTATAATTTCTTTAATCCCAAATTGGGCCTGACCTATGATTTAAACCGAAATACCAGTGTTTACGGGTCTTTCGCGGTCGCGCACCGGGAGCCCAACCGCAACGATTTTACGGACGCACCTCCAGGCACGGAACCCAAACCCGAACGATTGTTTAATACCGAACTGGGCATTAATTTTAAAAATAAAAAGGGGGTTTTTAGCGCCAATTTCTACCACATGCAATACAAGGATCAACTGGCGCTCACCGGAAATATAAATGATACAGGAGGGGCCATCCGCGTGAATATTCCCGAAAGTTTTCGCGTTGGATTAGAATTAACGGGACATATATTTTTGAGTGAAAAGTTAAACATTGAAGCGAACGCCACGGTCAGCCAGAATAAAATAAAGAATTTTACGGAGTATATTGATAACTGGGATACCGGAGGACAGGATGTTATTGATCACGGTACGACCGACCTCGCTTTTTCCCCTGATTTAATTGCTTTTGCCCGGCTCAATTATGAAGTGGCCAAAGGATTGAGTATTTCTTTTTCGGGCAAACATGTAGGTGAACAATTTATCGATAATACTTCTAATACTAACACTGTCTTGGACGCGTACACCATTGGTGATTTGCAAATTCAATATGAATTAAATCCACCTTTTATGGAGTCTGTCTCTTTTAATTTATTGATCAATAATATTTTTGATAATCAATATTCGGCAAATGCCTGGACCTACCGTTATATTTCTAATTTTTATGATGGCCGGAGCGATGATCCTTACACCCGGCTGGAAGGGGGTGGGGTGTATAATTTGACGGGGTTTTTCCCGCAAGCAGGGCGCAACTTTTTGTTGGGCATGACGGTGAGGTTTTAGGGGGTAGACCGCTGCGCTGTCAGAAGTCAGACCGCTTCGCTGTCAGAGGTCAGACCGCTGCGCTGTCAGAGGTCAGACTTTAAGTAGCGCTGACTCCTGACAGCGAAGCGGTCTGACAGCGCAGCGATCTGACAATGAAATGGTCTGACCTCTGACAGCGCAGCGATCCGACAATGAAATGGTCTGACCTCTGACAGCGCAGCGGTCTATCCCTAACAGCGGTCTCACTCCTCCAATACCGACAATGCGATCTTCACCGTTTGTTTCAGCTTTTTCAGATCAGGGTCAAATTTACCGACGACTTGCAGTCCGTTGTAGGCAGCATAAATAAATTCGGCTAATTGTGTGGCGGGGAATTTTTTGGATATATCGCCCGTCCGTTGGCCTCTGCGGATGGCTTGGGTAAATGCATCGATAACCCGTTCTTTGTTTTCTTTCGACAAGTCCAAAATTTCCTGGTCGTAACTGGAAAGTTCGACCGATGTATTGGCCATGAAACATCCTTTTCGTTCGGGATCTTTGGCCGTTTGCCGCATGGCTGTTTCCAGCATCTCATGCAGGGCTCGCTTGGGGTCCGGGTGGACTTTTAGCGTTTTAATCAGCATTTCACTTGATTGTTGCCGATAGGCATTTAAAGATGCCAAGAATAAGGCCCGCTTGTCACCAAACGTATCATAAATACTGGAACGGGAAATACCCAGTTCTTTCACCAGTTTGCTCATCGAAGTGGCATCGTAGCCATCTCGCCAAAAGATGTGGAGGGCTTTTTCCAACACTTTTTCCTGATCGAATGCTTTTGTCCGGGCCATGTTAAATTTTTTTATGAAGTAGAAAAGTGCGAGAGAGGGAGAGGCGTGAGAAACTTTGCAAAGATAAAATTTCTCACATCCTTCACACGCTTACATCTCTCTTACACCTGCACCATCCCTCCGTCCACTTGCAACTCAGTGCCATGCACAAAGGAAGCGTCGCTGGAGGCGAGGAAGGTTACGGCGTTTGCGATTTCATCAGGGTTGCCGAAACGGCCGAGCGGGACCTGGCTGAGTACATTGCTGGCAAACCCTTCGATTTGATCTTGGCTCATACCGGTGGCTTCGAAGAAATTGGTCTGGATCGGGCCAGGGCTGACGGCATTGACCCGGATGCCTTTAGGTGCAAGCTCGGAAGCCAAGGTTTTGGTAAATGATTGCACCGCCCGTTTGGAGGCAGAGTAGACAGATGCGCCCGGCATTCCCTTGTCCGTTACGACTGAGGTGTTAAAAATAATCGACCCTCCTTCTCCCATCAATGGCAACAATTGCTGTACCGTGAAGAAGGCACCTTTCACCAATACATTGAACATACCATCGAAGTGGGCTTCATCCACAAACTCAATCGGGGCAAACTGGCCGCTCCCGGCATTGATGAACAGTACATCGATTTTTGGGGAAATAGCTTTTACACTTGCTTGCAAAGACTGGAGATCCGCCCATTTGCTGGCGTCGGAAACAACTCCGCTGGCGCTCGCACCAAGTTCAGCAACTGCACTGTCGAGGGTGGCTTGCCTGCGGCCAGTGATGATCACCTTTGCGCCTTGTGCTATAAATGCTTTGGCTGTTGATTTTCCGATTCCGCTGGTGCCGCCGGAAATAAAGACGGTCTTGTTTTGAAATTTTGACATGATTAAGAATTTTAATTGTTAGTTGTTCTTTTGGTTGAAACCTATATTGGAATGATCGTTCCTAAATAGATGATAAAAGAACGATCGTTCCAGAAAAAAGTTGAACGGAGTGGGGAAAAAATTTAAGAATTATGGAAAGAAATATTATAAATGGAGTGTAATTGACTGTTTGTCAGCTGATTGTGTCTTTGATTTATTTTTTAAATTATTATCAGCTATAGACAAAAAAAACTGTCTAAACTCTGTTTTCTTCTCTGTTTTACCTCTGTGTAAATTTTTCTTATTTGTTGTACAGATGTAATACAGAGAAGGAACCGGGGATTAGACAAAGAAAAAGTGCGGGTCACTAAATAATTCTGTTCTTTATTCCGTCAACATGTCTTTTATTTTTTGATCCGTTATTTTTTGATCGTTTTTTAGAAAAATAGCTTTTGCCAAAATAATGTACAAAGTTTCATCATCCTGGATCGGAATATGAATTTTCCTGTTTTTTTTGATTGGGGAAATGTCCGGTAAAAGATTGAGGTGCTGGTAGCTGTTTTCGATTTGGGCGAAGCCGCTGCCGAGGTTGATGCGGTAGTTATTTAATTGGCCGCTGATTAACAAAAAGTTTTTTTCGAACTCAGGGGAACCAAGTCCCAGTGCTGGTATTAACTGTTCGATGATTTCTTTCCTGATTTTTGCGGAGGCGTTGTCTGAGAATTTCCCCTTGTGAAAATCCTCTCGATAATATTTATGTTCTTCGGAACTGGTAGAAAGCTCTGGGTCGTTGGCGATGCTGCATTGTGAAATAAATAGATCGATGTCCCGGCATAGCTCTGACCTGGTCTTGGCAGGGATCTCTTCCAGTTTCAATTTCGGGGGCTTTGTGCGATGGTCTAAATTGGTGGAATTTCCATTGGTAAAATACATGGTCTTCGTGGGAATGGCATAATCGGCTCTGCTGTAATCACATTTTTGGTGAACGGTGATATTTAAAGGCTTGATAAATTTCCTGGGCCAACTGTCGGATTCATGTGCGTAGGTAAAAGTCCAGCCGGCAGCATTGGCAATCGCCATTAGTTTTCTGACCACCAAAAAATGATGGCCAAACCTTTCCGACTCTTCCATTTTTAGCTCTGTATCGGAAAAAGGATAATGCTCACGAAATGCCTGCCGCAGCGGTTGCTGAATTTTTCTGCTAATTATAAATTTCTGCCAATCCTTGATTTCACCGGCACTGCTGGATACCGGGTGCCAACAGGAAATGATGTCATTCGGGGCGGGAGTTATAGCTTCACCATTTTTACCAATTAAGTTGTTTTCGGATAATATAAAGGAAGTATGGCTGGTTTCGTTTTTCCAGATTAAATGAGTGATCCAAGGCCTGATCAAAGGATGGCGGGAGAGGTTTTTTTCCCATTCCGCAAATGTCCATTTTCTGTCATACAGCCAATATGTTTTTACTCTTGACCGAATGTCTTTTAACAGGCTATTGATTCTTTTAAATTCGGCCGCAATTTCTTTTTCTTCTTTTTTTAAGGAGGTTTTTAAAATATCGGGGGCTTTGGAAAGTTCTTTTCCATTGACTATCCATTTTTTGGAAAGGGCCCTTTTTTTAATTCGAAATACGACACTTATTTCTTTATTGATCTGGATTGTTTTTTCTCCACTTTCAAAATTAAAACTTGGAATTGTACGGTCGGCCAAGACCTCCGCATCAACATCACTGAACTCCTGGAATTTTTCCAGTGCTTTATCGATCGTTTTTATGTAACGTTGATATTTGCTTTTATTCCGCATTAAATTCAGCAAGCCAAATGCACGTTCGTCCCCCGTAGCCACAAGGGCGCTAATACCTAAATTTCCAACGGCTGCAGATTTCGGCCCGATGCCTGGTATTTTTTTATATGCACTTTCAACAATGCTTTTTATGATAGTAAACGACTCGTCCGATGGATAATGGGAACAAGACCAAATGACCCCTTTGATGGTCGTGCGGTAAGTTTCTATAAACCAGAATTCTTCTTTCAGGGAAGGTGCCATCATGGCGCCTAATTCTCTAAAATACCGATCGATGCCAATACCGTTTATTTTTTCTTTTAACTCTTCCAGCCATTTCTTATTGGGTTTTTTAGAGCCTTTGCATTCAATAAGGTGATGCATGAGATCGTGCCATTTTTCTTTACTGGTCAGCTGGTCTATGTATTCATCCTTGAACCATTTCCAGGTGGGGTCGCTTAAAAATTTATTGTTGGATTGGTTGTTGGGCTGGTCGTCCTTGTTTTTTAAATTTAAAATTGGAGCCTCCTTATTTGAGAAAATAATTTTTTTATATAGACTGTTGCCATTTATTTCCGGAAATCTATTTGATAAATAAACCGACTTAAGATAGTCGAATTGGGCAGAGTTCATTAGTTCCAACGAACAATTCAAAAAAGTGTATTCCAGGTAATTAATTTTATTAAAAGGAATGGGAATTAACTGGTAGCCAGTTTTTTTTGAATTTAAAATCTCATTTAATTCATTGACAATACCGGTAGTGAAATTTATGTCTTCGCCGTCCAGGTTGAGGGTTAACAGGGGATAATTTTCCACCATAAAATAATTAATATTGGTTCTTAGTGCTTTAAGCGAAGTAGGAAATAGTAGATTTAATTTTTCTATTAATTTATTGATGGCATCCTGTGCCGATTTTTTGTCAGGTAAATCTAACGAGATCTGGCCGAAGCGATAATTTACTTTTACGTAGAGGTTGTTGTACCTGGCGGATAAGATGCTTTCCTCGATTTCATTGTTGTAATTTTTTTCGGTTTGGAGAATAGCGTCTAAAATAGGCTGGTATTTATTGAAATGAGTGTTGGAGTTGGCCAGGTTCAAGATCTTGTTTTCAAAAGTTTTGAGGACTGGGTCTGCTCCCGAAAGAGTGGGTTGAATAACCGAAAATAAAGGATGGTATATATGGTTGATGGTGAAATCAATAGACAGCTTAATCGGCATGGAAAGTAATTTCCGGAAATTTTCTTTACCGATGTCCATGTTGTTGCAGAGCTGTTTGGCAATCTCTTTATGCAATTTATTTTGGTCAGATGAAATATAGGTGTTGCTAATATAATAGAGAAAGCACGCAATAAGATCAAATGGATGTGATTCGTGTTTTTTGATCAGTGAAACGATTTCCGGAAAATCCTTCACTGATAAATGCTTTCTCTTCTTATGATTTGTCTCTTTATAAGTTGTCGAATAATTAATCGCCGATATGCTGGTACTCAAATCGTAAATTATTTCCCAAACTAATTTAGGCTCATGCTCCTGATTGTATTCAGCAATGGATTGTTCCGTTGCTTCTTTTAATAGCTTAATGGTGGCCGGATTTGAGGTTTCACCTGTTCCAAATATAACTGCTGGAAGTGCGCGCATGAAAACAAATGTTTTTTCCGGAAATTTTTGTTCATTTAAATAGGTCACCAAAGAATGGATGTTTTCATCATAAAGGTCGTAGGTAAGAAGGCCACTTAATTGTTGTAGATAACTGAAATTAATATCGCGCTTGTCATGGATGGCATGGTAGGCTTTTAATAAGGCCAGGCCTTTTTTTAATGGCAATAAAAACTTTGGATGGTCTTTCAGTAAATGCCGATGGGGCACGGAACGAAGCGAGTCTTTCAGGGTATATGTTTGATTCGACTTGTCCATTAAATAATCGAAGAGGTATTTCATCCATTTATTTGATGGATTGATAGAAGCGATATATAGGATCGCATGCTGGTCGAAATAGCGGTCGTAGCTGTTTTCAGGATCTTTAGCCATGTAGTCGGCCAGCCGCTGATCCGTTTTATAAATGGCCAGGCAGGGCTCAAGAAAACCCTGATTGAATTGGGCTATATCAACGTTGCTTGCCTTGAACCAATCAAAAATGATGTCTTTGAGCGTTACAATTTTGGGTATATCCCGACCTGGGGCGTCGGCTTCATTTCTTTTTAAAATATTTAAAATTCGATTGAATAAACTCATTTAGATTGTTTTGAAGGTGATATTGTTAATTTTTTCCACTTTTATGAAAGCCAGGGTTGAGCCGTATTGCAGAGTGATGGGGGCCAGCATGTCCTCAACTATCCGCTTGTCTATGTATACGATCACATCTTTGTTCTTGATGGCGGATAGCAAAAGGTAGGTCAGTTTTTCAGCGTCATAATCAATTTTGTATTCGTCCTTGTGCGCCAAAAAATAATTGGCGATTGCCTGCAGTTCTGGAATAGGTATTTTTTCAAGGGAAGTATAGCCGGTCTCACTGAGCAATTGATACAAGAATTGTTCGACGGCTTTGTCCTCAAAAGCATGGGTGCTGAAAATTTGCTGGATCAGGTCCAGCAGGGAATCATATTGGTAGTCTGTTGATTTTTTTAGATAAACTTTGGCAAATTTATCAGGCTGAATGATTAGGTTGAGCATGTAAATGAGCTGAGAGATTTGGGTATTTGATTAAAAAAAATGGCAACTGACGGAGATAATATTGGATACTCAGGATCAAGTGCATTTTATTAATTATAAATAATATGATGAACAAATGTAACTAATATGATACAATTGTTCAAGTGTTTTACACTTAAAAACTGATATTTTAGACATACATGAGTTGATTTCCGATGGCCGGCAGGTATTCGTTACTTGCTTCTTGCTCTTTGTGTTCATGTGTAAAAAGCTTATAGACAGCAGATTACACAAATGTTTGACGAAGAAACAAGTAGGGTATAGGTGGGGTCAATCAGTCGTCAGGTTAAATTGAGAAAATATTTCTCAAAAGAAAGGAACAGAGGTCAGGATGGTATTCGTATCAAGATTGTGCGCAGCGGCCATCTTCAAAAATGTAAATCCACAGGTGATCCCAATCCAGAATAACTGCGGCAGTAAGTAGAAAGAGATTTTAGGAAAGATTCGATAAACCTTGCGGAAGACTTCAAATGTAAACACAAGTATGATCAGGTGCCCTATCTGATGAGCAGTCAATCCAGGGAAAAGATAACTGTATAATGGATGCAGCAAAATAAGAACGAGCAGCCAGCCCAGCCACTTAACGATGGGGTGGAATTCACTTTTATCTCTGATTATTTTATAGATCATGCTCACAATGAAAATGGTGAGTACCACCCACATTGGGCCGTCGATAAATTCAATCCATTCGAGTTGACTAATGAGCTGCTTCATTTGCTTGAACTGACTAAAAGTGATATTAAGTAAGCTTCGAACAGCCTATTGAGGTAATTGTTTTACAGGTGGTTTTAAAAAACTGTTACCATTCAATTTCTAATTCTCCCAACGGAACAGATTGAAGGCTCCCAATACCGATAAAACGGCAATGGCCAACCACAATGCTCCGACGAGCCGGATCAACTCCGTCGTTGGATAAGCATTCTGGAAAACAGTAGCAGCCGCCACCTTTGGAAAAAACAATGACGAAATACTGATCCGCCCGGCCACAAGGATGTTGGCGATGTACATGAATTTCATAACGACTGATCGTAGGTTGTTAATTGTTGTAGTAGAATTGAGTGTAGCATCTATCAGGAAGAATCAGCGGTTATAAACTTGATTTTCTTCCGCTATTTTTTTAATTGATATCATGACTTCTGGCAACATTTCCCGGTATCGGGTGCCAAATTTTTTGCCTAAAATATTTTTTAATATTCCGGTAAATTCGACTGCGTGCGTAAAATGCAACTCGCCATCTTTTATTTCCATGGTTCGTTGCACCTTTAGCCAGCCAAATGGGATTTTTGTTTTTAGCAAGTAGGACTGACCGGGAATTACCTCGGTGATCATAAATTTTGATTTAGGCCCTTTGTCGGGTATTAATTTTCCTTTGGCCCCTTCCCCAAATTCACCTTCCAACTCGGCAGACTTCAGCCCGGTATCCCAATTTGACCAATTCGGAACGTCGGTCCAAACTTTCCATATAGCGGCTGGCGGAGCTGTGGTTTTTTCGGTATGCTGAAATTTATAATTCGAATTTTGGGCAATGCTCATCGTGGTAAAAAAGAGCAATAAAAAAAATATGCTTTTCATATCAACAGTTAATTTTGACACAAAATTGTGGGTCTTTTTTTTTACTCCAATTCACCTATGTTAAATTCGGAAATTATTTTTGACACACAGGTTTATAAACCTGCAATAGAAGTGTTCAAAAATTAATTATTGTGATGTTTTACCTCCCCCGGGCCCCCTCCAGAGGGGGAGAAAAGAAAGTGCATTTCTTCCCCTCTGGAGGGGGCCGGGGGGAGGTAAAGAACAGGATTCTTTATTTCTGTAAACCCAACAATTAATCACTATTCACTCATGTGTTAAAATGCAGGTCATACAAGTGACTGTGAAAAAATGTTTTTCCGGATGCGACTGAGCGACTGTGGCGCAATGCCCAAAAAAGAGGCCAAGTGTTTTAAAGGGATTTTCTGAATTATTGCCGGGTTTTCAAGCAGCATTTTCCGATAGCGGTTTTCGGCAGTTTCTACTTTTTGTTCAGCCATGATTTCTTCGGTGAGGTACTGGACTTCCTGGACCAGCAAGCGAATAAATTCACTCCAGGGTTTTAGCTCCAAAAGGCGAAACGCATCGTCCCTCCCCATTTGCCAGACCGTGCTTTCCTCCACGGCAATGATGCTTTCACGGGCAGGGGTTTGAAAATTGAGGCTCTGTTGAGAAGTGAACATATAGGGTGGCTCGGTAAAAAACTTTGTGACCTCCTCTCCATTGTTTAGAAATGAATAACGCAGCAGGCCCGATTCGAGGAAATAAAGATGCCGGCAAATTTTACCTTCTTGCAAGAGTGTACTTTCGGTGGAAAGGGTTTTCTTTGAAAAACAGGGCCCTATTTTCAACCAGTCTTTTTCGGACAAACTGACATATTTTTGGATAAATAATTTAATGGATTCCATGCCGCATTAAACAGCCGCGGCCTAAAGTTGTTTTCCGCTATCATTAATAAAATAGAAACGGTGTGAGTCCTGTTTCCCATGCTTAAAATACGACGCTAAAGAGAAGAGCTAAGAAGTCTGAGGAGCGATAAAACGGAGGAGTAAAATAGATTAGAAAAGAGAGCTTGTCCGTAGCTGCCAAAGGAAGATTCCTGGTCAGTGAATACCTTCTAAGTGTGTCAAAATTTTTTCTGCTGTACCCGATTTATAGGTTTTTTGTTTTATTATTTCGTTGATCAATTGCTTGCCTTTTTCAATTTCCCCGATTTTTAAATAAACCAAAACCAAAGCCCATTTAATTTCTTCTTTAGGGCCGCCCATTGATTTTGCTTTTAAAAAAAATTCAATGGCTTTATGGTGGTCGGGGTCGGTTTTTTTCAAATGGCAAAGGCCCAGGTAAAAATAATCCATTGCGATGGATTTATCGGTGGCGATGATCTGGTTCCAGAAGAATATGCTTTCCGCGTATTTTTGGTCGACATAAGTCAAGTTGGCCTTTTTTCGCAATTCATCTATTTCTTTATCGCCCTTGCGGAAAACGGATGGATCGCCCATGATATTTAAGTTTTCTATTTCTTCGTCGACTATTTTAAGATAGGAAGGAGGTGTGATGGATTCGTAAATAAAATAAGCAGAAAAGAGTAATAATAGGGAGGCGGCAACTTTTATTATGGTAGACTGGTGTTTTTTAAAAAATGACAACTTTTTTTGGGGAGGCCGGAGCAAGCCGTATTCTTGCTGCAGTTGTCGGGTCCATTTTCTTTTTTTGTCCCTGTCCAGTTTGGCATTGATTATTTGTTCGCTTATTTGTTCCATTGCTGACTCTGAGAGGTTTCCTTCAAAATAGTTTTTTAATTTAGACATGGTTAGGTGTTGGTTGATTAAATATTATAAAACTTCATAAAACTTACCCTCAATTTTTCCAGACAACGTTGCTTTCTTTTTCGGATGGAGGCCTCGGATATTTTTTGTTGGGCAGCAATGGTCGTCAAAGCAATTTTATGGTAATAAAAATTTTTCAACAGATTGCTGCAATCCTGACAAAGTTGCTCCCAGGCTTTGTCGATGATGTTTAAAATGTCATCGTCCAGGTCAAGCTCTTCCGCTACTGAATTGTTGAGTTCGGTAATGGGGGTAGTAACAGGTTGTTTATTGTCCGTTGCCAATTGGCTGGCCATTCTTGTAAAAAGATATCGCATGTTGCCGTAGGAAATTTTTCCGGTCAGCAAAAGCTTTCTGAATTTCAGCATCGCATCCATCGTTGCATCGTAAGCAGCGGAGGGATGAATGTTCCGGTGATTGATCAAAAAGTGCATGCAATGTTCAAAGTGTGCCAGAAAAACGGTTTCGAATAAAGACTCGTCCCCCTGCTTCATTTTTTCCAGCATGGTTTCGAACTCTTCTTGTTGCAGGCCAAAATTCTGTTTTGCCCTGGAAGCAGTTTTGCCGGCAGCATAAATACTGTTTTTAACTTTTATTTTTTTCATACTTAGAATTGGTTGGACATAAACCTATCCCTTGCACCTATAAACAAATAATATTTATAAACGTGACAAGTAAAAGTAAAAAGTTTTTTTTTGGTTTTTTTCTGTCACGTTTTTGATGGTCGGATGTTTTTAGGGGCAAATAATTTATTCCTGAAAACCAAATAAAATTTTTTTTCAAAACAATAGAAAATATTGATAAAAAAGGCGCTTGTTTGAAATTTAAGATTTTAATATTAATTATTCGTTATAATTTGGTAATCAATTTTTTATCAATGCCTGTTGTTCAATTTTTTAATTTCGAATAAAAAATCCTGGCTTGTTTATATTTTCTATAAAAACCATTTCTGACTATGAAAAATACCATATTTAAAACCTTGTTTTTTTCCTTGTTTGCTATTACCATTTTTATGACGGCTTGTAGTGAACAGAGTGTAGCCCCTGTGCCGGATATTCCAGACAACAATGCCCCTGCCGTTTCTGCTTATCTTAAAAACAGTGTGCATGTTGCCTTGCCGGGTTACCGGGGCGTTGCACAAAGTTCGGACGATTGCCCGACCGGGATGGAAGGATGTTTGTTCTTTGACTTCCGGTTGATGCCAAGCCTGGACGAGGGGCTTCAATTCCTGGAGAACGAAGAACCATCGATGGTGCTGGCAAAGATCACCATTTTAAGCGATGAAAGCGCCAAACTTGAGATGGTAGCTGCCGGAGCTGAGTATCCTCACAATGACACGGAAGAGGATGTATTGGTCGTTAAAGAAGGGGGCATAGACCTGCCGGCCGAAGTGGCCGATGCGCTGGGTGCAGCCGGTATAAATGTTTTGGCAGGAGAATATCAGATTTATGAAAAGTCCAGTTCAGGTTTCTGGTCGGGATATGCCAACATCGCTATTGAAGTTGCAGCCAAATCGGCCACTGTGCAAATCGGTGTAGTCAAGGAAGGAAAGTTTGAATTTACAGTAACCCAAGATCAACTGGAAAATAACTTTGGACTGAACGTCACCAAGAATTTGGGCCAGGGCGGCGAGCTTGAAGAAGCAATTGTTTATTTCCCCGATGAGGAAAATGGCCTTGAGACGCCGATGTTCCACCTGCGGGGCCAACTGGACGATGGTGAAAGTTCAGCTGATGTTTATTGGGAAGCTACTGAAACGGATGGAATCGTTGTTATTTCTGGTGATCCGGTAGGGGAAAGCGGAATCTGCTGGGGCTGCCCGGTGTGTATCAAGTACCAAGGTGGCTGTAAATGCATCTGGGGCCCCTGGGGCCAATGCAAGAAAGTCATTGATCCAACTATTTACTGGTATGATTAATTGCTGATTTCCGTTGATGTCAGGTGGGTTAAAGGTTTCTATAAAATTGGGTTTATAAAATAGTTTTCTTATTAACGCAAATCCACCTGTCATCAACTTTTATTTCAACTGTTTCACGACTAAGATAAATTAATTTATTTGTTGACGAGAGAGCGTTATTTTACTCTGCCTGATGTTTTGTCAAAAGCGACGATATCAGGTAGCATAATTAAATCCCATTTTTTTCTTTCCCAATAGAGTGCAGTGAGCAAGCTTGCTGCATTTTTTTTGACAGATTTCGTTTTATTGGTCATACAGAATTAATGTCATTTTTATTGATACTTAATTTAGATCACCTGCATAAGAGTCTTCTCCATAAAAACACGCCTTTCTTTTTTTTATTTTTCTTTTCCCTCATGTCCATATTTTCGATGATTGGTTTTTGTTTATCACAAGAATTTTTTTTTCCCATTTTTCCTGTCACGTTTGGTTTCTTTTTAGGTTTATATAAACCGATATAAATTTTAAACTAAAAAACAAATTAAAATGGGAAAGAACAGACTATTCGCCGTAATCACATTGATTGCCCTTTTTACTGCCGATTACACTTTCGCACAAATCAATGGCTCCATGACCGACTATGGAAATGGATTCATGGGTTACGATTTCACAACGCCGAACAACCACAACGACCTTGTTTTCATCCTGTACGGGGACGGGTCATTCGGGTATGGCCACTCTACTTTTCACCAATATAGTTTTAATCCGAATCAGCCGGATTATACAATGACCGCTTTCTCCGCCAAAAAAAACGATACCAATGTGCCGGACCGTATGATCATCAATACCGGTAGCATTCCACAAGGGTCCGGGTCCGGCTTTTTTGTTAATCCACAGGTATGGATGCCGACGCCGGTCGAAATAAAAACCAGTTGGTCTCCCGCCCCCAATCACGAAAATTATTTCATCGTTTCTTTTAAGAACCCTACATCGCTTCCCATTGCCAGCGGGAGGGTAGAGCTGAATTATAATGGATCAGATGTTACGGTGAATACCGGCGGCATTTTGCTCTATGACAATGCTGCCAGTGTGTCTGTCAATTTTCCGTTCAACCCTGCATTTACCGACGTGATGGCATGGAGTTTCAACAATTTGGAACCCTATGAAACGCGGCACATCTACGTGCCCGCAACTGTGAATGGAGCGACGGGCAGCCTCATTGGCATGTCCGTTAAAATGACGAGCACCAGCCAGGCTTTTGATCCGGTTGTGTCCAGCCCAAGGTTTTTTGTGAGGCGGTATCCACACGACCCGAACTTTAAAATAGTCGATAAGGAATGCCTGGCCTACGGGGTGCCTTCAGGACAAAAGCTCAACTATACGATTGGTTTTTTTAACGATGGAAATTACTACGCAAACAACGTGTATATCAGAGATGAACTCTCCCAGTATTTGATGGGGCCGACCGTAAATGTGCTTAATTATGAACACCCACCGGCGTGGGCCGAGAACAATCAAATGCTTGATATGACCTTTGCCGGGATCATGTTACCTGGTATCAACCAGAACAACGGACAGACTTTTTATTCATACAGCGATGCTTCTTCCTATGTTACTTTCAGTGTTTGCACCGCCGACAACCTTTACAATACGGATGAGGGAGGCTGTATTTCAAATGTCGCTGAAATCCAATTTGACAACCAACAAATCTATCAAACAGAACCCGCCACCGTTTGCCTGGAGGAGCAGTGCCAGGTATATGATCCAGACTGCCCGGCTGAAAGCGATACTGGTGATGGCACCATCGGAATAGCGCCTCCACCAAGCCCACCGAGTACGGAGGCGGCCTCACCTTTATCCGTTTCCCCAAACCCCACATCGGGCGACATAAATGTCATTGTTGATTTTAAAGAAGCACCTAAAAATGGTTTTTCGCTCGAAGTGTTGGATAATTATGGCGTGCAGGTGAAACAGCTGACGGATCAAGAAAACGCAAACGCTTATTTTATGGATAAATTTAATTTAAGTGATTTACCAAAAGGTGTTTATGTGATAGTTCTACGTGCGGAGGAATCGGTTTATTTTGAGAAACTTATCAAACAATAAGCATTAAATTAACCAATTATTGGCTGCGAGATTTTCTCTGTCTGAACTTTGTTTTTATCTCCTTTTAAACGCTGCGCAATTTATTTATTTTTTACCGCAGCGTTTGATGGGGCTGTAAACAGGGTTTAGATAGAGATTTTCGGTTTATTAAATAATTAATTCAAATTTCGAGGTAGCAAGTAAGCAGGTGGTCAAAAAAAATGACACTTTTCCTTTGTTTGAAAAAGAGTTTGGAGGCCATGAAATCAAACATTTGTCAAAATAAAAATGTCATTTTTAGCGCTCTTTATTTTTGTCCAAGCACTTATGTAAGCATGCAAAACCAATTAGACGAGTACGTTCGATTTGAGGTGGCCCCGAAGCGAGTTCGGGGTAGACTATCGAGCCACCTCAAATCGATAAATAGGTTTTAAAGGGTAAGTGTATAAAAAATTGATAATCAATTTTTTATACACTTACCCTTTAAAAAACCTACTCACAAATTAATGGGGCTCGATGTCCCATTAATTTGCATGAATAATTTTGCGTGATTACTTAATTGGACAATGGTAAAGAGGCATTTAACCGAATAAGCACCTAAAAAAAGGTCTTTCTACTTTCTACTATTTATTCTCTGCTAAGTTGTTCGCAACTTGAATTAATAGCCTCAGCACAGCACAAAACTAAACTATGATAATTTGAGCCTGAAAACCCTCCCCCTAACTCTCTCCAAAGGAGGAATTTACATCCGTTTTTGTTTCCCTTTGGAGGGGGCGGGGGAGGACTTAATCATAAAGTTTTTTCATACAAATTTTTGCTCTGCGCTCAGAATATTTAATTTAATTTAATTTTCTTTAGGCCTGAAAGAGAGTTTTATTTTTTTCGAAAATAAATAATCACAGGGATAATGATCATTCCAAAAAAAGTTAGGTTATTAAACAAATCGGCCATTCTATTTATGTGCCTTTTTTTATTGCCGGAAAAACCCTTTGCACAAATAAACGCCGACAGTCTGCGGGCCGATGGACTATTATTGGAAGCATACGACCTTGCCGAAAATCTTGAATATAAAAAATCAAACCGCAAGGCATTACAAGCGGCTAAAATATTCAGGCAATTGCCCGATTGGAAAAATTGGCTGGAATGTTATAGTACTATATTTTTTAATGGCTATTATTCCCGCAATTTCTCTATTGCTATTCCCCATCTTAGAAAATGCAAGGCCGACATCCCTCCCCAACAAAGTTCTACCGCTGCCCGGATCGACAATTACCTGGCGTTTGCTTACGATGTGATAGGTGATATCCCTTCATCGATAAGTGCATACAAAGCATGTGTGCCGGTTTTTTTGGCCGAAAAAGATACATTCCGGCTGAACAAAGTATACGGGAATTTAGGCATAGCCTACCACAAGCTGGGTGATTACGGTGCGGCCACCACCTATCTCAATGCGGCCATTGCATCAGGAAGGTATTTGGCCGACACTACCACTTTATACAAAAACCTGAACCTCCTCGGTGACGTGTTTCGCTCGATGCAGGATTTTGATTCTGCTGAAAAATATTACCTGGAGGCCCAACGGTTGGCGGGCCCTGAAGATGGCTCCATCGAGACGCTTTTAGCTACCCTTCGGTTAAATCAAAATAAAATGGAGGAGGCGGTTCGGTTAGCGGAGGAAGGCGTCCGTTTGGCAGCAAAGGCCTATGGAAACGAACTGTATGAATATGTCTATAATGAAGAAGTCCTCGGTGATGTTTATTTGTATTCCGGGCAATACCAGAATGCCATCGCTCAATACCAAAAGCTGATAGCCCATTATTTGGCAGCAGAAAACAACCGGGAAGCAGGAGCCGTATACGTCAAATGGGGAGATGCGTTGGCAGCGTCCGATAAAATTGATGAGGCTTTATCGGTCTATCAAAATGCCTTGAAAAAATTTGTCCCAGGTTTTAATAAAAATAACCCCGCATCCAATCCCGATAAAAATCTTTGGGAGAAAGAAATCTGGCTCATGTCAGTTTTTAAAAATAAGGGCCAGTGTTTTTATCAAAAGTACCAATCGACCAAAAAAGAAAAATGGCTTTATTTGGCGGAGGAGAATTTTCAGTTGGCGATTGATTTTATTCAAAATAATTTAACGGCCAATTATGATGAAACAGTGTCCAAATTATTGCTTGGAGAATATACCCAGCCCTGCTATGAATCCCTGATTAAGTCAAAACTTGAACTGTTTGAATTGACCGCAGCAACCAAGTATAAAAACGAAGCATTCCAGGTCGCCCAAAAAGCAAACGCCTTCGTGCTGCGCGAACTACTGAACGAGCAACAGGCCCTCCAGGTCGTGGGAGTTTCAGGGGATACCCTTCAACAATTAAAGCAGTACCGCCAGCAGATGTTTGTGCTTGAGGGGGAATTGGCAGAAGCCCCGTCTGATACACAAGACTCACTGTACCAAGTATTATTTTCCGTCAAACAAAGTTTTTGGGCCTTAAAAAAAGCCATCGAAAAAAACTATCCGTCATTCAAAAAACTAAGAAATGACCTGGAGGTGCCAACTGTTCAGCAATTACAGGAAAAACTGGACTCTTCGGACCTTTTGGTTAAATATTTCATCGGAGAAAAATCCATCTATATTTTTACCGTCAGTCCCACTGATTTTCAGGTTGAAAAAGTACCTTTTCCGAAGGATTTTTATGAAACTGTTTTTCAATACAGAAGGTCTGTCAGCGATCTGGATTTTATTCAGGATTCTACTCAACTAGCGGAGCAGCAGTTCCTGAAAGCTTCTCAAAAGCTATATGAGTGGTTGCTGAAAAAACCGTTGGAACAACGCCGCACAACGCCTGTCAGCCAACTGATCATCGTTGCGGATGACATTTTGCACATGATCCCTTTTCAGGCATTGCAGTGGCGGGCAGCAGCTACCTGGGACAACCCCGATGATTTCATCATTTCCAAATATGCCATCAGCTATAGCTATTTCTGTAAGTTGCTTTTGGACGACCGACTGAGCGGAGGTGCCGGCTACAATTTCCAATCATTCGGATTGGAGTTCGATGATTATACGTTGCAGTATCTGCATAAAATTTCAAAAGACTCTATCAACAACAAAGTATTGCAGGACCGATTAAGGTCGGGCACTTTGTCCAGCCTTCCGTTTTCGGACGACGAGGCGGCAGAATTGGCCCAACTGATGTACGGCAATGCTTGGCTTAATACCGAAGCCACCAAAAACAACTTCCTGGAAAACATTGCCGGTGCGAGTATCATTCACATTGCCACTCATTCCATTTTAGATGGTCAAAATTCAGATCTTTCTTCCCTTGTTTTCATCAAGACAAAAGACAGCCTGGACAATTTGTTGCGGATCAACGAAATTTATGACCTGCACCTGAATGCAGATATGATGGTTCTGAGTGCCTGTAACACCAGTTTAGGAAAATACCAAAAAGGGGAGGGGCTGAACAGCCTGGCGCGGGCATTCAATTATGCCGGTGTGGAAAGTGTAGTGGCTTCCCTTTGGAGTGTTTCTGACGAGGCCTCTAAAAAACTCATGCTGCTCTTCTATCAAAACCTGAAAGCAGGAATGCCCAAAGACCAGGCAATGCAACGGGCACAATTGGAATTTTTGCAGAACGATGATATCAGCAGCCCTGCTTTCCGCCAGCCCGTCTATTGGGCCGCTTGGATGGTCGTTGGGGACAATGGCCAGGTTCCCGTGGGAGGCCGTCCGCTTTCAACCATTCTTGTCTACTTGGGGCTTACTTTGTTGGCAGGGGGGCTGTTGTTCGCAGGGCGGAAATATTTGATTAACGGGTCGGGCCCTGCATCATGAATACAGCCTTTGCCGCCATAGATAAAAATTATTCATTTGACCCGTTCATGCCCGCTGATGCTGCGTCATGCCGCCCATCACCAGTTTCATGATTCGCACCTTGCCCCAGCGGGGCACGGTCCGTAAAGAACTGACCAGGAATTTAGTTAGAAAACCCGGCAGGTTGGTGGACTTGCGGCCAAGTGCTTTTAAGATCGGAACGGCTACTTGTGCAGGGCTCATGCTCATGTTCATCTGCATGTTGGCCCGGCCTTCGAACCCACTTTTGACCGGGCCGGGAGCGGTGGCCAAAACATCCACTCCGTACGGCTTTAATTCAACATGCAATGCCTCGCCCAGTGATTGCACGTACGCTTTGGTAGCTGCGTAATTGGCGGCAAATGGCACGCCCTGAAAACCTACCATTGAACTTAATAAAATAATGCCCCCTCTTTTGTTTTTTACAAATTGCCGGCTAAAATGGTGGGTAACCTCCAGTAGTGCGGTACAGTTGACTTGCAGCATATTTTTTTCCACATCCAATTTGCTTTCGTGAAAATGGCCTGATGTGCCAAATCCTGCCGCCACCACCAATAGCCCGACCTCCAGGCCTTCTGCTGCCTTGATCACTGCTGCCACGCCCATTGGGTTCGCCTGGTCAGCAACGACTGTTTTTGTCTGGATTTTGTGGGTGGCTTCGAGTTCTGACGCCAATTGGTCCAATAAATTTTTACGTCGGGCCGTCAGAATCAAGTGGAGGCCTGACGCCGCCAGTTTCACCGATAGCTCTCGGCCGATACCGGACGAGGCGCCTGTTACAATGGCCCAGGGGCCGTACTGATGAAGCAACCTGTTTCTTTCCTTTACTGATAATCCCATGTCGAAATCAAACTTCATTTGAAATGATGAAATTGGAAATTGGTCAAACCGTTGTTTCAATCTCCAATTTCAAATATTAATCGTCGAGTACAAATCTATTGGCTATTCTTTTGCTTTTCACCAACAAAAGATTGAATCGTACAATGTATAGGTTGGATTGTGGCAGAGGGGTTTCCGACTGAATTCCAAAAAGATATTGAAAGCTGTTTTGAACCTATGGAATTTGATAATGTTTTCCCAGAAGCAGATGAATATTTAAAAATACAATGTCAATGCTGCGCTTCACTTTCTTCGATCAATACCATGAGTTCCTTTAATAATAAATCTGAATCTACGCTGATTTTTATACCGGACATCAGCGGATATACCAAATTTGTAAGTACGACTGAAATACATCACGCCAGGCATATTCTCGACGAGCTCCTTGAGCTACTAATGGACACGAATGAAATAGGAATGGAGCTTTCTGAAATTGAGGGGGATGCCCTGCTTTATTATCGGAAAGGCAAGGCGCCCACGGTAGCTGAGATGCTGGGGCAGGTGCAAAAAATGTACGTCCATTTCCACGAATATCTAAAGAAGTTTGAACTGCACCGGATATGTAGCTGCGGGGCCTGTAAAACGGCCCATCGATTGACGATTAAGTTCGTGGCGCATTACGGGGAAGTGGCAGAAAATAAAGTAAAGGGCCGTTCCGTGCTTTTCGGCAAAGAAGTGATCGTTGCTCACCGGTTGCTCAAAAATGAGATTAATTCGAATGCATATGGCCTTTTCTCCAGGCAATTGATGGAGGCTTCCGAAACCTGGAAAAACCTGCCACAAAAAGCCTGGTCCGAAGTGGTTGAGATGGAAGAAGAATATGACTTCGGCAAAGCCAATTACACTTACCTTGAGCTGGAACCTTTACTGGCCAAAGTGCCCGACCCCGAACCCGTGGACTATAGCGTGCCGGGGGCCACGGAAAAAATAATTGAAGTGGAACAATTGGTGGAAGCGCCGCTCGACATGGCATTTGACGTGATTTCAGATTATTCCTTTCGCCATGAATATGCCGACGGCCTGTTGGACAGTGATATGCTCAACCACAAGATCACCCAAAATGGCTCCACGCACCGATGTGTAATAAAACGGGATGAAAGTGATCCTTTTTTTATTTCCCACGGCTATTCATTCGATGAAAAAGAGGTGACCTTTGCGGAATCGAGCCAAAAGAACAATCTTACAACTGTGTACAGATTGACGGCGGTGGGACCAAATAGAACCCGCATTCAATTAACTATTTTTACCAAGCCAAATTTTTTTAAACTCCTTTTGTTTAATTTATTTATAAAGAAAAAAGTAGTTAAATCGTCTATCCAGACGCTTTTTAATTTTAATGGTTATTGTAAAAAACTGATTGCGGAAAATAGGCAACATCCCAATCAGATTGTGCTGCCAAAAGAGGTGGTGCCGGTACATTAATTAAATTTTCTCCCCAGCCCAGGATAAAACGATAAAAAAATAATTTGATTCCAGAAGGGGGCCTCAGTACAAAACAAAACCCAACATTGATAATTTATGCCTGAAAATTCTCCCTCTTTGGAGGGGGTTTGGGGGAGGATGTACTCGTTTTGTTTTTAAAAATTAAATTTTGTCCTGTACCCAGGAAGGGGGCTTTAAGCCAAATGGAGAATAGATAAATGCACCAAGGCCTGCTGTTATTTTTATGCAATAAACCAGCACTATTTTCACTGTAATATTAGGGGGTGATAAAAATCATTTTTAATAAAAAAATTATTGCTTTGTTGTTACCTAATATTATTAATTGTATCTTTAATTTCGAATTTATTAGAGCGATATAAAATTACTTATCATCAATACAATACATAAATTATGAAAACCGCAGTCTCTCTCAATTT
>JBCBRY010000038.1:0-69371 GCA_039819485.1 Bacteroidota bacterium | reverse complement strand
AAACTTTTGTGGACCTTTTTTTTTATGGGTTATGTCGCAGCCCCCTTCGGCTGAAGTATTACTTTCAGCCGAAGGGGGCTGCGACCGCACATTAGTGCTTTTTATATCGTTTGCCGTACGCTACCGCCAGTACATCTTCGAAATAATCCGCGAAATGCACCTTCAGTCCTTTTTTGATGTAGTCCGGCAATTCTTCAAAATCCTTTTGATTATCGATTGGGAAAATCAGGTTCTTGATGCCGACCCGACGGGCAGCGATGGTTTTTTCCTTTACCCCGCCGATGGGCAGTACCTTTCCAGTGAGCGTCAGTTCACCCGTCATGGCCAGGTTATTTTTAATCGCTTTCCCGGTGGCCAGTGAATACAAGGCAAGGGCCATGGTGATACCGGCAGAAGGTCCGTCTTTCGGCGTTGCGCCGGCGGGCACGTGCAAATGGATGGCGTTTTGATCAAAAAACGGATTGGGCGGGTCTTGTTTGGTCAGCAGCGAACGGACATAGCTGTGGGCAATCTGGGTGCTTTCTGTCATGACGCTGCCCAGCTGGCCGGTTTGTTTGAAACCGCCACCTTTACTGGCAACCGCTGCGGCCTCTATGTATAAAGTGGCCCCTCCATAAGCAGTGTAAGCAAGCCCCAGTACGACGCCGGGGATGGGTTTTGGATACAGTTTTTCGGTTGTGAAAATGGGTTTGCCAAGATAGCTTTCCACATCAACGGCATTGATGGTAAATGACTTTTGACCATTCTCGGCTGATTTCATCGTCACTTTCCGAACGATCTTTCGAATTTGTTTTTCCAAATTCCGCACACCTGCTTCCCTTGCATATTTATCGGCGATTACTTTCACGGCTGCATCCCTGAACTTCACATCCCTGGCCTTGAAGCCATGCTCCTTCAATTGTCGGGGGATCAGGTATTTTTTAGCGATCTGTACTTTTTCCTCCAGGATATAGCCGCTCAGACGGATCACCTCCATCCGGTCGAGCAGGGGGCCGGGGATGGTGTCGAGCTGGTTCGCCGTGGTCACAAAAAGCACTTTTGACAGATCGAACGGAATGTCGAGGTAGTGGTCGAGAAAAGTGGCATTTTGAGCCGGGTCAAGAACTTCCAGCAAGGCACTGGCCGGATCGCCCCGGAAGCTTGAGCCAATTTTATCGATCTCGTCGAGCATGATGACGGGGTTAGAGGTTTCCACCCGTTTGAGTGCCTGGATCAGCTTGCCGGCCATGGCCCCGATGTAAGTACGGCGATGGCCTTTGATCTCTGCTTCGTCCCGCATACCACCGACAGAGAAACGGAAAAACTTACGGCCGAGGGCTTCGGCGATGCTTTCTCCAATCGAGGTTTTACCCACGCCCGGAGGTCCTACGAGGCAAATAATGGAGCCGCCAATGCTGCCTCTCTTGATGACGGCACTCAGGAATTCAAGGATGAGTTCTTTGACATCTGTCAGGCCATAGTGGTCACCGTCCAATATCGAACGTGCTTTTTTAATGTCTTGATTATCATCCGAGTATATCCCCCAGGGTAACTCTGCAATCAGCTCCAGGTAATTGCGGGTGACCCCAAATTCTGGTGATTGGGCATTGAGGGTTTTCAATTTTTCCAATTCTTCGTTCACTACTTTCTGGGCCTCTTCGGACAACTCTTTTCCATGCAGCCGCTTTTCGATTTTTTCAATTTCTGTTTCACTTTCTTCCTTTTCGAGGCCGAGCTCTTTTTTGATGGCTTGCAGTTGCTGGCGCAGGAAAAACTCCTTTTGTTGTTTGTTTACCTGTGTATCTATTTCCTGCTGAATTTTTTGCTGGATCTGTGCTACTTCCAGTTCTTCTTTGATCAGGCGCAGCAGTTTGTTGGCCCGCTCGTAGAGGTCAAATGTTTCCAGCAAGTCCTGCAATTTATCTGTGCTGGCAGTCAGCAGGGTGGAGATGATGTCCATCGTCAGGCCCGGCTCGTCATAATTCAGCTGCGCAACGACCATGTTGAGCTGCTCTTTGAAGATCGGGTTCAACTGTAAAAGAGATTTTAGTTCAGAGCCGATCGAAAGCATATATGCCTTCATCTCCGGCGACACCGTTTCGTTGGAGTCGTAGTGATAGTTCACTTCCCATTTAACGTGCGGCTGCACATACAGTACTTTCTTTTTGGTAAAACGGGTGATCCCCTGTCCTACAACCTGGATGATTTTTGGTGCCACCGGGGCGACCCGCAGGATCTGGAAAACCGTACCCGTGTGCTGATATTCGTACTCGCCGGGAGTGTCCGTTTCATTGGCGAGTACGACTCCCACATAGCCCTGGTTTTTTTCAATGGCTTCCTTGATGGACTTAATGGTCTGGTCACCAGAAAAAGTCAGCGGTGTCGGGATGCCCGGAAAGACGGGCTTTTGGAACACTGGTAAAATGGTCAGGTTATTGGGCAGGGTCCGCTGCAGGGGTTGAACCTCCTTGCTGAAATCAACATCTTCAAGGATGGCTTCGTTTTCGATGAGTTCGAGGTGGTCTGTCTCTTGGTTGGGCGTCATTTTTAAATAGGAATATGTTGTGTAGGCGAGTAGGCAGGTAGCGAGTCAACAAAGTGGGCAAGGATGCGTATTGGCAAGTCTGCCAGTCTGCTGGTCGGGAGGGCCTGCTGGACTACTTTTGGTTTATGAAATTGATTTTGGTGAAATAACGCTTAAGATGGTCGTGGGTTTAATTGGCCATGAATCCTATTCCTCTGATTGAGGGATTGGCACCTCTTTTTTCTTAAGTTGATAGTTGAATACCGGCAGCAAAATATAATAGAGCAAAATCCCCGTCGGCAAGATCACCACCAACCAGCCACCGGCCGCCACTAAGTTGGCCACCCAAAAATCGTTTAGCGCACCAATAAAACTGGCCTCAAAAGCGGTCTGCAATTTTTCCAGTGAAATGGGAAAAGGAGGCATCTCCCAGAGCCACTCGCCAAAGCGCAAAAAAGGAATGATAAGTATGATCTGGAATGGCCAGGCCAGGTAGCTCAGTGCCAGCATCAGTGCCAGGTTGAGCCGCATGCGAAGCGCAATGATCGGAATGAGCCAACTGGTGATGCCCAGTACCGGAAACAGCCCGATGGTAATGCCCAAAGTTGCACTCAGGGCCAGCCCGCGAGGCGAGGTGCCTTGCTTCAACAGCTTTTTTATTTTGGCTAAAATCTTTTTCAATGGCTCAGTTTGTGAGGGATCAGGGGTCAGGGGTCAGGCCGCTTTACTTAACAAATCTCATAAAGCCTCATCTTAATTTAATCTGACCTCTGACAGCGCAGCGGTCTGACCTCTGACAGCAAAGCGGTCTGACCTCCGACAGCGCAGCGATCTAACCTCTAAACCCACCCCAATCAGTTTCAACAATCAATGTACCTACATTTAAAGGAACTTTTACCTAACATTTCAGAGCTTTGCGTGTTGTAGGGTATTATTAGGGATTTTCTCTATGCTTACAAATTAAAATTTTCACTACTAAAGGTTCATGTAAAAATAAATCCGAAGAGTTCCACAAATTAGGAAACCCAATCTTTAGACATAGGTTTTATCGTGGCGCAATTTTTTTCTTCCGTTCTATTTTTCCTGTTCCAAAACCTTAATTCATTACATGAAAAAGCTATTTTTTTTACTGACTCTTCTCTCTGGTCTCTTCATCGCTTGCCAAAATAATGCAAGCAATGCGGATGCCGCCAAAACAACTGACAAGACCGAAGAAGCAGCTGCTCCGGAAGCAACTGCTGTGGCTTATACCGTAAATACAGAAACCAGTGTCATTAACTGGGAAGGCTACAAGCCAGGCAAATACGGGCACAACGGAACCATCAAACTTTCCGGAGGAACTATCAACGTGAAGGACTTAGTACCTCAGAGCGGTAGCTTTGACATTGATGTAACATCTCTTGAGAGTACTGACCTGGCTGACAAGCCAGATAAAAAAATGAAATTGGAAGGCCATCTCAAAGATGGTGATTTCTTCGAAGTCGAAAAATACCCTTCCGGTAAATTTGAAGTCACCAGCATCGAGCCAGCAAGTGGAGGTACCGACGCAAACTATACGGTGAAAGGCAACCTGACCTTGAAAGATGTGACCAAAGGCATTGAAATCCCGGCTATGATCAATATGGCTGATGGTGAACTTAAAGTGACTACACCCGAGTTCACTATCAATCGCACCGAGTGGGGCGTGAACTACGGCTCTGGTGTAATCGGTACGGTTAAGGACCAGTTGATCGCCGACGACGTGAAATTAAGCATCAGCTTAGTGGCCAATACGCAGGTGGCGGATGCCCAGTGATCGCAATCTTGGCGATTGACTATGAAAAAACCGAATGCCGGACTTCACCGACATTCGGTTTTTTCATTTCTGTAAAAGTCGCCACTTACGCAGCTCAAGCGAGTACATCTGGGCTATTTTGCATGTGGTTTAAAAGAATTAACGGAATTTGTGACGAGGAAAATATTTGTTAAGTATTGATTTTCAGCTATTTGTGTTTTGTCAAAATCATACATTTTCCAATTTTGGATTTTACTTTCTCAAAATGGGAATAAAATTGCGTAATTTGCAAAAACGTTTCCTGAAAAGGTCATCTTAATTTGCTTCTGTATCTATTTCCATCTCCTTGTTTGATAATTGAAAACATTAAACATGAAGTCACCAAGTAGAGTCACCCGGATTTTTGTAGTCGAAGACGATCCCATGTATCAGCGCATGGTGAAATATGTGATGGAAATGAATCCGGAACACGAGGTACACCTGTTTTCTACAGGTCAGGAATGCCTTGAGAACCTGAGCATGCAGCCGGCCATCGTTTCCCTTGATTTTACCTTGCCGGACATGTCGGGCGAAGAGGTATTGAAAAAAATAAAAGCCTTCAACCAGGACATCGGGGTCATCATCCTTTCCGGCCAACAAGATATTTCGACTGCGGTAAAGCTGCTAAAAGAAGGGGCATTTGATTACATCGCCAAAGATCCCGAAACGAAAGAACGACTCCTGAATACCCTCAACCACATCAAGGAACATATTCAGCTCCGGGATGAAGTTGATATTTTAAAAGCTCAGCTCAATACAAAATATGAATTTGGCAAGACCATCGGCGGGAACAGCAAGCCCATGCAGCGGGTATTTCAACTGATGGAAAAAGCGGTCAAGACCAATATCACTGTTTCCATCAGTGGCGAAACCGGAACCGGCAAAGAAGTAGTAGCCAAGTCGATCCATCATAATTCTGTCCGGCGAAAAGGCCCATTTGTAGCGGTGAACATGAGTGCCATTCCCAAAGAATTGGTAGAGAGTGAACTTTTTGGCTACGAAAAAGGCGCATTTACCGGAGCCGTAACCCGCAAAAAAGGACAATTTGAACTTGCCAATGGAGGTACTTTGTTCCTGGACGAAATTGCGGAAATGGACTTTAACATGCAAGCCAAGATGCTGCGGGCATTGCAAGAACGGGAGATCGTCAGGGTGGGCGGAGAAAAACCTATTCCCTATGATGCCCGTATCATTATTGCCACTCACAAAGATCTGGCGGAGGAAGTCAGGAAAGGGAGCTTCCGGGAAGACCTGTACTATCGCCTGTTGGGGCTGGGCATCGAAATCCCGCCACTCCGTGACCGGGGCCACGATATACTGATTTTGGCAAAAACCTTTCTAAATGAGTTCAGCCAGGAGAATCACCTGGGCGCGTTGGAAATTTCAAAAGAGGCCAAAACAAAGTTGCTCAAATATTACTATCCGGGAAATGTCCGTGAATTGAAGGCCATTGTGGAGCTGGCAGCGGTAATGGCTTCGGACGGAGTAGTGGAGCAGGAAGACATCCAATTCAAGAGTGTCCGCCGGGAAGCTTCATTTTTGCATGAGGAGATGACCCTTGAAGAATACAAAACCCGGATTATCAAACACTTCCTGGAAAAATACGGCCAGGACGTGCTCCTGGTTGCCAACAAACTCAATATTGGAAAATCAACGATCTATCGAATGTTGAAGAGCCAAAACGTAGAGGTGGATTGAGTGTTTGAACAAATTTTTCTGCCATTAAAAATGCCACTTTTATAAGAACGGCTGTCCGGGTTTCAAGCAACTTTATACAAAAATTGAAGAGGAAGCAAAGGGCCGGCAGTTGCAAAATTCGTAATTTTCAATTTTCCAATTTCAACATCTCAAGTATGCTTTTAGAAAATGCTGATTTAAAGACCATCGAAAAAGGGGTGAACGATCTGAACGTTGGAGAAGGAGAAACCATTATGGTGCTGCTGGCGGAGGAGTCTGCCAATAATATCGAAGCGCTGATCAATTTCTTTAACCAACAGGGGATATCGTTTTTCGGGGGGCTTTTTCCCGGGCTGGTGTATGGAACGGAACGGTTGGAGCAAGGATGTATTTTAAAAAAATTCAAAACCGCTGCCACTCCATTCCTTGTTAAAAACTTGTCCGATAAAACGCTGGAAGGCATCAACCGGATCATCCTCCCGGCGACCGATGAAAAAATGACCATCATCATTTTGTTGGACGGCCTGACGTCGAACATCAACCATTTTTTAGAAAGCCTCAACAACATCATTGGCGACAAAGTGAACTTCATCGGAGGAGGAGCGGGCTCCGGTTCCCTGCAACAGCAATTGTGCCTGTTCAATAATGATGGCTTTTTTATGGATGCGGCCATTTGTTGCGTGATTGAAAACAAATCCAATTTGGGAGTCAGGCATGGCTGGAAAAAACTGGCAGGGCCATTGGTGGCCACGGCCAGTGAAGGGCCTCGCATCATTCAGCTCAATTGGCAAAATGCTTTTGAGGTGTATAAATCTTACATGGAAAGCGACAATGGCAAGACCGTCACCAAGGAGAATTTTTTGGAACATACCAAAGATTACCCTTTCGGTATTTTTCGGGAAAACGCAGACGAGATTGTCCGCGATCCCATTGGGGTCAATGCACAGGGAGACGTGACCTGTATTGGGGAGGTGCCCGCCAATACCGTGCTGCACATTCTCAAAAGCTCTTCCGAAATGCTGATCGAAGCAGCGTCGGACGCGATGAAAGAATGTAAATCAAATGCTACAGAGCCTTTTAACCCGGAAAATACATTTGTGGTGGACTGTATTACGAGACCTTCTGCGCTGGGTGACCGGTTCTCTGAAGAATTGCAGGCCATCCGCAACCAATTGGATGTACAGCAACCTGAGCAAGAACCATTTGGTATCTTGAGCCTGGGAGAAATTTCCTCCTATGGAGACGGGTTGTTGGAATTTTTTAACAAAACCATTGTAGTCGGTACATTTCACGCAGATTAAGAACTACGTTCCATGACAGACAATATTAAAATCATTCAGGATATCTGCCTGCTGTACGAACTGTCGTTGGCGGTGGGCGGATCACTGGATGCACACGAAAATTGCAAACAGTTCCTGCGCAAGCTCATCAGCCGTAAGAGCCTCAATTTTGCTTCTGTTTGGCTCCACCGGGAGGACGGCGGCGATGGCTATTGTGAGTTGTTCTACATCACTCCCACTTACCGGGCCAACAAAAGATTCTTATCCTGTACGCATCCCGTACTCCGCGAACTGATGGTAAAGCCGTACCTGAGCATCGGGAATGAAGATCCTGAATTTGATTCTATAAAGACGGAAAAAAATGTGGACAAAGGGTCGTACGCTTTGTTCCGTTTAGGAAAGATTGGCATACTCACTATTTTTTCATCCTCAAAAATGGAAGGCTTTGGGGGCATTGAATTGGCCCAGCTCAAAAACGTTGTCGATAAATTTGCCATTTCCCTCGAAGGGTGCCTGGCGCATGGCCAGCTCAAGGATGAAATCGATAACCGTGAAATTGCCCAAACGCGACTGACCAACCTCATTACCAATCTTCAAGCAGGTATTTTGTTTGAAAACGAGAAAAGAGAAGTGATTCTGACCAACCAAAATTTTTGTGATACGCTGAATATACGGCTGAAACCGGAGCAGCTCATTGGGCAAAACTTAGTAGGGGAGGAGGCCAAGGTAAAAGATATATTTTCTGATGCAGAAGGCTTTTTGGAAGGAGTCGACAGAACTTTGAAAAAAAGAGAACTCGTCACAGGCAAATTTGTCGAACTGGCCAATGGCAAAATTCTCGAATGGGATTTTATCCCACTGTTTTCCGGTTCGCGGTACCTGGGGCACCTGTGGCAGTTCAATGATGTCACGGCCCGGCGAAAGGCCCAGCAGGTCATTCAGGAAAGTGAGGAGAAATACAGGGGCATTATTGAAAACATGGAGCTGGGGCTTTTGGAAGTAGACCTGGAGCACAACATCCTCCGTCCTTACAAGTATTTCTGTGAAATGCTGGGGTACACTGCAGAAGAACTGATTGGGAAAAATGCGCTCGAATTACTGGTCGTTGAGGAATATCACGACAAAATGAAGACCCAGGATGAAATCCGGTTGCACGGCGTTTCCAGTGTGTATGAAGTACAATTAAAAAAGAAAGATGGCAGCCTCATGTGGGCACTGATCAGTGGTGCCCCAATCAATGATAACAAAGGAAATATTGTAGGTTCGATCGGTGTGCATTATGATTTGACGGACCGCAAACGCCTTGAAACCGATTTGGCGGAGGCCAAGCACATTGCCGACCAGGCCCGCCAGACGGAGCGCCAGTTTCTTGTGAACATGAGCCACGAAATCCGCACACCAATGAATGCCGTTATCGGAATGACCTACCTGCTTGGTGAATCTGACCCGACGCCCGTGCAGAAAGATTTCATCGACAGCTTGCGGTTCTCTGCGGATACCTTATTGGGAATTATTGACAACATTCTTGATTTTTCAAAAATAGAGGCTGGAGAACTGCAATTCGAGGAAAAGAAGTTTAACCTGAAGGAGCTTTTAGCTGCACTACAGCAAACCTTCCAGTTCAAGGTGCGTGAAAAATCAGTGAGTGTAAATATGGATTTTGATCCTGAAATCGAAAACCTGGTCATCGGTGACCCCCATCGGCTTAACCAGATTTTGACCAACCTGCTGGGCAACGCCAGTAAGTTTACCGACCACGGATCAATCGGGATTGGTGCCCGGATGTTGGCACACCGGGAAGGTGCCTACGAAATAGAGTTTAGCGTACAGGATACGGGTATTGGCATTCCGCCCAGGAAGTTGCAGGAAGTATTCAAGAATTTCAAACAAGCCGATCCGCAGGTGGCCCGAAAATACGGGGGGACGGGGCTCGGATTGACCATTGTCAAACAATTGGTTGAATTACAAGGCGGCTCTATCCGGGTCGAGAGCAAATTAGAACAGGGCTCTACTTTTAGCTTCGTTTTATCGTTTAAAGATTCGGGGATAAAAATTTCGAGTCTGTCCCAAAAATCGGTTCTCGGCGCGAATCCGTCACGTCATTATCTGGAACAATTGAACATTTTGGTGGTAGAGGACAACGCCATGAACCAGAAATTGATCAGCAAAATATTGGAGTCTTGGAAATGTCAATATGAGATCGTCAACAATGGTAAAAAAGCCATTTCGATAACGGCAGCCAACCAATACGATATTATTTTGATGGACATCCATATGCCTGAAATGGGAGGAGTGGAAGCCGCCAGGAACATTCGGCAGGATAGCAAAAACCCCAACCAGCAAACGCCCATTATCGCCCTGACAGCAGCAGCGCTGCTGGAAGAAAAGAAAAGAGCATTGAACGCCGGCATGGATGATTTTTTGACCAGGCCGTTTTCTCCTTCCAGGTTGGAGGAATGTGTGCTCCGCTTTCTTGGTGTCCCGGAAGAGGTATTGGAAACGACTTACACCGGTAGTCAGGATTTATACGATCTGAATGTCAAGGTCGATCTGCAATATTTGTTCGAATTTAGTAACGGAGATCACTACTTTGTAAAGGACATGGTGGATACGTTCAACGCAGAAATGCCGAGTATCGTGAATGAAATAAATGCTGAACTGGCTTGCGAAAACTGGTCGAATGTGGCCAAAATCGTCCATAAGCTCAAATCCAACTTTATGATGTTCGGGATGTCGGCACAACACGCCAAATCGTTGGAACTGGAAAATATGTTGAAGCGAACCAAGGTCGACAAAAAGCAAGTAGCGAAAAAAATAGATTGGCTGGCACGGAGCATTCAAGTGGCCCAGCCAATGCTTGAACAACAAACGACTGTACTGTAAATCAGGGCAGCTCTAAACAAAAAGTTTACACTTTGAAAGATACTGTTCTGGTTTCTTCTTTTCTTTTTCCCAAATCGGGAATTTTTTTCCCAATAAGAAAAAATAGATAGTAAATGGTATTTTATAATTAATTGAAAATCAATTAATTGTACCGATGTTTTGCATTGGCACCTTTATGGTCACTGAATGATTATCGATTAAGGATTAATAAGTCGAATATGACCCGATATTTATCATTCATTCAGGCGCTTCGAATTCAGGCTCTTGTTTTTTATTTCCGGTGCAAACCGGAAACCGGGACCTCCTTCAACTTTAAAATTAATCCTCGCCAGATAAAACCTGCCCCTTTTTGCTTTCGAAAAAGCGACTCGCTTACGACGGTATGGCAAAGCTGGAAAGCTGATTCAAAATCAACATTTGTTATTTTTAATACAAAGATTAAAAACAAAATCAACCAAAGAGATTTATTTGATTTTCGAATGTCATTGAGTGGCATGCAAGCTATAGATCGCTGGCTGATGGAGAAACAATATTCAGTAAAACAACACTTACGCCAACCCCTGCTCGTACAACTAGTGCTTTACAAATCTTATCCGCTAATGGCGGAAAAACTTCTTGTTAAAAATTATTCCGGTTTGATGAAAAAGTTCTGATAAATTGGATTGATTATAATTTGAGCAGCGGGTTGGATTTTTATTACGACTTAAATTTCGGGTTTTACGTCACCGTACAAGTGAGTCATCCGGATCGTTATGACACAACTACTTTCAGAGAGTCGGTTTGCTTTAAATTAAAAGCACTCCAATCGACAAATAAGACCGTCTCTGCCCAAACAAAAACTGCGTATCAGGATGATGGCTGTGAGATATTTTAAATACTTGTACGTGACGTTTTTTTAAGACATAATTTTTTGTAGCCCAGTTAAATAAACACCTAAGATCGTTAATTTCAAGTTGCCCGAATTGTGATTCGGGCTTTTTTTTTGCCTAGGTAAAAACGTCAAGCACGCAGGGAACACAAAGCTCGCAGAGGAATTTGATTACAAGGCTGTTTTTAAATATGGATGGTTTTTAAAGAAGTTGTTTGTTTAAACAACTTCAAAATATAGTTCATTTGCCCACCAATAAAATTGGCTCTATATTTATTCAATTTTTAATAAATGTTATCTGTAATGGCAAAAAATATTACGTCTCTTTTTGTTTTTCTCTTTTTATGGGCCAATATTTCTTTTACCCAACATATTGAATTTCCGGAATATGATGTTGTTTGGAAAGAACATATCATTGGTTTTCCGGGGATCTACAACCGCGTGACAACGCTCTGTAAAGACACTGTGGTAAACGGAATAGATTATAAAGAGGTAAAAGTCTACAGACTGGAATCGGGGACTGATTCTATTATTTTGCCAGGCAATAACTCACCCATATTTCTTCGTACTGAAGGGCAACAGGTATTTGTAAAATATGATACTGATGCAGAAGAATTATTGTATGATTTTTCGTTAGAAACAGGAGATTCCATTGTTATTGATATTTGGGGTTTTCCCGAAAAAATATATGTAGACTCTGTGCGGCATGAAGCTATTGCTGGATTGGACCGTAAGGTCATTTATCTTAGGACGGAATACGGAGTTACAAAAGAATATTGGATAGAAGGAATTGGTAGTAATTATGGATTGTTGAACAGAGGGGTAAATTGGATTGATGCGGAAAGTTATTTACTTTGTTTCGAACATCTGGATAGATATGTGAATTTTACACTGATCGAATGTTTTTTTCCTGACATTCCCGATGACTGTGATATTTCAACAAGTACCGAAAATGATTTTTTTGAAAAAATAAATTTAAATGTTTATCCAAATCCGGCAACGGAAATAATTCATTTTTCAACTGATCAATTTGTTGGTGAAAATTATAAAATTGAATTGATTTCTTTTTTGGGAACGAAAATTAAGATAGAATTTAATAGGCGAGAAAATGATTTTGTGGTAAATATTGCTGAATTAAATGCAGGGATTTATTTTATTAAAATTATGGATAAAAATGATCGGCAAATAGGAGTTCAGAAATTTATTAAAATATAATTATGGCAAATTAAAAAGTGTTGGAAATCGACCAATTTCCAACACTTTTTAATTAATTTATTTTTAGTTCCACCCCAACTTTTTCAAAAAGTTCCGACAACGATAATTGTGTTTCCCGTATGTCTTTCCAGTCTTTCAGAACGATGCCCAGGGTTTCTTCCACTATTTCTTTTTCCAAATGGTCGATATGCAGTGCGGAAAGGGCCATGGCCCAATCAAGTGTTTCGGCAATGCCTGGGGTTTTGTCCAGTTTCATCTGCCGGACTTCCTGCATGAAAGAACATATTTGTTCTGCCAGTTTTTTATCCATGCCCGGAATTTTCTGCCGCACAATTTCCAGTTCTTTTTCAAAGGCCGGATAATCGATCCATAAATAAAAGCAGCGCCGCCGCAGGGCTTCTGATAGATCCCGCATACGGTTGCTGGTCACCACCACGATCGGAACATGCGTTGCTTTGACCACGCCCAATTCAGGAATGCTCACTTGCCAATCGGACAGGATCTCGAGTAAAAAACTCTCAAATTCTTCGTCGGCCCGATCAACTTCGTCGATCAATAATACGGGTGGTTTTTCACGGGTGATGGCTTTTAATAGCGGCCGCTCCAACAAATATTTTTCACTGAAAATAAACCCTTCTTTTTCTTCGACCGACCGGCTTTCGGTTTCCATCATTTTGAGGGCCAAAAGTTGTCGCTGATAATTCCACTCGTACAGTGCCTGCTCCGCATTCAGCCCTTCATAACACTGCAACCGGATCAATTCGGTATCGTGCATCCTGGCCAGTACTTTGGCAATTTCTGTTTTTCCTACACCGGGCGGCCCTTCCACCAGAAGAGGCCGTTTTAATTTTTCTGAAAGAAAAATGGACATGGCAATGGCCTTATCCGCAATGTAGCCTTGTGTGGCAAGGCTTTGGGTCAGTTGTTCAATGGCTTGGTTTTGCATCGGAACGAAGTGTGCTTATCCACTTTTTTAAAGCAGATAAGCGAATGCTTTTATCTTTTTGGTTTGATACGGCACAAAAAACAAAAACTTGGAGACTTTGTAAAATCTCCAAGTTTCAAATTATTGGCACCCGGCTCAATTGTCCGCAATTTTCCGGGGATGTAAATCTTCAGCTTCCGGAGGTGCGCCAATTCGGGATTGCCGAACTGGCCCCAGATATGTTATGTTTCCGAAACATGACATATCTAAAGTGCCAACTCGAAATTGCCAATGTGATCACCTTCCGTGACACTGTTTGTATTTCTTGCCACTGCCACAAGGGCATGGATCATTTCGTTTGACCTTCTTTTCCGTGCGGCGCACTGTTGTCGGGCGTTGGCGTTGTGAAACGCCTTCGGCGGCAGCTTTGGCCCGCGCAGCTTCCGCATTTTGGGGCATCGATTCCCCGGGACGGCTCATACGCAATTTACTCATGTCAGTCCGTTTTTGTTCACGGGCCTGCTGTACTTGCTGATTTTCCGGCATATCCATGGTTCCTTTGGCCAAGTAGGCAGTTACCTCTTCGTTGATTTCAAAGATGAGATCTTCGAAGAGTTTGTAAGCCTCCATTTTGTATTTTACCAACGGATCTTTTTGTTCGAAAGAAGCTGACTGCACGGACTCTTTGGTCTCGTCCATGGAGCGAAGGTGCTCTTTCCACTTGTTGTCCAGAATGGCCAGGGTCACGGCTTTTTCAATTTCCCTCATGATGGATTTACCCCCTGATTTTACGGACTCTTCCAAACTGGCGGCAATGGGGAGCATCTTGCTTCGGCCATCGGTATAAGGTACTGCAATGCGCTTGTACCGCTGACCTTCATTTTCATAAACCCGCTTGATGGTCGGGTAGAGGGTGTTGATAAGGTTGGTCTCTTTGGTCTTGTAAAATTCTTCGAACTGTTGGTCAAAACGTTCGATCAAATCCTTTTCAGGTGTTTCGTTGAAATCAGCTGCATCAATTTTCGGATCGAGTCCCAGCATGCCGATGGAATCACGGCGGAAGCCTTCATAATCTTCGTTTTCTTTATGATGGGCAACGATGTTTTCCGTCATCGAACGAAACATATTGTCGAGATCGACTTGCAGGCGTTCTCCGCTCAGGGCATTATAGCGTTTTTTATAAATCGCTTCCCGCTGGATGTTCATCACGTCATCGTATTCCAGCAAACGCTTACGGATACCGAAGTTGTTCTCTTCCACTTTTTTCTGCGCCCGCTCAATGCTTTTGGTGACCATAGAATGCTGAATGACGTCCCCTTCCTGATGTCCCATGCGGTCCATCAAACCTGCGATGCGCTCACTTTGGAAAAGGCGCATCAACTTGTCATCAAGTGAAACGTAGAATTGCGAAGAGCCCGGGTCGCCCTGACGTCCGGCACGCCCTCGTAGCTGGCGGTCGACCCTTCGGCTGTCGTGGCGCTCAGTACCGATAATGGCCAGTCCGCCAACGAGTAGCTTTTTGCTTTCCTCTTTCGACAATTTGGACTTGCGGACAAGCGTATGCATTTCTGGGTTCAGCTGGAATGCCGGCCAGAGTTCGTGGTTTTGATCAAGCGTGGTTTCTTTGCCGGTGCCGCCTTGTTTGATGGTATAAAAATAGCCACCTTCTGCACTCGAATCTTTCTCGACTTTGATGACCTCGAAAATGGCACCGGGGGCCAGTTTGATATCCGTTCCACGACCTGCCATGTTGGTGGCGATCGTCACGTTACCGTGGCCATTGGAATCTTGCTGACCGGCGCGGGCCACAATGGAGGCCTCCCGCTGGTGCTGTTTGGCGTTCAACACTTCGTGACTGACGCCGCGCATGCTAAGGTAACGGCCCAGTTTTTCTGAGATTTCGACTGAAGTTGTGCCGACCAGAACGGGTCTTCCGGCATGGCTCAGCAGTGTGATCCGATCCACAACAGCATTGAATTTTTCTCTTTCGGTTTTATAAACTTCATCATCGCCATCGTCGCGGATCACGGGCAGGTTGGTTGGGATAACGGACACGTCCAGTTTGTAGATGTCCCAAAGTTCTTTTGCTTCCGTTTCGGCTGTACCGGTCATACCGGCCAGTTTGTGGTACATCCGGAAGTAGTTTTGCAAGGTGACCGTGGCGTAGGTTTGGGTGGCCTCGCCCACTTTTACATTTTCTTTCGATTCCAGCGCCTGGTGGAGTCCATCGGAGTAACGCCGGCCTTCCATCATCCGGCCTGTTTGCTCATCAACGATTTTTACCTCTCCGTTCATCACAATGTATTCCTCATTCTTTTCGAACAAGGTGTATGCTTTCAGCAATTGCGACATGGCATGCAGGCGCCGAGATTTTACCGCAAAGTCTTGTGACAACTTGATTTTTTCTTCTTCTTTAGTCTTGTCTTCCAATTCTTCATCGTTGTCGATCTCAACCATCCGATCGGCCAGGCTGGGCATAATGAAAAAGTTTGGATCACCTTTTCCTTGGGCCAGCCATTCGGCGCCGTTGTCGGTCAATTCAACCTGACGGTTCTTTTCATCGATGGTGAAGAGCAACGGAGCATCTACAAGGTGCATATTCTTGGAGTTTTCCTGCATATAGAAATTCTCTGTTTTTTGCAGGACCACCTTAACTCCTTCCTGATTGAGAAATTTAATCAATGGACGGCTTTTCGGTAGTGAGCGGTGTGCCCGTAACAAGGCTAACCCGCCTTCCCCTTCTTCTACACCGTCGTCGCCTTCATCGATTAATTTTTTTGCTTCTGTCAGATACTGGCTGGTGAGTTTTTTTTGAGCAGACAATAGCTTTTCGACGTCTGGTTTCAATTCTTTGTATTCCTCTTCTTCTCCCGTGGAACCGACCGGACCGGAAATGATCAAAGGTGTCCGGGCATCATCGATCAGTACGGAATCTACCTCATCAATCATGGCAAAGTGGTGTTTGCGTTGTACCATTTCGTCCAACGAGCGAACCATATTGTCCCTCAGGTAATCAAAGCCAAATTCGTTGTTGGTGCCATAGGTAATGTCGCAGTTGTAAGCATTGCGGCGGGCTTCTGAGTGCGGCCGGTGCCGGTCGATACAATCGATGGTCAGGAAGAGGAATTCCATAATGGGGCCGATCCATTCGCAGTCCCGCCGGGCGAGGTAGTCGTTTACAGTTACAACGTGTACACCTTCCTTTGTAATACCATTGAGGTAGGCTGGCAATGTGGCTACCAGGGTTTTACCTTCCCCCGTTGCCATCTCCGCAATTTGCCCTTCATGCAAGACTGAACCACCGATCAACTGAACGTCGTAATGCACCATATTCCAGGTGATTTCGGCGCCGGCCGCGGTCCAGCTATTTTTCCAGAGGGCTTGATTGCCCTCAATGGAGACATAGTTTTTGGATTGGTTGGCGGCCAGGTCGCGGTCGTGGTCGGTTGCTGTTACTGTTACGATTGAATTTTCGGTGAAGCGGCGGGCCGTTTCTTTGACGACGGCAAATGCTTCGGGCTGGAGTTCTTTCAATACTTCTTCCAGGTGTTTGTCCCTTTCTTTCTGATATTCGTCCAGTTCCTTGAAAAGTTCCTCTTTGCGGTGAATGTCTTCTTCCGAATTGGCTTCTTCGCGCGTTGCCTTGATGTCTTCGTCGATACCGGCAAGGTGATCGGCAATGCGCTGGCGAAATTCATGGGTTTTGTTTCGCAACTCGTCATTGGTGAGGCTGCTTAGCTTTTCGAATTCCTCATTTACGGCATCCACCACGGGGCTGTATTTAGCGAAATCACGTTCACTTTTATTTTTAAATAGCTTTTTTAATATTCCGAGCATGATAAAATGAAATGCAAGCAAAAAGTAAAAAGGCAAAAGTGGTTTTCAGGTGCGGTTTACAGAGTTGATTCTTCTTTTAGCTTTTTACTTTTTACATGTTTTGAAAAAATTCGGGTGCAAATTTAGGCAACTATGGGGTGAATGGGGTACGCCGATCACGAATCATTCCATTGCCAAAAAAATGACGGTGTGGCAGGTATTGGCCAAACGAAACGGAAGAAATGGCAGGTGAAGATCATTACATTGGCACTATTCTTGGATTTCGCAAAACATATTTTTTCAATACGCTTAAAGGTTTTTTTCCTTGTTTTTTCCTCCCATTTTATTCAAACGGTAAAAACTTTTATTTTGAAGGCATCTCACCTAATCAACACGTCCAAGTTTTAGTACGTTGTTGAAAAATCCAAATAAACAATCTGACATTGAAGGTTAATTCTTCAGGAGTTTTTCTTTGAAGTTGTTTAAAAATTAACACTCTGAAAATCTCTGTAAAATGTTTGAAGAAAAAAATCAGCAGGGCTTTTCGCAAGGATACGTTAGCGAACACGTTCTGCCTTTTATGAGGGCAGTATGATGATTAACGGCTGATTGGTTCCTCTTGATAACAAACGTTTTACAAAAAAATAAAAAGAGTCCGCAATCGAAGAATTGCAGATTCATGAAACGCTTCGAAAGGCGGTAAGGCTTAGTTTTTCCAACCTGCTTTTCGATTTCTACATCATAGGTTTCCCCCCCTTATTGTAACGCAACCCTTGTTACTATGTGATTTCATTGGTTTTGGTCAACTGACCTTGCCAATGGCACATCCGAACATTTCTATTCACTGAAAAGCAGGTGGCAATCTGTTATTGGTAGGGTAGGAAGAGAGGAAGTCTCCATACAGGTTTCCCGTTCTGCAAGGTGAAAATGTAATTTTTTCACATGAGGTTTCTTATACAGCCAGATCCTGACTATTTCCGCAAGGCATTGCTCCTGCTTTGTCTGTTTTTTGTACTGCTTCCAACCTGTATTTTTTCCAACGGAAACCTGGTAGGAAATGACTTGGGCGAAGTTACTTTTGGCCGAAAAATGTTTGACAATTTGCGCAATTCGTTGTGGAAGGAATTGATAGAAAAGTCAAAGGGACAGGATATTTTGTTGGATGAACACTTTTTTTCCATGATGGTCCCATTCGACTACGAATATACCACAGCCACAACCATCACTGACGGTAATTGTGGCGCGGGGGGAACTGATATCGTTTTCAATGTGACGGACGATTTTACGGTAGATGATCTAAACGTTGGCCTTGTGATCACTCATACCTGGAGGGATGATCTCGATGTAACCCTTGAATCTCCGGATGGGACAGTCGTTAACCTATTTACGGATGTAGGAGGACAAAATGATAATTTCAATATTCTATTGGACAGCGATGCAGGAACCAACATTAATACGGTATCTGGAAATCATAGCGTGGGCACTCCTTATTACAACAATTTATTTACGCCTGAGAATGTCAATGCACTGAATAATTTTGATTCAAAGAACTCAGTTGGTAACTGGACTTTGAATATCTGTGATGATACCAATCAGGATGAAGGGACACTGGTAAGGGCGATACTTCAATTTGAAGGGACTTTAAACTGCGTTTCACCAACCATCACCTTCAGTCAGACGCCTCCCAGCTGTTCTGGTTCTGTAGAAAACGACAATGGCAGTATCAGTATTTCCACGGCAAGCGATGCAACTCACTATGGCATCAGTACTTTAAATGCCGGTACCTACGACGGCCCGACCACTACTGGGGCAGCAACTCCCCTGCCCGGAAGCCTGCCAGCAATAATCCAAAACAATATCCCAAACAGTGGGGGCACGTATATTATTCGTATTTTCAATAACGATAACGATTGCTTCATAGATGAGACCATCACCGTGGATGCTGTCTATTGTTCTTGTAGTTTAACAACGAATGGCCTTGCCAATATTGCCTGCAATAATAACGGCACCACAATAGATCCCACCGATGATTATATCACATTTGATCTTAATCCTGCAGGTATATTAACAGCAGCTACTTATAACGTCTCGGTGAGCAGTGGCAGTATAGCACCAACTTCAGCAACCTACGGGGCCGCTACTACCTTTCAATTACAAAACGGTAGTGCGGGAGGTGGAAATGTAATTGTGACAATTACCGATACAAATGACAATTCATGCACCATTGATGCATCGATAACCGACCCGGAAAGTTGTTCCTGCCAATTGAACATAGTCAATCTTTATAGTGAAGATTGTGTCGGTTCTGGCCCCTACACAGCTGACTGGAAAATCGAGATGGAGTGGGACAACAACCCAACCGGCAACATAGAAGTATACCGGAATGGCACATTGGCCACCACACATATCCCTGTGGGTAAATCGGGTACGGCTACTATTGCCGGCGTTCCTGCTGATGGCGTTAGCCTCGATACGATCTTGATTCGGTTTGTAAATTCAACGGCTTGTGATGACCAGGTCATTGCCACCAGTCCAACCGCCTGTCCGTCCACTATTCCTGGTTTTGAATCAGGGGAAATCTGTTCCTCCGTTTCCAATACCGAGATCGCAGGGACTGTATTCGAAGATTGGAACTATGACGGTGTAATGAACGATGGAGACACTTTAGGAATATTGGGCATTCAGGTTGTGTTGACCGATGGTTGTGATGAAAATCCGGTTGCCACTACCTATACGGATTCCAATGGAAATTACGAATTCACCGGCCTCAACCAGGGAACTGATTATCGGGTGGTTTTCCATCTTCCCGGCAGTGTTCAGAGTTGGGCCCAACCGACCCAGGCCGGGACTGACAATGGTTCTACCGTTCAATTTTTACAACCGGGTAATTGTGCGAACCTGGGATTGGCCAGTCCTCGCCTTTTTTGCCAGGAAAATCCACCGTTGGCTACTACCTGTTTCACGGAAGGGAGCCAAGTAGGGAATAGTTTAGATGCTTTGGTGGGCTTCTCCTATACGGCAGGATGTGTAGATGCCAACCTCGATGGAACATGCGATGACGGCAACCAATTCAATACGCCGACCCCGTCCCATATTGCGCTGTCCAGCGAAATCGGTTCCACCTGGGGGCTGGCCTACCAAAAAGGAACCAGGACGGCGTTTGTGGCAAGTTTTATGAAAAGGCATTCTGGCTTTAAAGAACATGGTAAAACCGGTGTTATTTATAAAATTGAAAATCCTGAAGCCGCCAGCCCGGTTATTTCTGAATATGTGGATTTTGATAACCTCGGCATTGCAACCCGTCCACTGACTGGTGACCCGCATCCCCTTGATAATGCTTCCGATAATGATTGGGAGGTAGATAATAATTCCTGGGATTGGGTAGGAAAAATGAGTTTTGGGGATATGGACATTGATGACGACAATCAAACTCTTTGGACCGTTAACTTATTTGATCGCAAATTGTACAAAATCCCTATCCAGTCCACAACATTGCAGGCCAGCGATATCAGTGGGTTTTCCATTCCAAACCCCTGTTCTTTCAACGGTGACATGCGTCCTTTTGCAACTGCTTTTTACTACGGAAAAGTTTATGTGGGGTTGATCTGTAGTGGGGAATCCTCTATTCCCGGAGTTCATTCAGGCGGTCAGATAAGTTCGCATGTAGGGACGCGGAGTGAATTGTTTGCATATGTTTACACATTTGATCCAGTCACGGGATTTTGGGAACAGGTATTTGATTTTCCGCTTGATTACGCCAGAGGTCTTGCGATCAATTCGTCCTATCTGCCAAGCGACGGGGAGTGGAATCCCTGGGTTGATGTCTTTACCTGTTACAACCGGGATGGGAACGCAGGTACTTGTTATCTGGACAGGTGTTATCCGCAGCCTTGGTTAACGGATATTGAATTTGATAGAGGAGAATTGATCCTGGGGATCAGAGATAGGTTTGGTGATCAAACCGGGTACTTACAACAGGCACCGACTGGTTTTTCTGTTAATCAAAATGCGCAGTGCGTTACCAATGGAACACAGGGACTTTTCAGTGGAATCGGGGTTGGCGACATTCTCAGGGCTTGCGGATCCATTTCAGATGGTTGGGCGATTGAGAATAACGCCAATTGCGGAGGGATTACCACCGGCGGAGCCAATAACTCCGGTGGTCCTGGAAATGGTGAATACTATTTTCAAGATAACTACGTAGATTTTCATGATGATATTGGTAGCGGAGGACTGATTCAAGTATTGGGACATGAAGATGTCCTGAATACCGTTATTGATCCAATCAATGACATCAATGAATTTTATGATGCAGGTGTTGCCTGGTACAAGAACTCAGACGGAACACGGTCCCGGGCCTATTTGATTCTCGATACTTCTAGTGGTGCGGGTGGCTCAGGTAACGGAACTTTCGCCAAAGCAAACGGACTTGGTGATTTGGAGGCGTTTTGTGATCCGGCCCCTATTGAAATTGGCAATTATGTGTGGAATGATACAGATGGGGATGGCATTCAGGATGCCTGTGAATCCGGCATTGACGGGGTCACAGTAGAACTGGTCAAAGGAGGGGTAGTCATTGCTTCAACTACCACTTCTAATGGTGGGTACTATTATTTCAGTGCTGCTTCGAATATCGGATCAGGCACTTGGTCAGGCACTGGTGCTGATACGACCATTCTTGCCAATACCGAATATATCCTGCGCATCAGCAATGCTGAAGGTGGCAGCCAGCAGGCAGCGGTAAGCGGCCTTGCTATCACCACTTCCAATGCTAATTCAAATACCTCAGATCTACTGGACAGTGACGCCGACTTGAATGGCAACGATGCTGAAATAACGCTGACAACCGGCGGCTATGGAAGTGTTGACCATACATTTGATTTCGGGTTTGGGGCGCCCGTGACCTGCTTTGCAATCGACAGCCTGATCACTGACCGGGTAATTTGTTCCGGTGATGCAGTTGATACACTCGCAGTGACCACCTCGATCAGCCACCCCGACAGCATCGCATTTGTATATTTCACAACTGCACAGACAGATTCTTCGGTGATCTATTCCAGCGGAACGGGGATAGATACCGTTCAAATTAGCGCAGGGAATGATACCGTAATTTTAAACAATGTGGCAGTGCCGGCATTCGTGGCCAATGGTAGTGAACCCGATACTTTCTATGTGTACGCTATTGCCCACCCGGCCCCTGCTGCTCCCATTTGCCGCCCCTTTGATGAAATTTTAGTGATAGCTCTACCAAATCCGGAAGTTTCAACTACGGATGAAAGTATTTGTGAGGGATTGGACGTTGAACTTGACACATTGATAACAGTGGGAAACAGTGTTTCTTCTGATACTTCCTGGTTCATTTCCCTCGCTGATGCACAAGCAAATATCAATGCCCTTTCCAGTTCCATAGTTTCACCTACTACTACCACAGAATACTATGTACGCCTTGCCAATCAGGCAAACAATAACTGTTATGATATTGATAGTTTGACCATTAGCGTAACCGAAATACAAGTCAATGCTATACAGACCTGTAGCGACAATGGCACGGCCAGCGACCCAAACGACGATTATTTCACCATAGAGTTAACCGCGACTAATGCCAGCCCAGGCGCAAGCGGACAGTTCCAGGTATATAATGGAGCTGATCTGCTGGCGACGGGCACTTATGGCAGCCCCGTTACATTGAATTACCGGAATGCAGCGAATACGCTCCGCTTTCTGGCTGATGGAACATCCACCTACACCCTGACCGTTCAGGATGCTGACTTGTCAGGCTGTGCGGTCGATGAAACGACGACAGCAGAGGACGATTGTTCAGATTGTCCGACACCAGATTGTCCGCCCGTTCTGGTGACGAAGATACCTGGCGGTAATTGATCCGAGAAGCCAGCCCGGCACTGCTCCCCATTTTGCCTGGCCTTCTCTAACATTTAGGTAAAATTCCCCCCCCCCTCGAATAGTTCAAAAAGGACTGTCATGGCCTACCGGTTTTGCCCCGGTCAGGCACTGCCATCCTATATAAAATGCTTTTAAATTCTATCATTAAATTTTCAAAATTTCTCATGGAAAAAACATTTAACTATCTCCATCAGACATGTCTAAAAGCGACTGTAACAGCGTGCATGCTGTTCTTTTTCGGTTGGCAGGCTTCTGCCCAGACGATAACCACGTCGGACTGTGACAATACTTACTCGTATTGTTCGCAGGACACCGTTACGCTGGCTCCAGCCAATACCACCGACTACACGAATTTTGTCTGGTATGGCAACTCTGTTGCACCTGCCAATGAAATTACGGCGGGAACTGCTGCTTCTTTCAATGTTGATCCGGCAAAATTGGGCAACAACACTATTTATGTAACAGCTCCGGGTGGTACCTATATCCTGACCTCTGAGTATGCTACACCCGCAGGTTGTGCGACCAAAAACGACACTTTGGTCATCAACTTCCTGCCAGTCCCAGATCTTGTGGTCGTGGCAGATACCATCTGTCAGGCAGCTGGTGAAAGTGTTGACCTGGCCACATTAGCGACTGATAACAACTCAACCGCAGGAGCTATGGCCTGGTATCCAACTTTGGCCGATGCTCAGGCTGAATCCAATGAACTGGCCAGTACGACCGTTAGTCCGGCCTCCACTACCAAGTATTATGTTCGTAAAAACACCACGGCAACCGATGCGACTTCGGCACCTTGTTACGACATCGACAGTGTGAGTATTGAAGTACGCTGTTTGAACCTCGGGAACTACGTTTGGTACGATACGGATAACGACGGCACCATTGACGTAGGTGAAAATCCGATCGAGAACGTGACTGTTCAATTGTTCCTTGATGCCAACGAGGATGGTTCTCTTGACGGGGCAGAACAAACGCCAGTAGATACAGATGTTACAGATGCTTCCGGTCTTTACTTGTTCGAAAACCTGGCTCCGGGTAAATACTTTGTTGGTATCCCCGATTCAGAATTCAATACTGGTGAAACGCTTGAAAACCTTTACAGCTCAGGTACCACTGCCGGTGCAACGGGCGTCACTTCCGAAACGACTGCACCTGATCCTGACGGAACCGTGCTGGACACCGACGATAACGGTATGGAAGTCAAAACCGGGTTTTATACCGGCGGTATCATGACAACTGCCTCTGTGATGTTGATGTTCCAGGATGAACCGACTGGTGAAACACCTGATAACTCATCTATCGACGACGCTGACGACAACCTGACGGTTGACTTCGGTTTCTACGGAATGAGCCTGGGTAGTTTGGTATTCATGGATACGGATAATACTGGTGCTTTTGATAATGCTGACATGGGCATCTCCGGTGTTCCCGTTACGCTTTATGCTTCTGACGGAACTACGGTGGTTGCGACTACCACTACTGATGCGGACGGGCAGTACCTGTTCACTGGTTTGGCAGCGGGTACTTACATCGTTGCTGTTGATACCACCGCTTCTGCTTTGGATAACAAAATCAGCTCCGACGATATTGCTTCTTCTTCCACGCCAACTTCTGTTGACAACGATGATAACGGGGTTAATTTCACCTCAACTGAAGTACGTTCAAACCCAGTAACATTAACACCGGGCAGTGCATCAACCGGTGAAAGTGACCAGGGCGAAACCGCTACCGGCATGAGTAATCCTTCCGTTACCGATAACCCATTGGTTCCGGACAATGGTTCAGAACTTCATGTTGACTTCGGGTTCAAGCCTGTTTGTCCGACTATCGACAACCCACAAGGTGCGCAAACCATTTGTGCTGACGATGCTGGTTCTGATCTGAGTGTGGACATCAGCGTCGATTCTACCATCGCCTTTGTTCGCTTCGACGATCCACAGACCGGAACGGATATGTATTCAGGTGGTACACAGGTTGGATCTGATGTAGACCCAACTGGTTCTTCTAATCCATATACGGCTACCTACAGCTTCAACACAGCTGACTTCCCGAATACTTCCAACACCACACCGGATACATTCTATGTTTATGGAATATTCGCCAATCCGCCAGCTGATGCTACTTGCCGTCCTTATGCTGAAATTCAGGTAATTGTGAATCCAAACCCAACCGCTACGGCTGCGTCTCTGACGCTTTGTGAAACTACACTCGGAGGCGGTCAGGCTGATTTTGATCTGACCAATGCCGATTCAGATGTATTGAACGGACAGAGTGCCGCAACCCACACAGTGTCTTACCACAACGACCAGGCAGATGCGGATGCGAACGCCAATCCAATTACTGGTGTGTTCACTTCTGCTTCAGGTACGATCGTGGCGAGGGTGACAAATACTTACGGATGTTACGCTACCGCAAATATCACTTTGACCGTAAACGACAAGCCAGACTTCACGCTTAGCTTGCCAACTACTTGTCCGGGTGATGAACCGACTGTATTGCTCAACAACCTGATCAATGGTGATGCCATCATGTCATTGATGGACCTGAACGGTGGAGGCTTCGCTCCTTATGTAGCCAACACGGTCTTTACTACTGCTGATGGTTTAAATCTGGGCACAACGAATACGGTAACCGTACGCAACCAGCATGGCTGTGAAACAGCTAAGCCGATTGCTGTTCCGGACATTACACCATTGGTATGTCCTCCGGTCAACGTAAACGTCATCCGTACGGGTGAATAATGATCAACTGCACATAAAGGGGTAGGGGGCTTTGCCCCCTTCCCTCCTTGTTTTACTTTGAAAAAACCTGACAAAGAAAAAGCGAAAGAGGAGTACGGAATTTTTTGAACAGCGCTTTTCAAACGAACTGTTTCCCCCCCCTTGATAAAAATGACAACCCAGAGATAGTATTGAATTACCTGCGGTCTGCCCGGTTCAGCCGGGCTGGCCAACGGTTGTTTTCCCAAAAAACGAAAGAGGTATAATTAGCTCAGGTTGCTATAAAAATTTGGCCGTCCGTTTAGTGCCGAAGTTTCATTGGTGGACACTATTGTTCTCTTCGCCAAGCTTTTCCAATGCTGAAGGGACTTTGGCGATGCGTTCATGGCAGCCTGGATCATTTTGCAAAATCAATACAAAAAACAAGCAATTAGCACTCAACCCCAAGAACCAAAATTTTTGCTTTTACTGATTTATGTGGGCAATCGTTTGCCTCTCAAATATTTAACAATGGTATTTAATAGACATCCGATGATACAGGGAATTTTTAGGACTGCTGTCAGTGCTGCCTGTCGATGGATCAGCATCGGGAAATGGATCATTGTGATCCCTTTCTTTTGCTTGACGGGATCAGTTGCAACGGCTCAACATGATGTTGCGCTGGAAAAGGTAGTAGATCGGGACAGTGTTGCCATTGGCGATACCGTAACGTTCACCATCAGGGTTTATAATCAAAATGGAACAAATGTAGCCGGTCTCCAGGTACGTGATACGCTGACTGTCGGGTTGACCTATCTCGACCATGAGGCACCTGCCGGCACCATTTACAATACCACCAATGGCGTGTGGATGATCGGTAATGCCCTCACGGCTAACACCCCTGAATTGGAGTTGACCATCCGAACCCGGGTCGAATGGGAGGGAATGTATATGAATATAGCAGAAGTCATAGAAATGGCCGGCTCAGATGAAGACAGTACACCTGACAATGAAGAATTGCTGGAAGATGATATGGACAAAGCTTGTGTTTCGGTACCCATTACTTTTTGTACCCGGTTGCATGATTCCGTCAGGGTTACCTTGCTGCCCATGTTTACCAATATTCAATGGTACAAAGACGGTATTTTCATCCCTGCCAACGAAGGGGGCAACCAGGACACTTTTTACATTACTTCCGCCGGTATTTACAGCTTCACTGCTGAACAAAACGGTTGCCCGACACTCACCTGTTGCCCGGTCATTGTAAAAGACAGTTGTTATGACCTTGCCCTGCGGAAAACACTGGCGACGGGCCAGGACGATCTGGTCGCGATTGGGTCAGAAGTGAACTATACATTAGAAATTACCAATCAAGGGGACCTGCCAGCGACTGGACTGACCATTTTAGACGACGTCGATGTCTCTGTTTTTGCTCCTTTCAGCACGGCTCTCAATCCGGCAGGAATGACAACTGGCAGTGTGCCGATCCCATATGTGTGGTTACCGGATGGAGCGGATGGGAAACTAACCATCAATGGTACTTTGATGCCAGGGCAAACCATTTTTGTGCCCGTTACACTTACCGTCATCAACGCTGGAGAGGCTTTAAACTTTGCCGAAATATTTTCCGATGATGATCGCGACGCAGATTCACAGCCTGAATCGCAGGAAAATGATGGAAATGCCGACATGTTGGTTGATGATGAAATCAATAACCTAAATGGAGATGAAGATGATCATGATGTGGCGTCGGTAGAAGTTTTGTCCTCCGGGATAGGTGATTTTGTCTGGTTCGATAATGACCACGATGGCCAGCAGGACCCTGATGAACCGGGCGTAGAAGGAGTTGTCGTACAGTTATTTGATGCCGATGATAATTTGATCGGAACCGATACCACAGATATGGATGGTCACTACTTCTTTGATAATCTGCCACCCGGGGATTACTACTTGATTTTTGATATCGGTACGCTACCGCCCAACTATGTCCCATCTCCTCAAAATCAGGGAAATGACGATGGAGACAGTGATGCAGATGTTGCCGGAAGGACACCGACTATTACACTCTCTCTCGGAGAAATAGATACCAGTACAGATTTCGGTATTGACCCCTTGCCGTCTTCCCTGGGGGATTTTGTTTGGGAAGACCTTAATCAAAATGGCCAACAAGACCCCGGTGAACCCGGTGTAGAAGGAGTAACGGTGATCTTGCTGACTCCCGGACCTGATGGCCTGCCCGGCACACCTGACGACGTGATTGTAGGAAGTGATGAAACTGATAGCAATGGAGAATATGGTTTTACCGGCCTGAGCCCGGATGACTACTTTTTGTTTTTTGATCCCAATACTTTTCCAACTAATTATGTGACAACCACGCTGAATACCGGGAATGATGCAACTGATTCGGATGCGGGGCCTGATGGCTACACGGACCTTATCGATCTGGGCGCAGGAGTGGACAGAACAGACATTGATTTAGGTGTTTTTGAATCCATGTTTGACCTGGCCTTGGAAAAAATGTTGACGCCCGGCCAGCCTGCGGTGGTCGATATCGGAGATGAGGTGAGCTATCAAATTAAAATTACCAATGAAGGTGGCACAACCGCATCTGACATTGCCATTATTGACCTGATCCCTGCCGGCTTGGCCTTCAGCCCCAACAACACTGGTTGGACACTGATCTCCAGCGATTCGGCTGAGATCATCATGGCCGGCCCGCTCATGCCCGGCCAGTCAGACTCGGTTGAAATTAAATTGATCGTTATCTATGGTGCTTCCGGTGCGTCTCTGGTCAACATTGCAGAAATTGAGAGTGCCAGCGATAGCAATGGGGTACAAGTGTTTGATGTCGACTCTACTCCAAATAACGGCAACCCGACGGAAGATGACCTGGATACGGAAGAAATTGAATTGCTGGCACATGACCCGACTGGCTGGATCTATTGTGAAAAAACCGGAAAGATCATTACTGGAGGAACCATAACCGTCATTGGTCCCAACGGCATTCCCAATGATGAAGTAGTCATCGTTCACGATGGCTCATCTGGCTTTTATGAGTTTTATGCGGTGGGTACTGCCGGTGTGTACAATTTGTTTTATGATGGATTTCCCATCAGCCCGGACTGCCCTGACCTGGCTGGGCCATTCGATCCGAGCGGAATGCCTTCTCCAATTATTTTAGGGGCGGATACACTTAATAGTGAATATTTGGCGGACGCTTCCTGTGCTGTCAATCCTTATTACATGAGTTTCGATTTGGAATTGGGAGACCCTCCTATTTTCCTGAACAATATACCCGTAGAATGTATTTTCATCGGTTCCATTGTTTGTGAGGACAGCAATAATAACGATGTGGCGGACCCAACAGACAATCCGGTTGCAGGGGCTACGGTCTACTTGTACAACTGTGCCGATTTGGTCAATCCGATTGACAGTACGCTCACCAATGCACTGGGCGAATATCGTTTTGATGGCCTTGAACCGGGTGATTATACAGTTGGCTTCAATATCGAAGATGGCCTGCGGCCAATTTCCACAGGTGTTTTCGATGCAAATGGATTCTCCCCGTGCCTGAGCCTGGATTGGGGAGAGTGTGATACGACTTCACTGATTTGTTTGTATGATTGTCCTGAAGTAGATGCAGGTCCAGATTTGGGGCATTGTGATGCTACGGTCACTTCTCAGTTGAATGCAGTTGTTTCTCATGGATCAGGAACCTATTTGTGGTCTCCGGCGACCGGGCTAAGTGATCCGACGACCGCGAACCCTTTTGCGAACCCGGCCACCACAACTACCTATTTCGTTGCTTTCGATGACGGACTTGGCTGTACAGACTTTGATTCACTTACCATCAATGTTGGCGCTTCAGCACCTTTTGTCAACAATGATCCTTTCACGAATGCAACGGTGGAATGTGCGGACGATGCTCCTTTTGAGGCACCGGTGTTTTTGGATAATTGCGACCCAGACCTGGACATCGTTTACGATAGTGTTTTTGTAAATAATGCTTGTGGCTACACCGTGACCCGTACCTGGACGGCGACCAATGATTCTGGGAGCATGACCACTTTTACCCAAACGGTCGTTGTTTCAGATACAACACCGCCGAGTATTGTCACTTCCAATCCAGCCATAAATGGTCTTAGTCACGGAGATACGCTTTACAGGGAGTGCAATCAAATTATTTCACTGACGGCTGGTGATGCCACAGCAGTCGATAATTGTGACCCTGCCCCAAGCATTGAATTTACTGAATTTGTATCAGCAGGAGATTGTCTGTCCGATGGTTATCTACAAATAATGACCTGTGGTTGGGTGGCTACTGACAGCTGCGGAAATATGGACAGCCTGTTTATTACAATTGTTATTATCGATAATACGCCTCCTCAGTTGACTGGTGTACCCGCCGATGAAAGTCTTTCCTGTGAAATGATGCCAGCAGCTCCGCCGACCGTGACCGCTTTTGATAATTGCGCGAATAATATAGTTGTACAATTCAGTGAAATGACACTGCCTGATGGCTGTGCAGACCAGATCATCCGCACCTGGAGTGCTACAGACAATTGTGGAAATGCAACCACCGCAACGCAAACCATTACATTCACAGATGATGAAGCACCCGTTATTTCAGGAGTGCCTTCTGATGAAACACATGAATGTGAATGGATAGAAATCGTTGCGACACCAATTACAGTTACGGATAACTGCACGGTGAACCCAGCCCTTTCGGTCTCGCTTGATACAAATTTCATGGCTTGCGGTTATGAGATTACCCGTACCTGGACTGCCGTGGATGATTGCGGCAATACGGCGTCTGAGTCACAAATAATTACGGTAACAGATGTAACATCTCCTATCCTGGCAGGGGTGCCAGCTGACTTGACACTCAATTGTGGGGAAACTATTCCAGCTCCCCCTATAGTTACGGGATCGGATAATTGCGATGGAAATATCACTGTGGATTTTACAGAAATTACAAATGGAAGCGGCTGTAGCTATTCTATTACACGCATGTGGACAGCTACCGATCTCTGTGGAAATACGACCGTCGGTACCCAGCAAATTCAAGTTACGGATGATGGGATACCACCATCCATCCTCAATGTTCCATCCGATGTGAACGCTGCTTGCGGTGATTTACCCGAGGTCCCAAATAATATTTCGGCAACAGATAATTGTGATGCTGCTCCTACACTCGTTTTTAATGAAACAACCACTGGAAGCGGCTGTAACTTAACGGTTACCCGTACCTGGACTGCCACCGACGACTGTGGCAATTCGTCTGTGGCAACACAAATCATCAATGTGTCGGATATGCAGGAGCCCGTCCTTTCAGGATTGCCTGCTGACCTGACCCTCGGTTGCAATGATGTAGTAACACCTCCAGCGGTTGTCACCGCTACCGATGATTGTTTGGGAGATGTTCCGGTTGATTTTGTTGAATTGACCAATTCCGTCGAGCCTTGTACAACGATCGTAAATCGAATTTACGCTGCTACCGACTCCTGTGGCAACCAGGCTGCCCATCACCAACATATTTACCTGATTGACCAGGCTCCTCCTGTTTTAACAATCAACCACCCTCAGCTTGGCAATGCCCAACAAGGAGATACATTGATTTTCGATTGTGATTCAGTTCCGGTACTGGAACCCTTTCACGCTTCAGCCACTGATGATTGCAGTACAGCTATTCAAATCAATACCATCGAAACCATTCTTGAACAATCTGATTGCAGCCAGTCTGGTTATTTACTGCTCATGCAATGTGGTTGGGAAGCGATTGATGAATGCGGCAATACTAGTGAATTTTACGTTTTCTTCCGGGTCGTTGATACGGAGGCACCGGTCATCATAAGTGGAGTACCCGCCGATGTGACGGTAGAATGTGGAGCCGTTCCGCCTGCAACTGCGAACATAGTGGCGACTGATAATTGTGATGATACATTGGATATCAGCTCTGTGGACGTCATCATTGGAAGTGGATGTAATTATACCATTGAGCGTACCTGGATGGTTTCGGATGACTGTGGCAGGACCGCCACTGCTCTGCAAACCATTTTTGTTTATGAAAATGATTTGGAAGCTCCCGTCGCAGTAGAACCAGCCGACCTGACCGTTAGTTGCGGGAACATCCCTGCACCTGAAACACCTGTATTTACCGACAATTGTGATGACTCTTTGACGGTCGTCTTTTTTGAAATAGTTGATAATAATGGTTGCGGGCAAGAGATCAAACGGGTCTGGTCTGCGACCGATCGTTGTGGAAACAGCACCACCGTTGACCAAATCATAAATGTAATCGACGATGTGCCCCCAACTGTTCAATTTAACCATCCTTGGCTGATTGGCCTGATGGACGGTGATACCTTGACCATGTCTTGTGAAAATCCGGAAATTTTTGGTGAAATAGATGCTACTGCCGTCGATGATTGCAGCGATGCTTCTATTGATTTTACTGAAAACGGGATCACTTTAGGTGATTGTTCAAATGATGGTTTTATTGCTATCATGCATTGTACCTGGACCGCAACAGATTCTTGTGGCAATTCCAGTTCAACAACAATCTACATGCGGATCGTTGACGATATGCCGCCGGTCATCAGCAACGTGCCAGCCAATGTGACTGTCAGTTGCGGAGAGCCGATTCCGGATTGCGGAAACCCTGAAATCACGGATGCCTGTGGTGATGTCACCTTCGAACTGACAACGTCTGATGTACCAACCAGCAACGGATTTACCCGTATTTGCACCTGGATCGCCACGGACGAATGCGGCAACATTTCAACGGCTATTCGAACAATTTTTGTTGAGGAGGGCGGCTTGCCTGTTTTCAGTGAAATACCTGCTGACACAATAATTATTTATGCAAATAATGAAACAGTACCACCTCCGGCGGATGTAACGGCGGTCGACGGATGCACCGGCGAGGATTTGATTGTTGTATTTTCGGAAACAATAATACCTGATCCAAATGGCTGTGACACCACCATAATCAGAGAGTGGAGTACTACTGATAATAATGGCAACTCCATGAGTCAGGAACAGACGATCACTGTGTTGGGTAGTATTGTTGCTTCTGTCGGAACCACTACTCCCGACACGTGTGAACTGTCTGTTGGGAGTGCTGTTTTATTACCGTCCGATGCCACATATGAGTGGAGCGACGGTGGAACAGGTGCATCTCGAAATGACTTGTTGGCAGGGACCTATACGGTTACCGTGAACGGAGGAATTTGTGCCAACGAACTTACCGTCCTAATTGGGAATATCCAAAACCCGACTCAAATTACCGCTGCTACTTCACCAGAAATATGTGGCAACATGAATGGAGCAGCCATCCTTTCACCATCCAATTATACTTATGACTGGAGCGATGGAGGAACAGGGGCAGAACGGGTTGACCTGATAGCCGGGGCTTATGCCGTTACGGTCACAAATGGCGGTTGTTCTTCCATCATTACGATTAACATTGGTAGTGAGTGTGATTGCGAGCCAGCGGTCGTAAATGCGATCAATACAACTACTGCTGGTTGTGGGGAATCGAATGGAACGGCACAGATCGACCTGGAAGGGGATGAGGCAGACTATCAGTTTGTATGGGTGCCAAACCTGGGTACTGCAAATCAAATTGGAAATGAAAGGACAGGTTTACCTGCCCAACATTACGTGGTATTTGTTACCTATCAGAACAATCCAGACTGTATTGAAAAAATTGAGTTCGATGTATCCGATGACTGTTTCCGCTGTGGGCCAATATTTGAAATTGATGCCATGACCGTCGAAACTTTTGATGAGGTGACCAAAGTTTGTTTGCCCGTTCCTTTTGGTGTTTCTTCTTCTGCTGACATTGACGTGAACGATGATGTTTACGACTTAGGTATCGAGGCCTGCGATGAAGATTCTGTAAATATTTATAACTATAGTGCCTTGCCGACCGGAGGGGAGGAAGGCATGTTCTCTGTTGCATGGGAACTCGGTAAAGACACACTCTACACAATCGTCTATGATATGGACGAACTGGCTACCATCATGACTCAGCTTGATACTATCGGGACTTGGTACAACAGTTACGATGACCGCTACCTGCTCACCAAGAATATGAAAGGCGAGTACGGAAGGATCAGCATTGCCCACGTGCCTTCCAACATGGTTTTGACCCGGGAAGTGGAAGAGACTGCTGTGATGATGGGGACAAGACTCTTACTGGAAGAAGGTTTAAACGAGGTCGTTTACATCAACCCGGCAAATGATTGTTCGGATACCATCACGGTGACTGTCGACCAGATCGGTATCGTGTATAATCCACCCACGATCCTCCATAATGATACGTTGAAAACAATTGTTGGAAAATCAGTTACCGCTAACCTCATGGCAAACGACCGCCTGGGAGGAGAGGTAGAATGTATGGAAATCGTACTTGGCCCGCAAAATGGCATTGTCACCGTTGACGAATCCTATCAGGCCACTTACCGTCCTTTTGATGAATTCTGCGTGGAAAAAGGGATGCCGCTGGATAAGTTTTTCTACGAAATCTGTATGGACGATGGTGAAACATACACCGCAGTGGCTTATGTCGATGTGGCTTGTAGAGAAGATGTATTGCTGTTCCCGAACCCTGCCGACAGGTACGTCAATATTGACCTCGCACCAATGGCCGGCCAACCGGTGGATATCCAGATCATCGACAACTTCGGAATAGTGGTAGAACGAATTCATGTTGGAGAAGCAACAACGGTCCCGCTACGGCTCAATTTGAATGACTACCGATCAGGGCATTATGCAGTCTGGATATTTACGCCACGTAAGCGGTTGATTATTAGACAGTTGATTATTACGAGGCTGTAAAGGTTTTTGAATTAAATGCTAAAGCCCTGCATGTTAAATATTCAATATGCAGGGCTTTTTCATATTAAGAACATTTGTTTAATAAGCTATCTTGAAATAAGCAGAGTAAAAAAAATACGCAGCATTTAATGTGGTTTTCCGAAGCGTACATTCTGCCATTATTTTGATGTTAATCGAAAGAAGCGGCGTTACTGCCCGCAGCAGTAACACCGCTAATATTTTAGAATAAAATCAATTTGCTAATTGCAAAATAACGGCTCAGTTTATTCTTCGGGATAATTGTCTTTGAGAATCAGTGAGTTCGAGTTGAATTTTTTTGCTCACAAAGTTTACGCACATAAAAAAATGCAAATGCGGACTTGACCACATTTGCATTTTTTTATGCTTAACTTTTAAAAAGAAGAAAATTAAGGCTTGAGTATTTTTGCCTTGTACCGATCTTTTCCAGTTAGGTATTCGCCCAGGGCAATCACTTCGCCGGGTTTGCAATTCCAGGCTTCCGGCATGTAGTTGCGGGCAAAATTGTACATCTTCATGGTACGGGGATCCATCACCGATAGATCATTTCCGGCATTGGAATTGGCGGAGTTGGGATAGATGGCCAATGGATCGTCGTTGTTGATGAGTGAAAGGAATTCCGGGCAATTGCCATCACGTGGTTTAAAGGTAAAGAGCAGCGTTTCCTGATCAGGCAGAAGCATGATTTCCGGATCATTGGAGATCAGGCCGAAAGAGATGTAATCGGTGTCTGGTTTTTCCTCCGGTGCCTGAATAAATGCATTTTGAACCCATTCACCACTGACGCTGTGCATGCCCCTGAAACTGGTGCCCGTCGGTGCCAACAGGGTAACCTGGCCGGATCCGACAATATTGAAAGGATTGATGGTTGCCCCTTCCTCCAATCTGGCGAAAACGCCCCACTGTTGCTCCTTGTCCATCCAGTGCAGTTTGAATTCGATTTGTGAAAATGCTGAGAAAGAGAAACAAAGAATGGCTGCGGTAGCCAATGCTTTGCAAGATGGGAAATATTTCATGGCTGATGTTTGTAGGATTGCCGAGAGGTGGCTTGGTCGGTTGCCGTACACCTGCCAGCAATTTGCTTAGTTAATTTTTGTAAAAGAGAAGGAATATCGGGGGAAACCGAGGGGTGGGTATCAGAAAGCAATGGCAACATTAATGCCATTCGAACAGGCCAACTAACTGGTTAGCAAAACATTAACGGAATGAAATGACACTTTGCCAAAAAAGAAAAGGGCTGCCAACTCAAATTAATTGTTGGCAGCCCTTTTTTAGCTAAGTCAAAATTGGATTATCCTCCAAAGTCATCGAAAGAGATATTCTCTTCCGGTACACCTAACCTGTCCAAAGTTGAGATAACAGATGCGTTCATCGCAGGAGGGCCACAGAAGTAATATTCAACTTCCTCTGGCTCTGGGTGATCTTTCAGGTATTGTTCGTAGCACACCTGCATGATGTATCCTCTGAAGCCTTCGCCTTCTGTATCGTCGATATCTTTCTTTTCTTTCCAGTTGTCTTCTGGAAGCGGGTTGTCGAGAGATACATAGAATTTGAAGTTCGGGAACTCTTTTTCTATTGCACGGAAATCTTCGATGTAGAACAGTTCCCGGCGGGTACGGCCTCCGTACCAGAAAGACACTTTTCGGTCAGTCGTTTTAAGCGTATGGAACAAGTGGAAGAGGTGGGAGCGCAATGGGGCCATGCCCGCACCACCACCGACGTATACCATTTCTTTCTTGGTCTGTTTGATGAAAAACTCTCCGTAAGGCCCGGAGATCGTTACTTTGTCGCCAGGTTTTTGATCAAATACATAAGAAGAACAAATACCTGGATTTACATCCATCCATCCGTTTTTCGCCCGGTCCCATGGTGGAGTTGCGATACGGATGTTCAACATCACGATATTTCCTTCTGCCGGGTGGTTGGCCATGGAATAAGCACGGAAAATGGGCTCATCATTTTTCATTTTCAGGTCCCACAACTTGTACTTGTCCCATTCCGATTGGAATTCATCGGGCTTTTTGCCCATGCGCGGATGAGAGGTGATGTCAATGTTTTTATAATTAACTTCCACTGCCGGCACATCCACCTGAATATATCCGCCTGCTTCGAAATCAAGCTCTTCTCCCTCTGGCAGTTTAACGACAAACTCCTTGATGAAAGAGGCCACGTTATAATTGGAAACCACCTCACATTCCCATTTTTTGATACCAAAAACTTCCTCCGGTACACGGATTTCCATGTCCCCGCGGACTTTTACCTGGCAGGCCAAGCGCATGTTTTCAGCTGCATCTTTTCGGGAAATGTGGTTCAGTTCGGTTGGCAGTATTTCACCTCCTCCGGCATCTACGTGGCATTCGCACATGGCACAAGTACCACCTCCTCCACAAGCAGAAGGGAGGAATACGTTTTTGTCCGAAAGAGCGCCCAGGAGAGTAACTCCCGGCTTTACAACTAATGGATTTTCTGCATCTCCATTGATGACGATCTTGACATCTCCCTGTGGAACCAGCTTTTTGTTAGCGGTCAACAGTCCGTATGTCAGCACCAGTATAACCATCAAAAAAGCGAGAATACTGAATCCGATGAAAATAAAATCGATTAGAAATATCATTTTAGTAGTTCTTAAAACTTAGGGGGCAATTTCAAATTACCCCCTAAGTTAGTTTTACTGAAAATAAGTAGCAGGGTTTATGCCCATCAGTCCCATAAAAGCCATACCCATCAGCCCAGTAATGAGGAAGGCCATGCCCAGGCCGCGCAACGGACCCGGAACGGCACTGTAGCGGATCTTTTCACGAATGGCGGCCATCAGTACAATGGCGATGAAAAAGCCAAAACCAGAACCAAATCCAAAGGTGGCTGCTTCTGCGGCATTATATTCACGGGCAACCATGAACAATGCTCCACCCAGGATCGCACAGTTTACAGTGATGAGTGGCAAGAAAATACCCAATGCATTGTAAAGAGATGGAGAGAACTTCTCCACGACCATTTCGACCAGCTGTACGGTTGCTGCAATGGTGGCAATGAACAGGATGAACCGCAGGAAGGTCAAGTCCATTCCGAACAAGCCGTTTTCGCCCAGAATTTGATAATTGATAAAATAGTTGATCGGAACCGTCAATGTCAAAACGAAGATGACCGCAGCGCCCAGACCAACCGCTGTTTTCACAGATTTAGATACCGCAAGGAAAGAACACATGCCCAAAAAATAGGACAGCACCATGTTCTCGATAAATACGGATTTGAGGAATATATTTAGTAATTCGCCCATTTCTTATGGTTTTTGGTTCTTCGTTTCTGGTTTTTGGTTCCTGTCATATGTTTGTACCAGCAACCAAAAACCAAAAACCAAAAACCATTTAGCTAATGTCTATCAGTTTACGGTTGCGGGCACGCTGTATCCAGATGATGACAGCAATGACGAACAACGCAGCTGCCGGGAGCACCATTACGCCATTTGGCAGATACCAACTGAACAAAGCGTTCGAAGTCGTGTCGATCAGATATTCAGGTGTATTGCCGATCAACTTGAACCCGGCGAAGCTGCCTTTTCCAAATACTTCTCGTACCGCAGCAACCATCAACAGGATGATACCGTACCCGGCACCATTGCCGAGGCCATCCAAAAACGAGCGCCAGGGTTTGTTGGCCATTGCGAAGGCTTCCAAACGTCCCATCACAATACAATTGGTGATGATCAGACCAATGTAAACAGATAGCTGTTTCCAGATCGGATAACTGGCTGCCTTTAAGACTAACTCAACGATGGTCACAAGGAAAGCGATGATGACCAATTGAACAATCATCCTGACCTGTTTGGGAATGCCTTTACGAAGAACCGAAACGGCCAGGTTTGAGAAGGCCATCACAAAGGTGGCCGAGAGTGCCATGATGAAAGCCGGCTTTACCATCGACGTTACCGCCAATGCAGAACAAATACCCAGTACTTGTACTGTGATCGGGTTGTTGTCATCAAGCGGGTCAACTAAAAGTTTCCGCTCTTTTTTTCCAAACAACGATTCTTTTTGAACCGTTTGCGTTGCAGTTTCTGCCATTTTATTTAGAGATTAATTATTGTTAATTCTTGATTGAAGATTGTTGCAAAATTTAACAACCAACAATTAACAATCAACAATGAATTAATTTTTCAAAGATTCAAAATAGGGTTCGTAGATTTTTAATCCACGGTTCATCATTTCGGTTACACCGTCGGAAGTGATCGTTGCACCGGCGATTGCGTCGACTTGGTGGTCTTGTATTTTAACACCGCCTTTAACGACTGCAACGGAGACGAAATCATTATTCTCGTTGTAAAGTTTTTTACCTGTGAATTTGGCTTTCCAGGCATCATTGTCCTTGATTTCTGCACCGAGACCTGCAGTTTCCGTGACGTGGTCGAAGGATATTCCGGCAATGGTATTGAAATCTTCCTTAATTGCCACGGTCGCCCAAATCTTATCCCAAAGTCCATTGCCACGCACGGCAACCAGATAAATGTTTTCCCCATCACCTTGATAAACATAAACTGGGTACAACCGATCTGCCAATGGTTTCTTCTCTTCCTGTTTCATGTCAATTTTATCCGCTACTCCTTTCTCTTCTCCTGCTCCTTCTCCTTCCTCCACTACTTCTCCATTGGCATCGATTACGACCTGCTTGACTTTGTCTTTAAAGATGGAAAATACTTTTTCCGCAGGTGCATTTAGAACATCCACGGCCATCTCATTTTCTACCTGACCCTTGATGGCACTGAGGATATCCCTTTTCTTGAAAACAGCTTCGTTGGCATCGTGGATGGGTTTGAGACCGGAGAAAGCCAGTGCCAGTGCCATTGCCACTATGGCGGACATGGCTACGATGTACATTAAGATATAATTATTGCTGTGCATTATATTGGTTTTTGGTTTTTGGTTTTTGGTTTTGGGCAGGTTGAACCAGCAACCCAAAACCAGGAACCAAAGACCTTTAAGCTACTTGTTTAACACGTTTCATACGGCGTTTGATGTTAGCCTGAATCACATAGTGATCAATTAGCGGGGCAAAGACATTCATGAATAAAATGGCCAACATCCAGCCTTCTGGATATGCAGGGTTCATTACCCGGATGATGATGCCCAGAACACCAATGAAGAAGCCATAAATCCATTTGCCGGTATTGGTTCCCGAGGCAGTCACCGGATCAGTGGCCATGAAGGCCATGGCAAACCAAAAGCTTCCCATGTACAGGTGGTACTGCCAAGGAATATTCATGTAAACATCGAAGTCCCAAGCATTGAGGACAACCCCCATGAAAATAGCGCCCAGCAGGCAGGAAAGCATGATCCGCCAGCTGGCTATGCCTGCTCCGATCAGCATCAGTGCACCAACAATGATGAGCGGCTTGCTCGTTTCACCTATGGAACCGGGAATGGCTCCCCAGAACATTTGCATGGGCGAATAAACATCTGTCACGTTTGACCAGCCCTGTAGGGCAAGCCCGAGCGGCGTGGCTCCTGTATATCCGTCAGCGACCGGCATGCCTCCGGCCCCGAAGGTAGCGCCTCCAAACCAGCCAAATATCATGTCGAAAAATTGGTGGGCCCAGCCGTAGGTTTCACCAAAGGCTTTGGCTCCTTCGAACTCAATTCCGGAAATCCAGCATTGGTCACCTGAAATTGTGGTGGGATACGCAAAAAATACAAAGACCCTTGCCAACAAAGCAATGTTGACGATATTCATACCGGTGCCACCAAAAGCTTCTTTTCCAAGGATAACGGCGAAAGCTACGGCCAAAGCCAAAATCCAAAGTGGGATGTCCGGCGGCATGATGAGTGGGATCAAAGCTCCTGAAACCAGGAACCCTTCCTCGATAGCATGTCCTTTTTTGGCTGCGTACCAAAACTCAATGCCGAGGCCAACCACATGTGTGACTATAAAAATTGGCAGGATTTGGATGAGCCCGTACACTAATTTCAAATGTATGGCTGCTAAAAAAGAAGTGTGCTGCCCCAATGCTACAAAGTGCTGGTGACCGATATTGTAGGTGCCAAAAAGATAGCACAACTGCAGAGCGATTACCACGATCACCATGGTCCGCTTCAGGTCCATCCGGTCACGGATATGAACACCTTTGCCGGTTGTTGTAGAATTTGGAGTGTAGAGGAAAGTGAAAAAGCCGTCATACAAGGTATGTAGAAACGGACTGTTCTTTTTGTCCGGTTCAAAACCTTTTATTTTTTCAATTAAATCGTTCATTAAGCTATTTATGATTGATGATTTACGATGGATGTTCAGTAGTTATCTATCTTAAATCATGAATTTTATCCTTGTTCATTCATCATGTCCAGTCCTGTGCGCAGGATCTGTTGCAGGGGCTGTTTGGAAGTACAAACAAATTCGCAAAGAGCTATGTCCTCTTCGATCAGTTCGTGAATGCCAAGTCCTTCCATTCTTTCATAATCATTGGTCAATACTGCCTTCATCAGGTGTTGTGGATAAATGTCCATAGGCAGCACAGCTTCATATTGGCCAGTCACTACAAAAGCTCTTTTTTCACCGTGGGTATTGGTATCTGCTTTGTATTTGGTGTCTGAAAAAATAACGGAAGTGGGAATGGAATTTGAAGCAGTAGGAACCGCTTTGCCAGCCAGTAGCCACCCAAACATTTCATAGTAATCACCTTCTTCGATTACGGTGACTTGGTCATCGTAAAAATTGAGGAAATTCTCCTTGCCTTTTTTCTGGCCAGACAGTACATCTCCGGAGATCAGTCGAGAGTGCTCGTTGCTCAGGTTACTCTTTACCAGGTCACCCATATTTGCACCTGCGAAGGTGCGGACGTAGGAAGGATTGGTGAGTTCGCCTCCTGTTAAAGCAACCAGGCGTTCTGTATTCCAACGACCTTCGGTAAAAATGCGCCCGAGCGTAATGACTTCTTGAACACCCAATGTCCATACAGAGCATTTGGGCGTGATTGGTGCAATATGATGGATTTGAATGCCTACATTGCCAGTAGGGTGCTGGCCACTGAACCAGTGCTTTTCAACTCCTTCTGCGTCTGTGAAAATGGAAGAAGGTGCATTCTCACCACCAGCATTCAGTCCGAGATGTACATTGCCTGAAGTAAGCTGGCCCAAAACATCCAGGCCTTTCTGGAAAGCCTCACCGTTGCCCTCCACCACGAGGTTGAGGTCTGGTGCCAACGGAGCCGTGTCGAAAGTGCTGATGAAAATGTCTCTTGGTACATCGTGTACGTCTGGAATCGTATCAAACGGACGGTGACGGAACAAAGTCCAGCCTCCGGTTTCCATTAAAAAACTGACCAGTTGTTCTCGGTTGCTGTTTTCCAAATCAAACTCAGGCAGCTCCCGGTATTGCTGTTCCTTATCGGCAAGGATGACAATTTCAGTAATGGCGCGCCGGTCGCCCCGGTTAAGGGCAATCACTTCCCCACTGACAGGTGCGACATATTTGATGTCAGGCACTTTTTTGTCGTGAAACATGACATCGCCTGATTTGACTGTGCTGCCGATCTCAACAGTGACCTTTGGGATAGGGGCTATGCCTCTAAAATTGGGTGGCTGAACGGCGAAGGTGGAAGCATACTCATTATTCACAATGGACAGTGCCTCACCTTCCAGGTTGATGTTGAAACCTTGTTTGAGTCTGGTCACTTGCGCATCGCCAACATAGCGGGGGTTAGAAGTGCTTAAAATATCTTTCAAACCCGGCAACATGGAAAAATTGCTCTTTTCCGTATCCGCACCAACTTTGCTTGCTTCCATTCGAAGAAGGTTGCCCGCTACCTGCATAATGACCGAAAAGGCAATCAGGGTAACAATACCCAATAGCACGATCATCAAGGTGTTGCTGTTGCCAGCATCGTTGGCCTGTGCAAATGTGGTTTGAGATAAGAAAAGGAAAGTAGTAAGCAGGATAAACTTGATAGAAACCTTTCTCATTCTGTAATGATGATTGGTTGAAATTTATGTGGTAATTCGTCTTAAGGCGTTGTTTTTTGATTGTTGACGTAACGGAACTCCCGATCAAAAGTTTTTAGTGCTAGGCTTTGAATTTTAATTAGCTTGGTAGAGGAGAGGTCTTCAATCTTAAAAACTACGAATTCCTTATTTCCAAATCCCTCACATTCAATGGTTTAGAAGAAAAGTGAACGAAGCGCAACTATTTATTTGGTAGGTGCATTTCGCGGCTTTTTTCAAAATTGCCGCAAATTTAAAAAAAGGTTCCGTTTAGGGGAATGAGGGAGGGTTTTTACTGTCGGGAAAAACTTATTTAGATTTAATCAAAATAGTCCGGGTGTGCTTTTTCGGCAGGCAAGAAAAGGTTGACTTTTAAAGAAAGCTTCACATCGGGCAAAAAAAAAGTGCCGGGAACGAATCCCCAGCACACTATAGGCTCTGTATCCATTTGGTCTTATATGTCTTTAAGTTTTATGGGATCTAATTTTTGGTGGCTTCAAGGGGTCAAATTAGCTCTGTTGTCGTGAAGTATGTGGCAAATTTAGGAGAGAGTGGATAAGAACTAAAGTTTAATCGGAGCAACGGGAGTTTTGGTAGGAGTAACGGTAGCGAAGCCGGATGAAAGGAAAAATGTTATTGGTTGGATGATAGGACCTGCCATTTGATGAGGGGTCAGACCCGGGTCAACTTGTCCATGAACTCTTGTTTTTTTCTGCGCGACACAGGCACATGGGAATTGTCGCTCATCGTAACCGTTCCTTCTTTATCATACCTGCTGATGTGGCGAAGGTTGATCAGATGTGATTTGTGCGGTGCATAGAACCCATATTTTTCCAGGAGCTTCCTGAATTCTCCGATATTGTAGGAGCTCAGGAGGATTTTTCGTCCAATGGCAATGACTTTGGTGTATTTTTGAAATCCTTCGCAGCGGACTATGTCTTCGGTGGGAATAAACTCAAGGCCGGTTTCGGTGGGGATTCCAATCCGGTTCCTGGAATTACCGGGGTTCAACATGTTTTCCAGCAATTGCTGGTTTCGCTCATTGTTCATTTTTTCAACGATCCTTCTTTGCGCTTTGCCGACTGCGTCAATCAGTTCTTCATTTTCTATCGGTTTCAGCACATAGCCGATCGCGCAAAATTTTATGGCATCCAACGCAAAACTGTCAAAACCGGTAACAAATATTATCTCGAAATTCAAACTGGGAAGGCGGCGCAACAGGTCGAATCCACTTTCTTTTGGCATGGCGATGTCCATAAAGACCAACTGAGGGTGATTGGCAGTAATCAGGTCGTAAGCCATTTCAGTGGTACTGGCGGTACCAATGACTTCTATTTCAGGGCAGTAAGTGTGCAGTTTATTCTTCAGTACTTCTACAGCTTTCGATTCATCATCGATCAGCACGGCTCGAATCATGTCTTCCTGTTTTTAATCACAAATGTACCAAGTTGTCGCTGCTTTGATTTGGGGAGAGTTCTGCCCATGCTTCAATTTAGCAGAACAACTTGAAATAATGTGTTTTTTATTTATAGACCCTCTCCGAATTGGTCACTGTGGTAACCACTCACATGTTTGGTATAGAAAAAAGAAAAAGTCTTTGTTCGATATTCAGTAAATGAAAATTGCCAGCCAATTGTTTTTTTTTAAAATACAAACCCTTTCAATTTCTTTGATCCTTGTTCAAACAGCTTCGATTGAATAATTTATCCATTAGTCCAATTCTGGTAATTCAATGCATACAGCGGTGCCCGTCTCTTCTTGTGCCGGGTAAAGGTCTTCAATTTTTATATTGATATTGATCTCATCTACCTGCTGTAAAACCTCCAGCCGCTCGTTGACCAGTTGCATCCCCCTTGATTTGTGGGTTGGTTTAGACTTTTCTTTCATTTCACCGGCCTTGCGGCGGCCGACTCCATTGTCTTCAATGATGCACCGCAAACCGTTGTCCGCTGTCCGCTGAAATTTGATATTCAATATTCCATTCTCTTTTTTATGAAAGAGGCCATGGTTGATGGCATTTTCCACGAAAGGCTGAATAAGGATCGATGGAAGTTCCCGGGAATGAATGTCAAGCTCTTCGTCGAGAATAATGTTGTAATCAAATTTTTCCTCGAACCTCATCTTTTCCAGCTCTACATACAAAGAAAGTAATTTTATTTCCTCTGCCAATGATATGTACTTGTTTTTTGAGGATTCAAGAAAAAGCCGCATCAATTTGGCAAATTTTGCCAGGTAGCTATCAGCTGCATTTGCATTGTTTTTTTGAATGAAATATTGAATTGCCCCCAAAGCGTTAAAGACAAAATGCGGGTTCATTTGGGACTGGAGTGCCTGGAGTTCCAGTTCTGCAAATCTTTTATTGATCTGGGTCTGGGCTTCTTCCCTTTTCCTGATCCTTCCGATAAACCACATCGAAATGGCATAGCTCAGGAAAATCACACTCACGGGCATCATGATCTGAAACCATGCTTTTTGATAAAATGCCTCTTTGACTTCCACTTCGAGGGTCAATTCGTTTTCCTGCCAGGTTCCCGTGGCGGGCGAAGCTTTTATACGCAGTTTGTAATCTCCCGGTGGCGGCCGATTTAAAACATAGACCGGGTTGTTGTCGAGAAGCTGCCAGGCGGTGTCCCTGCCTTCTAATTTTACGGCGTATTTATTCTCTTCTGATTTGTGGTAATGGGGCAATGTGAATTCCAGCCAGTAATAATCATCGTTATGGTTCATGGAAATTCTGTCGAATGCAGAAAAATTACTTTTCCATTCTTGGCTTTGCCCGTCATCGTCAACCTTGCCGATGTGGGTCCATTGCAGGGAAAAACGATGACCCGGCAAATTCATTAAATCCTCTTTTTTAAAGACGTTTATGCCGTTTAAAGTCCCGAAATAATAATTTTCATTTACGTCTTGATAAAAAGAAAGCCGGTTGAATTCATTGAAGGAAAGTCCTTTGTCCTTATAAAAATTACTGAACAAGTGCTGCTTGGTGTCATAAAAAGACAGCCCGTAGAAAGTACTGATAAAATAATTGCCTTGCCCGTCCGGTAAGATTCCGCAAACGGTATTGTTACAAAGCCCGCTGTTGGTGTCAAATTTTCTGACCGTGTTGTTTCGGACGTCGAAAATGGAAAGGCCTCCCCTGGTGCCAAGCAGCAGCTTGCCCTGTTCATCGACATGAATCACAAGTATGTTGTCGTTTGAGATTTGGCTGTTGGCGACATTGTACAGGTTGGATTGGCGATTGTTCCGGTCAATACTTACCAGCCCTTCATCCGTGCCTATCCAGATCAATCCATCATTACCCAAAGCGACAAACTGAGGTTTTTTTCCCGTAAGGGGGTTTGTGCCATCGGCATCGAAGTATTCGGTCAGTTTTTCTGATGCGGGATCAAAAAACAAGAGAAGGCCGTCAGCGTCCATCGCTCCGGAGGCGAGGAGCAGTTCGCCCGAAGCGGTTCTTACAATGTGCTGAATTACTTTGTTGGGAATGGGAAAGGTCTTGGCAATTTCCGTTTTGATATCCAATCGGTGCAGCAAACCTCCCCTGTCGTCTGCGCAGCTACCTCCCCAGAGATAACCGGCGGGGTCGTACACCAGGTTGGAATTGCACCAAAGGCTTATTGGTTTTCCATTGCCGTCCCGGACATCAATCTGTTCCAATTTCTTTTTGGAAATGCTGTACTTGTACCAATAATTCAGCTCTCTTGCGATATACAGGTTGTCTGTTCCGTCACCAGTTATGCTCCTGATGCTAATGCCGTTGTCCCAATCGCCATCTTCCAACTGTCGGTCAGCCAGGATCCAGTCCACCGGAGAGTTGTGCAGCGTAATTCTATAAGTGCCGGTGATCGTGCTGAGTACAATGATGTAAGAAAAATCACGGCCGGCCAGATGGTTGACCTTGTCGTCTATGTCCAGGATCCATTGTGCGTCTTTAATTGATCCGTCTTTTTCGACCAGGTATAAATGGTCAAGTTTTCCAAAGGAAACAAAAGTGCCGACAATCAACTTCCCGGTTAGGTCTTCCCAGAGTTGAGAGTAGAGTTCCCTTTCCGAAAAACCGGCTGCCTTGGTTAACTGGCCGCTGTCAGAGTTGACATTCAACAGCCCATTTCTAAATGGTAGCGCCAACCAAAGCCGCCCGCCAGCATCTTCGTGCAAGATAGAGGTCACATAAGAGGTGCTGGAAGGAAGGGTCAGCTCGTGCAGTTCTGAAACGGTGAAGCGCTCATTTTTTTTTGTTGAAGGAAAATATTTGACCAATCCGTTCTGATCGTCCATGATCCAAAAATGGCCTTGTTTACTCTTGATCATTCGCACATTTCCGACCACGGATTTGTCCGGGAAGTCAATTTTCCCAAAAATCTCGAATTGGAATGAATCATCCATTTTGTACAACAGATAGCCGGAAGCTGTTTCGGTCAGCACATACACCGAACCATTTTTAACAGGGTAAACAGCCTTGACCTTATGCAGTATACCCGATGTTGAATCCAATTCGACCACATGGCTTTTGCAGTATTCCAGATCAAAAATTTCAATGAATGGACGTTCTCGCTTATTGAGCAGGACCAGTTGTTGGCCGGCTATCTCTTCAATCCTTTCGATTTGATTTTCCTGGATAAAAAAAGGAGGCTCAGAGCTGCTGTTGTAGATCTCGAATGCATGACCGGTGTACCGGTTCAGTCCGTTGTCGGTGGCAATCCAGACAAAGCCTCTCGAATCTCTGGTTACATGGCGTACAGCCCGGTCAGACAACCCCTCGTTAAAAGAAAACTTTTGCACCGACTCAAGCTGTGGCTGCGCCAAAACAATCATTGCCAGGCACTGGCAAACAAGCATGGAATAGAGATATTTAGAGGACATATTGAATTGTAAAGGCACGGGCAAAAAAATGAACTTGCCTATTTGTCTTTCAGTCGAAATGCAATAAACTCCAACTGATCCTTGATCGCATCCATTTGCTTTTGGAGGTTCTCTATTTCCACTTCCACGTTGGGCGGATCACCTTGTGACTGCTTGAGCTTTTCTTCCAATATCTGTTCATTCCGTACTTCGTCCATGCTGTTCATGATGACACCGATAAAAAGATTTAGAATGATCATAGTGCCGATCAAAACAAACGATATAAAATAGAGCAGTGCCCAAATCCCGAACGCTTTTGGTTCGGGACAGCCGTCCTCTAACCCGTAAAAAGAATCGTTGCACCCATGTACGTTCAAGAACATGATATCGGACCAGCCTTCCAGGGTGGTTATCTGAAACAAGGTAATAATGGAGGTACTTAGGTCACCAAAATGAACAGGGTCATTTTTTCCAAAAAGAAAAAATCCCATTACCCCGTATATGTAGAACAACAATAATAACAGTATGCCTACATAGCCCATGGAGGGGATGCTTTTCAGCATGGCATCCACCAGCAATTTCAGCTGTGGCAGTGCATGTACCAGCCGCAGCACCCTTAGGATACGGGCCAAACGAAATGCCGCTACAAAACCAGCTTCCATATTGGGTAAAAAGACCGCCAACCAGCATACCACCACAATCAGAAAATCGAAAATGTTCCAGGGGTCCAGGAAATAACGGATGGGCTTTGGCCATTCGGCCAATATCTTAACAACTGCTTCCAGGGTGAAAATCCACAGGATGATCCAGTCAAGGCCATGGAGCAAAGGCATCCAGCCTGGGATCTTATCGGCGTTGGTTTCAATACCGACTACAATCCCTGCCGCGATAATGGCTATTAAAACGGTTGTATTGAACCAATCGGCCTGAGCTATCTTTTTGGAAAGTTCTATCATGATTGATTTGGGTTGTCCATTTGTCCGAACAGATGAAAATTTGTTTTTCTTGGTTCGCAAAGAAAATAAAGTGTTGGAATAATACCACAAACAAAGGTGGAGAATCCCAAATTATGGGTGACGAAGGAGAAATGGAGCGGGCCCCTCAACAGGGAATTCGTTGATAGAAGGTTGACAAATAGATGAATGCAAGAGGTTTCAACGAACCGCAAAGACATTTCCGTAGATCAGTCCAGCACCGGGTGTTTTTTATGAAAATCAGTCGCATCCTGAAATGCCTTTGCTACGGTGCAGGTAGCTGCATCTCCAAATAATTGTCCGGTGAACGTAATGCTGGTGGGCATGCCATCCCGAAAACCATTGGGTACGACCACTGCCGGGTGTCCGGTCAAATTAGTAATCGTCAGGCTTCGGGAGGCCCAGGAGGGCGCCACGAAAACATCTACTTTTTCAAAAACACTGGCCATGTCTTTGATGAGTTGGGAACGAAGGCGGTTGGCCTGGATGTACTCGACTGCCGGAATGAAACGGGCAGCCCGAAAGGTGTTCGGCCACGCATTCTTAATTTGCCTGACCAGCAGGTCGTCCTTGCCAGACCGGGTCAGTTCATCAAAAGCCGCTGCGGCCTCGGCCGTCAAAATAAAACGGATGTCGGGAAGTGGAGGCAACTCGATCGGAATCAGTTCGATGCCCAATTCCCGCAAGGTATTTAAGGCAAGGCTGTCGTTTTCCTTAAACCCGTAATCCTTTTCAAAATCAGCTTTGACATATCCGATTTTCAAGGTATTGATATCCTGGTCCGTATCATAATTGAAAGCGGAAGGTATGAGGGAGTTGTCCTGGCCATCTATCCCTCGGATGGCTTCGTAGACCATGGCGCAGTCTTCCACCGTACGGCAGATCGGGCCGATTTTATCCATTGTCCAACTAAGGGCCATGGCACCGTGGCGGCTCACCTGCCCGAAGGTTGGGCGCAGGCCGGTGGTACCACAAACCGTGGAAGGCGAGACGATGGAGCCCAACGTTTCCGTACCGATGGCAAATGGCAGGCACCCCGCCGCGACGGTCGACGCCGAACCGGCCGAGGAACCGCTCGAACCGGTCTCCGGATTCCATGGGTTGCGGGTAGTTTCATCATACCAAACGTCGCCCCAGGCGAGTGCGCCCAAGGTGGTTTTGGCACAAAGAACTGCACCGGCCGCCTCCAGTTTTTGAATGACGGTTGCGTCCATATCGATCATTTGATCTTTGTAAGGCATGGCGCCCCAAGTCGTTTTGTAACCCTTGACGGCCAACAGGTCTTTGGCCCCATAAGGAATGCCGTGCAAAGGGCCCAAAATTGTGCCTGCTGCCATCAGTTCATCTGCCTTCTTGGCTTGTTTGATGGCCAGTTCTTCTGTGATGGTGATGGCAAAATGTAACTGATTATTGTATTTTTTCAACCGGTCAAGAAAGAACCGGGTCAGTTCCACCGATGTTGTCTGTTTGGTGCGCAGTAAATATCCCAGGTCGGCTATGGAGTAAAAAGCAAGGTCTTCTTTCATGGCAGGCATTTTTACCATCCTTGGCTTGGCCCAGCGAATGGGCTGTTGTTCGGTCGGTATTTTAAAACCGGGTGGAACAGGGTTGAAAATGATCGCAGGGGAGAGGCCATTGGGTATAGCTGCTTCCCTGTTTTTCTGATATGCTTCCTGATATTCTTCAATATCGGGCAACAGTGAATCGATCTCTGCATCCGTGAATTGCAAGCCCATTGTTTTAGCAGCCGTATGTGCCTCGTTCCGGGTCAGTCCTTCGGAGAAATAAAAGGTAAAAGCGCCCAGGAAAAAACTTAAAACGATGACGAGGATAAGGTTGAATATTTTCATTTTAGTTTGTGGTGATTAATTGAAATTAAACACAGCATTTCCAAAGTCAGGCGGTATCAAAGCCATAAAATTTCTTCTATTTAAAATCCGCCAATAAGTGCCTTAAATTTTAGAAATGCAGCGAATCGGTACTATTTGGTTTAGTTTTATTTTAAGCTGGCCAGTGCCGCCCTCTTTACCAAAACAACTTTATCGGAAACTGTTTAACCAGGGCTTCCGTATTTGCTTCTTTTTCCAAAAATTTATTTGCTTCCCACGCTAAAAATGCGGCATGTTGCGTCAGGGTGTCCCTAGGATTATCGTCGTCCAGAATAATCCAATGCTCTACTTCATGCCGAACCAGGTCTTTGGAACCATCGCCGTCGAAATCCATCAACCAACTGCCCGTCAGGATTTGCCCACCCTCACCGCCATAAAATTCTGCAACGGTTTCCCGGTGGATAAATATTTCTTTTTGCAAATCAAATATAAAAATGGAGAGATTCCGGTACCAATGCTGCCGCATATCCACGAGGTAGGCATCCAATTGGTCGTTAAAAGAAAACCGGGTTCGTCCAATGACAGTGAGCCTTCCAGAGTTGTCAAAATACTCGACCCCGTTCATCAATTGTGTTTCCATTTTGGAAAAAAACAAACGATTAGAAAGGGTGTCGGTCCAATTTATTTCTTCAGCATCATTTATTTCAAAAAGCAAAGTATCGGCAGGTTCAGTTTTTTGAAAATAATCAGGAAGTGATTTGGGCGATGTTTGATTGTTGCCTTTAGAAAAGCAACCCGATACCAACGTGGTAATTAGCAATGAAAAAAGATAGCAGTATTTCATTTTATGTTTTTCAACTGATTAAGTTTTTGGACAAAAATAAGGGGCGCTAAAAATGACACTTTTCTTTTGACAAATGTTTGCTTTCCAAGCCTCAAGACTCATTTTCAAGCAAAGAAAAAGTATCATTTTTTTTGACTACCTGCTTATAGGGCAAAATTAAACAATGATAATTGGTACTTGGAAATCCTCCCCCTGCCCCCTCCAAAGGGGGAAATTAAATTTTTTTTGTCCCTCTCCAGCAGGGGGAATTAAATACGCTCATGTTCTCCTTTGGAGGGGGTTGGAGGGAGGGTGTACTCGAAATTTTTTTATCCTGTATTTAAATTTTTTTTGCCCAGAATTATTTCCCAATTAAAGATCACAAAAATAAAGGCTAAATTAATTAATCGCCATATAATTTTCGGCCAAAACTATTTCCAGGTTGCTTATTAAAAAGTCGGCGTTCTGTTTATTAAAACACATGGGCGGTTTTATTTTTATTACATTATGAAAAGGTCCGTCTGTGCTCATTAAAATACCACGCTCCCGCATGCGGTTGGCCAGATAAGACGCCTGCCCGGCAGCAGGCTCCAAGGTTTCTATATTTTTGATTAATTCAAAACCAAGGAATAAACCATGGCCGCGCACATCGCCAATAACCGGAAATTTATTTTTTAGTTCGATTAATTTATTTTTCAAATAATTGCCTGCTTCCAGCGCGTGTTTTTGCCAATTGTTTTCTTTTACGATTTTTAAGACTTCGGACCCAATGGCGCATGATACCGGATTGCCGCCGAACGTATTAAAATACTCCATTCCGTTGGCAAATGCATCTGCAACTTTTCGGGTAGTGACCACTGCTGCCAGGGGGTGCCCATTACCGATAGGCTTGCCCAATGTCACAATGTCGGGGACGACTTCCTGTAATTCAAATCCCCAGAATTTTTCACCGACGCGCCCAAACCCAACCTGTACTTCGTCAGCAATGCACAAACCTCCATTTTCCCGAACAAATTGATAGGCATTTTTTAAATAGTTTTTTGGCAAAACAATTTGTCCGCCACAACTTAAAATGCTCTCGCAAATAAATCCTCCCACATTTTTGCCGCCCGATTTTAGTTTGTTTATTTTTTCTAAAATGTGCGATGCATATTTTTCCCCTGCATTTTTTTCATTTTTATAAATACCTCTAAATGTATCGGGAATAGGAACGACGTGTGTTTTTGGAGGGGCACCTTTTCCACCTTTTCCATCAAATTTATAACTGCTTACGTCAACGCTTCTTCCAGTATTTCCATGATAGCCAACTTCCACGGCAATCATTTCTTTGGAGCCAGTATATGCCTCCACCATTCGCATGGCCAGCTCGTTGGCTTCGCTGCCGGAATTAACCAAATGCACGACAGATAATTCCGGTGGGAATGTCGCTAATAATTCTTCGGAAAATCGAATGATGTTTTCGTGCAAATAACGGGTGTTGGTATTTAACAAACCAATTTGTCGCTGTGCGGCACGTACTACTTTCGGATGTTCGTGCCCGACGTGTGCCACATTATTTACGGTGTCCAGGAAACGCCTGCCGGTGGAGTCATATAAATATTGCATGTAGCCTCGCACTATGTGCAACGGGCGTTCATATGAAATGCTCAGGCTTTTACCCAGTTTGTTTTTTCTGGCAGAAATTATTTCGGAAGCCGGTGCGTATTTTTTTGTTTTTATTTTTTTCGAAAAAAATAATGAAGGGTCAGGACAAATACTTTTCCAGACATTTATTTCTTCAGGGTAGGCCACGCCGGGGAAATCCACTTTATTTCCCAACATGTTCAGCATGATCTGAAAATGGAGGTGTGGCGGCCAGTTGCCATTAATTGGAGGGGCTCCAAATTCAGCAATTTTTTCTCCTTTTTCTATAAGCATTCCATTTTCTTTGCCAGCCAAAGATTCGGTGCTTAAATGTCCGTAAAGGGAATAAAATATCAGGCTCTCTCCCGTAGCGGTGTTGCCGTTGGAAACAGTGACACCGTTTGCATTTAATGTGTGTTCCAAAATAATGGTCGGGCCATAATTACAGTCGCCTGCATTGTCAAAAACACCAAATATTTTTCCAGCCAACGGCGCACAAACAGGTGTTCCGGCAGCGGCCCAAACATCGATGCCTAAATGCACTGTTCGCCATTGAGCGCCATTGTTTCCTTCGACCTTGTAAGCGTCGGTGGTATAAAATGGCCGCACTTCTCCATATCCGCCGATCCCAAATTCGGCATTGTTTTCTTCTAATATTGAATTAATTGTTTTTTCAAATTTATTGATGGTAGCGAAATTGTTATTGTTTCCTAAATCCAGGCTACCGACGCTTAAATCAAGCGTTGTTACTTGCTTGTTTTGAAAATCGACTACCGGGTGTAAATTGACGTCGGAAATTAATTTTTTAAATAATTCTTTTTGTGGGCAGGCCTCCATGCCACAGGTGTCTCTAAAAGTATAATAGGCTAATTCAGGCGGGATGCTTCTTAATTTTTTTAATAAATCCCAGGCTGGTTTTTCGCTCACAAATAAATATTCATTTTCTGGTTCACGATGCCGGTTCCACGCAGCATTGGCCACGGTGATCATTAGCCGCGCCCCGATTAAGGGAAATAAAACCTTTAATTCTTTTTCTTCAATGGGAAATGTTTTGTGATAGCCACCGACCACATGCGAAATGGCTGAAAGCGGATCGGGTAAACCCATGGCTGAATAGGCGCATGCAATTGCTAATTCATTGATGGTTTCGGTATAAATAGCATCTCCAAAATCTATTATTCCGGTAATCTCGGGATTGTTTAAATGCTGACTGACGAGCAGGTTTTGTTCATGCGCATCATCGTGGTTGACGCTTTTTCTCAAATCGGGTAAAAAGGGGAGGGCGGCCGTTTCAAACAAATTCCAAAAATAATCGGCTATTTCCAATTGCTCTTGTTCTTTGATGTATGCCCGGTATTTTTTCGCATATAGAGTTTCACTGGGATTCCAATTTTCAAACCGGTGGGCAGCCGGATGGTCGAAACCGTTTAAGTGTGCGGAAAGAAGTGCTGCGGTTTTTCCCCAGCTTTCCAGTAATTCAGCCGACCGGGGATTTATACTTTTTAATATTCTTCCTGGCACCCATTTTAATATTCTCAAAAAACGGTTGTTGCCCAATGGCACGGATGCTTCTCCATTTTTTGCAAGAATGGTCGTCGGCAAATCAAGTGGCGTATTTGTTTTTTCTAAATGCTGCAACAGTGCGGTCTGGTAGGCAATCGTTTCCGGATCGGAAGCTGGCCGAGTGACTTTTAATGTGTAGGCTTCGTTGTTTTTTGTTTTAATGTAAAAATTAAAATCTACAAAACCGGGCAATTTTTTAGCGCTGACTTTCAGGCCATAATAGCGTAAAGCGAGTGCTTCCGCCTGGAGGGTGGTAATTTCTATGTCAGAATAATTTGTTTGCATAAAAGTAGTGCGGCTGTCCGGTCCGCTGTTTGGGCGGACAGGCCGCCCGGTTTACAATTGTTCCAACAGCCACTCCCGCTCACCGACGGCAGCGGCCATTTCGATTTCTTTTTTTAAGGCTGTTTTTTCATTTTTGTCAAAAGGGTTGAGGCTGATCAACCGGCGGGCAAATTGTAAGGTGTTCAGGTAATTTTCCCGATGGTAGCCCAATCCTTTTCTGCGTTGCAAATAACGCTGAAAAGAATTGATAAAACTATCCAACACATCGGTTTCATTTAATTCGAAATAAATTTTCAACAAAAGGATTTTGGCGTCGAGATTGAGGAAGACGTCTTCGTATTCAACTTTCTGTAATAATTGCATGGCTTTTTCCAGGTCTTTTTTTGCATAAAATAATTTAGCCATGTTGAAGTCGGTATAATTCCTTCTGTGCCGGGGTTCAACGGCCGATTTGTATTGATCGATAAAGTCTGCTGTCCAGTCAAATTCACCCAACCGGATGGCAATACCTGCGATGTTCTTAAATGCGAACCGGCTAATGCGGTTGTTTTGCAATAAAATTTCTTTTTCCAAAGCAGATTTGTACAGGTCAAAGACTTCGAATAAATATTGTTCCTCACCTTTGTTGAACCGCTGTATGCAAAAGTTGATCGCAAGCAGGTGCATGTTCCTCAATTCATCATTGGGCAGCAAATAGCCGTATTTTAAAATGCCCATTTTCATTTTTTCAAAATAGCGGGCATGTTGGGTGGTGGCGGCCCGGTAGTGGTAAAAGTAAAGGGAAATGGCTGGTTGTTCATCCAGCCAGGGGGCCTGTTCCAGATAATCCAGTACCAGGTTTAGCAGGCCCGTATCGTACTCCACATTCGCAATGGCCCCGTGGGAAAGGGCCAGGCAACTTTGTTTTAATTTTTTGGCTAAAAAGGAAAGGTCGAGTGAGTTGTTGATCTGTTGGAGGTTGCGGGGGGCGGTCCGCTTCATGCCTTGGGCGTAGTGATATTGCTCCGTTTCGAGGAGGTAGTTTTTTTCATAGAAATCGACCTCGGTCGTCGAATGCTTTTGCTGGATGGCCCTGCCGCGGTTGAGTGCCCGTCGGGTATGTTTTTCCAGGCCCATTTTTCGGAAGGCATTGGCCAGCCAGATCTGGTTTTTCAAAGGGTCTGAGGTTGCTTCGCTATGGACGAAATATTTTTCAATGACTTTCATGAGGTAGCTCATGCAGTACCGCAGTTGCTGCATGTCGAAAGGTGTACTGGGATAGGCGGCTGTGTGGGCTTTTTCAAAAGTAAAAGCGGCAGGGTTCTTTTCGATGTTTTTGGTCAGGAACAGATGGAGGTTCTTTACATCCTCCCGGAGGTTGTGGAAAGGAGAGTGGACAAATTTAGTGAGCGCCATGCGCTGTTCTGATGATAAATGCAGATAAATTTGATACAAATCACTCTTTTTCATTTTCGATAAAATTGTTGTTGAAAGCCTAAATATATGAGTTTGTGCCAATTTCGATTTCGATAAATTCACAATTTTGTCGTTTGCCAGTTCTTCCCAATCCTCCATTTTTGTGCTGTGAATAAAACAAAACACATCAACTCTCAAACTTTGACATGAAATTCAATTATTTACATATAGTATTTGTCGCTTTGTTTTTTATTGCCTGTCAGCAGGTTGTGGGCCAGGGGTGGCGAAGGTCTTACGATTTTGTCACGGACGATTTTGCCCAATCAGTTTTAGAGCTGGCCAATGGGGATTACCTGGTTGGCGGAAGAAAACTGGTCCGGCTCGACGCTGATGGCCATGTCATTTGGGAGCGGTTGAACGAAGCCGACGGGAAAGATGATTCCTTCCAGGAGGTGCTGCATGAAACCGCTGAAGGCAATCTCATCTCAATCGGCAATGTTGATACAACGGGGACTGACCTTGCTTTTTTGGCCAGCTATGCACCCAACGGCGACCTGAACTGGAAAAAGGAATTTGACTTTGGGGGAGTTCCGTTAGTGGATTTTCGGTCAAGTAGCTTTGGCGTTTTCCCGAATGGCGACTATATGATGACCGTCAATTACGAAGTGGCGAGCTTGTCTGTGCTTGAATTCCACTGCCTCCGATTGGACAGCGGCGGCGAAATTATTTGGGATATAAAATATGAACAGTCCGGGAACTACGCCATCAACGACGGCATTGTGCATTCAAATGGATCGATCTTTTTAGCTGGTGTCACCAATTCTGCCGTTTCTCCCGATGATGATGCCGTACTGATCAGGCTGGATGGAAACGGAAATGAAATATGGACAAAAACCTGGGACTTGTTCGAAGACCAGCGGCTCAGTACTTTGGCCGAAACGATTGACGGTGAAGTTATTGTAGCGGGATATAGCAACGTGGAATTTTCTACGGCTTATCCCTTTGCTGCCAAAGTGGAGCTGGATGGCTCGGAAGAATTTTTCAAGGCATACAACCAATTTCAGTTTATTGAATTTACTGACGTGGCCGTCGATGCAGTGGGTAATTATATTTTCGGAGCAACTGATTTTACAACTCCAGTTTCACCAATCATTTTCAAGATGTATCCTTTCGGGGTAGAAATGTGGACAAAAAGATATGATGCCAGTGATAAAAGGGAAGTCTTTACAGACCTGTCGCTGACCAGCGACGGTGGGTTTATCATACTGGGTTATGAGTTTGATTCTTTTGATCCCCGGGATTTATTTCTGCTAAAAGTAAATGGGTCGGGCAATTTATTTAGTCATCATTTAATTGGCACCGTCTTTTTTGATGAAAACAATAATTGTGATTTTGATAATGAAATGCCACTCGAAGGTTGGGTGGTGGAGGCTGTTGCTGAGAATTGGACCGCCTATGATGTGACCGATGCCGATGGCATTTATGACATTTTGATCGACACCGGTGAATGGGAATTAAAAGTGACACCGCTAAATGATTACTGGGAAATTTGCGAACCTTTTTATGCCGGCAATGCAGTAAATTTTTACGACACTACTTTCACGGATATTCCTGTACAAGCGTTGGAGGATTGCCCGCTCATGGAGGTTGATATCAATGTGAATTTTCTCCGCCTGTGCAATTCCAACAATTACATTATCTCCTACTGCAATCGGGGCACCGAGGCGGCTGACGATGTAACGATAGAAGTTAATCTGCCCGACAGCCTGACATTTATTTCGGCTACCGCTCCTATTCTCTCGCAAGTCGGACAGCAGTTGATTTTTGACATTGGTACGGTTGGCCCCAATGAATGCAGCGAGTTTTTGTTGGAATTTATGGTCGGTTGCGACATCTCCCTTTTTGGGCAGACGCTCTGCACCGAGGCGCATATTCTTCCAGACACGATCTGTGGTACCCCCTGGTTCGGACCGATTATCGGCGTGGAAGCTACCTGTGAAAATGACAGCATTTTCTTCGAAATAATCAATTCGGGAGAAGGCATGACCTCCCCGTTCGAATACATCGTGATCGAAGATAATATTATCCTGTTGCAGGGTGATTTTGAATTGGGGCCCGGCGAATCGACCACCATCGTTTTTCAGGCCGGTTCGGGAGCAACTTACCACATCATCGCCGAACAGGACCCTGATTTTCCGGGCGTCCTTGGATCGCCTGTGGCAACGGGTTCGGTGGAAGGCTGCTTCGGTCCCATTAACTTTGGTGTGTTTGGCCAGATCGAGGAAAATGATAACCAGCCCTGGTTCTCCACCAACTGCCAGGAGGTGATTGCCAGCTACGACCCCAATGACAAGGTTGCTTCTCCAAGCGGCTGGCGGCCGTACAATCATTTTATCCAGGAACACACAGAGCTGGACTACTTGATCCGGTTTCAAAATACGGGTACGGATACTGCTTTCAGGGTTGTGATCATTGATACGCTCACCCAATTTTTGGACCCTGCTTCTATCCGTAATATTTCAGCCAGCCACCCATTTACTTATGAATTAAATGGTCAGGGAATATTAAAATTTATTTTCGATCCAATTCTATTGCCGGACAGTACCACCAACGAACCGGAGTCGAACGGCTTTGTGAAATTCCACATTGCCCAGCAAGAAAATAATCCGCTGGGCACCCTGATCGAAAATACCGCTTACATATATTTTGATTTTAATCCGCCTGTGCAAACGAATACCACTTTTCACACCATCGAAGACTTTTGGCTTTTGATCGGCGAGGTGCCGACCCATGAGTCCGGACGTCCAGATTTAGACGTGGACGTTTTTCCAAATCCATGTTTTGAATCCGCCACGATTCGCATCAATGATTATCATTCCCCTATGTTGATATTTCAATTATTTGATCAACAGGGAAAAATCGTTGATCAAAAAATAATGATCAACGGTCAGACTAAAGTCGAGCGAAAAGAATGGCCGGCAGGAATTTATTATTTCAATATTATGGATCATGGCGAAATTATCCATGCTGAAAAATTAGTAGTGCGATAAGTACGAACAATTTTATTGAAAACATTTTTTGCGCAAAAAATAAATAAGTAATAGATCAAAAAAATGACACTTTTCCTTTGCCTGAAAAAGGGTTTTGGGGATTGGAAATCAAATATTTGCCAAAATAAAAGTGTCATTTTTAACGCACCTTGTTTTTGTCCAGGCAATTAAATACCTCTTTCTAATTTTTTTAAAACATTAAATTATTTCATAAAAAAATAACATAAAATGAAATTCAAAGCTTCTTTTTTAATGACCCTTTTTTTTGCAACACTTTTTTTAATTAGCTGTGAAGAAGATGATCCGGTTCAAACCGAAAAGTTCAATTACTGGGTCAGTGATGATTTATTGAGATGGATATCGCTTTTTGAAGACAAAAAAACATTTTTATTTTCGAATGAAGCCGGCGATACGAATTCCGTTAATGTAGATCTATTCCTGGAACCGACACCTACCACCTGGGTCGATTGTGAACGGGATGGTGGTCCTAAGCAGTGTGAGCTGCGGAGCGCAACCCTTCAGTTTAATTCTACTTCGGATACCACCATGTATTTATCGCTGCTTTTGATCGGTGAAGATCATATCAGGATAATGCCGTACAGAGGTACAGCAATTACGGAAGAAGTTCTGCGGTTGGATGAGGATGTAAATGAATTCCGTGTTAATGAAAAGTACAATGCTACTTACGTTGAAGATTTTAATTACAATGGCCAGACTGCGCCAGCATTTATAGCGGAAAATGTCGTTGAAGAATTTTTGTCTTATGTGCCGCCAAAGTCATTTACCTTGGTGAAAGGTATTGGTATTACGGAATGGACAGACTTTCGCGGAAATGTTTGGAAATTAAATGAATGAAAAAAAAGTTGGGATAAAGAAGTTGTTTGTACGCTTCTTTGTGCCAATCATTTAAATTAAAAAAAATAAACATTAAATGAATTTTTTTAAAAAATACACTTGTCTGCTTATTGCATTGTCGACCCTTTTTTTTCTTGCTTGTGATAAAGAAGAATTAGGTGCCGGTGGGAATGGCTCTTCTGATGATACCATTATTTTAAAGGAAAATGCTTTTGGCTGTCAGGAGTATCAATCTTTTCAAGTAGCAGGTGATGGCCAGTTGGTACATTCAATGCACCAGTACAATAATTATTTTCTGTATCATTTCAGTACACTTGACAGCAACTATCTGGAAATTAAAAATGGAATAGATGTGAATACCGTACTGACGGAAAAGATGCATGTCAGGAAGTTTTTTGATTATGAGAATAAAGTATTAATCTGCTCCGATAATGGTATTTATGAATTAGACGAACAATTAAATCTAAACCTGAAAGTAGAAGAAGAATGTCGTGACATTATTTTAACGAACAACAATCAGTTGCTTTTTATTGGTCAGTCTTTACAAGATATAAAAATATATTATCCGTCAATAGACTTTTTCGAGGATTATAACACCTTTAGCAGAGATTCTGAACTCGGCTATCTCGGTCTGTTTAATGGTCAGGGAAATACTTTTTGGGGGATTACCGATTTAGGCGAATTAGTGCTGTTCGAAGGGCCCTGGATCAAAGAACATTATTACGACAGCAATTCATCATTGCACACTCATAATTGGAGCACCGGAGATAAATATTTATTTCCTTTTCAATATAAAGGGGATCAATATTTTGTGGAAAGCTTTTCTAGTGAAGGCCAAATCTTAATGTACAACAATGATTATTTTAAAATTCTCGTTGACTTTTCCTGGGATAATGAAGTTGAAGATTGGGTAGATATAAGGCCGCTGGAGTTTGAAGAAATAATGGTTAAAGGAGATAATCTGTATATTGGAACAAAACGCGACGGAATCATAAAATGTGACCTGACCAAAGAAGGTTTCTGGGGGATGGACAATATTCAGGTTTTTGCGGACCCGGATTTACCATCTAATTGGGTCAGCTATCTGTATGCAGGAAAAAACGGTAAGGTTTACATCATAAACGATAGAAAAATAGTGACGGAGGTTGACTGTTTTTGAAATAATATGTGTTCAGGCTGCGCACAACTTGGCAGTGGATGAATCGTAGAAAATAGCAGGACTTGTTTTATCAGCTGCCTCTTTTTCAGACACGCTCTTAGCAGTCGAAGGGACTGCCTGCGAATTGGATTTGACCGCTGGCGGCCCCCTCGACCTTCTTTCTCGATTTCACTGGGCATCGAGCCGAACAAAATCTAATAAGACGATCTTGCCGGGGAGTCTTTCCCTTGATATGACTATTTGTATTTCCTAAACTTTCGTTAAAATCTTTTTCCCAACCAACGAAACCAGATTCCGTAAGGGTTTTTAGTGTGTAATAGCAAAACATGCCGCATCTTTACGTTTTATAAGTAAGGCAGGTATATCGAGGCAAGTGTAAATAACGAATAAAAGATGCCAAAGAATGTGTACTTTTTGCTTGTTACACTGTCTTTTTACTTGAATTACCCTTCAAATGGTGAAGAAAACATTGGGAAATAACGACAGTACGGCCAATACTACTGAGCAAAAGAAAAAGCGAGGCGGTAAGTTCCGCTGGTTGAGGTGGGTACTCTATGTCTTTATTGTCCTGCTTTTCTTGCCAGTTCTTCTTTTCCAGATACCGCAAGTCCAAAATTATGCAGCTCAAGAACTGACCCAGTATTTGTCGGATGAAATCGGAACAGAGGTGTCGTTGGAACGAGTAAAACTCAATGTATTCTACGAAGTAAGGCTGGAAAAATTTTATATCGAAGACCTGCACGGTGATACGCTGCTCTATACCGGGCTGCTGGATGTCGACCATTCCGGCCTGTACCGGTTGCTCAACAAGGAACTGGAAATTGAGTCCCTGACCCTGGCCGATGCCAATATCACCATCAGCCGGGAAGCTGGGGAAGAGTTTAAAAACTATCAGTTTCTCATCGATTATTTTACTCCTGAAAATACAGGCCAGCAAATTGATAAAGAAACCAGTCCATTTGTTTTCAACCTGGGGCATTTGCTGCTAACGAATGTCCATTTTCTCACACCTGATGAAGTGAAAGGCGAAACCATTGAAGTGGAGGTGGACAGGTTAGAGGCGGTGATCAATAAATTCGACCTGATCGGGCGGGACATCAATGTTGAATCACTCGACATTGATGGCCCGATTGTAAAGCTGGATCAATATGAGCGGAAACCAATCACGGAAGCAGCTGTGCCAGCACAACTGGTCTCCGGAGTCGAGACCACTCAGCAACGGGACACACTCTGGTTTTTTATCAATGATCTCAACCTGAGTGACGGCACTTTCCAATTGTGGAACGGGAGGAAAGAACCAGAAAAACTGACAGACGACGGCACCTTGAATTTTAATCATCTTGACATTTATGATCTGAATTTCAATTTTCAGCAGTTCAAATTCAACGATGAACTGGAATTCAAAGGCAAAGTCGCTTATTCCTCTTTGAAAGAACGCAATGGGTTTGTATTGAACAACCTCGCTGCCCGGGATGCTTTGCTGGACTGCAACGGCCTGGCCTTGCTCGATATGGAACTCGTCACACCACAGACGTCTTTGGGCGATACGCTTATTTTCCGTTATGGCGATTATTACGACTGGGAAACGTTCCCGCAGGATGTACGAATGGATCTCCGTTTCAGCGAAGAAGCCTACGTTGCACTTGAGGACATTATGACGTTTGCTCCTGAACTGGAAAACAATGTGTTTTTTAAAGAAAACAGGGATGAAAAAGTGAACATCACTGGCCGTCTGCGCGGGCCGGTGGATCGCCTCGATGGCCGCAACCTCAAAATAAACCTGGCAGATGGCGTGCTCATCGAGGGTGATTTCAGTACCATCGGCCTAACGGAGAAGGACGAACAGTTCCTGCACCTCGAACTGGACCGCTTGCGTACCAACATGCGTACCTTACGGAAGCTGATACCGGGTTTTGTACCGCCGGAAAACTTTGACCGGCTCGGCAACCTGGATTTCCGTGGAAATTTTGATGGCTTCTTTGTCGATTTTGTGGCCAAAGGATTTTTGAAAACGGACATCGGCTCGGCGAGCATGGACGTCAACATGAAACTACAGGAAGGACGTGAAAATGCACTGTACTCCGGTGACTTGCGTCTGGATGATTTTGACTTGGGGGTATGGACCGCCAACGATGATTTTGGCAAAGTATCCTTTAGTGCAGCCGTGAAAGAAGGCAAGGGCCTCTCGTTGAATTACGCCGAAGCAAAGGTGTCGGGACAGATCGATAGCCTGACGTTCAAAAATTATATGTATACCAATGCCGCACTGGATGGGGAATTGAAGAAAAACCTGTTCAACGGCGACTTGGTGATCAACGACAAAAACGTCAGTTTCAATTTTGGCGGGGAAGTCAATTTCACCGATAGCATTCCTTCCTTTGATTTTAAGACGGAAATCAGAAAGCTGGCACTCAAAAAACTGAACCTTTCAGAAAAAGATCTCCAATTTAGTGGAAAAGCAAACCTCAAGGTAAAAGGAAAAAGCTTGTCCGATGCCGTCGGAAATGCGGAAGTAACTGAATTTCAGGTCGTTAAGAATCGGTCCGATACTCTTTACCTCGACAAGGCAATTGTCACGTCTACCATTTCAGAGTTGGGTGAAAAAGAATTCAAACTCAGCTCCAACCTTGGAAATATTGATATCTCGGGTCGTTTCGACATTGAAAAGATTCCGAATACATTTGTTCATTACCTCGACGAGCACTATTCCCGTTTTGCGAAAAAACTCAACCTTGAGGCAAAAGGACAGATTTTGGATACGATGCATTTCGTGTACAACGTGGAGCTTTTTGAACTTCAGAACCTGGCCAATTTTTTTGATGAAAAAATAAATGGCTTTGATGAAACCAGGGTTTTTGGCTCATATGACGGTTACCAGGGTAAATTGGCCCTGGAAATGGAAATCCCTCATTGGAGCTACGAGAAGATTGTTTTTGACGACGTCTACGTGCGTACCCGGTTGAATAAGAACGAAGGTAGTGTCCAATTGGGGGTGGTGGAAACAGCCCTGAACGACAACCGAAAACTGTCGCCGATCTCTCTGATCGGTACCGTTTATGATGACACGTTGGAGTTCCTCGTCATTTCCTCCAATTTTTTTAAAATACTTGATAACATCAACATCAACGGAGTGCTCTCCCTGGAGGAGGACGATGCCTGGCGGGTTAGTTTCAAACCCTCCGACCTGGTCGTCATGAACCAAACCTGGAACATTGATACAACCAACTACATCCGAATTGGTGACGGCAAAGTGGAATCCCGCAACTTCCAGTTGCACAATGGCGATCAGTTGATCGTCTTGAAGAGTTTTCAAAATGAAGGATTGGAATTGCAGGTGAGAAATGTACCGCTGCAATCGATTGATTTCATCAGGAATATAGAGAAACACCGACTGGAAGGGGTGGCAAATTTGGATGTCAAAGCCAAGAACATTTTTGAACTGGCCGGGCTTTCATCGTTCCTGCAAATCAATGATTTAACAGTAAACGGAGACAATTTTGGCCGGCTGCAGTTGACAGGCAAAACAAAGAGTGTCCAGGAAAGTGTGGACGTGGGGCTCTCCATCACCGGCGATACTACCTCGTTGGGATTAAAAGGCTTCCTAAACCTGCCGACCTACCGGAGCACCAATCCTTCGATCTCCGGCCCTATGTCCAAAAACTATTTCGATTTTAGAGTAGACCTCGAAAAAATACCTATTAAGATTGTCAGCTATTTCGTTCCAGAAGTAGAAAACCCGAAAGGGTCGTTGTCGGCTGACGATGTGCATCTTTTCGGTTCGTTTGAAAAACCGGAATTGGATGGCGAAGCAAGTGTTGCGGATATTTCCTTTAAAGTAAAGCCATTGCAGACCACCTACCGCGTGCCTACCGGCAATGTTCTTCTCAGTAGCCGTGGCATCGACGCTACGGGCAGCCAGGTATATGACAGGTTTGGCAATATTGTGACCCTGCACGGAGGGCTGGTCCACAACCACCTGAAAGATTTTGGTCTCAACCTGACCATCAAAACCGAAACTGACAAACCTTTCCTTGGCCTCGATACAAAGGAAGAAGACAACCCCGTGTTTTATGGCACTGCACTGGGCAGTGGCTACGCCAAATTTACGGGCAGCTTCCGGCAGACCCACCTGGAGGTCAGGGGGAAATCTATGGCCGGCACCTATATGTACTTGCCGCTGACCAGCAGCACCATCAGTACCGACAACCGATTTATTCGTTTTACAGAAGAAGAAAGAAAAAAGGAGTTGTTGGAGGATGGCGAACCAGCAGCGGAAGAACTTCGCGGACTCGAAATGGACTACTATCTCGAAATCACGCCCGATGCCAAGATGGAGGTCATTTTTGACCGTGCCTGGGGTGATGTCCTCAGTGGTGCCGGTAGTGGTAAAGTAGACGTGCACTTAAAACGAAGTGGGGAATTTACCATGTACGGGGAAGTAGAGGTAACGGAGGGTGACTATTTGTTCACTTTAATGAACGTTGGTGTAAACAAACCGTTTACCGTTGCGCCTGGCGGCACGGTCACCTGGACCGGCGATCCCTATAATGCGGACATTGATATCGATGCACTGTACAGTGGAGTCAATACATCTGTTTTCAGCCTGATTCAGGAGTTTATTCAAGTTGCGTCGGATGATACCCGCGAACGGGCGCGCAACTCAACTTCCGTGCTGCTGGACATGAACCTGTCCGGTAAATTGCTTACCCCTGATATCCGCTTCGATCTTTCTTTTCCAGACCTGGACAGTGAACTGAAAAGTTTTGCCGAAAATAAATTAAGGGCCATCCGACAGGACGAGAACGAACTGAACCGGCAAGTGTTTGGCTTGCTGGTGCTGGGGCAATTTCTTCCTTCCGGGTCTTCCATCCAGGCCGGGGATGTGGCCTATAACACCCTCAGCGAAATGCTCTCCAACCAGCTGTCCATCTTTGTTACAGAGTGGTTTTCTACCATCCTTACGGGAGAGGGCCTGATCAAGGGAATTGATTTCAATTTTTCGCTTAACCGCTTCACGACGGAAGACATTTCTGCGACTGACCTGACGACGACCAATAATGAATTGGGTGGTAAAGTGAAATTTATCTTCAGTGATCGCATATCCTTCAATGTTGGCGGGGAATACGGGATCGTCAACAATAACGCCACTACCTTCAACAGTGGTCAATGGGCCGGTGAATTTGAACTGGAATGGATACTGACCAAGGACCGGCGCCTTTCCTTTAAGGGCTATCATACCCGCGACCCCGATATTATTGGTGGCCGCCGCAACAAAACAGGCGGTAGAATTATTTTCCGGAAAGAATTTGACTCAATCGGGGAATTGTTTAGGCCGAAGAAAAAAGGAGAGGGCAAAAAGACCACCAATTAATGAGATGCAGTGCTACAGGAACTTCAGCAGTGCAATCCTAATCATTCCTTTCACCCAACAGGTCTTTTAAGTTCAAAGACGCATTTTCCATCACCTCCACATCGGAATCCCAGTCCATTGTCAGCCAGGGCATTTGTGGGGTGGCACTCATGACTTTTTTGGTTTTGGTAAAAATCCAGATGACTTTCTCCACTCCGAACTGGTGGTAATCTTCTATTTTTTGGTGGATGTAGTCCATCGCATTATTGTCTGTGGTATCGGCCATCACGTCAATTTCAATGATGACCTCGGGAGGTGTTTTAGAGAAATGTTCGTTCAGTACCAGGTTTTCGGATTTGAATATTGAAATATCGGCGCCCCTTTTGTCGTCTTTTGAAATATAGAACCCTAATTCACCTGTTGCAATTTCATAGCCTTTGTCGGTGAGCAATGCGCCCAAAAGAATGGTGATTTTGGCTTTCAGCCAGGCTTGTAGTGTGCTTTCCATTTTTATTTCCTCGAAGGTTTTTGTTTTGTTCAAAACATCCCGGTACCCTTTGTAATAGATCGGTTTTCCTCTTACGATCTCATATACCAGATAGTCGGGAATTGGAGAGGCGTCGGCTTGGTGTTGTCCTTTTGCTTCTGGTGTTGATGTTGAAACAGTCATGCTGAAATATTTATTACCAAAAATACCTTTTTTCTTTTTTAAAACAAACTCCCCTTCCCTGTGTTTCCTCCAAAGATTGCACCTTTACGTATGTGGAAATAGGAGTCAGGTGTCAGGAGTCAGGTGTCAAGTTTTCTGACTCCTGACACCTGACTCCTCAAAACAATTCAATGAAAAAAGTCAAGACACTTGGTGAGCTGAAAGCCAGCGGTTACAAATCGCGCCCGATCAAAGATGAACTCAGGGAAAACCTGATCCAGAAACTTAAGCAAAAAGAAATGGTCTTCGAAGGCATCTATGGCTTTGAGGATACCGTGCTGCCAGATGTGGAAAGGGCCATCCTTTCCCGCCACAACATCATCCTGCTGGGGCTCAGGGGGCAGGCCAAAACCAGGATCGCCCGTTTGTTGGTAAAATTGCTCGACGAGTATATGCCCGTAGTTGCCGGCAGTGAAATTAATGATGACCCTCTGCACCCCATTAGCCGCTTTGCTCGCGACCTTATCGGGGAAAAGGGCGATGATACACCAATCGACTGGGTTCACCGCAACGACCGTTACGTAGAAAAACTGGCCACGCCTGATGTGAGCATCGCCGATTTGGTGGGTGATATCGACCCTATCAAAGCCGCCAACCTGCGACTGAACTATGCCGATGAAAGGGTATTGCATTTTGGGCTGATTCCGCGTGCCCACCGGGGCATTTTTGTGATCAATGAGCTGCCGGATTTGCAGGCGAGGATTCAGGTTTCACTGTTTAATATTTTGCAGGAAGGAGATATGCAGATCAGGGGATTTAAGCTTCGCCTGCCATTGGATATTCAGTTTATGTTTACGGCCAACCCGGAAGACTACACCAACCGGGGCAGCATCATTACCCCACTGAAAGACCGGATCGAAAGTCAAATATTGACGCATTACCCTCGTTCCATAGAAATTGCGCGCAGCATCACCCAGCAAGAAGCAGCTTTGTTGCCTGAGCAAAAGAAAAATATTCATGTGCCGGAAGTACTGCAGGTTTTATTGGAACAAGTTTCATTCAGCGCCCGGGAGAGTGAACTCATTGATGAAAAAAGTGGCGTATCCGCCCGTTTGAGTATCTCCGCTTATGAGAACCTTGTCAGCGCCGCTGAACGCCGCATGCTGGTCAATGGTGGCAAAACCACGACGGCCCGTGTCACGGATTTTTGGGGGGTTGTACCGGCCATTACGGGCAAAGTAGAATTGGTCTACGAAGGAGAACAAGAGGGACCTTACGCAGTGGCGCTTAACCTGATTGGAACTGCCGTGAAAGAGTTGTTCTTAAAATATTTTCCAAGTCCGGACAAACTGAAAAGAGGCCAGGACAGAGATCCCTATGGCATTATGAAGGCCTGGTTTTCAGGAGGCAACAAAGTCAACTTGTTGACGGATGCCTCCGACCATGAATACAAAGATGAACTGGAAAGTGTTGCTGGCCTGAAAAAATTCGTAGCTGCTTACGACATCCCTAAAAAAGATGAACTGACCTTCATGGAACTTGTCCTTTTTGGCCTCACTGAATTTAATGTCATAGGTAAAAACCTCGTGGAAACTACCATGACTTTTGAAGATGGCCTCGCCAATATGTTTGGCAAAGACGATGATAATGACCTTGATCTTTATTGATTGAGATATTGAGATATTGAGATATTGGGATATTGGGATATTGGGATATTGGGATATTAGAAATTAAATATCTCAATAACGCAATATCCCAATATCTCAATATCTCAATCCCCCCAACCCCCTGCAACACAACTTATGAAAAAATTCATCATTGCATTTTTACTGTTACCTACTTTTCTGTTGGCGCAAGAAAGTGACCTGACCTATGCCGAATCCATTGCGCAGCACCGGGAGGAGTACATGGCTGATTTCCTGAAAGACGAGCGGGCACCGCTCAAGGAAGATGACCTGCAGCACCTCCGGTTTTTCGACGCCGCCGAAAAATACCGGGTCAGATGCACCTTTGAACTCACACCTGATGAAAAGCCTTTTGAACTGCCTACCTACAGCGGCATTACCAAGCCTTACCGAAAATACGGCGTTTTGACTTTTCAACTGGACGGGCAGGAACATTCCCTGGCGGTTTATCAAAGCCTTAAGCACATCCGGCATCCGGTTTACAAAAATTACCTGTTTTTGCCTTACCGGGATTTAACGAACGATGAATCTACCTATGGCGGCGGCCGCTATATTGATGTCCTGATCTCGGAAGTAGAAGCCGAGACGGTCTTCCTTGATTTTAATAAATCCTACCATCCCTGGTGCCATTATTCAGACGGCTACAATTGCCCCATTCCCCCAACAGAAAATCACCTGGAAGTGGCGATTTTGGCTGGAGAGAAAATGTACGTAGGGGAGAAAAAGCACCGGGAAAAGAAATAATAATTCTCTTCTTTTTTTCAAACATGACTCATGCGAATCAGGAGCAAAATCAATAGCTCCTCTCCGGGCTTGAGATGTCGATTGAAGTGGACTCGACGTCCACTTCAATCGAAAAAGGGTTTTTAAGGGTAGCGCC
>JBCBRY010000037.1:0-70289 GCA_039819485.1 Bacteroidota bacterium | reverse complement strand
GGGTCAGGAAAAAACCTGACCCCTGACCCCTGACCCCTGACTCCTACCCTGTTTGTCAGCTCGGCAAATATAGAATTGTTTTCAGGTTTGTATTTTTTGATAAAACTATCTGAAACCGCATCTTTGGCATCTATTGGTTCCGAGGGAGCTTCAGGCCCAATGAATCAAGTAAACAGATTGGCAGAAAAAATTATTTTGAACCCGAAGTAATCTCTATCATGTCAAAAATGAACAGAAGAAAATACCTCCAATTCATCGGTGTCGGTACAGTGTCGACCAGTATTTTATGGGAGTCCTGCAAATCGGACCTACCACAGGAAGAAGCCATTGAGGAAGGCTTTGAGCTCATCGAGGCGGGGCGGGAAGCCCACGAGGTCAACCGTGACCGGCAGCTGCTCGGCGAAACTTTTTTTGATGAACACGAAATGGCTACCATTGCAATCCTTGCTGACATCATCATCCCGGCCGATGAGACTTCCGGCAGTGCCACCGATGCCGGTGTGCCTGACTTTATTGAATTCATTGTCAAGGATATGGAAGAGCACCAGCTGCCCATGCGGGGCGGCCTCCGATGGCTGGACACCGAATCGCTGAAGCGTTTTGAAAAACCTTTCGCTGAATGCACCGAATTACAGCGCATCGAAATCATTGAGGATATTGCCTACCCCAATCAGGTGAAACCGGGCATGGAACCCGGTGCTGCCTTTTTCAACCGTATGCGGGACCTCACCGCCACCGGCTTCTTTACCTCCGAAATGGGCATCAACGACCTTGGCTATGCCGGTAATCGCCCCGGCCCCTGGAACGGGCCGCCAGCTGAGGTGCTGGAAAAGCATGGGTTTTCTGGTTGATGGGTTTTTGGTTTCTGGTTTCTGGTTTTTGGTTTCTGGTTTGACCGAAAACCAGAAACCAAAAACCAGAAACCAAACAAAATCTTAATATCGACGTTCAAATCCCAATTCTTTTTAAACCATCCTACTTTTGTTGCCTAAAAATCGAATTCCATGAAGTATAGTACTTTTTTATTCCTACTTTTTTGCATGTTCCTTTTTTCCTGCGGAAGCGGAGATTCGGAAGGAACCACCACCGCTGCACCGGCAAACGAAGGCCAGGCTATTCCCACGAGCAACAACGCCTTGAAGCCAGTGCCCATTCAGCATACACCTACTTATGAAAAAAAGGCAGTGGCGCCCGATCCGAACCGGCAGCTGGAAAATCCTAACATCCAGGTTGAAATTGAAGGGTTGGGCAGTGGCGTCTGTCAGTTGATCGGAATTTACACCGATCAATTTTTCATGGCCGATTCTGCGATGGCGAATGGCGGAAAACTGTCTTTCAAGAAAAATGAGCCCTATCAGCCGGGCTTTTATTACCTGCGCCTGCCCGACAGGCGTACTACCATTCAGGTGTTGATTGACCAAGACCAGACATTTTCCATGAAAACCAAAATGAACAACCTGATCAACGGTATGCAGGTGGAAGGCAGTCTCGACAACCAATTGCTTTTCCAAACATTGAAGTTTGAAGCTTCCCAGCAGGCCGACTTCAACCGGGTAAATGCTCAACTGAAAACACTGACGGAGGGTACCCCGGCGTATGATAAGGTGAAAGCTGAACAAAAAGAGCTGACCAATAAAAGGTTGGCTTATCTGGATAAGGTCTTTACTGAAAACCCTACTTCAATTTACACGGCGTTCAAAGAGGCTGGTCAAAATCCGAACCTCGAAACCACCAAGAATGCTGATGGAACAGTGAACAATGACGAGTTCGTCCGCAAATACCGCAACATGTTTTGGGACAACGTCAATTTCAACGACGACCGTTTGCTGTACACCCCCGTGATTGTCAATAAATTGAAAAGGTACATGAACGAACTGACGGCTCAAGGCCCGGATGCCATCAAAGCCTCGGCTGACCACTTGGTCGGACAAGTACTGAACCATAAGAACTACTTTCAGTATTTTGCCAATTGGATTGTGCTGAACTACGAGCCAACCAAAACCTCCCTGATGGATTCCGAAGCGGTTTTTGTCCACATGATCCAAAATTATTTCACCTATGAGCGGGCATTTTGGTCGGATTCAACGGAAATCCATTCGTTGCAATTACGGGCCTACGAAATGTCGAACAGCCTCGTCGGACAGAAAGGGCCGGACATCAAAGCCGCAGACCCCAACGGCAAGATGCGCTCCATCTATGAAATGGATTCCGATTATGTGATCGTCTATATGTGGAACCCCGACTGTGAGCACTGTGCGGAACAGACACCTCAGTTGGTGCAGTTTTATCACCAGTGGAAGCCCAAGGGCGTCGATGTGTTTGCCATTGTGGTCAATACGGAAAAGCAGGAATGGGTGAATGGCATCAAAAAGTATAATATGCCCTGGGAAAACAACGTACACGACCCCACCAACCGGGCCATTTATGCTACCTACTTTGTCGATAATACCCCCGAAGTATACGTACTTGACCCAGACCGTAAAATCATTGCTAAGAACCTGAATGTTGATCAGCTACAGATTATCCTGGAGCGGGATATGAAGGCGAGAGGGTTGATGTAGAATAGTTATGGGTTATGAATTATGGGTTATATTTTATAATTCATAATTCATAACCCATAACTCTAAAAAGGAAGCCCTTCTTTTTTCTTGAAGACATAAAATTCATGCTCCGCCCGATAAGGTGAAAACTGCACTGCGTTTTTATTTTCAGCAAAAATATAATACTCCACTTTTTTCTTTCCCAGCGGTACAAAGGCACTAAAAATCCCGTCTCCTGCTTTTTTGTCAATATTTTTCCCGTCGTCGTTGAGTGGTATTTTCTGAAAAATATCCGAGCTTTTTTTTCGGAAAAAAACAAAGGCATTAGTTGCTTTTGAAATCTCTACCGTGACAGTGATGCCCGTTGAATCCATTTCGGAAAAGTCAGTGTTTACCTTCCTGATATTGGGAGGTATATTCCTGTATTCCTGATGGTCCTGCAAAAATTTAATTCGGGCATCCATGAGCTCGGTCAGGCCGGGGTAGGGAAATGCACCTGGAGTGGCGGGTGTTACCGTCTGGGTTAAATTATTGTCAAAGTCATTCACGGAAAAATTCCAGTTTGTGTCTCTGCTGACGGCATCGGCAATTAAAGTGCGGTATTTTTCTGCTTTATTTTTATACCAGCCGTTTGAGAAATTTTCATTTAAAATGGTAATGCAATGAGCAAAATATATTTTTCGGTAATGCGGATTATTTAATACCAAATTTATTAATGGAAATCGATTGTCGTTTTGTTTGGCCAATGGATCATAATCATATTGTATGGTGACGCCCTGTGGTTTGCCAAGCCCGTCAAACGCTAAATTTAAATCCCACGGAATAAAATTAAACCGGCCGTTGTTATCCTGGATTAAATAATAATTTTGTTGAAAATCGGAATAGCTGTCGAGGTTGATCAGCACGTTATTAAAAGCGAGCATCCAGATGGCTCCGTCCATGTTGAGAATACTTTCAATTTTTTCTGGCCGGTTATTTAAAATGTCAATTAATTTAAATAATTCTTCCCAGCCAGTATCACTTTTTAATTCATAGGAATTTTTATAGAGGTTGGTGTCGGGGCCCAAATATTCCAAAGAAGAACGCTTTCCACTGAACGGCCCCAGCGGTGAATTGCCTTTAATGATGACATTGTTTTTGTCAAAATCCAAATAGCGCTTTGCAAATTTTTTATCTACACTTTCTGTGTTTCCAAACAATCCGTAATAAGCAGTGTTGACATATACTTCGGCATAATTGGATTGAGGCGCCACCATGTATTTGCGGGCAATTTCATAGGCCAGAATTTCCCGTAGCCAGGATGGATCGAGGTTGCCATTGCTCAATTTTAGGGTTTCGTATTTTTGATAATCTGCTTTTTTACGAATATGGTCGATTTTTATATTGAGCGGATTTTTTTTGTTTTTCCGTTTATAGGAACTAAATCCTTTGAACCGCACACCGACACTGTCGAATTCAACACTGTCAATTTTTAAATGGCCAATATGCCGGTCCCCTTTTTTTAGAGAATGATAATAATGCAGTGGGAACTGCCAATCGTTTTCGGCAAAAGTGAGTTCGATTTTCGGGACGTTTAACGGTTCATAAAAACCTTGAGAAAGAACAGGCGAAAAAAATAGTTGGAAAATCAATAATATTGTGCTGCATTTGTGTCTCATCGGAAAACGCTTTTTAAATCAGTTTTTTTTAAAGAAAAATATGCGTTCGAATAAATGTTGTTGTATTTAATGGGGAAAATCATTCAAATATAATAATATTTAAAAATATAGTTTGTTCTGTAAATTGCGGGACATGATCGTTTATAAAAATCAATGAGACTTGATGCCTTCTAAACAGTATTTAATCCTGATTGGTAGTTTTTTTATTGTCAGATTTCTTATTGTCTGACTTCTGACAGTAAAACGATCTGATCTTTGAACGCTAAAAATTATCAATGCATAAAATAATCACCTTTTTTTTATTCCTTTTTTTACAAATAAATATCATGGCGCAGACCAAACCTACGCTCCTTTATTTCGGTGATCCCATGTGCTCCTGGTGCTATGGTTTTTCACCCGAATTTAATAACGCCATGATGGCGTTGGACGAAAAAGTTGACGTACAATTAATTATGGGTGGATTACGGCCCTACAACCGGGAGACGATGAAAGATTTAAGCGGGTTTTTAAAAGGACATTGGGAAGAGGTTCATGAAAGGAGTTCGCAGCCTTTTCAATATGGTATTCTGGAGGAAGAAAATATGTATTATGATACGGAGCCTTCCTGCCGGGCCGTGGTAACGGTACGCCAGATGAACCCAGCCATTGAATTTGCTTTTTTTAAAGCAGTACAGCAATCATTTTATTTTAAAAACAATGATCCTAATTTAACGGAAACATTTGTCAATTTGGCGGGTGCATTTGATCTGGATAAAAATGAATTCCGGCAATTGTTCGAGTCGGATGAAATGAAGGTTAAAGTGCGCCAGGATTTTGAGCATTCTGCCGAAATGGGCGTACGGGGCTTTCCGACGGTCCTGTTGCAAAAGGGAGAGGAATTGTTTCTTTTGTCGAACGGTTATGTGAAGGCAGGGAATATTGTGGAGAAGGTCGAGCAGGTACTGAAGAATTAAAACTTTATATCAACTTTGAATTAATTCAAAAAACATGGAAGGAACTTTTAGAAAAAATATCCATCCCGGCTTGCTGGTCGAAATCGTCGAAAAACAAAATCAGCGCTCTGGCGAGCTGACGACGGGCGTCGTACAGGACATTTTAACCAAATCCCCCAAGCACCCGCACGGCATCAAAGTACGACTGGATACTGGTGAAGTCGGGCGCGTGAAAAAGATTATTGAAGAAGAATAAATACGGTACAGCAATAATTGTTTGACATTCTTCGCCGCCGGGCAAAACACTAAATAACTTTTGTTTTGCTAAATAAATAATTCTCAATTCCCAATTTCTACCTTTGTCCAATGCTGTACGACCAAATAAAAGAAGCCACAGATTTTATCCGCCAACAAACTTCCCTTGTTCCAAGGTTCGGCATCGTAATGGGCTCCGGACTGGGCCGGCTCGCTGATGACATTGAGGTAGAAACAGCCATTGATTATGCTGCCATTCCCCATTTCCCTGTATCGACCGTTTCGGGGCACGCAGGGCGTTTGTTGCTGGGGCTGCTTTCCGGTGTTCCGGTGGTGGCCATGGCAGGCCGGTTCCATTATTATGAAGGTTACTCCATGCAGGAACTCACCCTGCCCATCAGGGTGATGAAAATGATCGGCGCCAGCCGCTTGGTATTGTCCAACGCAGCTGGAAGTGTGAATCCGGCCCATAAGTTAGGAGATATTGTCTTTATCCATGACCACATCAACCTGCTGCCCGATAATCCGCTGCGCGGGCCCAATGATGACCGCCTCGGCATCCGTTTTCCAGACATGCTCCATACTTATGACAAAGAGATGTTGAGCGCCGCTAAACTTATTGCGGAGGGCGCTGGGATCACTGCTCACAGTGGCGTTTACGCTGCCATGCCAGGGCCCAATTTTGAAACCCCGGCGGAGTATAATTATTTACATTTCATTGGTGCTGATCTTGCTGGAATGTCCACTGTGCCGGAAGTACTGGTGGGCAGACATGGAGGCATGAAAGTATTTGCCCTTTCCATGGTAACGGATATGGGCTTTCCATTAGAAGCCATTCGGGAAATCAGCCACGAAGAGGTATTGGCGGTGTCGGAGAAGGCCGCACCCAAGGTACGCCTGGTCGTGCGCGAGTTGGTCAAACTATTTGCTTGATCGCTGATTTGCCAAAATTCTAAAATTTAGTAAATCTTCCAGACAATGAACGATCAAACTGCTGCCTTCAACTTCTTCCCCTTCGCTTTTCTGATGATTCCGACACTTGGATCTCCTTCCGCCCGACGTACTCTCGAATAAAGCGAATACTCTGGATTGAAAACAAACTGTAAAACGAGCTTCGACCAGGAAGAGTGGTATTCCAGGTTGTCATAGTACTCCGGTGCCATTTTTTTAAGTTCTGGTAGCCGGTTCCACGGAATGGAAGGAAAGTCGTGGTGTTCGTTGTGGTAGCCCATGTTCAGGGCAATTTTATTGAGCGGGCCATAGTAAGAATGTGTTTCCTGGCCGCCGTCGGTAGTGTAATGCTCCTGGATCCAGCGAGCACCCAGTGGGTGCAGGCCAAGTGCAAACATCATAGAGGCGAAAGTATAGATCACCGCATTCCACCCAAAGAAGTAGATCAGTAAAGCATCGAAAGCAAAGACCATAAAGATGTTGATGAACATCCACTTCGTCCAGGTATTGACGTGGGTCAGGCGGAACGTCCGGAGTATCTGGAAAATGGGGAACAGGGCCAGCCAAAGAGCTTTGCGCCAACTGGAATTGCCTACCAGTTTCGCTTCCCAATGGGAGGCCAGATCGGTATCGTTCATAAAATCGCCCAGGTGTGCGTGGTGCTTGAGGTGGTAGGTATGAAAACCCATCGCACCCGGAACGGCATTCACCAGGTCAGCCATGACAGCACTCCAGCGGTTGAGGACTCTTTTTTTGAAAATCATGTTATGTGTCGCCTCATGAATGACAACGTAAAGGGTATGGTTTGCAAATGCCCCTACCAGGTAGGCAATGACCAATGACAGCCACCAGTAGCTGGTGCCCAGTATGCCCATCCAGATTGCGATCCCGGTTTGCAGGCCGACCAGGCCCAGTAAGATCAAAAATGTGTAGGGGTTCTTTCCCATCAGATTGGCCACCTCCGGGTGCTTTTTCAGAATCTCTTTGCAGCGTTCGATGTGAGGCTGGTCGCCGGACGATATGTGAAAATCTTTCTGTGTCATATTGTTGAAATGGTAAGTGTGCAGCTGATTTCCATAACCCTTTGACAAATTTTGTGGAGACAAACAAGACGTTGGAGCCTTGCTATCGATTTTTGTTGGCGTCGAGCCTCTTTCATTTATAAGACAGAGACGGAAAGTTTGATTCACCACAAAATTTATCAAAGAACCATTTTAATCCTTCCTTAAAGTCACAAAATTAGAATTTGTTTTTCGAAGTATTCGTTTTTAGTGAGGTCTTTACAAAAACCTGATAATTGTCATCCGTCGACGGCAGGATCGACCGCAGGTTTTCCTTTTAAGCGCTCCCAAACTGTGGCTGCCAGGTGCAAGGCCACTCCGAACAGGGCCCAAAAGATCATCCTTGCCCGGCGCAGCAAACCAAAAGTAATGCCCAGTGCAGCTGAATAACCAAGGAAATCCATGGCGAGGCTGATGCCTGATTCATTGACGCCCATTCCTTGTGGAATGACGAAAAACAAAGTGGCTGAGACGGAAACCATGCCCGCAACGGAGGCTAACTCGATGAAAGTAGGGACAATATCGAAAATACGGAACATGACATACAGCTCAGCCAACGCGAATGCACGCCCCAGAAATTTAAATAAATAGGCAAGAAAAAAACGGCCGGCAGGGATTGGGGCGGCCCGGTAGTCCTCAATGATTTTCAGCTTCTTCAACACATAACCTGCCAGCTTGGAAGGTGCTTTAGACAAGGTCAACCAGGCCATGGCGATGCTCACTATGGTCAATCCGCCACAGACCACCGCAAGGGGGGCATAATAAGTGGTCGGGATATTGTCCACAAAAATCAGCATCAGGCCACCTCCCAATGCTCCGAACAGGATACCGGTATTAGAGTGGATCAACCGGTCTACCACGATAGACCGACTGGCAGTGTGCCAGTCGAGCCACTGGGTGAGGTGCTTGATCTTGTAAGGCTCCCCGCCGAGGCCCGCCATTGGAATGATGGTATTATAGGCATCACCGGTTAGCTGGTTGTAGAGCAGGTGAATAAACTTGACTTTTCCGCGGCCAATGACCGTATAAATGCACAGCGTATTGGCAATCACCCATAAAATGGCCGTTCCGAAAATAAGCCAGACTTTATTGCCTACCTGCGCAAGGGATTCTGAGACGACCTGCAAATCCATGTTGAATACCAGGGCACAGAGAATGATGACCCCCAACAAATAAAAGAACAACGGATCGACTTTGCCGGTCAGGTTGGGTGTGCCGCCTTCCTTTGCCGCATTGGCGGCAGTCACCGAGCGACTCACCATCATGGCCGTAGCAGTAGTGCCGAGCAAGGCAAGCCAGAACATGGCCTGGTACAGATAAATGACACAGCATATAAAAGCAACGAAAGCCATCACGTCCTGCTTGTTCAACTCCCGCCATACCCGGTAAATGCTGGCAAACAGGGTAGTCGGCTCCTCGCCCCGGATGGTTTCCGGGATCATTCTCAACGGTTCTTCGTGTCGTTCTTTCCATGCAAAAACGATCATTTGCGAAAGCATATAAATGGCCATCGCCGTCATTACAATGACCGCAAACAAGTATATTCTTGAATCGGTGGACAGCCACGCCGACACCCCCAGTGCCCCAAAAAATATGACGTAGCGGATGTTGCTGGCAATCTGTTCGTACCAGTTGCCAAAATTGGTAGTCCGGAAACTCAACCGGGCCAGTTCCCCATCACAGCCGTCAAGGATAGAGGCCACCTGAAAGATCAGTGCTCCCGTAACGATCATCCAATAAACGCCCGAACCGGCAAACCAGGCACCGACCAGCGTCAGGAGTAAAGCCCAGGTAGTGATCGTGTTCGGATGAACATGGAATTTGGCCAACAAAAAAGTAAGCCGGGTCGATAATGGCCGGTTGATTGTACGGCTTACCCAGCCATCTCCTGGCCGGTAAAGCGAATGGCGGAGAAAGCGGTCTATCTGTTTTTTTTGCGAGGTATCTTTTACGGCGAGCCAAATGCAATTTGAAATAGTCAACTCTGGCAATGGCGCGTGGGCTTTCCCCCTCTTGAGAGGGGCAGGAGTAACAACCTCCACGTTTTTCCTCCCCCCGGACCCCTCAAGAGGGGGGGATAGAACGCGATGGATAATGCTCGAAATCTGAGCACTTCCGTTTTTTGAAAAATAATAGAGACCTGTTTTTGCTCCTTTTTCGTCTACGCCGATGACCGATTGCTGCGGAGCATTCTGAATTTGACCAACAAAAGATTGAACGGATAGCGGCGTGTAAATGTGATTGGCCGGCAACAACAAAAAAGGCTCTGCCGGATCAGCAGTCATTTCCTCTTGCGTGGCCATTTCTAGGTCCAGCCCTTCCAGCCGCGGCAATAATTTTATTTTATTTAAATCGTTCTCCCCCGTTTTGCCAACCAGCAGAAAGCGCTCAATGCCCGCCTCTCTTAAAGAAAGCACCGACCGTTCCAATAATGACATGCCGCCAGCCTCGAACAAGAACAAGCCCTCGTTGTCCAAAACCACAACGGCAAGGTTCACCTTGTTTTTTTTCGGTGAAATGTTATCAGGAGAATCGCCTGGGATGGATGCTTGCTCATTCATATGCTGGAGTCGAAAAGGCAGTGCGATCTGTTCTAAAATGATGATTTTCAACGACTAACCTTTTTGCGGCGGCAAAGGTAATGACATTATCGTAATGCAGGAGAGAAAACTGGTATTCGAACAAAGTGATCGCTGGATGGTTTGGTTCCGCGCAGTGGGCGCAAAGTTCACAGAGGGTTTTATTATACATTTTTTACCGCCAGCACATTTATGCGCTGTGTGCATTTAGCAGGATCACTCTGCGCAAAGGCCCAATGGTCTGGCCATTCGCGTGATAGGACGGGTAGGGAGTATCCCGGAAATATCGTTATCTTGAAAATAAAACATCATGAAGCTTTTCGCAAAATCCTGCCTCCTGTTGCTCTTCGGCTATTTTTGTTCTGTTAAAATAAACGCCCAAGCCTGCCAGGGCATCAGCCCGCAGCACGTTGCAGATATTCCCTCCACCTGCGGTGAAATGACGATGACCATGCTCCACGATCAAATGGGCCGCAACTATTTATACGTGGCCAATAAAATGGGCGGCCTGAAAATATGGAACACGGCCATGCCGGAAATGCCTGCTCAAGCAGCCACTGTATCGTTCGAATCGCTGAATGAACTGGATGTGATCAGCCTCTCGCAGGAAGGGGCTTACTTGTATTTGGCCCTTGGCAATATTTTTAATGATGATCAATTGTCGGGGATGGCGATCATTGATGTGAATGACCCGCAAAATCCGGTCGTGGCCGATGTGTGGGACAGCGACAATTTATTTGGCGGGGCGGGCATTGTGAAAGTGGATGGTGATTATGCCTACCTCGGAGCGATGGGCAATGGCCTGATGGTGCTCGATGTTTCCAATAAATCAAATATTGTTTTTTTGTCGCAATTTGTGCCGGACATTAATTTTCCCGACCCCAACCCTGATCCCTTAAAGTACAATGCGCGGGGTATGGCCGTCAATGATGACCTTGTTTATTTATGTTATGATGCAGGTGGATTACGAATCATTGATGTGTCGGATAAAACGAACCCAGTGGAGGTAGGGCGGTATGCAAATCCGGAATTAAATGGTTTGCCGAGAGCTTACAACAATATTGTGCTGGCAAATAATCTGGCATACCTCGCCATCGACTACTGTGGCCTGGAAATCTTGGATGTTTCTGATCCTTCACAAATCGACCAGGTCGGATGGTGGAATCCGTGGGACTGTCAGAGCAATCCGCTAAATTGGTTTTCCAGCCCTGGCCACACCAATGAAATGGCTTATAACCCCGATTGCAAGACCATCTTTTTATCGACGGGGAAAAGCGACCTGTATGCCGTTGATATTTCAGATCCTGCCAATCCCGATTCTTGTTTTTCTTATGGGGGAATTTCAAACAATATCGGCACCTGGGGCGTGTCGGCTTTTGAAAACAATATTTTTCTTTCTTATGTCTGCGCTCTTATTCCATTTGTTTCTAATTGGACAGGAGTGAAAATATTGAGTTATGAAAATAACTGTGTGAGCGATATAAAAAATGAAAAAAAAGAAATAATAAATATTTTTCCAAATCCGGTAAATGATTTTTTACAAATAGATTTTTTTAGAAGCGATAATTGTTTTTTGGTTGTTTATGATAATTTAGGGCGTACTGTTTTTTCAAAAAAAATAAATACAGAATTTAATGGTCGAATTGATTTTTCAAATTTTAAAAAAGGTATTTATTTTTTAGGCATAAAAGTGAACGGTAACTTTTATTCAGAAAAAATAATAAAGATGTAATGTCCTTTATTATTTGCCGATGATTGAATTTAAAATATATCTAAAGATAGCTCTTGACCGGCCGTGCCCGTGCCCGGGTCCATAAGCACTTGAAGTCAATGCCACGGCCAGGTCATGGTCAGGTACCACGAAAATATAATTACCGCCATTGCCGGATGCGAAAAAGTATTCACACATTTTGCCATTGATTTCAATTTCTGCGATATACCAGAAAAAGCCGTAATGACTGGCCGTATAATCTGCCGGCATGTCGATCCACTTTTGGGTCATTTTCCCGATCCATTTTTCACTGACGATTTGCTCGCCGTTATATTTGCCTTTGTTTAATACCAGTAGGCCGAATTTCGCAAAATCATATGCAGAGAAATATAAGTTGCCGGCCCCACCGGTCAGTTCTTTGGGCCCGGTGTACCAATAATATTCTTCGATGCCCAGTGGGTCAAATAAATGCTCCTCTGCAAATTCCGATAATTTTTTTCCGGAAACTTCCTGGATAATGGCACCCGTCAATACCGCACAGATATCATTGTACACCCACCGGGTGCCCGATTCAAATTTCATGGGTACATTCAATGCATATCCCACCCAGTCGTCACCGCCCATCCATTGCCCGGCGTTGCCGGGGGAATTGGAGTCGTCCGAATCTGCATCCATGCCCGACGACATCATCAACAAGTGTTTGATTTTTATGCCCAAATGTGCTTCCGTGGGCGGGTTGTTCAATTTGTATTTTGGAAAAAAATCATACACCGGCTGCTCCACATCTTTGATCAGCCCCTGGTCAATGGCGATGCCCAACAATAGCGCCGTAATACTTTTGCCCGCCGAACGTATGTCAAGAATATTCGCCCGCCAAAAAGTATTAAAATATTCTTCTACAACCAGTTTGTTGTCTTTAATGACCACCATTCCTCGGAAATCCCTGTACTTTGTTTCATTGAGTAATTGCATTAAATGTTGAATGGTATCTTGATTGAGGCCGGCTTCTTCGAGTGAGCCGTTTGGAATATCGGTCGGGTTAATTGCCGTGTCCTGCGCTGTACAGGTAATACTCAAAAAAATAAAAATGAAAAAGGAGAAGAATATTTTCATTGGATAAATAATTTTTTCCTCTGCGCACCCCTGCGCCTTCTCTGTTTAAACTCTGCGTAACAAAAAGCAACAGGTGCATAGCGATTAATCAGAAAAGAAACAGGGGCTAAACAGGAGTTCTTTTTAATTTCCAGAAACTTATTTTCCGACGGGTTGCGAACCCCAGTTTATGGTATAATTTAATTGCTCCCACATTACTTTCCACCACATGCAAGTATGGGATTTTATTTTCGGCGAAATTTTTATTCACTGTATGCGCCACCAATTGTTTGGCAAATCCCTTTCCCGTAAAACCCGGCCGCGTCACCACCGCACTGATTTCCGTGTAATCAAACATCCGCATTCGTTCACCTGCCACTGCGACCAATTGGCCATTTTTGAAAATGCCAAAATAATCACCCATCAACGGTGTTTCTTTTTGAAAATAACCTGGCTGCACCAAATTGATTAATTCGAACAAGACTCCGTGGTGTTCTTTTTTTAAGAGAATTATTTTTTCAGTAAAAGCCATTTTAACAGGGACTGCACAAACCATCTGTAAACAAACGATTTCTTTTTCTAAAACAATATGCGCAGGCAGGTTCGGTTTTTTACCGATGATGAAAAAAGGCTGACCAGGAAGGATGTACGGATCGAAAATGTCGGACGGATTATCTTCCATTTTTATTCCGCCGAAAGTGCATACGTTGGGACGGTATAATTTTAATTCATTGTTTCCGATGGCGAAGTTTTGGTGGGCCTCGACAAGGGAGTTGTGGGCGGGGTTGTCGAGGGGAGAGGGAGAAAGGTTCAATTTTTTGCAGTGAGGATTGTTAACGTTTGGGCTAAATGCGGATAACTCCTGGTAGGAGGCAGGCACTTGCCGTTTTAGCCTTTGGGCACTGGCATTATTTCAACTTTGGATGTACTTTTTTTGCTATCCTATAAATTAATTCACTAAAGTTCAAACCACTACTTAATTTATATTCTCCATGATAAGACAGGATCGCAGGAATTAAAGGAATCGTTAACCTTAGCTTGTGATCCACACCAAACTTTGTGTCATCAATGATGGGCGTGACCTTTTCAAGTGCCTGGTTTATTTCATCGTTGTCAGGAGGGTTGGACTTAAGTTCTCTAATTCCGTCTAACAACTCATTCAGGTCAGATTGATCTATTTTCGATTCTTCAATTGACTTTATTAAGATGCCTGTTATAGAAAGCTGAGTTTCATTTAATTTATTGATGACCTTTGATGTCTCTTCATCCGCTTTAGTCAAAACCTGATTTCTCAGTATAAGGATTTCATCTTGAATGACCTTCTTTATATCCTCTATTAAAGACTGATTGTTTATTTTGACGATAGGTGAATCGGGGAACGTTGAAAATAAAATTTCTGGTTTTGTTCCCGTAATTCCCCATAGTAGTTGGTGGTAAGGATTGGGGGATTCTTTTCTAAAATCAACCCAATGAAACCCTTCTAAAAATACTGGAAGTTCAGGGGTGTTTTGGCAGGTTGGTAATATCACAGGAATAATGGGGGTTCGTTGTTGATGAAATTTTCTCAAAAAAGCATTCATTTCTGAATGTTGCCACGGGCCTATCCCTTCCGGTCCGATAAAAACAGCTACGGATTTTATATTTTTTATTTGATTTTCCAAGGCTTCTTGCCAGGGTCTTCCAGGAACAATTTCCCATTCGTCCAACCAGGGTAATAACCCAAATTCCTTGAGTTGATTTCCTATGCGCTTGATTGTTTTTTTGTTTTGGGAATTATGGCACAGGAACACATCAAAACTTGATCTTTTTATTTTCTGCTGTAGAATTTCTTGAGGGGATTTTTTTTCATTTGTCAATGCGGAAGTTGCAGGGTTGTCAGTCAAATCGCTGGCAGTATGCCCAGGTTCAAGCAGGTTGGAGAACATGGGAAGCAACAGGGGGAAGTGGTGGTTGACCATGTTTTTTGAAGAGTTTTTATTTCTCCAAATATTATATAGTTCAACTTGAAGTTCTTCGCTTTGAAAATTTGTTTGATAACCATAGTAAGTTGACAAAAATTCATTGGCCATTTCCTGTTGTTCAAGTTGTAGGTAGATACAAGATTTTAACCAACTGATTGGGCTGCCTTCGTAATGTCTTATTTTTCCTTTTAAAGATTCAAAGATTTCAACAGCTTTTTTAGGTTCATTTAAATATAAATGGACAAAAGCTTCCTGGATAAAAATTTGAGAATAGGAAGGGAATTCGATTTTGCATTTGGAGGCAATTTCAATGGTTTTTTCCCATTCATTGGCAAGAAGGCTAATGAAAAAATCTACAAAATATAGTTGTGGGTTTGATGAATTTGAAATATTGTTTTTCATTTGAACAAGCCCATGTTCATTTTTTTCTTTCAAAAGGTATAAGACACAATTTTCAAATAGTTTTCTTCCTCCTTTATTATCGGGAATCTTCTTGATGCCAACTTTAAGCAAATCAATGGCTTCCTGATTCCTGTTTAGCTGACTCAGCGATTCTGCATAGGCTTGATATATATGAACCAAACCTTTATCAGCGGGAATCTTGTTGATGCCGACTTTTAATAAATCAATGGCTTCTTCATTCCTGTTTTCTCGGCCCAGCAATTGTGCACAGGCTTGATATAAATCGACCAGACCTTTATCCATGGGAATCTTGTCAATGCCGACTTTGAGCAAGTCAATGGCTTCTTCATTCCTGTTTTCCAGGCTCAGTAATTGTGCACAGGCTTGATATAAATCGACTAAACCTTTATCGGCTGGAATCTTGTCAATGCCGACTTTGAGCAAATCAATGGCTTCTTTATTTCTGTTTGTTCTGCTCAGCAATTCTGCGCATGCTTGGTATATATGGACCAAACCTTTATCGGTTGCAATCTTCTTGATGCCTTCTTTAAGCAAATCAATGGCTTCTTCATTCCTGTTTACTTTGCTCAACAGTTCTGCACAGGCTTGGTATATTGAAAAAACATTCCTGTCGGCAGGTATTTTGGTAATGCCGACCTTAAGCAGTTCAATGGCTTCTTCATGCCTGTTTTCCAGGCTCAGTAATTGTGCACAGGTTTGATATATTACAAAAGCACTTTGGTTAGCGGGGATCTTTTCAATGCCATCTTTAAGCAAATCAATGGCTTCTTTGTTCCTGTTTTCCAGGCTCAGTAATTGTGCACAGGTTTGATATATATTCACCAAACCTTTATCAATTGCAATCTTTTCAATGCCATCTTTAAGCAAATCAATGGCTTCTTTATTCCTGTTTTCCAGGCTCATCAGTTGTGCACAGGTTTGATATATTGAGTAAACATTCCTATCAGCGGGAATCTTTTTAATGCCTTCTTTAAGCATCGCAATGGCTTCTTCGTTCCTGTTTGTTTGACTCAATAAATGAGCACAGACTTGATATATATGAACCAAACCTTTGTCAATGGCAATCTCCTTAATGCCGACCTTAAGCAGCGCAATGGCTTCTTCAATCCTGTTTTCTTGACGCAGCAATTGTGCACAGGCCTGATATATGGCAAACACATTCCTGTCAGCAGGCACCTGCTTAATGCCATCTTTAAGCAAATCAATGGCTTCTTCGTTCTTGTTTGCCTGGCTCAGTACTTTGGACGTCAAAATCCAGCCTTCTGGAGTATTGGGGCTTAATGATCTTTTTCCATGGACGATCGCTTTGAGTATATCATCATTTTTCCTTCTTATTGAATACAATTTGGTTAAATGATATTCTAACCCCTTGGGACCTGGACTCTGTAACAGACTTGATAAAACGGCTATTCTCTCGTTTAGCGCTTGCGGGGTCTTGGGAACCGGTGAAGTCCCGGATATTGTTTTCTTAATATAATTGGTAAACAAATAAGTAATGTTGTCCAATTCTTCGCCATTTTCTAAAAACGATAAATGGAACTTCGCTTCGTTGAAGTAGGCACCTAAACTGCCGATTTTTAGTACGATATTTTTTCCGTGAAAATGTCTGGTGTAATAGCGCGAAACTGATTTATGGGCTTTAAATAAGCTTGGCTGATTATCATATAATTTGTTCAATTCGACTTCGCGCACAATCGGATTAAGCTTGAACCAACCTTGGTATTGCTCCATTAGAAATAATTCAATAACCCTCTTTTTAAATTGGTTTTGCAAGTATTTTCCCTCCAAAAACAAACCAAACACCTCTTTTTTGAAAGGTTTTCTCAAGACAGAAATGTTCCGCAGGATTGATTCGTCTTCATCGCTGATATGATTCAGGATGTTTTTCAGCAATCGGATTTCAAGTTGTTCCACCAGTTCCGGTGAGAAATACCGCCCTTTGTATTCCCAACTCTCTTCTGTAATCTTAATTAAATCTTCCAAAGAGTTGAAGGTAAGGCTCGAGGTCAAAAGCTTAATTGCCCTTGGGTTACCACCTAATAGTCGAATAATCCCTTCTTTTTGTTCCGGAGATATTTCGCCTTCTCGATTAGACTCTTTTAATAGGCTTGAAAGGTACAATTCACCATCCTTTATATTAAAGCCTTTTAGGATCTTCACATCGGCATGTTCTGCCCATTTGGTATGCTTAACGGTTCTGTTTGTTAGGAGTAATAGTTTTCCTCGCGTGCTTGGGCGACTTGTAAGCCCCTTCAAAAATAATCTCCAGTCTTTCGCTAAGATTTCTTCATTAGCGCCTAGTATTTCTTGGAATTCATCTATTATGATCAAAATAGGCTCCTGCAAGATGAGGGTCAGCGTCTTTCGCAGGTTCTTTTCTGCGTTAATGGCATCAACTAATTTATTGTTGCCTTGTATATCCAATTCATAGGCAAGGTCAAATATGACCTCTTCCATGCTTTCCTTTGAAGCTTCCGTTGCGGTAATAAAAACCGAAGTGCCGTTAAAAGACTGGGCAATTTTTTGACTTAGATAGGTTTTGCCAACTCCTGGAAAACCTTCAAGAATACAGACTTTATTTCCGTACGGAATCCAAGTTTGTTCGAACCACTTGAATATCTTTATATGAGTTTCTCCGATCATCCTGAATCCAATCTTTGTTTTTCTTTTCTTGCTTGTGCCTAACTTGTTAATATGTACACCCTGTTCCGGATATCATCCGGGGCCAATTTAGCTTCAAATAAATTATTTTAAAAAATGAATAACTAAAAAAATAGCAATTAGAACCAATTTTAAGCCGTTACAAATAATTTTTCAGTGCTAAAATGGTGGTCAGTAATAAATAAATGTAATTCCGTAAATATACTACTTAAATAATATTTATCTATAAAGAATATCAAGAATGACCAAACGGTGTTATCGTTTGCAACCGGTAACACCGCTTTATGTTTTGAGCCAGCGAAGGGCAAATTATTTTTCGATAAAAACCATATTGGCCGCAACTCTCCTCTTCCACTAAAACTTCGCCCCCGGCACCTGCACTGCGGGCGAATAAGCGCTCTCTCCGCCGAAGTCCACCATTTTCAGGCGGTAGAGGCAAGATTCGTCGAAGTGGGCGGAGCGGTCGGTGAAGTCGTAGTTCGGTTTATGGGATATTTCGCGGGAGTACACCCAGCCGATGCGCTCGAAAGGCTGGTCGCCGCACGAGCGTTCTACCTGGAAGCCGACAAGGTTGAGTTCATCCACGGCGTCCCAGTTGAGAACGGTTTCGGTACCCATGCGCTCGGCTTCGAAATGGACGATGTTGGCAGGGGAGATGCCGTTGTCGGGTGGAGAGTGCCAGGTGGACTGTGGCAGGATGGACAAAGAGGCCAACTGTGGCGTGCCGTTTTTATTCCAAAGACCGGAGACCTCTTTCGAATCTTGGTGGGAATAGATGACAAAAGCTAAAAGGACTGCGGTAACAGTGCCAAGTACAAAATATTTGAGGGTTCTAAGTTTCATGATGACAGATGTTTAGGAGCCTTCAATGCAGAAGTGGCTGTTGCAATTCATTTGCTGTTAAATCGATACAAAGGTCTGCGGAAAATGAGGGAGGAGCAATGAGAAATGTCAGTGGCAGGAATGAAACCTGAAGAATGAAAAATTTTTCATTCTTCAGGTTTCATTCCTGCCTATCGCAGAAACGGATTGTGCGCTTTCTCATGTCCGATCGTGGTGGCGGGCCCGTGACCGGGATAGACGGCCACTTCGTCCCCAAGCGGGAACAGTTGCTCTTTGATGCTTTTGATCAGCGTGGCATGGTCACCGCCGGGCAGGTCCGTCCGGCCAATGCTTTCGTGGAAGAGTACATCCCCGGCAATGAGGATTTGGGCTGCCCGATTGAAAAAAGAAATGCTGGCAGGAGAATGGCCGGGCGTAAACAGCGTTTCCAGTTTTGTATTTCCGAAGGCGATCTCATCGCCAGCGGCAATGTATTTCCCTGGCATGGGAGAATGCTCCTTATAAGGAATGCCATAGAAAACACTCACCTGTGGGCAGGCCTGCAAAACGGGCAATTCACCTTCGTGGATTTCCAGTTCCAGTCCGTAGCGTTCTGCTACGAATTTATTCCCAAAAACATGGTCGATGTGGCAATGCGTGTTGATCAGCCGCACTGGTTTCAATTCGTTGGCCACAATAAAATTGTCTAGCTCCAGTTTTTCACTGTTTTCATAACACCCCGGATCAATGATGATGCATTCTTTGCTATCGTCGTAAAGAACATAAGTGTTTTCCTGAAAGGGGCTGAAAGTGAAGATCCCAATATTCATGTTTATTTTTTTTAGTAAGCGAGTAGGCAAGTCGCAAAATAGACAAGATGGCATTCATCGTATTTAGCTTACTTGCCTACTCACCTGCTCGCCTACTTTGCCACTTAAAATTGTCTCAAACAATCCTTAATTTGGCTTTTCATTGAACAATTTGCGGCGAAGGTAGTATTTTTAGTAGTGCTGAGTGATACGTACCTGATAAAGTAGGATAAGCAGGCGAGTAGGCCAAACATGATTAATGTTTACTCGTCTACTGTGCGACTTCCCTGCTAAAAAACACGGTTCGATTTTTTCATTGAAAAATAGATATCCCTCCAGTGCCGTTCTATATTAGCGTCTATTTTTCGGTTTGTATGAAAACAATATGAAACCTTTTGCGGTTAAGCCGTCTGCCTTTCTGTTGAACGTCTGCCGCCCACCGATAATTAACCTGACATGCGAATTTTTTACTCAATTTTTCTGATGCTCTTCGTGGCCACTCTTTCCATTGGCCAAACCACCCAAACTGAATTTGGTAAAAACCGGGTGCAATACCACGAAAAATTTGCGGAATGGTCTCAGTACGAAAGCCGCAACTTCGTCACATACTGGTATGGCGATGGCCGCTTGGTGGGGCAGGCCGTAGTGCAGATGGCGGAGTACGATTTTTATGAAATACAGGGTATTCTGGAACACCGCATGAATGATAAGATCGAGATCATTGTGTACAACGATGTAACGGATTTGAAACAGAGCAATATTGGCAGCACGGAGGTTTTTTCAACAAAAGTCAGTAAGAGCAGTGCTACCGTCCAGGCAGCGACGGGCAATGTGAGCGGCCTCAATGCAGGTGGACAAACCAAATTTGTCAACAACAAGATGTTCGTTTATTTCAATGGCGACCATAACGACCTACGGCGACAGGTGCGAGCCGGGGTGGCTTCGGTCTATTTGAATGCCATGCTGTTTGGTTCGAATTTGCAGGAGATTGTCCAGAATGCCGTGATGATGAATTTGCCGGTCTGGTTCAAAGAAGGACTGATCTCTTTTGTCGGCGAAGATTGGAATACCAGCCTCGATAATCACCTCAGGGATATGTTCCAGTCGGGGGAATACGAAGGTTTCGAGGAAATGGCTGATGAGTATCCCCAGATTGTGGGGCACTCGCTCTGGCATTTTATCAGCCAACATTACGGGTATGCTACTGTGGCCAATCTGCTCTACCTTACCCGCATCAACCGCAGTGTGGACAGTGGTTTTTTATATGTGCTGGGCAGTACTTATGGAAAAACGGTGGAGAGCTGGGAAAACTATTTTCGCCAGCGCTACGAGAGCGAAACCGCTTCCTGTGTTTCGACTGCAGCCTTGGAAGGAAAAGTGAAAATCAGGAACAAACGCCAGTCGCCAATCACAGAATTAAAAATCAGCCCCGACGGCACCAAGATCGCATACGCCGTCAATGAAATCGGTCGCATGAAAGTATATATGCAGGATTTGGCGACCGGCGACCGGACGCTCGTGTACAAGGGAGGCTTTCGAAATGCTTTGCAGGCAACCGATTATAATTACCCGCTGTTGGCCTGGAATCCCAACGGCCTGGAATTGGCGCTGGTCTATGAGCGCCGCGACCTCATTTCTTTGACAAAATACAACGTCATGACCAAGGATAAAATTACCGAGGACATGAACACCCAGTTCCAGCGGATCTACAGCATCGACTATGTGACCTCGAATGATTTTGTGTTTTCTGCTGCGGTGCGGGGCCAGTCGGACTTGTTTTTATATTACTCTCAGACCCGCCAATCGCAGCGGCTGACAACCGATTTTTGGGACGACCTTGACGCCTCTTTTGTAAATGTGCATGGCCAGCGGGGCATTCTCTTCTCCTCCAACCGGCCTGATTCATTGAACATTCGGGCATCGCTGGACACGGTGCTGCCGATTACCAACTTTGACATTTTTTACCTCAACCTCGACTCTGTCCGTTTCAATGGTTCGGGTGAGCTGGTGCAGGTTACCAATACACCCCACGCCAATGAGCGCTCGCCCATTGCAGTCGACGGCACCTGGTTTTCATTCATGACCGATGAAACGGGGATCGTCAACCGTAAAAATGGCTACCTGGAAGATTACATTCATCATTTCGACAACATCATTACTTTCGAGGACGGGACGGAAATGCGCCTGCATGCTGATACTGTTATTTCAGAAAAACTGGACAGCGTTGCTTATTCGCAGATCAAATCCGTCCGTATGGATACTGTCATCAAGCAGCGCGCAGTCAATCATTTTGCATCCAATTATGACCGCAACATCCTGGCCCAGCACAAGGCCCGCAGCAACCAGCGCTACGTACAATTATTTCATCGAAACGGGGAGTGGTCGGTACACCTGGCGGACTTTTCCCCTGAAACAGCGGTCGTTCCGACGTTTACCAAATACCAGCAACAAAAAGTAAAAATATTATCGGCTCCGGTCTTGGAAAAAGAAAAAGTGGAAATTGAAACGACCCTCGAAGATAGTGGCACCGAGCCGATCGACGTTTCCGAAGTTCCCCGGGAAAAACAGGACACCACGCCGATTGATATTGATAATTATTTGTTCCAGAGTGAATTTGACGATGAGGAGGTCCCGGTAGTGCAAAAGACCGATGAACCTAAAACGGAAGCGAAAGTGCAGGATTTGCAGCCTCCAGTGGTGTACCAGGCGGTGGAAGAAGAAGACGATACCAAGAAGGTACATGACTTCCGTTCGAGCCGTATCATTCCGTACCGCCTGAAATTCCGCACTGATTTTGTGACGACCCAACTGGACAATGGCTTCCTGTTCGATGGCCTGAACACCTTTGCAGGGGTGCCGCAGGATTTTGGTTATCCACCACCGGGCATCCTGTTGAAAGCTAATTTTAAAGACTTGTTGGAAGACTATGAGTTTGAGGGAGGGGTGCGTATCCCTACTTCTTTCAATGGCGCAGAATATTTTGCTTTTTTCCACGACAAAAAGAAAAGGCTCGACAAGCGTTATGCAGTTTATCGTCGCCGTCTACGGTTTACCGAAGAGCCGGCACCACCGCCGATCAAGTACGACAATTCTACTTTTTTGCTGCAATACCAGGTGCGTTACCCGCTGGATATTTTTACCAGCATTCGAGGGTCTGCGACAGCGCGCTTTGACAAAACGGTGGTGCTGTCTTCTGACCTGGGCACTCTTGAATTCCCGACCCAGCGGACCCAGCGATTCGGTGTCAGGGGGGAATATGTTTTTGATAATACCCTTGATGTTTCGCTCAATATCAAAAATGGGACGCGCTATAAATTCTTTGCCGAAGTAGTCAAAGGATTTGAAGTGGATCTCCGCGAAAATTTTTCGTTTGATGTCAACGATGGTTTCATGACCGTACTTGGGTTGGATGCCCGCCATTATCAACGCGTGTTGAAGTGGTCCGTACTGGCTACCCGACTGGCCGGGGCAACGTCTTTTGGTCAGGAAAAAATACTGTACATGCTGGGTGGCACGGATAGTTGGCTGATTCCACAGTTCGATACAGAGACCAATCCATTGCCGACTGGAGATGATTTTGTCTACCGTGCCATTGCCACTAATGCCCGGGGTTTTAAGCTGAATGTCCGTAACGGGAATTCCTACGCACTCTTCAATGCTGAATTCCGCACACCGGTGCTGCGGTATATTTTCCCCCGTTCCTCCAAGAACTTCGTCCGCAATTTCCAGCTGGTCGGTTTTTTCGATGCCGGTACTGCCTGGCAAGGTGTGAACCCTTTCAACGAAACCAGCCCGCTCAATACCTGGCAGGATGAAAATGGTAGCGTAAGCATTGAGGTGAATTATTTCCGCGACCCGATCGTGTACGGTTATGGCGGCGGTATCCGCACCTTGTTGTTCGGTTATTTTGTCCGTCTCGATTATGCCTGGGGCGTAGAGACGCGGGAGGTACAAGATCCGCGGTTGTATTTTTCAATTGGAATGGACTTTTGAGTTATAAGTTATGGGTTATGAGTTGTTTCACGCTGGCAATAACTCATAACCCATAACCCATAATTTCTATCAAACCCACCGCCGCACTTTTTTTTGATATTCATAAAATGCTTTCCCATGCATTTGTTCCAAATGCATTTCTTCAAACCTGATTTTTATTTCTACCGACGGATAGGCCAACACCAGGCAGCAAAGACTGACTGCGTTTGGTGCCATTAAAAAGAAACCCAGTAAGGAAATTAAGAGCGCCAGGTAAATGGGGTTGCGGGAATATTTAAACAGGCCATGAGTGATAAGTGCTGTTTTTGTTTTTTTATCAATGCCCGTCCGCCAGGAATTGCCCATTTGCAGCTGTCCGATAAAGGCTGTTCCCAGCCCTCCAAAAGCTAAGGTGAGGCCGGAGTGTTTTATCAGACTTATTTCCAGATATTCGATTGGTACAAAGTAGAAATATATTTTTTCAAAAAAAGCAAATACAATGGCAATGACCGGGATCAGGCAAGCACCAAATATGAGTACTTTTTCATTGAACCCCTGGGCGTCCTGTCTGCCCATTTTATTGAACGGATTGATACCGGTTTTTTTATATAAGAAATAGGATTGGCCGATAATGATCAGGCCATTATAAATTAATACATAAATAAGCAGGGCTATTTTGAAATTTATCATAGGGGCAGGCAGGATGTAAAATTTTCAAAATCTGACGGGTCTGGGTTCAGTCTCACTTTATATAAACCGGAGCAGGATGAAAATAGCCATTTCATTTGCCAGTATTTAACTTTTGGAAGTGCCAGGGCTCCGGAAAAATATAAAGCGATGAGTGCCGATTGGCATTGTTGTCAGGCAAACCGAAAAGCGGTGGGGGTGAGTTTGGCTGTTTATTTAAAATTAATTTTTTTACTAAAGGTTTCCCCAGAAGAAGTTTTTAATTTTAAATAATGAATACCGATAAAGTCCTGTTCAAAAGTAATTTTGTAATTGGTGTTATTATTTTCAAAAATACCATTTTCGATCACTTGTCCATTTAAATAAATCAATTCCCACGATACGATTTTTTCTGATGAATTAATTCGCAACTCTTTATTGTCATTGGGGTTGGGGAAAATATTTATACTAAATGATTTGGGCAAATTATTATTGTTGTTGACACTTGAACAAAAGTCGAAAAAGTCGAAAGCAGGCAACGGCTGGTTGGCATTGTTGAAATCGAAAAAAGATACATTTTCATAGGAAGAGCCTTGTCCCCATAGGTCGCACATGTTGGAGGATATCCAGGCCGGCTCCCAATAGATCAGGGCTGTTGCTCCATTTTCATAAACCGACTGGGCGAGGGCCATTAAAAAATCTTTTTGGCCCTGGGGCGAAACCGGGTAATTCAGGGGGCCAAAGTCAGACATGAAATTATTGTAGTTATCAGCAAAGTCGGTTGTCCAGGGAACACCCGTTTCAAAAACCATTATTTCTTTTTGATAAGTTGATTTTAAATCACTGATTAAATTCCCAAATTCATCGATGGAATTAAACTCCGTCCATTTTGGATAGAATGATAAACCTATGATGTCATAGTTGGTAATATTATTTTCGTTAAATAATCCGCTCAACCATGCAGCAGTTTTGTCCGTAAAATGAACGGCCTTTTTAACGGACGAATTATTGGCTGAATTAAAATCGTCCACGGCTTTAAACCCTATATTAAACTTCTCTGCGTCCTGAGGCCATTCCCACCCGTCGGTATTGGCTGTGGCATCCACAAAGCCCCCGGTGGTTTCGTTGCCGATGGCCACTACGTCGGGTAAAATATTTTCTGTATTCAATTTATTTAAAACCGTAAAAGTGTACCGATAAATAGAATCCAATAATATTTCGTGGGAGAGCCCTTGCCAGGCTGCCGGCATTTTTTGCTTGCTGGGATCGTTGAAATAATCACCGTAATGAATGGCCAGGTTTAATTGCATGCCGGCATTTTTCGCTCTTTTAAATGCCATGATAACATCCGATAAATTATTGGTAGAAATTGGCTGGCCGCATGCGCTGGTTAAATTTTCGGGTGTATGCCAAAGGCGCATCCTGACCATACCGGCACCCCGTTCGGCAAAGTATTCAAACGGATCGACCACTTCGCCATTTCCATTTTGGTAAACACCGCCAGAGGCTTCAATAGTATTTACGTAAGACAAGTCGGCACCAGTGATCAAGCACTGAGCGGAAGTGAAATTTATGATGAAAAAAAATAAAGAAAAAAAGGAGAATAAGTTTTTTGTCATAACTCAAGGTCTTCAAAAACTTCATCGATATCGAGCGCGATGCCGGTAGCCCCGTCCGTAAACTTTCCGGTAGCGTAAGTGACGAATTTTTCATCGGGGGTGTAAATGGTGACGGTGCGGGTGGTTGGTACGACGACCCATGCCGATTTGATTCCTGCCGGAAAATAATTGTTGAATATTTTATCCTTTACATTTTCCAGGTCTTGTTTTGGTGAAAGAATTTCAATGGTGGTGAGCGGAGGTTCTTTTACCTTTAGAGTATCATTGGATAAACTCGGTTTTCTTTTTTCGAAAATCGAAATATCCGGAACCGTTGGACGGGAGGCATTGGGAAGGTCTAAATCAGTTTCCGAACCCAAGGTGAATTCTTTACCATAATAATTGTAAAGTAATGTTCCAATCTTAAGTTGGAGAATGGAGTGGTTGTAACTGGGCATAGGTTTGTCTCGTTGCGTTTCGTAGTCGGAAGAATAGCCACCTTCGTTAGTGGGCACTACATCTTGGAATGTGTCTTCTTTCATGATGGCTCGTGTTTTTGAAAAAAAAATAACTGAACAAATATACTGAACAATGTCTGCATTCCCGTTTTCAGCTTTTTATATGAAATTAATCACGTTGGGCAGTCATTTGAGTTTTGGAACAACTGTCAAAATCGTCAAATAAAATATCTTACCGTTCACCGTTCACCGTTCACCGTTCACCGTTCACCGTTACTCAAAAGCGACCCTCACCAATTTAACCTTATGCCGTCTTTCGCTGGGCGCTACGAATGCCTTTGAAGAGATTTGGATGCCGTCGCGAAACCGGATCGACAAGTCCAGCCGTTCGGTGTTCAAGACAGCATTTCGGTCGTATTCGCCGTTGCCCCTTACGACATATTCACTGACGGTATTTTCCTGTTTGACTTCGTCGTTGAAAACCAGCCGTAATGCGCTGGGTGTTTTGGCGAGGAAATAAGAAGAATAAACAGCCTGGTCGTCTTGTGAATATTGTTTTTTGTGCAAGATGTTCTTCCAGTGTATTTTTCCGTCGGGGTGGAGCGAGATCAGGAAGATGTCGTCGAAATAATAATCGACAATAGGACGGACGCCATTCCGTCCGTAATAGGCGGCGTTGTTGCCACCACGGATAAACTCTTTGGCCAGTTCACCGATGAGCAGAATGCCACCGTCCCGTCGGAGAACGACTTCTTGTACGGCCACTTCTGTAAGCCCTTTGTTTTTGGAGCGGTTTTTTTCCGTTAATACATTGATGAAATCATTTTCGAACGGATGGAAGATCAAGGTTTGTTTGGCTGGGTTGTCGTGAGAAATATTCAAATAGAAAAAACCATTGGAGAAGGCAATGTTGTCGTCTCCGTAGAGGCCTCCGGCAACGAGTGATTGGTTGAGGTTGTCGAATGTGAATTTTACATCGTAGGTGAGGTGGCCCATCATGTTGATGGTATACCGTTTGACCTGATTGGACTCACTGCCGCCTACTTCATAGATTTCCAGGAAATGTTTTTCCTGCCTGGAGCGACGGTTTTCCTTTTCCAGCACGAGGTACATGTTCCCGTTGTTGTCGACCAGCATTTGCTTGAAATCCCTGGAGAAAAGAAAATTTTCGGCGGTAAATTCCCGCTCCCAGAGTAATTTCATCTGGCCCATGTGGAAGGCCATGGCGGTGATCTTTTCCTGGTTTTCCACGCTCCAGATCAAAGCGATCCTTTCGTCTTCCGAATATTCTACCTGTAGGTTGGGCTTATAAAAAACAGCCCCAAAATTTTTCATGGTGACCGAGTCTACCAGGTCTGCGCCGGGATTGTAACGATGTGCTTTGGCAATCATCTTGCCCCGTTGCCGGAAAGTGTAAAAGACACAGAAATCCCCGCCGACTGAAGCAACGTCAATGATTTCTGGCCTTTTTCTGTCCAGTTCAATTTCCTTTTCCCACTGCTGGTGCAGGCGTTCATCATATCCCTGTACTTCGAATTTTGTTTCGCGGTCATGAAAGAGGAGAACGTTGCCCCTTTTGTCGTCCAACACAAAATAAGAGATGTTTTCCCGAATCGGTACTTCCTCCGAAACGAGTACCGTCTGTGCCGAAAGCCAAGAAGGCAATAAAAAGAATAGGTAAATAAATTTTTTCATAGCCAATTTTAATAGTAAGCGAGTAATTGAGTAAGACGAGTGGGCAGTTATATAATTTTGAAAATACCTGACTGTATACTTGCCCACTTGCTTGCTTGCCCGCTTTAAACTTTTAAAGTCACCGTGTTAACACAATATAGTCCCTGATGAGGGTTTTTAAGAATTCGGTTTGACTGCCATTCGGCTTTTCGATGCCCAATTGTCGGGAAACAGACTCGGCTATTTCTCTGATCGCGTTGGCATGAGCTGGGTTGCGCCAGTTTTGATATCTGTTTAAAGTGTTTTTTATTAACAAGACGTCTTGTTCCCGCAATTGTTTGACGGCCGGAAACCGGGGTTCGTAATTTTCAATGGACTGGATGTTCAGAATGTCGTCGAGCTGGAAGTGGAGGCGGCTCTTTACCCGAATGGCCGTTGTGTTGGCGGCCAGGTCGCCGAGGCGTTGGCCCCGGTAGGTGGAAGTGATCAAAATAGCACCGAGTACCCCTCCAGAGAAAATAAAGTCGAGCAACAAAAAGAGACTGCGCATCAGGTAGTCGCCTGGCCCTGGCTCCTGTCCGTCCAGCCGAACCACTTTCAGGTTGACGGCTTTCTTGCCCCACGATTGGCCTTCCATAAAGATCAGTGATATAAAATGATAGAGCATCAACCCTGCCAGTTGCATCAAAAACAAAAAACGTCCGCCCCAGGAGTTGATCCAGTCACCAAACAGGAAGGCAATCATCAAAACCAAAATGATATACACCGCAAAGAACAACAACAAGTCAATAAAAAAAGCAAAGAACCGCTCCCGTAACGATGCCAGTTCGTATTCGATGGTGACGTTCTGTGTGGTATGTATTTCGATGGAGGCCATGTAGGAGTTATGGGTTATAAGTTATGGGTTGAATCAGGTGTCATTCCCGAAATTACGAACAATGCCAATAATACCCAATCCGAATTATGAACTAACCCAAAACCCAAAAATTAAAACTCAAAGCTCATTTTTCCCGCAATTTCCTTGACAAATTTTGCCGCTAGGGCGGCGGTCATATCAGAAAGATCGCGGTGGGGATTGTATTCCACAATATCTGCTCCGATGATGGGGGCATCAATGTGGTGGATCAAATTCAATACTTCCCGGGTACTCAATCCGCCTGGTTCATGATGGGAAACTCCTGGCGCAAATGCCGGGTCGAGACCATCAAGGTCGAGCGAGATGTAAAGAGGTTTGTCAAATGACAAGGTTGTCCACTGCTGCGCAAAGTCTTTGGCTTCTATTACCTGTACTTCAAAACGAGCGGCTTGTTCTCTTTGGTGCCGGTTAAATGTACGGATGCCGACCTGGGTCAGTTTACACACCAGTTTTTCTTCCATGATGCGGGCGAAAGGGCAGGCATGCGAATATTTATTCCCATTGTAGTGATCGTAAAGGTCACCGTGCGCGTCGATCTGCAATATTTCAAATTCACCAAAAGCCGCCTGGTATGCTTGAATGACGGGGTAGGTGATGGAGTGGTCACCACCCAGTGTCAGCACTTTCGAACCGTCGGCCAACACCTCCGCCATCTTGTTTTTGATATCAAAATAATTGGCAAAATCCAAATTGCCGATGTCCCGAAACAGTTCGTGCTCGATGGGATTAAAGGTATGTTCTGTCCAGTAATTTCCGGCGCCGTTGTGCAATGCCTGCCGGACGCGGTCAGGGGCCAGTGCGGGCCCTTGCATAAAACTGGAGTGGGTGTCAAAGGGGATGCCGAGGAGTTTGATCATGTGACAAGTAAAAAATAATGTTGTCAAATTCCGTTTTTCAGTCGGAAAGGTAAAAGTAAAAAGTATAGAACGAGGTACTCGCTTTTTACTTTTACCTTTCCGACTGAAAAACGGAATTTGACAATTTTACTTTATTGATTTTTAAACAACTTCTATACTTTGCCAATATGGAAAAAAACATTTCACAAAATATAAAAGAACTTGTGGCCGAAAATAAATTGGAGGAAGCACTGGATTCGCTGATCGATGTCGAGGCGACAATAGGCCGGGAGCGGTATAATACCTTGATTTTGTTGAAAGGGAAACTGGAGATGCTGGAGGAACAGGAACTGGCCGGATTGATGGAATTTAATGACCTCTCGCGGGAGAAACGGAAAATTGCCCATGCGTTGTTGAAAATGGCGGATGATGTAGAAGCAGGTCAGGCGGGCGTTTCTGAGAAAAAGAAAAATGAAAAAACAGTCTCCAAATGGGGCAATTACCTACTGGCCGGCGTATTGGGGGTGGCGGCTTTGATCGCCGTGCTGAACTTTTTGCAGCCCTCAAAAAGTGACCTGCCCGAAAACCCGCAACAAGAACTGACCGAACAAAAGGAACCTGTCGAAATCCCACCAAGCGAACCAACAGTAGAAAAAAAAGAGAACAACCAACCACCTGTCCCCAAAAAAGAGGAAAGTAAACCTGCTGCTGAAAAGCAGGAAACGGAAAAAGCTACCTTGCCAGCAGATGAGCCGGAGGAAATATTGATCAGCGGTTTCCCGGGCAAAGGAACACTCGGAACGGTCAAGTTTTCATTCAGCCATGTGACGGTTGAAAAAACCAGTGATCCTGACCAGCTCAAATTATCGTTCCAGACGGACCTGACCTGCCGTACCAATTTCGATACCTGTGACCGTCCCGACTTCACAATGAAAGTGGATGGGAAAAGCTTTGTGCCGGCCGCTCATTCGCGGACAAAAACTTTTATCAAAAGTGGTGGTTCAGCTACCGAGACCCTGGCTTTCGTTTTCGCCGCAGGTGCAGAGAGCTATCAGATAAAAGCAGAATTGTACGGGTCTACTTTTGTCCGTGGTTTTAAAATAATCCAGTAGCAACGTAGCTCGGATGGATGATCCGAGAAACAGCCGCTTGGATTGACCATCTGAATAACTTTTCAATTTTTACTCACATCAATGAACTACACCAAGCATGACTTGTCCGATACCATTGTAGCCCTGGCCACGCCGCCCGGTATAGGTGCTATCGGTGTCATCCGTTTGTCGGGATTGGCGGCGCTGAACATTGTACAAAAAGTGTTTGGTGGAAAAGACCTGACGCAGCAGGCCAGCCACACCTTGCATTTTGGTACCATCAAAAATGGAGAGGGAAAAATACTGGACGAGGTACTGGTCTCCATTTTTAAAGCCCCTCATTCCTATACTGGCGAAAACATAGCAGAAGTTTCCTGCCATGGATCGCCGTTTATCTTAGAACAAATATTGAATCTGTTTATTGAAAAGGGGGCTCGTTTGGCGCAGCCCGGCGAGTTCACCATGCGAGCTTTTTTGAATGGCAAAATGGACCTTTCGCAGGCCGAAGCCGTTGCCGACCTAATTGCTTCCACTTCCGAGAGTGGCCACTCCGTCGCCATGCGGCAGATGCGCGGCGGCTTCAGCAATGAAATCCAAATGCTGCGGCAGGAACTGATCGACTTTGCTTCCCTCATCGAACTCGAACTCGACTTTGCCGAAGAAGATGTCGAATTTGCCAACCGGGATGAATTGAAGAAAACGGTCCAGAAAATACATTCATACATACATTCACTTATCCACTCCTTCCAATTGGGCAACGTGTTGAAAGAGGGGGTTCCTACCGTCATTGCCGGCCGGCCCAATGCCGGCAAGTCCACGTTGCTGAATGCCCTCCTGAATGAAGAGCGGGCCATTGTCAGTGACATCGCCGGTACCACGCGCGATACCATTGAGGAAATATTGAACATCAACGGTGTCCAATTCCGCCTGATCGACACTGCCGGTATCCGCGAAGCGACCGATGCCATTGAGGCCATCGGCGTGGAAAAAACGATGGAGAAAGTCAGTCAGGCAGCACTGCTCGTTTACCTGTTTGATGTCGGTGAAATGAAAATTGATGAGGTGCTCAATGATGTGGAAAATCTGCAAAAAGAAAATATGCAGTTGTTGGTCGTCTGCAACAAAATGGACACCAACCCATATTTTGACCCAAAGTGGCTGGCTCATCCAACCGATCCAAAAATACCCGATTATTTTTTCAGGGAACGGCCAACTCAAACCTCGAAACTCAAACCCCCAAACCTGATTTCGCTGTCGGCCCTGCATGGAATGAACATTCCCTATTTAAAAGAAAAACTATACGAGCTGGCCATTACAGAAAAAATAAATTTAGAGTCTCCCATCGTCACCAATGCCCGTCACCTCGAAGCCTTGCAAAAAGCTTACAGCAGTTTACAAGATGTACTAAATTCAATGGACTCTGGCATTACCTCCGATTTTGTGGCAATGGACATCCGGCGGGCACTGGCCTATCTGGGAGAGATCACAGGAGAAGTTGGAGTGGAGGATTTATTGGGGAATATTTTTTCGAATTTCTGCATCGGGAAATAGGTTTGATAGTTTGATGCAGATAGTTATAGTGTTATTATATTTAAATCGCTGAAAAAAAGAAGGCCCCGGCAGGGAAGTAGGAAATGAAATCCCTAAAAAATTGGATATAGTTTTATGATTGCACTTCTTACGTATTGTTCTTTTGGCTTGGCCCAAAAGAACCAAAAACCCAAGACGGCGTAAACTCGCTCCGCTCAGACACTACGCCGTCAGCCACCCGCAAATACGAGTGTATCATGGATGTACCATGAAAAAAATTACCGGTTAATTTTTTAACATCAATAACCTATTCAAATAAAAATTATGAAAGCAACTCTCCGAAAAAAAAGAAATCAACGGTGGCAAAGAAAGCCTATATCTCGATTTTTACCCACCCATTATTCATCCTGAAACTGGTAAGCCTACTCGTCGTGAATTCCTAAAATTGCACATTTACAGAAGACCAAAAAATGATTCGGAAAGACTACACAATAAAGAGACAAAAAAGCTCGCAGAAAATATTCGAGCGAAAAGACAAATCGCTATTCAAAATTGGAATTATGATTTTTTGGCCAGGGATTATCGCAGTACCAGTTTCCTAAATTACTTAAAAGAAAAAGTAAACAAGCGGCAAGAAGAAAAGCGCAATTACCAGTCCTGGAAAAGCACCTATTTGTATTTGTACCGATTTAGCAATGGCTATTTGACTTTTGGACAAGTGACAGAATCTTTTTGTAATGATTTTAAAAATTATCTATTAAATACCCATCAATTAAAGGGCAATAAACCTCTGAGTCGGAATGCTGCTGTTTCTTATTTCAATATTTTTAAAGAAGCCACCCAACAGGCCTATCATGAAAAAATGTTCAAAGACAATCCGGCTGCTAAAATAAAAAGTATTGCACCGGAAGAAACAGATCGGGAATTTTTGACCATGGAAGAATTGCAAGCGATGGCCAATGTGGATTGTGACGATCCCATCTTAAAAAAGGCCGCTATTTTTTCTGCACTGACTGGGCTACGTTGGAGCGATATTCAAGAATTAAAATGGGAAGAAGTTCAGCATTCCAATGAGACGGGCTATTTTTTAAAATTCAGGATTGAGAAAACCAATCGACCTGAAAATCTACCGCTTTCAGAACAGGCCAGGGATTTAATGGGCGAAGAAGGCAAACCAGAAGAAAAGGTTTTCACTGGATTAAAATACGGAAATAATTACGAAACGATACAAAAAATTAGTTGACTTGCATATTTAGTAACGCCAGAAATCATCAAATTCAAATAGGATAAGAAGATTATACTATACCTAAAGGTTGTATTATTTTAGTTTTATAACCGTTTTATTCCCCGCCATTCAACTCCGCCAACACCCCCCGAAAACTCTCCAATCCCGCCTCCAAATTCTCCACAATCTCTTCCGCCAATACATCAGGATCAGGCAGGTTGTCCAGATCAGCAAGACTGTCATCTTTAAGCCAGAAAATGTCGAGACTGGTTTTGTCCCTGGCCATGATTTCATCATAAGTGAACTTACGCCAACGGCCATCTTTATTTTCTTCACTCCACAGTTCTTTTCTTTTATGGCGATTGGTAGGATTGTAGCATTCGATGAATTCTTTCAAATGCTGGAACCGCATCGGGTTTTTCTTTTTGGTGAAATGGACATTGGTGCGGAAATCATAAAACCAGACTTCTTTGGTGTGTGGGTCTTTACTAGCGGCTCGGTTATCGAAAAAGATCACATTGGCCTTGACGCCTTGTGCATAAAAAATACCTGTAGGGAGACGCAAAATGGTATGCAGGTCGGTGTTGTGTAATAGCTTTTTGCGGACGGTTTCACCTGCACCTCCTTCAAATAATACATTGTCTGGGACAACGACGGCAGCTTCTCCTCCGATTTTTAGAATGGTGCGGATGTGCTGCACAAAATTCAATTGCTTATTGGAAGTGGTCGTCCAAAAGTCTTGGCGGTTGTAGGTCAAGTCCTCTTTCTCTTGTTTGCCTTCCTCGTTGGTGATGGTCATGCTGCTTTTCTTGCCGAATGGTGGATTTGCCAACACATAGTCAAAACGGTCGCCGGGATCGGCAATCAGGGCATCATTACGGGAAATACAAGGTTCGCTGACCATGTCGCCGATGTTGTGCAGGAAAAGGTTCATCAGGCACATTCGGTAGGTATTTGGGACAATTTCCCAACCTTGAAAAGTGTTCAGTTTTAAAAACTGTTTTTGATCCTTGTCCAGTTGATAATTGTTGCGATCAGTCAGGAAGTCATAAGCGGCGAGGAAAAAGCCGCCAGTGCCAGAGGCAGGATCGGCGATGGTTTTATTGGGCTCTGGACGAACGCACTCCACCATGCAGCGGATGAGCGAACGGGGCGTAAAATACTGCCCTGCTCCGCTCTTGGTATCTTCCGCATTTTTTTCCAGCAAGCCCTCATAAATATCCCCTTTTACATCCGCTCCCATCATGACCCAATTTTCAGCGTTGATCATCTGTACTACTTTGTACAGCTTGGCCGGGTCTTGGATTTTGTTCTGGGCTTTGTAAAAGATTTGCCCCAACATGCCGCTTTGCTGTCCCAATGCCCGCAGCATTTCGAAATAATGGTTTTCTAGTTCTGAACCGCGCTTGGAAGAAAGGCTTTCCCAATTGTATTTTACTGGAATGCTGCTGGGACGGTTGTATGGCGCTTTGGAATATTCATCAGCCATTTTTAGGAACAACAGGTAGGTGAGTTGTTCCAGGTAATCGCCATAGCCAACGCCGTCGTCCCGGAGAACGTCGCAGAAGGACCAGACTTTTTGCACGATGGAGGCGGTGTTTGACATTGATTAATTATTTTATATTTTTTCAATAATCCTTTCTGTATTCAAACAGAAGTAAATGTATCCAATTTTAATGTTCAAAAATTTATTCAGGTGTTTGATATATTTCCTGAAATTTTCATCGGGAGGCGCTAAGTTAGAAACTAAATAGAGTTCTTTCGCTTCGCTCTTTTCGGGGTAGAAATTGTATTCAAACATTTGTCCAATGGCTACTCGAAGGCTCGTCAATAAGCTATTGTAGGTTTTTAGTTCATAATAAATATAGCCATCGTCTTTTTGCCAGACTATATCTACTTTTTTATTGCCGACTGAACATTCCCTTTTTACATTTTTTTTGCCGTGTTGTTTTTGCATATAGGCAAGAAACTTATCACTCAATTCATTGTGAGTCAATGGCAATTCGATTTCCCTTTGAGTAAATTCTTTTTTCGCATGCGTAGCCAATTTGTTCGAGCCGTCGTTTCCAGAGTTAAAATCAATGGCAAAGTCAATCGGTTTTTCTTCCAATGCTTTTTGGTCAATATTTTCTGCATGCAATAAATTATAGCGGTGACCTTTAATAACTTCATCCGCATTTTCAATTTCAATCAATTCCGAAGGCATATTTTTATTTTCGCTGATTATAAAACGGATATTGAATAAATAATCAGTATAAGCACCAAAGTCTTCTTTTTTCATACTAAGGTTTTCCAAATCTTCTTTCATCTCGTCTATCCAGCCTTTCTTTTTGTATTCCTTTATTATTTCCTGAGTTTTATCATAATTTATTACCTCAACGCTTTTTAATGATCCAACCCAATATTTCTTTTTTGTTTTTCCATCAACTGTATATAATTTAATGTTCATGGTTTTACCTACATATGCGGCCCAATCCCGATGTATTGGCTGTAAAAAGGCATAGTGAAAACCATCAATATTTTTATCAAAATCAAACAGCCATTCTTCATGGCCGAATCCATATCGGTATTCATGGGATTTTTTGTACTTCGATTTTCCGATTCTGCCTGAAGGCTTAATCCATCCATTTGTATTCCAGCAAATACGGGCCACCCGTTCTTCTACTACTACTTCCTGTTGTATAGCCTGAGACATAACTGCCTCATAAATTGGAAGCATTTTATAAAAAGTATCAAGTATTTCTTTTAAATCATTTTTATCCAATTCGTTCATGTCCTTGTCAAAATACTTTCCAATAAAATAAAAGTCCTGTAATTCAGGGTTTGTAATTTCTTGAACTGGATAATTTTTACTCCTTATGTATTTATCGCTTGGTTTCTTGTAATGCCACATTTCATGTCCTGAAAACAAATTGCTGTTATTTCTGAAAAACTTATTAAATGAATCAACAACAGGGATCAAAGTTTCCATTGGGTCAGTTACCGTCGTACTTTTCTGTAATGAAATACCAAGCCCAAATCTAAAAATGGTTTCATAGTAACTTTCTTCTTCAATATTGAACTGTAGTTCTTTCCTTCCCCCATGATGAAAAGCATAATTGTCACCCTCTTTAATGGTTTGATCAGAAAATATGATGTTCCTGATCCGGCTAAGGTTGCGTACCCTTTTTCTGGTCGCAGGGAAATTCGAGAACGAGTGTTCTTTAAATAAATGATTTAATTCGTTGGCAATTTTTGTAATAGACATAATTATGTGCTTTTAATTTTAACGTCATTTAAATTGATGGTTTTATTATACTTTTTTTATTGCTTATTTCTCTTTGAAAAAATAGGCTTTGTTCCAAAATGTTAGCGGTGTTACCGCTGCCAGCGGTAACACCGCTTTCCCCGTAATCGGCCATTAAAAAAAATAACTTCACTTCTTACCCCTCCCTCTTGGGCGATTCATCAATTTCGTTAATCCACTAAACATACCTTTCAAAGAATGCATTTCAATCTGCCTTTTCAGTTCAGGTAGCATCGGATGGTTGGGGGCCAATTCTTTTAAAAGATGGAAATGGGACTCGGCGCCTTCCAGGCTGTCTTTGGACAGCCAAAAGCGGACCATGAAACTTTCGTAGGCAAACACCTCGGAAACGTGGAAAACTTTCCTTTTGGGAAAACTGCGGTTGATGGTAAGCGGCATGCCGCCGAGTACTTTTTCCACTTCGTCCAGTTCGTCTTTTTCCCAGTGCTGGATGGCCTTGTTCATCGTAGCGTAAATGTAATCCGGAAAATCCCGCATGGCGTTGTCGTTTACCACGTAGGCTTCCTCATACCGCCCCAGGCGCTTCAGGGCTACGAACAAGTGGTTTCGCAACTGCGGCACCTGTGGCAACTGCTTGATGACATCGGGCAGTTCTTTGACTGCCTGTTTCGGGTTGTCGTTGCAGACCTCCCGGTATTTGTTGACGGCATCGGCGATTTCGTCCGTAATCTCAAAACCATGTGGGTTAAAGTCATCGTCGTCCGTGATTTCGATGCTGAACAGATGAAGTTCTTCAACGTCTTTGGGCCGCCTGCGCCTGCCGGGCCTTTTTCTTTTGTTGGGTTTTCTCTTCATTGTTTTTCTTTTTTATACGTTCCAATAATACAGCAGCAGGTTCATCATTTGCATCTTGCGCCACCAACTTCCCCTCAAACGCCCTTTTCAAAATACTCTGCCGCAAAGCTTCCGATTTTTGCAGGGCAGCAGCGATGGTTTTTTCCAGATAGTCGCATTCGAAGAGGCGGGTTTCGATGGCTTGGACGATTTGCGTTTGTTCTGAAATTGGAGCTATAGCTATTGGGAAAGATTTAACAACCTTCATATTAAGAAAAGGCTGTGCTGTTTGTGAGGCAATATTTTTCAATGTGTTCCTATGGTAAAAAATATAATATTCAAGATATTTAGAGTTTAATAAATGAGGGTCAACTCTAATCCTACAACTACCTGTAGTAGAAAGCATTGCTTCTGGTTGGTTTTGAGGATAAATACAACAATCGCCAATTGTTGCACCCACTTTTGCTATCAATATATCACCGGGTAAAATATTATGCCTTCTTAAAGTTTGAAATTTGTCGTTCCGAATAAACCTTAAATTTTCACTTCGATAATTAAAAGGACGGATATTTATCATTCTGACTACAGGTACACCTGTATCTTTGTAATCTTCTTTTACATTTATAGAAGAACCGAATGGGCCATCGACAATTGCATTTGGCTCGTTTCCTGATGCAAAAACAAGTGGTGATATAGACCAAGAATTTGGAATTAAATTAGAATCAACTAACTCTTCGATAGGTTTTATTTTTGTATCTAAGTTAAATGGTTTTTTTGGTTTTGAAGGTTTTGAAATTACTGTCTGACCTTTCTTCTTCCATTCTTGAACATCTTTTTTCCAAGTTGCTAATTTTATTTCATAATTCTCTTCTCTTTGTCTTTGAAGTTCTTTTACTGTATTTGAAACTGGCAAAACATCCTTTTGTGCCTGCCGCCAGTCCGCCGTCAACTTCCCTTCAAAGGCATGTTTCAGCACGACTCGCCGATAGGTTTTGAGTTGTTGTTGAACGGCTTTTAATTGCTCGATGCCCTTGTCCAGTTGGGTGAAGAGTTCTTCTATTTTGGCGACGATGCGGTGTTGTTCGGGGAGGGGAGGTAAATTAAAAGGTAATTCTGCTAATTGTTTTTTGGTAACCCCTTTTATTGTAGTGCCTCGATTTTTATACTTAAAAATTTGAACCGCATCTGATAAAAAAAATAGAGCATACTTTTTATCAACAATATATTTATGAAAAATTAATCCTTGGCTGTCTTGGCTAAAACACAAGGGTTCATCAGTTATCCCAATTTTGCCTAAACCTACCCTTGTTACAACTATTATAGTTCCTTTTGGAACTAATGTGGTTGTTGAATTATCAATTGCTTTTTGATTTATTTTTTTTCTTGATCTTATATTTTTTATTCCATGAATATCCGCACTTGTAATCCAAGGGATTTTTCCAGTCCAATAATCTTTGATTTTAGTTGAAGGAGTACCATCCCCCGCAATTTTTTCACAAATTTCTTTCAAAGGAATTCTTACCCATCCTTTTGGCAATCCATTATTTCCATTGTGTTCGCTCATAATCAAGCCGCTAATTCTACATTTAATTCATCAATAATCGTATCCATGTCCCCGCCGAACAATTGGTACATTTTCCCAATACCACCTTCCGCATCAAAAGGGCTGTAATCAAAATCCTCCCGCTCGATGTGGAAAGAAGCGGCGATGTGGTTTTTGATCATCCGCAGCCAGTCCATTTGTTCCTCATTGAATTTCAGTGCCCCGGCCTGTTTGCGGAATACCCAGTTCTGGAAGTTCCTGTCCACTGTGCCGTCGTAAGGTGTCAGCGCTTCATCTATGCCAGTCACATGGCGGAGGAGGGACACGAGTGCTACCAATTCCTTTTCGGGGCTTTTGGTCTTCACCTTGCCCAGTTGCTCGTAAGCCTGCCACACCCGCAAAGGGGCGAGGTGGGGCTTGCTGGCTTGCAGTTTTTCCAGTACCTCTTTGATCATTCGGAAGGTAAAAGTACGCTGTTGGTAGGGCTGCTGGTAAAATATTTTAATGGCGGTGATTTCGTCCCGGTTGTCTTCGATAAACTGCCGGAAATCCTGCACAATGCCTTCGGCCTTTTCGGCGGCCTGTTTGTCCCATCCGGCAAAGGTCACTTCGTCCTGGTTAATGTCGTCGATGACCTGCTCGTATTTTTTGCGGGTATTTTCAATGAAGTCCCTGACATCGGCATCACTGAACACCAGGGTGGCTGCTTCGATGGCCAGTGCCTGGACTTGCTGGATTTCGTGGTCGGTCGGCATTTGACCGTTGGGCAAAGAGAAATGCTCCCTGGCTCTATTTGTCAATTTGTCGGTATCGAAGGCATTCAAAAGTTCCTTGGCAACGGCGTTAATGGTCTTGCCTTCCGTCAGATTCACAAAACGTTCTTTTTCTTTTTCGTCGATCTGCTTTTCCATTCTCGTCAGGCGGCTGGCCAGGGAAGTCAAGGTGTCTTCATCATCGGGCCCCATGACTACACTCATCATCAGGTCTTTTAGGGATACGCTCTTTTTTCGTTCCAGTGGGCGGTCGTCCGTTTTGACAGATTTGGTTACGCCCACTGCATCCACGATGACGAAATGGGTCTTATTGGTAGTGGCGGAAGGGGTCACTTTTTGGAGATCGTCCTTTTTGTACGTGCGGGTGCCCCGTCCTTTCATCTGCACGAAGTAGTTCTTTGATTTTACGTCCCGCATAAAGAGGAGGCATTCGATCGGCTTCACGTCCGTGCCTGTGGCAATCATATCTACCGTAACGGCAATGCGGGGATAGAAGTCGGTTCTGAAATCATTGAGCTTTCTGTCGGGTGAGTCCTTGTCGGGTTGTTCCCCTTCTTCCGTTTTTTCAGGCAGGTAGGTGATTTTGCGGCAAAACCGGTTGCCTTCCCCAAATTCCTTGCGGACGATCTTGATGATGTCGTCGGCATGGCTATCCGATTTGGCGAAGATGAGCGTTTTGGGGACTTCCTTTCTTTTGGGAAACAACTCTGATTTCAGTTTTTCCCGAAAGGTACGGACCACCTGCCGGATTTGGCTGGGGTTTACCACGTCCCGGTCGAGGTCTTTTCCAGCATAAGCGACGTCTTCATCCAATTGGTTCCATCTTTTTTTGCGGGTCATGCGGTGGCGTTTGTCCACATATTCACCTGCTTCAACGATAGCCCCCTGTTTGGTAATTTTGGTTTCAATGGAATAGATTTCATACCCTACGTTTACGCCGTCAGTCACGGCCTCTTCGTGGGTGTATTCGCTGACCACATTCCCCTCAAAATAGCCAAAGGTTCGCTTATCTGGGGTAGCCGTCAGGCCAATCTGAAAAGCATCGAAATAGTCCAGCACCTGCCGCCAGAGGTTGTAGATGGAGCGGTGGCATTCGTCGATGATGATGAAATCAAAAAATCCGGGCGGGATTTTATCATTGTATTCCACTTCCCTTGGCTGACCTGTTATTTTCAGTTCATTCGGATTGGTCTCCTCCGCCGAATCGTCCAAATCCTTTCCTTTCAAAATGGAATACATCCGCTGAATGGTACTAATACAAACCTGGCTGTCAGGCGATATAAAAGAGGAGTTCAACCGCTGAACATTGTACAGCTGGATAAATTTATTGGGATCGTCGTTTGGACTGAAGGCCATGAATTCCTGCTCCGTCTGCTTGCCCAGATTCTTAGTATCCACCAAAAAGAGAATACGTTTGGCATCCGCAAATTTCAGCAACCTATAAACAGCAGTAATGGCAGTAAAGGTTTTGCCTGCACCGGTCGCCATCTGGATCAAAGCCCTTGGCCGATTTTCACCGAATGAAACTTCGAGGTTCTTGATTGCTTTGATTTGACACTTCCTAAGCCCGTCCTCATTCAACTTTGGAAATTGTTGCAACCTTGATCGAAGTGTGTTTTCCTGCTTGAACCATGATTGCAGTTGCTCAGGTCGGTGAAAAGAGAAAATCCGACGGGAACGGGGTTTCGGATCTCGGATGTCGGTGAATTGAGTTATTGTGCCAGTGCTTTCATACAGGAAGGGTAGCGGTTCGTTGTTCTTGACCCATTTGAGTTGGCTGTGAGCATACCGTTCCGTTTGTATTTCGTGGACCGTTATTCTTTCTCCTTCCTCTTCTTTTTTGGCTTCGATGACACCTATCGCTTTTCCATTAACGAACAGGGCATAATCAGCCGGGCCGGTATCCGTCTGATACTCCGTAACAGCAATTCCCAGTCCTTGTGTTGGATTGAAGCGTTTTATGTCCTGAATGATCCAGCCCGCCGCCTTGAGCTGCTTGTCGATCTCTTTTCTTGCTTTTTGTTCGGGGGTCAGCATCTTGAATGGGGATGTTAATAATTTGGGTGAAGGTACGGAAATTTGGAAAATTTGATTTGGGTAAAAAGCTGGTTGAGATACTTCACCAAAAATGGTATTGGGTAACTGACACATTGCTCACCTATAGGTACCTGAATGTCAACCAGAGACTTCATGAGAGCTTTCTGAATTCCACATGATGCACATGGAATTGCCTTTATTCCCACATAAAGCACATGAAAAATGCACATGATACACATGATTTTTTGAAGGGATACCTGAGCCGTACATTTTCGCATCGTCAAATGCAACCAACTATAACTAAATGTAAAAGGACGATGTGGGATATTTCTAAATTGCCAGACAATATCAAAATTTAAGTCACAAAAGATGAAGAGGGGCTCCTTGATTTCGATGCAATGTGTAAATTCCTCGGGATTGCCCATTCAACTGGATATGCCAAAACTTCTAAGGGCGAGATCCCCCACTTTAAAATGAAAAATAGCCGCAAACTATTTTTCCGGAAATCTCAATTGATCCAGATCATCGAGGAAGGTAGGAGAAAGACAACTAAAGATTTGGATGAACTGGCAGAGCAATATTTGAAGAATTCAAAAAAATAATAATGGAAGCAAAGACGGAAATCAAGGGGTATACTCAAGCACCCAAAGAAATTCTCTTGGATTCAACGCTTAGTAGTAAAGCCAAAATGATCTTCGCTTATATGCTTTCCAGACCTAATAGTTGGAAATTTTTTATCAATGAAATGATGAAGCATTTTAAAGAGGGAAAAAGTGCCATTCAGTCTGCCCTTCAAGAGTTGTCTCAGCGTGGATACGTGCAACTTGTGACGATCCGAAATGAATCCACCCACCGGGTTGAAGGTAAACGGTACGTCCTCAATAAAAGTGTATGTCAGAGCTTACGGCCAACAGTATCCCCGACGATGGGAATTTCTGTTCAACGGGAAAATGCGACTTATAATCATAAGGAAGAAAATAAAAAAGAAATTAACATAAATAATCAACAACAGAAAAGTGGGAAACAAGCTGTTGCTGCCGAAGGAAAATTTATTAATTTCTTTTTTGAAAAAATAATCGAGGACACCAAATGGTTTGACCAATTTACGAGTGAACCACTTGGTAATGATTTTTTTAAAAATGAACAATTGAGATTGCTTCTTTTCAGATTCAAAGACAGTTCGTTAAAAGGTGCGAAATTCTATAAAAATAGGGGAGAGGTCAAAAAGCATTTTCGTCATTGGTTCCATCTAAAAAAGAAAAAGGAAGAACTGCTGATTGCCATAAATGAGGAACGAATTCAACAACGACGAATAACTGAAAACGCAAGTAATTTGATGATTCAATCCCAAAACTATCTGATCATGCGATCGGAAAGGTCTTTTCCCCGTCCTGAAGTTGTATTAAAGGCCAGAGAAAAATTGATTGTGATTGCCCGTCAGTTAAATAGTACTCAGGCCAGGGTTTATGACTCTGAAATAATTGAGAACATTCAACAACGTTTAGAAGGATTAACAGGATTGATTGATGATATAAATCGAGGAGAGAATGCCAACCGTTTAGACTGGTTTTGTCAAAACGCTCAATTAAAAAATAAAAATTAATGTCATGCCGATACCAGTAAAAGTCTATTCAAAGAAAGAATTGCGGGAGCTGTATGGCATCAGCCGGGAGACTTTCAATAAATGGCTACTGCCCATCAAAGCCTCTTTGCCACACTGCCGGCCCACTGCAAAAATCCTAACACCTGCACAGGTAAGGGTGATTTTCGATCTCTTGGGTGAGCCAGAACCGGAGAATAATCAGCATAAAGCTTCTGCCAGGAACCAGTAAAATACACGTAATGTCCGTTTTGCAATGGTGATACGGGCCAATCGCCAGGTTAAGGTTTGAGGTACCCATACTTTTGCCTTCGAATCAAGTTAAATACAAACAAATAGACTAATGGCAAAAACAGATTATCTCAATATGCGGACGACGAATATCAATGTCCGCATTTCACCGTTGCTGAAACCAGGGCTTATAGAAACAGGGGCAGAGATGTATATCATGCACATTCTGACGAGGGAGATGAGCGGACAGAAAGGGCCTTGTGTCAATTGCAAACAGTTGACCAATAAAATCCAAAAGTTAGAACTTGAACTGAAGAAGTTTGAACAGTTGTCCCAACCATTTCGGGACATGATCGGCAAGAGTACAACCGTCAATGACGAAATCTATCGCATCGAAAATACTTACGATATTTTTTGGTTGATGTCACAATCATTTCAAACAATGCCATCATGATTTTGGAACAAGTTGTTGTCCCTGTGGTACATATGGGAAACCCCGGTTTTACACCAGCGCCTAATGCCTCTTCTGTAAATCGGCGCTTATGGTTGGTCCTGCTTGTTTTGGCTTCCTTATTTGGATTGGTTCTGTTAATCGTGTGGAAAATCGAAAAAAGAAAAAAGGAAAAAGCGGCACGGTCAAAGAAACCCAACAACAGTGATGGATATAATCGAGCGCTTTAAAATAGGTGTACCAAAATGAATAAAGCAGAGGCTACAGTATCCATTCAATACATTGCCCGACACCTTCAGGTACGCCCGAAACGGGTACAAGAAAAGGCGCATAAATTAAGTTTGTCTGTACCCAATGGTATTCTTTCAGTACCGGATGCCATAGCATTAGTACAGACCTATGTACAAAATAATAAAGTGTCCGGAGGTACAAAGGAACGTGCAACACTATTACTGAAAGTATTAAAAAACGGAAGTATTTCTGTACCGTCAGAGAATGAAATTAAGCCCCAAAAGAAAGGCCGTAAAACATCGGGCAACATAAGTAGACCACCTGTAAGACAGGCTGATAATCAATTTTCCTCGTTCATTAAGCGTACTATTAGTGACACCGTCCAAATGGGCGTACAAGCCTTGGAAAGTACCCAATTCAAGTTCGTTGCACTAATGGTAGCCATTGTGGTACAGATGCAACACTCTGCCCATTGGTACGAACGCATCGCTCCGGACGGTAAGGGCAATATGTACGCAGCTTATGCCTATGCCTTCATGGTTGACCTGTTTATTTTGGTGGTGACAATGGAAGGCAGAATAAATATTGCCAAGACATTCGCTGTACTTACCTTTTTAGCCAATATTCTTTATTTCCAGTTTTGGATTGGGTTCGATGGTTCTGCCGGGGCTTATACTAATAATGCGATCTCCAGTATTTTGGTTTCAGGGACTATTGCTTATGTGATTTATGGGTATACGGAGTTGTTTGTGGGGTATGGGAGAGCTGAATAATAAAGATGGGAAAAGCCTCTGCTTAATTTCAACCAATGTGAAAATATGGTAAAATTTAACATGACTCCTCATAGTTTCGTGCTGCATCCCTCTGCTACTTGCTTTCCAAAACTGACAAATTTAGTTTTCCACTCTCAAGGTAAGGTGGCTCAGGTTAAGTGAAGTTAAATTTTGCTCGTATAAAACATATCATTTCTAAGCATCAAGCATATGTCAAATAATATAATTAGCTTATAGCACTAATTATAGGATAAAATAAAGACTAATCATCTTTTTCTTCTCAACGTAATAAATTCAAGATCTTCTCTTATCGATTCTACAATGTGATGATTATCTCCAAAACATTCAGTCAAGTTTTTCAAAGCTTCAGTTAGTATTTTTTTTGATTTGCTAGTTTTCCCCAAGTGAAAATAGACACGACCCAAATTCATTTGGAGCATTCCGATTTTTGGATGATCAGCATCGTAAATTGTCAACATTCCAGTCAATACCTTTTCAAACATTTTCTTAGCGGTAGAGTATTTCTTGATCTCCATAAAAATTGTCCCTAAGTTTGACAATGCGGTCAATTTCAAGGGATGTAAATCATCGTAATGTTTATGGAGAATGGACAACCCGGCCTCTAAGAGGGATATCGACTCTTTATAGTTGTTCAACTTCATTTCTACCAGCGCTGTATTGATGAATCGTTTTGCGATGGTTGGGTGCTCTTCTCCTAACTGTTGTTTTTCGATGGGTATGATGTGTCCATATAATTGTTTGGCCTCTTCAAATTTCCCAATGTCCGTATACAGGAGAGCCAGGTTAGATAATTTGATTAGTATTTCCGGATGGGAACCGGTAAAGTGCAATGTTAGGATTTTGATACTTTTGTTCATCATTTGAATGGCAGTGATGTAATCTCCCAATTCGCGATGGATCATAGCCAGGTTGGAATAAAGCTTTCCCAAGGGGATATAATTTTCGCCAAATTGCTCGACAGATTTTTCAATCACTTTTTCGGTCAGCTTTTTGGCCTTGGTATATTTGCCATTTTTTTTATAAACAAAAGCTAGGTTGCCCATGTGGGTCAATACGCTAGAATGGTTTTCTCCTAACAATTTTTTGGACAATTCTATTGCCTCTTCAAGGCGTTTCAGGGCATTGGGTAAATCACCTTTCATTTCAATTAACAGGCCGAGGTTGGAAAGGGTGTTGGCTACTTTGAGATGTGCGTACCCGAATATTTTGATTAAAGATGTAAGGTTTTCTTGGTAAATACGTTTGGCTTGGTCATGATTACCCAGGTCCCTTATTATGCCTGCTAAATTTGATCTTTTATTGATGGTTTCGGGATGTTCTTTCCCAAAATTTTGGATGTCACTGGCAAGGGCCTTTTCCATTTTTTCTTTTGCTTTTAAGAGCATCCCCAAGTCTTGGTACACTAGGGCGAGATTGTTGTTGACAATGGATAGGCTGGGGTGTTTTGTTTCGAGTTGAAGTTCCATGGTAGCCAGCGCTTTTTCGAGAAATGACTGCGCTTCAACCAAATTCCCTAATTCCCAATAAATCAGTCCTAGGTTGGACTGTACATGAGCAGTATGAAGGTGATTTTCTCCCAGTAGTTCAATATCTATTGTCAAAGCCTCATAAAATAGGTTGACCGCTTGCTGGTACTCACCCTTTTGTTTATAGATATTGGCGAGGTTAGACATGCGGACAGCGATTTCGATATTTTTGCCTACTTGTTTTTGCTGTGCCTTGCTTATTGAATGTTTTATCAATTCGATAGCTTGGTTGTAATCACCAAGTTCTTCATACACCAGGGCCAGATTGTTAGAGTAAATGTCGACAGAGTCCATTTTCAGTAGTTCTCCCATTTTTATTGCCTGGTCAAAGTAGGAAACGGCGTGTTTGAACTGTCCGGCATGCCACATCAAGACACCAATGCGGCTGTTCAATATGGCAAGCGGGGGGCGTTGATCTGGGATGTTTCGCAATAGGCTTTTGCCGTATTCAAGAAATCTCAGCTTGGGTACTGGGTTGCCCCCAGGTGAAGGAATGGCCGTGTTGTCGATGATGGAATCGACCAGGGACTGACAATATTCATAATCAGGCTTTAATCTATTGCGTAAAACTTCCTGTATGAGTTGGTGCATTTTAAAGCTGTCAGCTTCCTCATCATGTTGCAGCCACCCTTGTGCCACGAGGTTGTTGAGTACATTGGTAAGTTGGTCTCGTTCAGGTCTTGCGCTCAGTTTCAGGAATTCCTGTATATTCTCCAGTTGGTTATCTTGATAAGGAATGGGCGAGGCGGGCAACACTGAAAACTGGGCCAATAGCCATATTTCGTCCTGGGAGAGGTTCGTCAATTCAAAGACACTGTAAAAGTAACCGAGGATGCTGTGTATTTTCTCTCGTTTGTTATGGTCAAGTTTTATGGACGTGTCTTCCGAGAATTGCAATCCTTTTTTTACCAGGGCATTGAAGAGCTGAAGGAGGCTGAGTTCTTTTGCCTGTGCAGTTTTTGCAGTTACTTCAATGGCAAGTGTATGGTAATCCATACTTTTTATCATTTGCTCTACCATGTGGTCATCCTTTTCAAGGTGGTAATGCAAATAAAACAGTGCCTTGGCATCTTCTTGGGGAAGGAACCCCAGGTGATAGATTTCGAAGCCTTCGATTTGTTGGCGCGAGGTCAATAACACTTTCCAGTTGTTCCCCAACTGAATCAAGTCTTTAATTTTTTGATCTGCAAGGTCTTTTTGTGCATTGTCAATGATGATCAAGTTGTTGCCTTTAATGTTTCTTAACCGATTTATGACAATCTGAAATACGATGTCCGTAAAGTTTTTTACAGTTGGTATTTCTTCAAGGTTGAGGCCCAGGCTGTTGGTTAGATATACATTATAAGCGAATGATTCCTTTATGTCGGAAACGACATTTATCCAGGCAATGTATTGGAACTTGTATTTATGGGTTTGTAATAGTGCTTTTGCCAGCGTGGTTTTCCCGATGCCGCCCAGCCCGTTGACCAAGGTTAATTTATTTGTTTTCTCCAGCATGTTCAGGACTTTTTGTAAGTCATGCTCGCGTCCAACAACCTGGCCGGGGTCAATAGCGGGCAGAATGGTAAGGTGTTGCGGAATAACATGTCGGGTAATAAAATTGATTTTACCTTCCTTTTCAATGTGCTCGATATATAGGTCAATATCGCTTTTCATATTTTTTCGTCCTGTAATTCGGTCATAATCTTGTTTATCCAATTTTCTACTTCTACCACATCAGGGTGTTCGGATGAAAAATTGAGCTGAAAGATTTCCCTGCTTTTTTGGTAATTTAATAAGGCTTTATCCAGGTCTCGTTGTTCATAATACAGTAGCCCATAGCTAAGATAGATGTAGGCAAAGGACGCTTTTTCGGGAACCAATTCTTTTTCTATTTGGAATGCTTCATCCAGGTGGGTTTTCGCTTTTTCAAAGTCACTTACTTCAATGTAGGCCATGCTTAAATTACGGTGAGCTTCACTTACCCACAAGGCATCTGCACCATTTTTGATCCGGATTTCCAAAGACTTCTTAAATAAAACAAGCGCGGCTTTAAAATTTTTCTGGATGTAATCGAGGTTGCCCGCATTATTGAATACGAGATTGTCCCGGTCGGCATCATTGATCTTTTCGGCTATTTTGTTTGCTTTTGTTTGGTAAAAAATGGCCTTTTCAAAATCCATGAATTTCCGATAGATTAAAGATAGGTTGTTGTAGGTAATGGCCAGCTCATAGTTTTCCTCTTTCGAATTGACCAAAGTGATTTCCAGGTCCTTTAATTGGAATGCCAGAGCCTTCTCAAGCTCGCCCAGGTTGAGGTGGGCCAGGGCCAGGCTGTTGTAAGAGTCGGATATTTTCGGGTCGTTGGCCGGCAAGACTTTTTTCTTCATTTCCAATGCCCTGCCTTGTAGGCTTATGCTTTCAGCAAAATCGGAGAACCGCTGGGTAACACTGGCAAATTCGTCCAGCAATTCTGCAAAGTCAGCCGAATCACCTGCAATATACTTGGTCAGGTATTGGACGATCAGATTGTTGTTGGAGACAAAGTCCACATGTTGGTAACTCATTCTTGAAAACATTTCCTGAATTAAGTCGCGGCAGTCGTTCACATTAGGGGCCAGCTTTGACCGTGCAATTTCCTGGATGACATTATGCATGTTAAACGTATCATTTGCTTCATCCCATTGCAGCCAGCCTTTTTCAACGACTTTATTGATTCCTATTGTTAATTTATCCTTGTCTTTTTCATTTTGTATCTGCAATAATTTTAAAATACTATCGCTGCTGTTTTTTTCATAGGCGATTTGTATGGAGGGCAATACTGCAAACTGTTTCATGATCCACCGTTCACGTTCTGAAAGACCGGCCATTTCAAAAATGGCCAGGACATACTGGAAAATATCTTTAGTTTTTTTTCTGGAACTGTGTCCAAATTTTATGTTGGCATCCTTTGAAACGTCCAGTCCTTTGTCCTGTAGTAACAATACGATTTCGTGAAGGGGCCATTTTTTGGACTGGGCGGTTTTGGCGATGAGCCCTATGGCCAGGGTATGCAACCCGACCGCTTCGAGGATGGTCAGTGTTGCATCGCTTTTTTCCAGTTTGTAGTGCAGGTAGAACAAACGGACAGCATCTTGTTTGGAGAGAAGCCCAAGGGGGTACACCTGGAAGCCTTCCAGGTTTTGCCTTGAAGTGACTAGGATGTTCCAATTTTCTTCAAGGCGGATCAAGTTGATGATTTTTTCCTGGCCTATGTCATTTTGGGCATTATCAAGTATTAACAAATTGTTCCCTCCAAGTTGTCGCAACCTATTTATTACCAGCTCGAATGCTAGATCGATAAAGGATTCGTTTTTGGGCAGGTCGGCGAAATCTAAATGGAGGTTGTCGGCCAGCTGGGTATTCGAGACAAAAGCCTCTTGTACGTTAGTGGCAATGTCGATCCAGGCAGTGTGCTGGTAGCGGTCTTTCTGTAAATCCAATATTGCTTTGGCAAGGGTTGTTTTGCCAATGCCACCGATCCCATTTACCAAAACGACCTTTGTTGACTCGTCCAACATACAAATGACTGATTTGATATCTTTTGACCGGCCGATTATTTTTGTTAGGTCTGCGTTGGGCGAATAAGTCAGGCGTTTGGGTATTTTCTGTTCGGTGATAATGTTGACCTGGCCTTTTTCCTTTATGGATTCGATGTAATAATTACTGGGGCCTTTCCGAACAATAGAATTTTCTACCTGCTTCATTGATCGAATTTTTTCTCAAAAATAATTTTCCATTCCAAGAGGTTTTTCATATGAGTATTATTGGGGGGCTTATTGAAATTATTTGCATATATCTTGTACGCTTTATTATGGTATAAAAGTGCCGCAGGGTCATTTGTTTTGAAATAAAGGATCGCGAGGTTCAGGTAGGAATTGGCGAGGTTTAAATGGTTTTTTGATAAACTAGATTCTTCAATTTCAATACCCATTAACAGGTGTTCAAGAGCTTTGTCATAGTTACCCGTATTTCGGTAATAGATGCCTAAGTTACAATGAGAGGTAGCAAGGTCTGGGTGGTTTTCAGGTAATATCTTTTTACGTATTTCCAATGCTTTGTGTCCATACAAAAATGCATCTTTATAATTTTTGATTGCCCCAAAAGTTGTTGCTATATTATCATAAGAAAGCGCCAGGTCCGAGTGGTCGGGTGGTAATATTTTTTCTCTTATTTCTATTGCCTTGTGGTTTGTTTCAATAGCTTTTTCATATTGTAAAAGGTGCATGTAAGTAATAGCCAGATTGTTATAAGCTTGGGCAAGGTCTGGATGGAAATAATCTAGTTTGTCTTCAAAAATTTGTACAGCTTTGGTTTTGTAACCCAGTGCTTTTTCATATTCGCCTAATATATCATAAGTTACCCCTAGGTTTAAGTAAGAGTTCGCAAGTTCAAGATCATCTTTGTCAAGCTGTTTTTTTCTGATTTTCAATGCCTTTAAGGAGAGTTTCAAAGAGGTTTTGATGTCCCCAGAATTTTCATAGGGTATGGCCAGGTTGTTATAGTTTTGGGCCAATGCAAGTTGGCTCTCTCTCGCATGTTTCTTTCTTATTTTCAGTGCACGCTCGGAGTAGGAAATAGATTCATCAAATTTTCCAAGGTCATTAAGGATTAGCGACAGATTATTGTAGGAGCTGGCCAATGATTCATCAATTTCACCAAGCTTGTTTTCTTTTACATCAATGGATTTTAACATGTAATCAGCTGCCTTTTCCAGCTTTCCCAGGTGCCTGAGGGCTTCTCCTGTGTTATTGGCCAGGCTTGCTATTTCCTCATTGCTGAGGGCAATGTTTTCAAGGACTTTTTCAGAATAAGGTAGTAGGGCACTTGCATGGATAGGGTTGAGCTCTAATTTTTCATATAGCAACCATTTCAGGGAATTGATCAACAGAAAACAGTCTTCAGCATTTGGTTTTTTAATCTCTCTGACCACCTCCTGCAAAATATTGTGCATCCAAAATGTATCCTTGTTTTCATCCCAGTTTAGCCAGCCGTTTTGAACAATATTATTTATCGCATTGGCGAGTTCGTCTTTTTCTTTTCTTGCATCGCATTGCAGGAAGTTGCTGATATTTTTATCATTATTGTTTATAAAATGGATATAGGTGGATGGCAATACGGCAAACTGCATGATGACCCATTGCTCATTTTCTGAGAGACCTGCTATTTCAAACATGGCAAGAATATATTTAAAAACATCCTGTGTTTTCTTACGGGAGTTGTGCTCAAACTTGATGTTTGCATCTTTGGCGACGTCCAGCCCTTTTTCCTGTAAAAGGGCTATGGACTCGGCGAGGGTTAATTGTTTAGACTGGGCCGTTTTGGCTATAAGTTCGATGGTAAGTGTGTGGTAGCCTACTGCTTCCAGGATGGCCAGGGTTGCATCGTTTTTTTCTAGTTTGTAATGCAGGTAAAAAAGATTGACTGCTTCAGTTTTTGATAGGAACCCAAGCGGGTAGATCTTGAACCCTGGCAGGTGCTGCCTTGAAGTGACGAGGACTTTCCAATTCCTTTCCAGTTTGAGGGATGTAATTATTTTTTGATTGCCTATGTCCTGTTGCGCATTGTCAATAATCAACAGGTTGTTCCCGCTCAACTGACGTAGGCGGTTTATCACGAGGTCGAACGCCCTGTCTGTAAAGGATTCATCTTTGGGAATGTGCTCAAAGTCTAGATAAAGGTTTTCCACCAATTGTACATTGGACACGAAGGCCTCTTTGACAGTAGAGATAACATTGACCCAGGCAATATGTTTAAATTGCTCTTTTTCTCTTGCTATGATGGCCTTTGCCAGCGTCGTTTTGCCAATGCCTCCGATGCCATTTACAAGAATAACCTTTCCTGATTCGTCCAGCATACTGATTACTGACTGTACGTCATGATCTCGCCCAATGACTTTGTCCAGGTCAATGTGAGGAAGGTATGAAAGAGATTTTACAATCTGCTTTTTGGTGATAATGTTAAGTTGGCCTTTTTTATTGATGGATTCAATATGATAATTCGAGCTGTCTTGTTGAACGATATTTATTTCATTTTCCATCTGGTATTTTATTAATGCTATGTTCAGAATAAATTAAATTCAAGGTACGGTCTATATGACTCAATAATATTATTAGTTGGGCCTTGTCATGTACTTGTTTTAACCTGTTCTTATAAATTCGATTCTCTTAGATTTAAATAGAGGGGTTAACTCTGACAGCCCTCTTAGGGAAACCGTCGCTTATTTTATACTGTTCATATGTTTATGAAAATTGCGAAAAGGCTCACCAACTGTTTTCTGACTTATAAGAATGAGCAACATCGAGAAGATTTTGGATATTGGTTTTTTCTGTTCAATATTGGGTGAAAAATAGGTTCACTCCTAAGAATAAAGCTATTGCACTTTAAAACTTTCGAGTCCGCTTGATTTTATCCTTTCTATTATTTCTTTCAGGTCAAGTCTCAGTTTTGATGCCCTGTTGGCAACAAAAACGACATCTCCGGTATTTTTATGCAACAGCGAAATGATTTCTTTTACCAGAGGAAATTGGCCGTCAATCGGTTTGTAGTAATTGAGCTCGAAAACCTGGAGAAGGTCATTTTCTGGGAGCGGTTTGAGCTCATACCTTTCAAATGTCTCCATGTTGTCGGCTTCCGAACTCACCAGCACAGTCCAGTTATTCTCCAGTTTGATGTAATCATATACATCGGTTTGATCAGCATCTTCACCGGCATTGTCAATGATCAAAAGGTTGTTGCCCGGGAGTTTTCTCAGCATGTTGGTGACCCTGTGAAAGTGCCTTGTTTCCTCCATCTCATTTTTGAACTGATGATCCGTGTCAAGTATCAGGCTGTCTGATAACTGGGGATGGTTGGCGAGGGACTTAATGACGGAAACGCCCTCTTCGACATCTACCCATGCCAGGTGCTGGTAGTTGGCCCGCTTCGAATGGAGGTACATTTTTAAAAACGTGGTTTTGCCGGTGCCTTTTTCGCCTTGGATCAAGACGATTTTTCCGGTGGATAAGGTTAGGTTGTGTATTGCGTTCACTTCTCTTTCCCGCCCTCTTGTCAGGCCTTCGTCTAATAATGGTAAAGTAGTGAGGATGTCAGGAATTTTTCGGGAAACCTTATGGGCGACTTTCCCTTCGTTAGACTCAATTTGAATATTGATCCTGTCGTCCTTCATCATTGAAATTTCATCTTTTCCCGTGAAGAAATTTGCAGTGCCATTTATGTTTTCTAAGTATTTATTGGTTATGATTTTTCGTTCGGTATATTTTTTTGCCTTTTTCTTTCTTTTTTTTTCTTTTTTGGACATGATTGAAAATGTTTTATACTTATTCGGAAATTATCAAAACTAATTATCACGCTTTCTGCCCTACTAATTTGCCTTTTACAGTTTTCTGTAATAGCGGTTAAAATATCTTTTTCACATTGGCGCGTGTTTTCCGAAAGGAGGCCAGGTATTGTTCAAAAATAACAGGATGACTGGCCTTGCGTATCTCAAAAGTCGGGTATTGATCTTCTGAAATACCGTAAACGATCGGAGTGACGAGCATCTTTCCTGACTCCGTGGAATCATCAATGGTAATACAATTGTGGGTCGGCATATGTTTGAACATGAATGCTTCAAATCGTGCACTGGATCTCATCTCTCTGGATTCATGGCCAATACCCTTAAACCAGTCACTGGCATTATGGGAATATTCAATGGCCGAGTTCTTGTTCAGGTGCTCCAAATATTTGCCTAAAAAACTGTCGTTGTAATGAGGGATAAAAATACTGACATTGACTCCATTTTCCAGGCATCCCAAGAGGTGTTTTCTGATTTCGCCTTTAATCAGGCTAAAGGCCGGTGCTGCAAATTCGTTGAAACTGGCCCAGACAATGACAACGCTCTTGGTGGCTTGCTGGGTAAATCGGATGCTCTTGTAGAAGCTTGAAGTGCCGGGAGGCTGTATGAGGGCATGCGCTTCAGAGGGTGAGCTGGAACGACCCATCTTTTTTTCTGGTACAAAAGATTCTTCAATGTGGAATTTCTTTTTTTCTTCATTATAAATGGCCCCGTATTTCAAGGTAAGCAGTTCTTCCAGTGCCTCTTTTGACCTTCTCCAGGTAGGCAAGCTTACACTGCTTTTTTCAAGGCTGACATTGCTGATGGTTGCTTTCGAAAACTTCCGTCCGATCCCTTCCAGTTCTTCCCTGATTTCTTTATATGTACGTGCATAAGGGTACCCAGTAAGTAGCTTGAGTGCTTCTCGTACGAACAATTGATGCTTATTTTTTTTTGCCATAATGTATTGAAAAGGTGTTGTAACAGTGCTGTTACGAACAAGCGAATTTATCAAAATTTACTGATGTTCACAATAGTTCATGGATTGTTACAATAATTAGTTGGATTTTAATTAAATTCATGAACTCTAATTTAATTTTATAAATGACTGATTATCATTGTTTTAAGGCTTTTTTTCATAGCATATTTGCCTTACATAAAGCCAATTGACGGGTATCGGGGGCCTCCTACCGTCAGCGGTCTAAATGTCAAATCCAAGTTTGCCAAGGTCAGTTGCCAAGTCCACATCAGGTATATAATACCACTTCGGCCACAATGGTCGATACAGGCAGCTCAATGGACAACTATTTGATTGCATTTGACCCGCTGGCGGGAAAAATACAAACGGAATTCGGTTTTATCCTGGCGATTGCCAGGGGCCTGCGCAAGCAGGTTAAACCCATTAATTCTTTTGTAATGCAATATTTAAAAAAAGGCAAATTAGTATCAAGTCTGTCCATTTCATCTTTGTTGTTGCTGCTGAACTTTAGCTTCGTCAATGTAAATGCACCTACCGGACGGATTCATTCACCTGACACATATAAATATGTTGAAACAGGGGGATGGGAGGTTGAGGCTGTTGAACAGGCCAATACCGTTACGATACATGTGACCAATGACAATGGTGGCACTGGCACCGCAGGTATCATCATCATTCAGGACAATGCCATTCTGAGAGACCTGACCGTCACACTTGGGGACAGTGGAGTCCATACTGAGGTCTTTTCGATCAGTGATGGCCCCTCGGATTTTGAAATCCAAGTCAATAACCCCACCATTGGGGTGGAAACCACCTTTGAATTTACAGCAAACCAGTGATGTTTATCGAATGTTTATTGTTGCCTGGAAGATTTATCTTCCAGGCTTTTTTTTACCTGGCACCTTTTAAACTACTGCAAAATGTAGGTCATAATCTGTGTATTTTATCCAGTATCCAATTTTTGAAAGGTATTTCAATAGCATGCACATTTGCCTTTAGTTTTTTCTGTTCCTTCTCAAACTTAAGGGGCTTGTTCTGCATGCCTCCATACCTAAGGTTGAGGTTATACAGCCTTTTATATGTCTTTTCAAAATTTTTATAGATAGCAACATATTTTTGACTTACCTGTTTTTTTCGGTTCAAATCATCTTTTAACAGACCTCTCAAGCTGTCCAGGACTTTCAGAATGTCAATTCCATCGTTTTCTAAAATAATGGACCTTTTGTTAAATACTTCATATAGGATTACAAGGTGGAGGACTTTTGTGTCAAGGTTGATGAACATTCCCTGGGTGCGGGACGGGTTTTGCAGTACCCGGTAGGCTTTTACATATTCCATTTTTTCAAACAACAACAATGCTAAACAATAATTGTAGTAAGTCTTCTTGTATTTGGTATCAATCCACTTTTTATAATATTCCATAAATTCTTCTATCCAATTATGCTTGTTCTGGTTTCTTATCGCTTGTGCCGGCTTGTCTGTTATTTGGCATCTTTGGAAAAAATCCGTTGCAGGATCTAATTTTAATGATACGACAACGATGTTCTTGAAAGTCGAAGGTGGCAACTTGTTTTTTTTGCTCGTATTTTTTGTGTACAAAGATTTTAGGATAGATAAATTGGTATATAAAAATTCCTCCCTGAATCTGAAATTCCCATTGTTCATTTTGTACAGACAATAATTTGTCAGGTAGGATAAAATGGTTGCTTTGTCAAATCGGTTGATTGTGTATTCGTATTCATCGATCAAGGATTTTAGCTCCAGATAGATTGTTTTGTCATTTGAATTTGTCTCGTTAAGGGCTTCGTAAAGAAGCCTGATTTTATTGTAGACTTTAATTGCCGGGTTGTCAAAATAATTATCATCTATTTGGTTCAGGATGATATGGATTAATCTAATATCATTTTTATTATAGGACAAGACGGTAGGGTTAACAAATTTTTTGTAACTTAAATAAGCGCAGTATAATTGAATTTTGTTTAGGTAATAATATTCATCCAATGCGTTTGAAATAGAAAGCAGATTTGGTTCTTTGTCTCTTCTTCCTTCTGACTCTATTTTTTCCCTAGCTTTTTTTTCATAATATATTTTTTTGAGCAATATTTTATCAATAGGTAACATAGATATATTTATAATATTTGTTTTGATTTTTTCTGCTTTAGTAATTGCTCTGCCTTCGAGGAGTGTTTCAATTGATTTATCAACATTCCCATCATGAAATAATAAAGATTCCAATACAAATGAATCGCTAAAAAAGCGGATATTTTTTCGGCATTTAGAAAGTTCCATCGAACTTCTCCTAAAAAATCTTTCTTGCTGCTAAGGCAATCCAATTTTTCAAAATATATTCCGGCCTATGAATGGAATTCTTTGAAATTGGTCTGTTTATTATTTGACACTCCTTTTACTCGCCATTACTATGTCTGTTATTTTCTTTGAAATTTTTTGTCATAATTCAGCATATGATAGTGGTTTATAAAGATGGAGTAATTTTTTTATTTAGAGATTCAAATTTTTTATGGTGTTTTTTATCCATGTTATAAGTGTTTGTTTGTCAGCTTTTTACAAAGCTTTTTAGCTTCATTTCTCACCTTAACGCTGCGAGTGTTATTGCTATTTTTTCTCCAAGTAAAAATTCGAAAGTGTCTTTTTATTTGAGCCTGTAAAGCAAATATTCTAAGGCCAAAAAGTTTTTTAAAAAAGAGAAAGTGAGGTTGGTTTTTAGAGAATGAATATGAAGACTTTAGATGTTCAGAGAATGTGCTGCTTTAAAAAAATTCAACTAATTATTTCTTTCAAGCAAGCTGAGTTGTCAGTGTTAGTTCAAGTGCAAAATCTTGATAACACTCAAGGCAGCCATCAAAAATTTTAGACCGTGAAAAAATTAAGCAAAAGATCCAGGCTTCAGGTTCATTTATTCATTACGTTTTTTTGTATTGCTTTAACCATTTTACTTGTGCCCGCGTTGGCTGTTCCAAACCAGGCTTGGGCACCAACGAAAGTACAAAATTGTGACCCCCCGGGCAATATTACCAAAACCGGATCTGGATCGGGTTCAATTTCCTTTTCATGGGATTCATTAGATGGTGCTGTGGACTTTAAATTGAGATATGTATTTAACGGACAAGCAAGTAGCCTCATAAGTGTTAGCGGCAATACTTATACCTTTTCCGGCCTTTCTACAGGTGATCATACCTTCGAGTTTTATACAAACTGCGGGAATGGGAATACCAGCGGAATAATTATTATGGATGAAATTATCCACTAATAAAATTATTCTTGTCGGGAAGATGATTGTGAATCTTCCCGGTAAGCTACAGAGAATTGATCTTGTTCATTAACCAATCTTTAGCCATAATTGGTTGATTCGTTTCCGATTTACGCAGTAACCATTCGATAATAGATTTTTTGTCTGGGTTATTTATTATTTTATCAACAACTTGGACAAAGATTAAATATTGATTTTTCCTGGTCTCGTTCCAGCTTTTATTTTTTTTGATAAACCTCTTAAACGCAACCAATTCTCTTTTTAGTAGTTGTTTGAAACTTGGGTCTTCTCCTTGTATTTCATATAAACACTGGATAATTAAGGTCCGGGCGACAAGTTTGTACCTTAATGAAATGAATGGGATGTTGCTAATTTTGTGATAGGCAGTCTTATAGTCTTGCTTGTGGAATAACAAATATGCCTGAGCAAGAGCGACCGTTTTTTGCCTTATTTTTTCATCTAAATACTGCTGGTAGTCGCTAATGAAATTGGACGCGAAATTATATTCTCCTATCATTGAGGCTGTATTGCTAATATTGGTAAAAGTGCTTTCATTTATTTTTTTTCTGTGAATGAACATTTTTTTATATAGGCCAAACGCGTTTAGGGCATGGATTTTCTTGAGGTAAAAAATGTCGTCTGTTTTTCGGTGTTCTCGGGCCGCATGGTTGATCAACAGAGAAATACATGAAGCATGTTCTTCATATTCCAGCAAAAGAGATTTGTTCGTGGCGAGCAACATAGTTGCTTCAAATAATTTTTTATCGCCATTGCCTTGCAGCAGGTAACTAAGGTTGAGGAATATTTTGAACACCGGGTGCTCACCTTTACAAAATGACTCTACTAGTTCTTGCACTTCAGTCAATAGGGAAGGAGCAAATTCCTCGTTAAAAAAATGGGATACGTTCATCGCTTCGCAGGCTATAAAAAGTTTCTTAAGGGTCAGTTCACGGTCAATGGATTCCATATTGGCCTTCAGCATTTCTGCTCCGTCTGGGAACTTGTCAAAAGAAGGGTGAAAATATAACTGGTGCAGGAGGTCACTTTTCTGTTTGTAGCTTTTGAGGCCTTTTATTTTATTTTCTTCATTTTTTCGAATGGCATCTCTATGATATTTTTCAAGGGCATGGTAATTATTCTGATGGTTCAAGTACAGCGCAGTTTGTTCGTTGACAAGTTTTTTATTGGATTCAAATATTCTATGGGCCATAAACAACTGGACGTACTTAGTCAGTTCGGAAAAATATTTTCGCAACTTATGTTCATTGTAAGATTCTTTGGGGAACACCTTTTTGAAAATCCTGGGCAGTTCCATTTTTGGGTTGTTGAAATTAGGGTGGTGATTTTTTACATTCTCCAATATCCGAATAAGAACTTTACTGCGGTTAAACCAAGGTGTTCGTAGAAATTTATCAAACAATTTAAGGTCGCTATTGGACAAAGCGCCTAACAAATTGGCGACCTTACAGTGCAGAAATAACTTGTTAGGGGGGGAAGAAAATTTTTTCATAGTTGTCTGAGAATCAAATTTTTATTAGTTCTGAATTATAAAATAATATCTTCCTGAACTGGTAAAAATTAAATAAAAAGTACTCTTGAGTAACGGGGGATTTACATAGTTTTAAATGTATTTAAGTTATAAAAAGTTGAAACCTGTAACATTTTAATAATAACAAAAAACAAATACGGATGAAATCGTACAAAATCCTTGGAGCCTGTATTGCTTTCCTGTTCTTGGTACAAGGGCCGGGGTTTTGCCACGTTCATCAAAATAAATTAATCGATATAGTTAACCAGATTAAAAATGAAATAAAGGATGTTGAGATAAGTAGTGGATCAATAAGGCAGTCTTTTTCTTTTAACGAGACCCAACCTTGGAAAATTACTTTTTACAGTACCAAAATTACAGGTAAGAAAGGCAATACTATAGAAAAAGAATTTCTTTTTAATCTATCTGATATAGATATAAATACTGTTCGTCACGATACCAGGAAGGAATTGATCTTTGTAAAATTGGGAACAGAACAACGCCAGAAATTCATCAAATCCTATGAAAATAACGAACTCCAAAGTTACCAGAGCGAAATAGAAGTGAAAGCGGTAGATGTCGATAATGCCAGGGAAATAGAACGACTTTTTAAAATGGCCATTCAGGTATTGGACAAAAAAGATTTGGGTTTGCCCGTCGTTGCTACTCTTGCAGAGCAAATAGAATGGTTAGAAGAAAATGTAAAACCAATTAATGAAGGTAAAAATGCGATTGATCAATCGTGGAGCAAAGAAGGTGATCATCCTACTCGATGCAAAATCACCACAATAAAAGAAGGTAAAAAAGGTACCGAGACTATCGTTCGTTCATTTAATCCGTCCGACTTTGGTAGCCATAGTATCAGTCTTCAAGTGAAAGGAACAGGAGTCTTTGTTATGATGAAAGTGAGGCGCAATAAAAAATTTGTAGAAGTATTAAAAGATGGTCAAAGAGACAAGTACGATGACCGTATTCAAATAAACACTGATGATATTGATAAGGCGAGGTCTTTTATTCATGTACTAGAACAACTGGTCAAGAATGCAGATGAAAAAACAGATGAGTTGCTACCGGAAGATGCACCATTGAGTGAAGCATTACAGTTGTTATACACTTCACTTAAAGCTGTCGATGCCGGTGATAAAACTTATGCCCAAACCATTGAGCCTAAGTGCCAGACGGTTTTGGAAATCACTGAGAAGAATGAAAAAGAGGACCAGAAAAACCGCTATTTCTTTCATTTTGGAGACATGAGCCAAAACTCAGTGACCGAAAAGGTTTCTGGTAAGGAAATTCACATCGGTTTTAAGTCCGATGGAAATGAGAATATGGTACAGGTCGGTGAATTGGGCGAAAACCCTACCTATCGCCCTGATGTCAAAATCTATGCAGCAGGAGTTGAAAACATGAGGACAATACGCCAAGTTTTACCAATAGTTTTGAAAGGTTGTGGACAGCAGTTAGAGAGAGAATTGGAACAATTAGAAACAACATCTCAGCGTCAATTTGAATTGCTTAAAAGCATGATTGGAAATATTCAAACAGACAGAGGGAGTAGGAGACAATCACTTGCTCAAATTGAAGAATCCTGCAAATGGAAATTGGCTATAAATGAAGAAAACGGTAAGAAAAACGAAGAGATAATCTGGGAATTCAATAATAAGGATTTAAATGCATCCTCGCTGCAATTCAATATTTCCAAAAAAGCAGTATTTGTTGAAGTGGATACCCGGCAAAAAGAGAAAATAATCAAAACTTACAAGAACGGAACACCTTCCAGTTATGAAGCACAGCTTCAAGTTCAAGTAAAGGACATTGAAGAAGGGAGGAAATTATTGACCTTTTGGAAAAGGTCAATTGAGTCCTGTAGTAATTGAAAACATTTATTTTAAATAAAACAACTTTAGTTTCTCACCTGAAAAAATTATGAAATGGAAAAATTAAAATTAATCACTGTCACTATAACTCTAATGGTTACGGTTTCACTTACCTGTCACGCGCAAGAGTACCGGATGGCCGGGGGGCTTCGTTTGGGGTACCCAGTGTCACTTTCGTTAAAACTCTTCCTGAATGAATCTAGTGCAGTCGAGGCTTATTTAGGTACAAGGGGCTATGACTACATTGTTTATGACTATCGGAGTACGGTTTTGGGGGGGGCATATCTGATTCACAAACCTTTGGACATAGACGGTTTGGATGGATTAAAATGGTACTTTGGAGGCGGAGCAGCTCTCTATTTTTGGAGCTACGATGAGGGGATATTTGACGATGATAGGGTAGATACCAGCTTGGCACTTCAAGGATATGTAGGCTTGGACTATTCATTTGCCAATACACCGATAAACATATCTCTTGACTGGACCCCAACAATTCTTTTACGTGGACTTGGTTCAGGCTTTGGTGGGGATTATGGGTCATTAGGTGTTAGATATATTATTTCAAGGTAAAAGATATAACCTAACCAAATATTTTAAAACCCATTGAACCAAAGGTTGGTGCAGAAAGTCAAGGTATAAACGAAATTTATAGTATTTAAAGATAGAAGTATACTTAGTGAATTAAATGAAATGTTGGTGACAGCATAGTCGACTTTTTGCCCAACCCATTTAAAAATACTCATGGAAAAATTTGTCAAATTATTTCTTTCGGACATGCCTTTCCTGTACAGGATCGCTTGTTTCAATAAGAAATGTTTTAGCTAATCCAATACTTGCATTTAAAACAAACAACCATGAAATTCATATCAACCTTTCTTGTCATTTTATCTGTGAATCTTTTGAGTTTCGGAAATACCGGCAATCCGTGGAAAAAAGACGTTTATTCACCTCCACCTTTCGATGTGCTTGGTTGGTTAGGAGAACTATTTGAGGAGCCTGAAAAATTCGGACATAAAAGCTGGGTAATTCAACCAGGTATCGGGATTCGTTCAAATGTCAACCTATCAGATAGGGCCCAGGAGTTGAATCAGTTGGATGTCAATATGGTAACGCCTGCTCTTTCTTTGACAATAGAAAAAAATATAGGTCATAATATCGGAGTGGGGTTAACCTTTGGAAATCGGATTTGGAGGGTTCCAAAATTTAATTATCAGTATAGGTATTACCTCGGCTCATTAAGGGGCACCTATCACTTTAACATTATGGATAAACTGGATCCCTACATTGGTGGTGCAGTAAGTTTTCGTCGTATCAGTCTGACCAATTTAGAACAGAGCACACATGAATCCAAAGTGGCCGGGAGTTTCATCTTTGGAGCCAGGTATTATCTGACCAACCACCTGGGAGGGTTTGTGGAAATAGGGGATGATGCCATGAGCTGGTTCAAAGCTGGTATTTCATTCTATTTGCCATAAAAAAAGTCGAGGTAACATACAATTACGATTATATTCAATAATACAATCAATCATGAAAAATAAAAATCATATTTATCGAATCGCAGCATTTTTTGTTGTTATTTTTTTTAATGTCGGGTGCTTTGAAGAACACGACGAACTGGTGCCTGAATTAGAAGGTGTTCCTGCCGGAGGGATGGTGGGGCTGGAGATAACGAAAGTGGAAGGTGATTTGGCTGAGCTAGAAATGATATTTTTTGTGGTAGATCATTTTGGAGGTTTTATTTCCGGGTTAAACCCCGAAGATTTCACTGTAAGTGGGCTACAGAATGAAATTGAATTTGCAATTACAAGTCTAATCGAAGAGGAGGATGAGGACAAAGGCCCATTTTCAACAACTTTATTGTTCGACCAATCAGGGTCTATTGCCTCTACTGACCCTCAGGATGCCCGTATAGAAGCAGGGACAAGTTTTGCAAGAATTGTTAGTGGAAATGATGAGGCTGCCATAGCTGCTTTTACCAGTGGAAGCCAATTTCAGTCTCCTTATGAACTGTTGGTGGATTTTACCAACCAATCAGACGATTTGATACCCTCTATCGAAGTTTTGGCTGGCCGAACAGGTGGCGGCACGCCACTTTATATTTCCACTTTTGACCTTATTTCTTACACCGCTAACAATGGTAAAAACCCTAATCGGGCAATTGTTGCTTTTACGGACGGCGGTGATACAGCAGGTGGGGTTAGTGTCAATGAACTCATACAAAAAGCTTGTGCGGAAGAGGTGCGAATTTACACGGTTGGATTAGGTGATGGGATCGAGTTTGACGTTCTTTCTGAAATTGCTTTTAGGACTGGTGGAGCTGTCATGCTAGCGGAAGATGCTGTTCAATTGGTTGCCCTTTATAATTCACTGAGTGATTTGTTGCATGGTAAAGCACGGTTTTATCGAGCAGTAATGCAGTTTAAAAGACTGATTGGGGAATGGAACGTGGGAGATCAACTAACAGGAACATTATCATTGCCCCTTTCGGAGTCATTGACCATCAATTATCCGTTTCATTCAACGATCACTACGAGACAAGCTGGTGAATGGTATGAACGATTGCCCAACTGTCCTTGTACTTATCAGGAAGCACAAGAATTAGCTGATTCTGAATGTGATTCAGGTGTATGGCAAGATTGTGGGGAGGCAAATCAAGCTTTTCATTACGGTGCTGCTTACGAAGTAAGATGGTTGCCCGATGTTGCCAATTCTTCTGGTCAGCAATGTACTTATAACCTCGATGGTTATTTGATTACGAGTGGAATAGCGGCAGGTTCACCAGATACCATCGCACCTGCAACTTCCCAGTCACTTGATATTTTAAAATGTGGTAATGCGCTTGGAAATATAATCGCATCATTCGACTATTTGTGTCAGATTTCAAGTTCGCATTGTGAAAAAGATGTGATACCGTGGCGCAATATACCTTGTTGGAAATATCTCGAAGATTGGCCAGCCAATACTTCGGACTGTAACACCAATAACACGGTCAGTGGCATTCAGCACATGCTCGAAATGGTAGGTGATATGACTTGTGAAGATATAACCTTCATAATCAAGAGAGCCAATGAGGTGCCAATGTCTATTGAGGCAGATTTGAGAAACTATATTCTGGGCGAAACGCAATTTATGCAAAAGCAATTGCTCATCAGTCGACTCGAAAATTGGAAAGACCGTAATTCATGTTTTCTGTGGCCGAATGATGAAATCTGTGTTTTGATTGACAGGGCACTTGAGAACCTTCAATAAAAATTAAAATAACAAGGGACATACTTTTTATTTCAGTTTTGAATAGTCAAATGTCTTTTTTAACACATTATCAAAAAATCAAAATTAAATTTACTTGACATATGTGGTGGAATTGTGCTAAATTCGTCTCTTTCTGATAATTGTACACAAATTGATAGCTCAATATAAAAGTAAGTAGATGCTTTACAGATTGTAAATAAAGGTGAATTTACAAATTAACCACTGATTGCCAATTAAATATAAACGTATTAAGACGGAAGTTATTCCTCCGAAAATTATTTATGGAGAGATAAGAGTGGTTGGTGCCAAGCGCCAAAAGTACACTTCCCTCCAAGCTCTTTTTCGCCACTAAAAAGAGAGGAAGGAATACAATGGTATTTTATAAATGGAATAGATTTATAAGTGCCTCCATTTTTAAAGTATTCAGCTCAAATTTTCAGCCCAAACAAAAACACTTTTCATTCACCACAAGTGAGATGTCTCATATTGCGGGAAATGTCATACACTGGTATTGACTGCATTTTTTGGATTTATAGCTACTTGAATTAAATAATCACCCAGAAACTGTTTTAATATGAACAATCACATCTTTCTGAAGCCTTTCTATTTTCTGTTTTTCTTATTGTTGTCGGCAAATATTAAAGCTCAATTTGACTGCCCGGAAATAGAAAACGATTGTGGAGACGTACTTTCTGACTTTATTATTCTGGGTACAGAGAGTGTCGTTTGCGATGGCTATCAATTCTTTGTTCAGAATCAATCTGACACGACGGATATAGCTTATATCGTGTGGGATTGGGACGACGGTTTGCCTCCTACAGTTATTTATTCCGACTTTAACGAACCTGTTGGGTACATCTATAATATTGTGCCCGAAGACGTATGTGATGATGACGAAACTGATTATTTTATCTGTATGGCCATTTATCGCCAATGTACGGATGGTTACAGTGCCCACTCTACTCAAAAACCGGTAACGGTAATACACCGACCATTGGCTTTTTTTGAAGTTGGTGGGCCGTATTGTGTCAATGATCCGGTTGATTTTCTGGCTGATGAATGTAATCAGGATAATTGCTTTTGGGAATTTGAGGACGGGACAGAATTAAGCGGTTGTGAAGTTGATCATTCGTTTTCTACACCGGGAAATCATGAAGTGACCCTGACCGTTACCAAGTTGTGTGAGGGCGTGATTTTAGAAGACAGTTATATCACTACAGTTAATGTGATCGGCTTACCTGAAGCAGATGCCAATTATTCGACCTCTACAACCGATGGATGTGTGCCTGCTACCTTCCTTTTTGAAAACCTTTCCAATTCCTATTCTACCGGGTTTGACTGGGAAGTGATTGGAGGGCAAGAAAACATTGACTGGGCCTTCGTCAACAGTTCTGCTGTTTATCCAGATACATCAATAGCTTTTTACACTGCTGGTATTTATACAGTCAGAATGACCGCTGATAATATTTGTGGTGAAGATGTTTGGGAGACGACTATCGAGGTATATGATGTGCCTACAGCAATATTGCAAGCTCCACCAGACCAGGGGTGTAATACTTATATTTATCATCCCGAAGTAGAATATGGTGGAACAATCAGTGATATCCTTTGGTCTTTTGAGCAAGGGGACCCTGCAACTTCTACTGAAGCATTTCCCGGAACAATCCAGTTTAATGAACCTGGTACTTTTGAAGTAAAGCTAGAAGTGATGGGCCCCTGCGATACAATTGAGCTATTCACATCAGTAGTGGTAAACTCTAACCAACCTCCAATATTTGATCCTGTAGGGACTTTATGTAGCACGGACGATGCCATCACATTAAATGCAAACCTGCCCGACGGCACGTGGTCGGGACCTGGAATAGTGGATCAGGAAGAAGGCATCTTCGATCCTTCATTGGCCAACATAGGTTCGAACATGGTCCAATATGTTGCTGGGCCTCCGGACTGCCAATCTACTGGAGTTCTCGAAATAGTTGTTTTACAAAGTACTTTAATTTCGATTTCGGCACCTGATTCGGTTTGCTTGGATGGAGGATTGGTGCAAGTTCAGTACAGCCCCAATGACGGAACCTGGTCAGGGAATGGTATCAGTGAAGATGGAATTTTCGATCCAATGGCAGCTGGTGCCGGTATTCATCCGTTGCAGTACGAATACGTAGATCCTATTTCTTATTGTATTTCCACCAAAAGCATCAACATTCAAGTAGTTGAAGTTCCAACGCTTTCCGTTCCTTCTTACTCCATATGCCAGATTGATGAAGAACTTGATTTACAATCCCTTCTCAGTCCTCAGTTCTCACCTGCATATGGAGACCTGGACTGGGACGGCCCGGGGGTGGTCAATGGTGAAGAAGGGATTTTCAACCCAGATGAAGCTGGACAAGGGACGCATGCACTCCTTGCCACTTACACGCTTCCGCTGGGGTGCGATACAACTGTTTATTTTGGCATAGAAGTCACGGCATACCAGGTGGCTGAAGCCGGAGCAGAGGTTGAGATTTGTGCTAATCAAGCTGTATATCAACTTGTTGGAATTCCCGATGGTGGTGTTTGGACTGGACTGTGTGTAACTCCAGATGAGGAGGTTGACCTGAATTGCCTGACAACAGGGCCACATATTTTCACCTATACTTTGAATGGTGGGACACTATGTGAAAGCACTGACCAAATGGAATTTACGCTGTTTGGAAATGGCGTAAATGCCGGCCCCGATTTATATGCCTGTGAAAACGAGGGTTTAATTGATTTGCCAAATGGAAACCCCTTAAATGGAAACTGGATTGGATCGGGATTAACCGGAGGCCAAATAGAGATTTCTGCTTTATCTCCAGGAACTTTTACATACACCTATGAGGTGCCTTCTTTTCCTGAAGAGTGTCGTCAAGATAGCTTTAAACTTCATATTCATGAAGTGCCAGTGGCTGCATTTACGTTTCCCGATACAGGATGTCTAAACGTAGAAATAGAGTTTGAAAACCTCTCAACCAATGCTACCGCTTATTATTGGGAGTTTAGTGATGGTGGATTTAGTCAACTTCAACATGCAAAGCATTCTTTCGGTTCCAATGGTTATTTTGAGGTCATCCTGAAGGCCCGAAGCCTTGCCCCAAATGGCACTATCGTCTGTGAGAGTGTCTTTACAGATTCTATTTTTATCCTTTCTCCTCCCGACATACCTGAACTTCTGATCCTACCAGAAGAGGGGTGTGCTGAACTTTGTGTCGAAATCATTCCTCAAAACACAGATGCGGCGACGGTGCTGGATTTTGGGAATGGGAATACAGGTGTTGGGGATGGCCCGTTTTATGAATGTTATGGAGCAGGTGTTAACGGAGACACCGCTTACATGGTCACGGTCATATCCTCAAATTTTTGTAGTGACACTGAGAATTCAAGTCCCATACTTGTTTCGGATCGTCCGAGAGCGGCTATTGGTTATTCTACCTTGACCCCTTGTAGCGGCATGACAATAGAAGCAAGCAACCTCAGTACTAACCATCCCGACAGTAACGAATTTTTCTTAAACGGCATCCCGCTCCCTATGAAACTCAATGGGCTTGATCCTTTGCCCTTTCAATTGTCTACTGGAAATGACATTTCCTATGATACCCTAATGTTGGTTGCATGGAACGGCTGCGGCAGAGACACGGCAGAGCTGATTTTTGAGGTAAATCCAACTGATGTTTCGGCTGTGTTTTCATTGTCTGATACTGTCGTGTGTGTGGGTGAAACGCTGACCTTAAACGGTTTTCCAACACCCGGTGCGCCATTTTGGTGGGAAATCTCAGATACCACAACTTATACCGGGCTTTTGGTAGAACATGTCTTTCTCGATTCAGGAAATTTTGAAATTACCATGTATGTAGAGGGCTGCGGTTATGCCTCCATGACAAGGAAGGTAAAAGTAGATCCTCTACCCGATATAGCTTTGATACATCCCATTTCTGCCTGTTTCGACGAAGCAGTTACTATTGAGTTGGAAACGGATGCCCCTGCGCACTTCCTGATCCTTGGCCCGGGTGATACTTCGCTGGCAAATACTGTTATTCATGCTTTTCCTAGTATTGGGGATTTTTATCTGCGGGCGGAGGCCACCTCTATCAATGGGTGTAAGGCTACGATTCAAGATTCTATCACTGTTCATCCATTGCCAACCCCAATAATCAGTGGTGCAGATTCAATATGCGCACGGACAGAAACAATGTTTGCTAATTCGGGTTCAGGTATATTTTGTGAATGGTACTTTCCAGGAAATGACATTTCCGATAGTTGTCAGGTTTCGTATGCGTTCCCAAATCATGGCAACCAAACTGTTAAATTGGTCAGCATAAGTGACAAGGGGTGTAGAGATTCTGTCTTCAGGGAGTTCTACGTTCATATTACGCCGACGGCGGTTCCTGAAGTTCAAATACTTGAGCCTTGTTCTCCAGGACTGGTAGAGCTGTCCAGTTCATCAATAGATGCGATGGGGCTGGAGTGGAATGTAAACGGCTTTCCCTCTCAAGCATCTTCTTTTGTATATGAGGCAGATCAAGGAGGAAGTTATCAAGGCATCTTAATTGCAAGTCGGGATAACCTTTGTACCGACACTGCTACTTTTGATTTTTTGGTACATCCGACACCTAATATTCAATTAGAGGTTGATCCAAACTGCAAAGTCATTGACGGAGTGGACCTATCTATTGATGTTGTCAATGACGTACATGTAGTGATTTCTGGTTCCAATTATCAGGACTCATGTACCTATTGTAGTAATTTGTTAGAAGGTGACTATTGGATTGTAGCTTCTTCACAAGTTTCAGGTTGTGAAACAGATACTGCAATCCATATTGAACCGCCACAAGAATTGTCCATTGCTCTTCCAAGAGATTCATTTCGAATTTTACTAGGAGACTCGGTTCAGTTAGAGTTAGAAGTCAACTTGTCTGATGCATTAATTCAATGGACTCCGGATATTGGACTGAATAATCCTAATATAGCAAACCCGGTCGCAAAACCAACCCAAACAAGTATTTACGAAGTAGAAGTAACTAATGGTGAAGGGGAATGCCCTTTAACAAAATTTGTATTTGTCCAAGTGATTACTGATCGAGACTCATTGATTTATGTTCCAAACGCATTTTCACCCAATGGGGATGGAATAAACGACGTCTTTATGGTGTATGCGGGTAAAGGTGTTTCGAATATCGAACAACTGGTTCTCTATGATAGGTGGGGAGAAAGAGTTTTTGAACAGTACAATTTTCCTCCCAATAACCCTGCATATGGTTGGAATGGAAAGTTAGATGGCCTTAAAATGAATGCTGCCGTATTCACCTGGAAAATTATAGCAGAATTTTCAGACGGTGATTCTCATGAATCTTT
>JBCBRY010000036.1:0-70693 GCA_039819485.1 Bacteroidota bacterium | reverse complement strand
GAAAAATTAAAAATTAAAAATGAAAAATGAAAAATGAAAAATGAAAAATGAAAAATGAAAAATGAAAAATGAAAAATAAGATCTATTTCTTTTTGAAAAAACCTAAATAAATTTCTTTAAAAAAAATACCATTTTTTAACTACAAATAATCAGCTATTAAAAATGATTCAAAATATAATCATTCATAAAATATGCCGATTGCAGTAATTAACGATTATCAATTTTTATTTAATCGAAATCCAGGTTGCTTTTGCAGATGCGCACAATTCTTTTTTTTCATTATAGATAGCTGTACCAGTCCAGGTTTTTCTACCTTCGCTTCCGATCACCCAGCCCATTACGACATAGGGCTTTTCCACTTTTATTGGCAATTCTTGTTGAACAGCAATCCGGCCCAACACAACGACTTGATCATGGTCAATCAATGCCCATGCACCAGGGCAGTCAAGTGCCGCCCAAATGAATTCCTCCTTTACCAAACCCTGCGAATCTCCTAAGGCTGCATATGGCACCCAAGGTGAAGCAACTGTCTGTCCCACTACCCTTCCCGGATGAATTTTCAACCCTTGCCCACGTTCCCGAAGATGGCCACAAACAAAGCAATTAGGGAAAGGGGAATGCTCGTACCCATAATAGTTTTTGGCCGCTTCGGTAGCTGTCGAAAACTCAACAGGCAAAGGGCTTTCAAGATGAAAACCAGCAATTTCTCTTGCTTCGGCAACCAATACTTCACCATCCATTAGACGAGCAGACTCCCCATCGACAAGTAGTCGCATGGAATGATCGAGCGGAGGTGGTTTCCGCAAAGTTACTTCAGCTGAAAAAGGAACATTCGTGGCAATCAGCCCTGCACTATAACCACCATTTCCCGACTCGGATGGACCGCAAAAATGATGGTCGATGGTAATTGAATTGATAATAAACATGTATTTTGGAAATGGTTATTTCAGGCAAATATCTGATAATTTAAAGAGTAATTCACAATAAGGAGAAATATTAATTATATTGTAGCTAAAAACAAATTCTATTTTATTTTAAATCATTAAACATGTTTATAAAAAAATTATTTCTTTTTTTATTTTCCATTTATTCATTAATTAATTTAAATGCGCAAAATTATGAGCCTATGGCTGTAGACGGTGCCCATTGGCTAATTTTTTCCATGACAGATAACGGGCCAGATCATCATTTTATTAAAGTAAATGGAGACACGATAATTAATGGAATTAATTATAAAAAAACTTATAAACAAGAAATAATTAACGACCCAATAAATCCTTCCGAATTAATTAGTCCTTATTATATTAAAAATGAATCATTAATTGTTTTTATGAGAGACGATACAATTAATAAAAAAGTATTTTTTCAGACAAATAATAATTGGGAGTACAACAACTGCAACCAATTCACCGATGAATTAATTCATGATTTTTCATTAAATGCAGGAGACACCTTAAACACATGCCTCCATCTTTCACCAGACGGCCAGCCAATAATCGTCGATTCTATTTTTACGCAATATATATGGGGAAAAGAACGCAGGCACTTTCAGCTCAGTGCCGGGGGGTTCGGCATCACGGAAGCCATCGGGGCAAATGGCCCATTTTGGCCCGCACCTTTCTTATCCGCAGTCGGTAATCCTACCATCCTGATGGATTATTGTATCGGAACGGACGAGGAGTGCGGCCTTCTGCCCACCTCTGAAAATGAAGCCCGAAAAGATTGGAACCTGTTACTGCACCCAAACCCAGTGAGTGGCTTACTTTCAGTTCATTTGCCTGACAATTTAAATTTCCCTATCAAAGTCACCATTCAGGACATGACCGCCCGGCGCCTTTTAAAAAAGACACTATTTCAAAAAACCGCTGCATTTTTACTCGAAACGCAGCAGCTCCAAAGTGGCATATACTACATCTCTGTACTGAGCGACAATAACCTGGCCGTCAAGCGATTTGTGAAAAATTAAACAGCCATTAAAGGAAGTTTTGTCATCACGAAACTGGATGGGAAGGCCGTGCAGTCCATTGAGGAGCTGGTAAAAGACCGCAAAGGCAGCGGTTCTGATAGAAGGAATTCATGAGGATCTCCCAGGGGAATATTATTACGCCTTCGGCCTCTGAGACCTGAGCTGAGAAAGCGACAACGGTACCCACATGACAATTTAGTTTTTTTTATGTATAAATTCATTTTCAGCCAAACAAAATGAAGGGCCATTTAGTCTATAAAAGGTCTAGTCTTCTTTGTAGCCAATTTCCACAAATTGGCAATTTCGTAATATGTTCATGGGATAAGGCTGCTGCCAGGCTCTGGCCAGCAGCAGCACTTTTTCCCAAAAAAATCCCATTAATGATGACAAGTAAAAATCAATACGTAAAGGTTTTGTCCAACTCTGAAAATGAAGTTTGCCTGGAGTATGTACCAAGCGGACAAGTAGTAACCATCGCCCGCTCCTATTTCGACCATTTATCCATGACCGGCGCACTGAAAATCTTAGGCGTTTCTTAGTGAGCAGACGGCACTCCAAATCTACAGAAGCAAAGCAGTCCGACCTCTGACAGCAAAGCAGTCTGACCTCTGACAGCAGAGCGGTCTGACCTCTGACAGCAAAGCGGTCTAAACAACACTTCCCCGCAAATCTGAACAACGCAGAGATACCGGGCGTTATGATGTCGTAAATCACGAGGAGATCAGCCCCGGTGTTTTCAATGCGGAACTTTTTGAAATCTAAAAGTTTTTAAGCAATCAGAGAACGGGAGGGGCCAGCACGCAGGAGTGCGAATTCCTCCTTTTTTTTTAGACTTGCATCATGAAAATGGAGAATAAAATCGGCATCGTCCTATCTGGTGGAGGTGTCCGGGGCATGGCCCACATAGGACTGCTCCAGGCACTGGAAGAACATGGCATCCGGCCGGACATTATCTCCGGATCAAGTGCAGGCGCCATGGCGGCAGCCCTCTATGCCGCAGGTTATTCGCCGCAGGAAATGCTGGAATTTTTCAAAACAACACCGCTGTTCCGTTTTTCATTTTATACTGCGAATAAACCGGGCCTGCTGGACAGTGAGAAATACCGCATATTTTTTGAGAAATATTTCCCCGACGATCATTTTTCTGCTTTAAAAAAACCAACCTATATTTTAGCGACCGATCTCATCCATGCCAGCTACAAAGCATTTGAGGAAGGTGAATTGATTCGGCCACTATTGGCTTCAGCGGCCGTCCCTCCACTCTTTACGCCCGTAGAAATCAACGGACGACTCTATTCCGATGGGGGCATTATGAACAACTTTCCGGTGGAACCCTTGCTGAATCAATGCGAGGTTATCATCGGCAGTTATTGCAATCCGCCCAGCAAGGCAACGTTGCCCAAAATGTCGACAACCGCTAACCTGATGAAACGGGCCGCCGAGCTTCGGTTCTACACCGATGCCTGCCCAAAATTTTCGCTCTGCAATGTGGTCTTTGCCCCGGAAGAACTGGGCCAGTTCAGTTTTCTTGATACGAGAAAGATCGATGCCGTATATGAAACTGCCTACCGCGCTGCGCTTTCGCAAATGAACAAGATCGTGGGTGCCATTGAAAAAAAGCGTTCTCCAATGGTCTCTCCGACCAACTCCCCTCACACCGTCCCGGCAACGGACTATAAAAACAAGGTCACTGGCACATCATAATATTTGCTTTATCCATCCCAAACCAGCAATTCTTCTCACTGATCCGACACAGCAAAATAATCCACGGCAGCGGCCAGCCTCATGATAAAGCTCACTTCCAAAAAAATGTCTATAAGCTCCCATTTTCTTAATTTCGCCGTCCTTTTTCGTGACCACGGAGAACACATGGAAACCCATTACTTCAATCCTTGTGTGTCCCGTGGTAGTTATTTGATAAAAATTTAAGCAATGATTAACCTGATTCTCTTCGGCCCTCCCGGCTCCGGCAAAGGAACCCAAGCAGCCAAACTGGTTGAAAAATACAACCTCGTTCACATCTCCACCGGCGACCTTTTTCGCTACGAAATGGGCAACAACACACCGCTCGGCCTGGAAGCCAAAAGCTATATTGAAAAGGGCGAACTGGTACCTGATTCGGTAACCATCGGCATGCTTGAAAACAAAGTGAACAGCAGTCCGGGCGCAGAAGGGTTTATTTTTGATGGCTTTCCACGAAATGTCAACCAATCCGAAGCGTTGGATCAATTTCTCGCCAACATGGACACTTCTGTGAAAAAATTATTGTTCCTGGACGTACCGGACGATGAACTGGTAGTGAGGCTGCTCGAACGGGGCAAGACTTCCGGCCGCAAAGATGACTCCAGTGAAGATATCATCCGCAATCGGATTGCCGTGTATAAAAATGAGACGGCACCCGTTTTTGATTTTTATGCAAAAAGCGATAAATCATTCAAAATCAACGGCGTAGGCTCCATCGACGAAATCTTTGGCCGCCTGTGCGAAGCGATTGACCAATCGTAAGTTACAAGTTATGAGTTGTTGAGTACTCGACGCTCAATAACTCATAACCCATCACTAAAAAATGTCCAACCAAAACTTTGTCGATTATGTAAAAATCTGCTGCCGTTCCGGTAAAGGGGGCGCAGGCAGTGCGCATTTTTTCCGCGACCGCTTCAATTCCAAAGGCGGGCCGGATGGAGGCGATGGCGGCCGTGGTGGACATATTATTCTCAAGGGCAACCGCAACCGCTGGACCCTCCTGCACCTCAAATACCGCAAACACATCATTGCTGGCAACGGCGGCAATGGCGGAGCCAGTACCAGTACCGGTGCCAATGGTGAGGACATCATCCTCGACGTACCACTCGGCACGGTGGCCAAAGATGTAGAAACAGGGCAGGTGGAATTTGAAATTACGGAACACGAGCAGACCCAGATCATCACCCCTGGCGGGCGCGGAGGACTCGGCAATGTCCATTTCAAAACGGCTACCAGACAGGCTCCAGAATATGCCCAGCCAGGTGAGCCAGGACAGGAAAAGTGGAAAATCCTGGAACTGAAAGTTCTGGCGGACGTCGGACTGGTCGGTTTCCCCAACGCAGGCAAATCCACCCTCGTGTCTTCCCTTTCTGCTGCCAAACCAAAAATTGCCGACTACCCGTTCACCACTTTGGTGCCCCAGCTCGGCATGGTGCAATACCGCGATGCCCGCTCCTTTGTCATTGCGGATATCCCCGGCATCATCGAAGGTGCGCACGAAGGCCGGGGGCTCGGACACCGCTTCCTCCGCCATATCGAACGCAATGCGACCCTCCTGTTCATGATTCCCTGTATTGCCGAAGACATTAAAAAAGAATACCAAATCCTGCTCCACGAACTGGAACAATACAACCCGGAACTGCTCGACAAACCACGGGTACTGGCCATTTCAAAATGCGACCTGATCGATGAGGAGATCATCGAAATGATGAAAGCGGAAAACTACCTGCCCGATGGCCTGCCAGCTGTTTTTATTTCTTCCGTCACCGGTTTTGGCATCAACGAACTGAAAGACCTGTTGTGGCGAGTGATGAACGAAGAAATCGTTTAAATTCCCCAGCTTAATTTTATGCTCTTCTTTTGGTAAATTGCTGTGCATTTCATCATCTCTTATAGTCTACTTAACTGACTGTCGTATCCTTAATTTGCCGATTATCTGACATTGTATCGATATGAAAAAAAATTTCACCCTCTTAACTTTACTGGCCCTGGTCGGTGCCGGTATCGGTTACAAATTCTACAACCAACCACATGAGGATATCCGAACAGTGAAAACGGAAGTTGTCATCTCCGCTAAAGAACTCTTTGCCGCTTACGAGGCTAACGAAACTACGGCCAACTCCAAATTTTTGGATAAAAAAATTGAAGTGCAAGGCAAGGTGGTGGCCATCGAAAAAGACGCAGAAGGCAAAGTAGGAATCACCCTCGAAGCAGGGGGCATGATGGGTGGTGTCATCTGTAAACTGGACCACCTCACCGACCACTCCCGTAGTGAATTTACCATCGGCGAGGATGTGGTTTTTAAGGGAATCTGCATAGGAATGTTAATGGATGTGGTACTGGAAAGGTGCGTGGAGTTATAAAAACAGGTGCATTGATTCACAAACTTGCACCAAGGCCAAACACTCCTGACGATCAACTTGAACGAAGTAGAGTCCCGCCACATAGGTCGGGAAATCAAAAATCAATAATTAATTCATGTACAAAATCATCTCAATTCTCGCTTTCCTGATGCTGGCCTCAAGCGGGCTGGAAGCTCAAATATTTTTTACCCGTAGTGGAAAAATCTCTTTTTATTCAGATGCTCCGGTAGAAAAAATCGAAGCCGTTAACAGCAGCGCCACTTCGGTCATCGACACGGAAAGTGGCAAGATGGAATTCGCCGTGTTGATCAAGGGTTTTCAATTTCAGAAATCACTGATGCAGGAGCATTTCAACGACAATTACATGGAGTCCAGCAAATTTCCCAAAGCTATTTTCAAAGGACAGTTGGACGCCCCTTACCAGGTCAATTTTAAAACGGCAGGAACTTACACGGCCAAAGTCTCGGGGCAACTGACCATCCACGGGGTCTCTCAGCCGAAAGCACTGGATGCTACTTTTGTAGTAAAGGAGGGAGCCATTGAAGGCAACGCTCAATTCAATGTTTCAGTGACCGATCATAACATTGACATCCCAGCCATGATGGTGGACAGGATCGCCGATACAATTGCGGTGAAAGTCGAAATGGAATATAAGCTGTTGGAAAAATGAAAAATGAAGAATGAAGAATGAAGAATGAAAAATAGCTTGTCTTGAACTCGTTTTGGGAAAAAATGAAGAACCGTGTGAATCAACGGTTGGAAATTCAATCTTCGATTTCACGTAGTAGCCGGGACAGTCGAGGGCCTATATGCTCGGAACGCTCAGCACAAATTTTCTTACCTCACGCCAATTTAACACTGGTGGAGTCTGAAATGCCGGTATCTTTCAGGTTCCCCAGTGCGCGTTCCACCCAGAGGGTATACTCTTCATACCGGGCGTTTCCATTCAACTGATTTTGCAAGGACACAAGCTCTTCCGCCTTATCCTTGCGCGCACTCACCACCAATTTTAACGACATCAATATTTTCCACAACGTGCTTTCTTTTAATCCCCGGTTTTCCAGGAAATAAGTGGTAGGCCCGATGAAATGGCCCGCCAGTTTCAAATTGCCCATTTCATAAAACACAATAATGCGGAAAACCATGGCACTCGCCTGAACAAAAACACCGAATGCCTTGCCCGTCACTTTTTCTTTCAGTTCGGAATTATCCCTGGCCTCCAGGCAAGTGTTGAGCCAGTCCAGTGATTTGCCCATTTTGTTTTTCAGAAAAAACGAGATGGCCATGTTGTATGATATTTCCAGCGAACGGTCAAAGTGGATAAATACACCGTATTTATCCAGCATTCTTTTAACCTGGGGGGCCATGAAAATTATTTTGCCATATTCTTTTAAATGGAAATAAAGAATAATTTCCTGGCCGATGACAGTGCTTTGTTTGAGTGCCTCGTCAAATGAGTTTTTCGGCTTCAGTTTTTTTATTTCTTCCAGTTTGTTACGGGCCGACTCAACATAGCCCATCATGATACAGGCATTCAAATAATTGGCAATGCTCCGCAAATACCGGGACAGGTTTTCGTGCAGGATGGCCTGGTTTTCTTCAAAAAGGGCAATCAGGTTTTCCGATGCGGTAAAAGCTCGCTGATAGTTCCGTTCATTGTTGCCGCTCATGTGTTCCAACAGATAATAATAGGCCCTCGCCTCGAATGAACGCAAGCTACCGGCTTCCCTCCCTGACTGATTGAGCGAAGCGACTGCATCCGTCTTCAGCGTCCCCATCCGCCTTTTTATAAAAAAGGTTTCGTACAGGTTCAACAGGTCAAACTCTTCGGCAATCAGCCCAATCTTCTCTGCACAATTACGCTGCTCCCGTTGCAGGGATTCGGCCACGTCCTTCGTCTTATATTGCCGGATGATCCGCCGGTGCAGCAAAGAGATTTCCAGGAACTGGAAATGGAGCGCATTGGCCGTAGCTATTTTTTTTGCCTTTTCGATACGGGAAATCGCCTGCCTGAAAAGCCCACGCTCCGTCAGCATTCGAACTTCGTCAATCATCTGGGACAATTCGCTCCTGACCGAAACCATCGAACTGCGGGTCAGGCTTTCCAGGATTTGATTGTACAGCTGGGTTTTGATGCTCGGTAATGAACTGGCCCTGAACAGTACGCTGGCCTGTTTTTGATAATCCTTGACCTGTCCGCGCAGCTGTTGACAGATCAACTGGAACAAGACTACTTTTTTGGAGTCTTTTTCCTTGAGATGCTGGCGGGCATACTTGACGTACTGACTTTTTTCTTTTGGTGAAAGTGACTGGATGAGATTTAGCAGACGGTCCATAATGGTTTTTGGTTTTTGGTTTTTGGTTTCTGGTTCCCGACCTGGCGGTGCGGGATTTCGCTTTGCTCAATTTTGGTACTACTTCCAATTCAACTGGGCTTTTGAACGAAAAAGCAAAGCTGCAGGAAGTGATTAAGCAGGTGGTCAAAAAAAATGACACTTTTCCTTTGCCTGAAAAAGATTTTTAAGACTTGGAAATCAAACATTTGCCCAAATAAAAGTGTCATTTTTAGCGCTCTTTATTTTTGTCCAAGCACTTATCTGATTAATATAAAACACAATTATTGACAGCCATAAAGAGTTGAAAATTAAATTTTTACATAAATTTTTTGCCTTTTTAAAACAAAAAAATCTTTCTTCTTTAATTGGAAAAAATTTAGTGCGGTTAAAAATTGTCCGCATCTTTGTTTCATCAAACACACAGATCAAAACTTCGAAACATGAAACCACTTTATCAATTGCTTTTTTTAGTTGCTTTCGCCATTTGGTCCTGTGGAGGAGAGGGCCTGGAACCTGGGCAGGCAAAGGTCAATGTAGAAGATACCGACGAGGCAAAGATCCTCACAGCCGCCAGCAAGGGCGCCAATATCCTACCGGAAGATGGCCTTGGTCTCATTATTATCCAAGAGCAGGACACTGCACTTTATGTTTCACTCGATGGTGACACGATCGGCATTTGCGATGCCGTTTATCACGACCCCTCGGTGCCCTGGCAAGCTGGCAAGCAGATCGTCGTGGTGAAGGACAACATGGCCTATTGTTTCAGTGTCGTGGCCAACAAGGAGGGCGGACTGGAACTAAAAAAGGTCGGGCTGCCAAAAGACGGCGAGGCGTCTGTTGAAAAATTGGCCAACGGTGAATGCGGCGTTCGCAACATGACCTTCGACGATGGCAAGAGCCAGGATTTCGACTTCTCTCCGGTAGCGGATGAATAACTGAATTGCTTAGGTTGGCCCAAAAAACAATTGCGCTCCATGCAGCGCCGGGCAACCGGTATGCCCAAAAAATACTCGAAAAAACTCTTTTATGAAATAGAATCATGATTCCACAACCGAATTTGACAGACTGGTAAGCGCTCTCTAAAGCACACTATGGGGAATTGAAAATTATTAACAAGCATTATTGATTCAAGATTTAGGACTAATTCTAATTTCTATCCACTTCGACCGACGCCCGCTTTTCCACCCACCTTTTCTGAGACACTTTTTTATAAAACCCATTTTTTCAACGCTCGACTGACCGGTGCCAACTGCACCTCTTCAGAAGGGCACAACCATGTCTCATTTTTTAACCATTCAAAAAAATCCAAAACCATGTTTTCAAACTGTATACAACCAAAAAACCAGGAGGTCTGTACAGACGCCTCCAACCTTCAACTGAACAGCTTATTTAACCCATTTCCCAACAACCATTCGATGATGAAACAAACAAACTTATTATCCATTGCTACCCTATTCATTTTGACCTTTTTACTTTTTGCTGATTTCAATGCCTCCGCCCAGGTGCGCGAACCACTGAAAAAGAAGCAGTTTCAATCGGCGCCAACCGATGCGCCCATTATTTCACCATTTAAAATTTCGGTGGCCAAAAAGGATTTTCAACCCACCGTTAGCAAAGCCACTTTTTTGCAAATAGATGAAGCGAAGCTGGCGGCCGCTTTTAATCACCCACCGCGCGAATTCATTTTTGAAATCCCCCAACAAAACGGCAAATCGTTGAAGGTTCTTCTGCAAAAGCAGGACATCCTCGCTCCTGATTTTTCCGTGACCGATCAGGACGGAAAAGTGCAGCCGTTCACTCCCGGCGACTACTACACCGGCTACGTGCTCAATCGCCAATCCCGCGACGAAACCAGCATGGCCGCACTGAGCATTGTCGAGGGGGAAGTCATGGCCATGTTGAGCGTTCAGGATAAAAATTACGTTTTGGGGGCAGTAAAAGACGGGGTGCATAAAAAATCGGCAGACTACGTTTTGTACGATGATGCCGACCTCAAGTTGATCAATGGAATTACTTGTGAAACGGATTGTAAAAAACACCACCACGGTTCTTCTGAGCATGGCATCCATGCTACTGAAAAAGCAATGGGCAACAACATCGTCCGGGTTCAGTTCGAGGCCGACCACCAGATGTTCCAAGACTTTGGCAGCTCCATTCCTGCCGTCAGCAATTACATCACGGGACTGTTCAACATGGTTGCGACCATCTATGACCAGGAAGACATCATTACCCAAATCTCAAGGATTGTCGTCTGGAACATTCCCGACCCGTACAACATCGTGGCGGGCACCAGCAGCGGAGATGTTTTGAACGCTTTCCGGGCAAGAAAAAACCTGATGGGCATTACCGGCGATCTGGGCCATTTATTGTCGACCAAATCACTGGGCCACGGGGGCATCGCATGGGTAGATGTGCTCTGCCATCCAGAAACGGGTCTGCGCACCGCCTACAGCAATATCTCTTCCGCGTTTAACAATTTCCCGTTATACTCCTGGACGATTGATGTAGTGACCCACGAGATGGGCCACAACCTTGGTTCCTGGCACACCCACGACTGCGTTTGGGGGCCGGCCAATGACCAGGCACTGGACAACTGTGCTGCACCAACTGGCGGCTGCGCGCCCGGCCCAGCTCCGGCCAATGGTGGAACCATCATGAGCTACTGCCACCTGACAGCCGCCGGTAAAAATTTCAACCTCGGCTTCGGCAACGAACCCGGTGACCTGATCCGCAGCAAAGTGAACGGTGCCGCTTGTTTGTCCAAAGCATTTTTGGATTGTGCCAACGCCACGCCGATCAACTGTGGCGACTCCGTCAACGGAACGACCATCGGCGGAACGAACCACGCAGACACTTACGGCTGTGTAGGCTACAATGAATCTGGCCCAGAGAAAGTCTATGTTTTACAAACAACTGAACCAGGCACTATCACGGCTACTTTAAGCAACGAAACGGCCAACCTCGACCTCATCATTTTGGATGCTTGCAGCGAAAGCAACTGCCTCGACCAGGGACTTTCATCGGTTACGGTAGCCAATGCATCAGCAGGAATGTATTATATCGTAGTGGATGGCTACAACGGCGCACAGGGCAATTTCACGTTGACGGTCAATTGCAGCGGCTATTGTTTCACCACGGGCCAGACCAATTACGAATTCATCCAAAGGGTGGAAGTAGGCGGGCTGGACAACGACTCCGGCAACAACTATGGTTACGGTGATTTTACCAACATTGGCACCCAGCTGCACCGCGGTGGAACGGCATCCGTCAGATTGACCCCCGGCTTCATCAATAACTCCTACAGCGAAGCCTGGCGCATCTGGATTGACACCAACCAGGACGAAGATTTTGACGATGCCGGCGAATTGGTCTTCGCTGGTGGGCCGTCCACTGCGGCGGTTAGCGGCACCATGAATATTCCGTCTTCTGCACTGTTGGGTAAAACGAGAATGCGGGTCGCCATGCGTTTTTTCACCGCCCCCGACGACTGCGGAACCTTCTCCGGCGAGGTGGAAGATTATACGGTTGAGATATTGCCTTACTGTCCTTCCCTGGGAATCACCAAATATGAATTTATCGACGAAGTATCCATCAATGGTTTTACGAACAACTCTGGTAACAACGACGGCTATGCAGATTTTACATCCCTGACCACCATTGACCTGACCAAAGGAGAAATAGTGCCCATCTCTCTGACACCTGGCTTTACCTCGGACAAGTACCCGGAAAAGTGGTCGGTCTGGATCGACTACAACAACGATTTTCATTTTGATGACAACAAAGAGCTGGTCTTCTCAACCAACGGCGGCGATCCCGGAACCATAAACGGAGCTTTCCAGGTAGCGGCCGGTGCCCCGACAGTAAAGACAAGAATGCGGGTTGTCATGTATTACGGCGACTCTCCTTCCGCCTGCAATTACAGTTTTTATGGCGAAACAGAAGACTACCTCGTAAGCCTCACCCCATATTGCGCAGCAGAAGGCAATACAAAGTATGAATATATCCAAACAGTCGGCATCGGTAGCCTGCTGAACGACTCCGGCGACGATGGCGGTTATGCAGATTTCACCGACCTCTTCATGGAGGCCACGGCAGGTGAACCGACCGGTTTGGTATTGATCCCCGGCTTCCAGGAATCACCGTACAATGAAAACTGGCGGGTTTGGATCGATTTCAATCGGGACCGGTCTTTTGAAAGCAGCGAACTAGTGTTCGAAGGTGGCCCGGAGGAAGAACTGGTCTTTGGTGCCTTCATTATTGCGGACAGCGTGGAGGAAGGAAGTTACGGGCTGCGGGTGGCCATGCGCTATGGTAGTTTTCCCCAACCTTGTGGCGATTTTGGCAGCGGTGAAGTAGAGGATTATAAGATCTTCATCAACGGCGGCGATGGCGGCAATTTCGACGGTGAAGTTGCTGACAAGAGCAACCAGTTGCACTATGGTACCAGCAGCGCCACTGCATCCGATTTCACCCTCTTCCCCAACCCGGCCCAAACTTTGGTCAATATTGACTGGAACAATGTGCAGCCTGTCGCCGGCCAACTGGTCAGCACCACGGGTCAGACGTTGATGACATTTGGTCAAAACGAAGCACCTGTGCGCTTTGATGTCACCAATTACCCGGCAGGGCTTTACACCTTGCAAGTCATCACTGCCCAAAAAGAAATTGTCACCAAGCGATTTATCAAAGTAGATTAGCAGATTAGATCTTGAACCCGATTTGCGCCCCGCGGCTTGCCGTGGGGCGTTTTTTTATTAGCATGATTTCCCAGCCTACGACAATTCTGGTCGTTGAAAATTTGCTTGAAAATTTCCTCCCCCGCCCCCCTCCGGAGGGGGAGATACGCACGTTCTTTTCTCCCTCTCCGGAGGGGGGCGGGGGGAGGGTGACCAGCAATCAGAGATTTACTAAAATTCGAAATTTTAGCAAATCAGCTCTTAATTTTCCCAGATCTCACCTGTTCTCTCTGGCACTTTATTTGAAAAGCTTAACCCAAACATTTCTCTCTCCCCGCCTTTATTTTAAAATTTATGACTCGACCATCACGTATCTCATTACTACAAAAAGCTAACCTTCTCAACTCTCGTTTTATCGGCTGAACATTCCTCAAATACTGGTTAAAAATCTTTTAAATCATTTTCCCCCTCCTGAATTCAGTGAAGTTGTTTGAAAACTCCTTCAGTATTATCTTTCTCACCAATTCCCCCGACAAATTTTTTTTAATCATGACAAAATCGAACTTTCTCTATTCTTTCTGTCTGGTGTGTACCTTGTTGATTTTTGCTTCGTGCAGCAAAGACGATTCCGTTAATCCAGATGCCGTTTCTGGTAAACTAACTTGTAAAGTAGACGGCCAGGACTGGAAAGCGGAAACCATCAACAGCATTATGATCAAGACCGACCAGACGGGCGTCTGGTCCAAAAGCCTGAACATAACCGGCACCGGCCCCGATGGTGAGTTTTTTACCATCATCATTACCGATCTTAGAAACGCGTCGGAAGGCGAATGCCTGAGTAGCGAAGAATACTTTTCCATTGGCGATGACCGGGTGGAGGACAATTATATCGAATCAGCCAACGGCATTGATTATGCGAGCGGCAGCAGCGGAACCTTCACTTACACCGATCAAACAATAACGCTGCCCCAGGGCGGATCAGTCATTGTCGGTGAATGCAGTGACAAGAGGGTTTCCGGCACCTTTAGTTTTTCGTTGATCTATTTTGACGAAAATTTTGACATGATCGAGATTGAGGTCACAGATGGGAAATTTGAGGATGTGGCTTATACGGTACAGTAACCTATTTTTATTAATTGCATTTTTGGCTTTTATAAGGCCATGAGTCAGGTGACCTAAATTATTCAGTCTCCTTAACTGTAGGCGCCTGAGTTGCTTCCCGAAGCGAGTTTGGGATTGAAACCTGCGCAGTGCAGCATGTAGTGCCGAATGAGCTGTGTCCAGGACTCGCTTCGGGTGCAATTGTTATTGTTTATTGCCCTAAATGGACACGGTAACGCTCAATTTATTTTAAATCAGAAACCGCCACATTCCGCTCCTCCCAATAGGCATCGTCATGAAATTGAAAACGAGTCGGTTCATATTGGCCAACGATGCGTACATCTGCCTTTTCCGGCACCTCCAGGCCGAGGCACCAAAAAGCAGCATTGACCATCATCCGGCGGGTTCCTTCTGCCAATAAATCCGTGGAAGCTCCAATAGTCGTCGCAAAACATTTCCCCGGTTGGCCGTCGGGATGTTGGTAGGTTTTGGTCCAGGCGATGGGCATCATAGGATCGTTTTGGTCATGGATTTTCGTTTTACCGTTGGTGTCTTCTTCTTGCGCTTCCGGCAATTCATGATCAGACATACGCATGCCGAGCAGCCGGTCGTTTTCATCGTAAGGCAACTCCCTTTCCGTCACTTGCCCTAAAACGATGGGCTGTGAATCACCGGGCAACGGCAGGCGAACCCGGTAGACATCGGTCGGGCCCCAGATGGTTCCTTCTTCGATCCCATTGACAACAGGATGTTCCTCGGCGCCGGGCGCAAGCAGCCCTTTCGTACTTTGATGACCGTGCTTACCGTGATGTGCCACCCAATGCTCCCCCATCACCAACCGGCCAAAGCCATCTTTCCATGCGTCTTCTCCCTGGTAATAATTACCGTAGTGGAGAAAATGGGAAGTCGAATCCCCCTTTTCATATTTAAATGCATGCGTGGCCGTTCGGATGCCCAGTACTGGTTTTCCGCTTTTCAGATAATCATCGATGTATTGCATCTGGTCGTCGGGCAGGGCACGGAACCGGGTGAACAGCACCAGCAAATCGGCAGATTGCAATTGCTCCAGCCCTGCAATGTTAAAAGCGTAATTGGGATTAACGATGCCCGGTTTTTCCGGGTCTTGAGAAAAGAGCACGGTACATTTAAAACCGTGCCTCTTGGATAATATTTTTGCCATTTGGGGCATCGCCTCTTCGGAGCGGTATTCTTCATCTCCCGACACCAATACGATGTGCGGCATTTTTCCATTTCCATCCCAGGTCAGCCATTGCTCGCCCCCTTTTGCACTTTCATTTTCGGAAGAAGGATCGTCGGAGGCTGGAGGGTTATTGCATCCTAATGCGAATACAAAAAAAGAAAAGAACAGGAATAATTTCATGTGCAAAAATGATGAGTTGGTTGCTTTGATTTATAAAACCGAAATATAGTCACACCGTAACTTCATTAAATCAAGAGGTCTGCTAAACTTTGGAATTTTGACAAAAGGATTGACGAATATTTAGCCGTCAATAAAAAAGAACTGTCATAAGAGTTAGCGATTTTAGAAAAACGAATGGGCGGGCAAAATAAATAACACCAAGCCGGGTATTAATCAGTTCATCACCCCAATGGGCGACGAACTGATTTCCGGCAAGCCGTTACTCCTTTTTACGGAGTGTGTTGATTTGAATATGGGGCCAGCGTGTAGTGCCGCCATCCGTACCAAAGTGGAATTCAAAAAACTGAATCTGCTCATACTGCAACTGAAGATACTCCTTTCCTCCTTCTACCACTTTCTCTATCCACATGCGAAACTGCATCTCCGTGACGGGCGTGAAACGCCTGACAAACGGATCATTCAGGATCCCCCCGTTGGGCCCACCGTCTTCTCTGCTGTTCATTTCGATAAAATCGAAACTCTTGATTTTCTGATCTTTAATCGCATCACGCAGGCGGAGATCCGGGCGAACAGAGTAGGGATAGTGCTCGTCGGCAAGGATTCGTTGGGTGTACGTTCTGTTTCCACTGGGATCTGTCTGGGGCAGGCTCTTGTCATGCACCCAGGCAGGGGCTGGCTTATCAAGGTTTATCGGATTGGAAGGAGAGGCTCCGGCCCCACCCATGCTGGGGGAAATGGCCAGGTGATCAGGGTCCCAGGCGGCATTGCCTTGCGGGAACTTGGGCTTGCCCTTGTTGTTGGTGGACGATTTCCCGAATATTTGCATGGTACTGCCATGTGGAATGACACCACTACGGGCCACTGAGTAGGCCGGTACGAAATTGGGACCATCTGCGCCGTCTCCAGACGAGAGCTCCGGATAACCGATATCCGTCATGATCGACTCATCATCAGCCGGGTGGTTGTAGATGCTGTCGAGCCAAAGGTACATACCGTTTTCTTCGTGCAGGCCGTTACCTTTCAAATCATGGATACTCGTGTCGTATTTCACAGCACCGCAGAACTGTTCATTCGTACCTCCCCGGTTACGCACACCTCCGGGCACCAGGGAGAACGTAAGCACTTCGGTGTAATCCGTACAGAGAAAATGGAACTTGCCCGGAAGGGTTTCTGAATTGGTGCCAGGGGACGGCATACAAGTAGTCACCAGTCCCCAACCGGTCTTGTTGTTCTTTGGATTGTAATTTACCCAGGTTCCTTCCAGTTGCCGGAGGATGCCATATTCAGCTGGTTTTTTGAGTACTTTGGGGGAATACTTTGGAGGTGTTGCCATGTATTGTATGTTTTTAATTAATGAATAAAGTGTTCTGCCAATGGCAGCATTTTGGTAAATATAGGGACAAAAACTGCAATTTAAAGAAAGGTGAGAACAACTTCATGCTCAATGACGCTGATAAAAAAAGAGGAAGGAATCAAATTCAAATACCTGTTTTTCGAGATGATGTTTTTCTGGAGATAAACATCTTTAGTACCTTCTGTCTATGATTTTAGCTATCTGGATTTAATCATCATTTTATCCATATTTTCATTTTCGTACCAATGTGCGACAAAGCCCTCAACCAACTTCAATCTGTATTAAAAACGTAGTACAACTGTCGTTTTATTTATCATGTGTAGTCATGACGTAGTCCAAAAAACCATTTTCCAACTTTTAATACATAGCTTCGTTTCTTAATGGTTAATTGTACTGATTGATAAACATGGGGGCAGCCCTGTATGTATGGCAGCCGCCCGAGTCGCTGCTCCGCAGCGCCGGGCGGAGGAGGGGGTCTGAGGGGGCCGAGCGGCCGATAGGCCGGCTGCGGTGCCAACTCAGCGAACATTTGACCTTAAGTTGATAAACCAGCACAGTTAAACAAAGCAATTTAAATGGGAACCAATCGACTCTTTCAATCCACATTTTTCTTTTTATTCCTCGCATTGTCTTTCACCGTACAAGGACAGACTCAAAGTGTTCAAGACGATTTTGAAGGCAATGGGACAATCGACACCTGGTTTGGTGATGATTGTGAAATAAACACCAGTCTGGTAAATCCCCACCCACAGGGAATCAATTCCTCTGCCACTGTTTTGGAGTATCATGATATTGGTGGGCAATTTGCCAATGTGAGGTTTGATATCAATGAAAAATACGATTTATCGACTCATCACACTTTTTCCTTAAAAATATATGTTCCTTCCAGTGGATTAACGGGCAATGCCCCAAATCAGATTTCCCTGAAACTTCAAGATGGAACCTTGGGCGCTCCCTGGTCTACTCAGTCAGAAATTATTAAACCCCTCGTTCTGGATCAGTGGCAAACCATGAGCTTTGATTTTTTAAACGATGACTACATCAACCTGGACCCGAATTCAGCTCCTCCCACCCAAAGGACCGATTTTAACAGGGTTTTACTGCAGATCAATGGTGAAAACAATACCGACCAGGTATTGGCTTACCTAGATGATGTTTATTATGACGGGACCATTCCAACCCAACCTGTGTTTGATGTTTTAGTCTGGTCAGATGAATTCGACGGAGCAGGTGCCATTGATGATTCAAAGTGGTTTCACCAGACCCAATTGCCAATTGAAGGAAGTTGGTACAATAACGAAATACAGCACTATACCGATCGCACGGAAAATGCTTCCGTCAGCAATGGAAACTTAAGCATTGTGGCCAGGAGGGAAACCTTTTCGGACCAGGGCCACACCAAAGAGTTTACTTCTGCAAGACTGAATTCCAAGTTTGCCTTCAAACATGGCCGGGTGGAGATCAGGGCGAAACTGCCATCAGGTGCAGGTACATGGCCAGCCTTGTGGATGCTTGGCAAAAATATTAATGAAGACGGAGCCTACTGGGACAACCAGGGATTCGGGACGACCCCCTGGCCAGCATGTGGCGAGATCGACATCATGGAACACTGGGGGACCAATCAAAATTATGTGCAGAGTGCCATGCACACTCCCTCAAGCCATGGTGCTACCGTCAATCATGGCGGCCAGGTAGTTCCAACAGCATCGACTGCATTCCATGTTTATACTTTAGAATGGACCGCAGAAAAAATGGTGTTCAGCGTTGATGGCATCATCCATTATACGTACGACCCGCCCATCAAAGATGCCAGTACCTGGCCCTTCGATGATGAACAATACCTAATTTTTAACGTCGCAGTTTTAGGCTCCATCGCTCCAGACTTTTCGCAAAGTGCGATGGAAGTTGATTACGTAAGAATCTATCAGGAAAACACTGTATCGGCCACCAAGACAGCCGATCAACTCGACCTCAAGTATTACCCAAATCCTGCTACGGGCATTTTAAACATTGAACTTCCGACGGGAGATAGTCAAATAGCCATCTACGATGCCAATGGAAAATTGATTTTTACGACTACCTTTTCAAACAGTCTTTTTAAATATGACATGAGTGCGCTATCGGCAGGGATGTATTTCGTGGAAGTAGTGAACGAGGATAAAAGAGCAGTACTGGAGGTAGTGAAATAGCCATCTTTCACCTTATTCAGTCAAACGCTATTTCAAGTCCTGCGTTGGTGCAACATAGAATCTGCAAAGCTGGCAGTTCATTGCCACCCGTCACAACTGCTACATCATCACTCAACAAACCCCAAAAGTTAAATTACATTTGCCGCTCAAAAAAAGCAGTGCATGCCTCTACTCCCGACAATCGACATTCAAGCATTTAATTACGAACTTCCTGATGAACGCATCGCCAAGTACCCACTCAAAAAACGGGATTCATCTAAACTGCTCGTTTGGGAGGAAGGGAAAACCTCACATCGTATATTTCACAACTTGCCTCAATTGCTGCAAGGCAACGAGATGCTTTTTTTCAACAACACGAAAGTCATACCTGCCCGCCTGTTTTTCCGCAAGGAAGCAGGTAGCCTGATCGAAACATTCCTGTTATCGCCGCTCCATCCTCCGTTGGTCGAACAGGCCATGCAGGCCACCGACACCACGACCTGGTTTTGTGCAGTGGGCAACCTCCGACGCTGGAAAAACGGACTGGTGCTGCGCCGTACCCTTACCATTGATGAACGGGAAATACAGCTCCTGGCGCATCTGGAAAACCGGGAACAGCAGCTCGTCCGCTATGAATGGAGTGACCCACAATTGCCTTTTGTAAAAATAATTGAAGCGGGAGGCGTTGTGCCGATACCGCCCTACCTAAACCGTCAGGCGGAGGAATCCGACCGCACCACTTATCAGACTGTTTACAGTAAACGGAAAGGAGCTGTGGCCGCTCCTACGGCAGGGCTGCATTTTACCCCATCCGTACTTAATGCTCTTTCCGAAAAAGGCATCCGCAGGGAAGAGTTGACCCTCCACGTCTCTGCTGGCACCTTCAAGCCTGTCACTGCTGAGAATGCCGTTGATCACGAAATGCACGTCGAACAGGTGGCCGTTTCACTAAAAAATGTGGAAGCACTCACCACGGGACGGCAAGTGGTCGCAGTTGGTACCACTTCCATGCGCACCCTGGAAAGTCTTTACTGGTTTGGCGTCCGCCTTTTGAGCGATCCAAATGCGTCGTTCCACATCGGTCAGTACGAGCCTTATCAAGACAACAGGAAACTTCCCGACCTGAAAACCGCAGCCCAGCATGTACTGGAGTTTATGAGCCGGAATCAATTAACGGAGCTACATGGCAACACACAGATCTACATTGTTCCGGGCTACCGATTCCGGGTCTGTGACGCATTGATCACCAATTTTCACCAGCCGTGCAGTACGCTGCTATTGCTGGTTTCCGCCTTCGTTGGCGGGGAGGTTTGGAAAGAAATTTATCATGCTGCACTAGACCGCGACTACCGGTTTTTGAGCTATGGTGATTCGTCATTGCTCTGGCGAGGAGGATAGACGTATGAAATACTTGTTACTTGCTATTTCAAGTTTGGCGCCAGCGCAACCTGAAATGCAACCTGTGTGCAGTTTGCAACTGCTCGACTATTTTTTTCAGTCGCAGACTGGCCTAAAGGGTGGCCGTAGGCTGAGCTTCTCCAATCATTTAGTTTTTATGCAACAGCAACGGCCCTCATTTCTCAGTCCCAATAAATCAAATTACAAATTACTGACAAACAATAATTTAGAAAATCATAAATTTATTATGTCCGTGCAATGTTTTACTTGGGAGAACCGGGCGTTATGAAATAAGACAACTTGCAGGCTCTCTAAATAAACAATTTGCCAAATGACTCAAACAAATGATAAAAATTCGGCAATTCTTGATTCTGTCCAAATGATCATTGCCCCTGACTTCAAAATTCCATACTTTTATACAGCAGGAGGTCATTTCCCGTTTTGGAGGCAAATTATCGAACAATTTTGTAGTTGGCCACTTTCCATTGAAGTGTGCTTGACCAATCGGGATAAACCTGCATCATCTTTAAAAAAAGATCTATACACCCTCAATCCTACTTAAATCCAACTCTAAGTCACAAGTATTGAATTAGTTGTATCTAAATCAATGAAGCGGTGAAGCTTGTACAATTCTGTGTGCAGCAAAGCTTTCCAATGTGTAAAACACTGTTTTTCAAGAAGAACGGCGTATTATCTTGGAGTTTCTCTAAAAATAATTTCAATGAATGCAAAATATCTTGTAATCTTGCCGCCAAGTTTAAAAAATGCTTTAGACGGGCATGTTCTTAAGCAATTTCAACCTCAGTTAGAACATGCTTATGAGCCACTTTTGAAACAGTTTTTGAGGCAAGCCGTATTCGATTACATAATTAAAACATAGAGTTAGGCATAGCTATTGTACCTTTTGAGCCGAACTCTCCTTCGGCTTAGAAAGAATCTAGAGTGATTTTATCGCCTTTTTAAAACAATTTGTTTATATTTACATTCTCAATCAGCCCCCATCCATTTTTTACGACAAAAACATAAGTCATGATCTATTTAGCTATTGCTTTCATCGCTATTTTCATCATCTTTGGCATTATCGGTATCAATTTTCAAAGGCAGGAAAAGAAAGGGAACATTTTGTGAATACAGTGGAGTGTATTTATGGCATTCTGACTATTCTAAATCCGTAAATTTCTTCTTTTAATTTCTTGTTTCTTTTATACTTGATCGTATTGGTGTAATTAATGAAATGGGACCTGGCGGAACTGCCTCTCAACACCCTGTTATCCCACTCGCTTCGCTCTAGTACGATGGGGTTGTTGACCAAGATATTTGAAGTATCAAATTCTTCCCGGTAAGTATCGTAACACCATTCCCAGACATTGCCAGTCATGTCATACAGCCCTAAGAGGTTTGAATCCCTGCTCATGACCTTTTCAGGAAATATGTATTCCTCATCAGAACCTAATTTTCGTCGATCGCGCATCAGCCCAACTTCTTTATAGTTGTCACTTCCGCTATAGATATAGGGATCTGCTTCATTTCGATGAACCCCCTCTTTGGCTGCAAACTCCCATTCTGCTTCGGTTGGCAGTCGATACCGGCCTGCCCATCCCAGGGTTGAACGTACTTTTTCTCTTTTATCCATTAAAGGACAATCAAACCTTTCGTTCAACCAGTTGGTATAATCATAAGCATCTTCCCAGCTGACCTCAATCATGGGCAACTCACCCGACGGGATAATCCCATTATAATATTTTTTAATGGCTTCTGGAATTGAATCATCGACCTGTTTCATGTACAAATCGTATTGGCGGATGGTAATTTCAGTTCGGGAAATGTAAAATGAATTCAGGTAGACGGTGTGTGGATATTTTTTCAAGTACACATTACTGCGAATTATCTTTTTGGCTTTGGCGATTTTAGTTTCGCCTTCGTTATTATAGGCCTCAACGAGCCTACTGTATTTTTGGAACAAAGCGGAATCCAGCCCCATGACAAAGCTGTCTCCTTCCACTAAAATCATTTCAGGGTAATATCTATGATAAATATCTCCATACAGCTTTGGTCCTGAGACAGTTTCGATTATTCGCGCAATATTGCCCTGGTCAACTTGTGTCGAATCCAACTGAATGTTTTCGTAGGGCATCTTGTTTAGGATAGCCCTTGCCGAATCTGGTTGTCCAATTTCATTGTAATAAAAGCTCAGCTCAGCAAAATATTTTTTTGGAGGCTTTTCTATCACAGAGCTGTCAAATTTATAAACCTGATTGGCAAAAAATAATTTTGACTTGGCTCCTTCATAATCCAGTCTTTCGATTTTCAATTCAATATCATCGAATAAGAATTTCATTTGACTGGAAGAGGCGTCGATGAGTGATTTTAAAGTTTGCTGCTGGCCAAGTATTTCGTCGTTTAGTTTTTTTACTTCTTCCCAATGCATAATAGCTATAAACGTCGAGATGCTCGCCAACAACCCAAAGATGATAACTGCGATAGCCAGGCCCCTCCATCTTTCCTTTTTCTTTTTTTCTTCCCTTAACTCCTTTCTATATTGTTCTCTTCTTTTTCTTTGCTCCTCTTTTTCATAAGCGTCTTTTGATTTCAACACAGTATCCACCAGCCTATCATGGCTTAGTTCGTAATAAATACCATTTTCACGTGGTTCTTCCCTGATCAACCTGGACTCTTTCAACTTCTGTAAAATCTGTTCCGGATTTTCCACTTTATGGTCTCTCAAAAACTGGGCGATGACCCCTTTGAACAAGCTGAGCCTCCTTTTTTCAGGAGGGTAGATCAGTTTGTCCTCGATCAACCTTTTGCACACGTTTTGGATCCGCTCGTCTCCGAGCATTTTTATTTTGTTGACATAGTAGTCATCAATAATCTGCTTCAGGTCATCCAAGTTTATCGTTGGAATGACCGGTTTAAAAGGGCCTTGAATTTGATTTTGTTCGATGGCCTGACAGACGATCTGGAGGTGGGTGGAATCGATCTGGCTTTTGCCGTCAATCGTCAAGAAGCTGAGGATCTGGTCCAGTGCCTGCTCGGAATACTTAAAAGGCTCACACGCAAACCTTTCGTCAACTTTTTGGGCAGGTTCAATGATTGCTGCTTTTGCAGCTTCCAACGACAGGTCACCAAGCTCGTACGGATTGCTTAGTACATCTGTTATATAGTCTTTGAATTGCTTGGTTAAAAGATGTAATTTATCGAACCTGATGACAAATAGAACCTTTACCAATGGCTTCCTTTGAAATAGTTCAATTTGGTGAGGCTCCAAAGCCACCCCCTTTTCCCCGATATCTTCCAAAGCTTCCCAGTACCGTTCCGGCACCGTGGTATACAGTGCTTCTGACAGTAGCTTCTCAAACCTTAATATGTCCGCCTTGGGGTAAGAGAACAGTTCTTCAAACTGGTCAAAGATCAATACGAGGCCTTTGCTGTTTTTTTGCGTGATTTGAAGCTCCTTGATGTCATGCCATATGGTGTCCTCGTGCTCTATCAACTTATCCAGGAAAGTTTTCACAGTTTCTTTAGCATTTCCTCCCCGGATGGCCTTTCTGGTTTTTTCGGCAGGTGTTGTCTGTTCATCATTTTCAGTATAGCTGAAAAACCTGATTTTTATCGGAGTATATTTTTGGCTATCAGTAACTTTTTTGATGAAGCTGGCGTTGATCAGCGAACTCTTGCCAATACCAGACTTACCATGCAGCACCACAATTTCTTTTAATTTCACCAAACGGTACAGGTCTTCCAGGTCTTTGATGCGACCGAAAAATATATCGTGTTGAGCCTCATTGAACGGCATGGGGCCAGGGTACCTGTATTTGTTATCGCTGCTCATTGATCCGCCGTGAAATTTGGGAATATGGATTTCAGAAAATTCAACGAATTAAACAGTTCTTTCTTAAACTCTTCCAGTGCCTTATTATTATCATTGTTTTGGCCAGATTCCATTTTTTTCTCCAAGGCCAAATATTCTATCGACAACTTATTAAATTTCTCATGAACTATGTCGCAGTTTCTTTTTATGTTTCCCAAGACGTCCTTCCTCCTGTATTTTTTCAAATAAGCCTGGATGCCTTCCTCATTAAAAAACTCGTCGTTGGCTTCCTTTAATTCATTGTTTTTCAACAGGATGTGGTCAAAAAACCGCCCAAACTCATCCTTGTCAAGCAATTCTTCCAACAACTGGTAATCAAATGACCTCAACATCTCTTCCTTTTTAAAATACATGAAAAGAGACTCGATGAATTCCTTGATGCCAATTTTCTCGACAAATGTGATGGTATGCCGTTCATTGGAGTGGGTGATCACCTTTTTATCTAAAAAGTGATTGACAGCATATTTGGTCTTATCATCAAATTCGGGGTTCTCCTCCAGGACGTACATGAACAGTGGCACATACCACATATCGAAAGGAACCCCCAAAAAAATAAAATGCTTTGCTTCGACAATGTAATCTTTCAACTTAATATCCATGTTTTTACCTTCAAACACGGCCTTTAAATATTTATAGAAGTCTTTGTGGGTAAAAATCAAAGAGTTGTAAGAATGGACAAATCCGAGTTGATTAAACACAATGGGAGATTCACCGGCAATCGGCTGATAAACAGGCGGGGGTTTGTCCCCTCCCTTTTCCATAGAATAATAGCTGAACTGGGACGGAATATGGCTGGCATCAAACGCTTCTGTGATCTTGGTATCGGGAGTCATGGATACAAACAGTTTAATGGGCAGCAATACCAGCTTCTCCAACAAGTTATTCGGCTCAGATACCGATTGTCGATAAAAATTTTTAATGGCGTTCATCGCAACGGGCCGGCCGTAGTTTATCGGTCTAAAATGAAACCAACCATCTTCATATGCTCGTATCCCCAACTTCTCCTCCTGCCCCTGCAGGTAATGAAACAACTTGTTTTCAAGTCTCTCTTCTTGGTCGCCGGAATAAAATCCAGAACCTATAATAAGTACACACGAACCTTCTTTGATACTATCGATCAAAGCTTCTGAGTTTTCTATTATAGTGTCAATCTGTGTGCTCATATATTCGAGGGTTACGCAATATCCTTGTGAAGTAGTACGGGCAGATCAGACCCCGACAACATGCTCAGGTCTGTTGAAATCTTGGCTACGCGGAAAGAAAAATCAATGTTTTTCCCCGCCCCAAGCGACTTGTAAAAATTTTTCGAAAACTCCATAGCTGTATCCACCGGAGCCTTGGCTTTCATGCCGATTACATTATCGATATGTTTGCAGATCAGTTTACCCTGCACTTCACTAAAGCATGAATTCAAGAACACACACGCCAGTTTATCAGAGAATTGGGAAAACAATGCTGCCAGTGCCTCATTCGGGGCTACCTTGGATTTGTCATGTTTGCCCATTAACTTGATGCCATCCACATCGCCATGCCCTGCGAAATGGACAATATGGGGATCATATTCCAACAGTCCGTCCAGCAGGTCACTGATGCTGGCATCGTCTTTCCGCCTGATAATGAACTTGTCCCGGAACTTGGATTTTCGCAGTTCCGTTTCGATGTTGTTTACTTCCGCAATGGAGCGCGTCCTATCTTCGTCACGTGGGGAAGCCGTTAAAAACAGAATCGTGTTTTTCTCTGAGATGTCGCCACTGGCTTGGGCTTGACCATGACCATGACTTTGACTGCGACCTTGCCCCCCACCAATAGGGGGTGTTTTTCTTTCCAATTCTTTGATCAGCTCAAACAGAGCGTTAATGATCTGGTTACGTTCAAGTTTCAGTTCACCATAAGAAAGGATACCCAGGCGGTTCAATCTCTCGTTATTCGAAAACCTTGCACTGAGTGTAATTGCTTCTTCCAGCTTTGGGTGGGAGGTTCTATTGAGATAGTCTGCAAGTTCGTTAATGGCAATCTCAATGTCGGCCCTTGCAATAAGGTCTCTTATTCTTTCTGCATTTAATTCCATATTTGATCGGTAGTTATTTCATTAACATGAATATAAATTAAATATTATTTCACCTACTTACGTATAACTGTGCTGATACTTTTGAACAGGTTCATCTCCCTTTCAGTTGGGATGTCTATTCCCTTTAGCCCCTCATCTTTTTCTCCTCTATATATAACTTTTGGTCGCTTAATGACCCCCACCGATAACCCGAACCTGAAATCGAGGGCGTAATCATCATTACTGGTATGGAGGCTCCCGTTGAAGTTTACCCCCCAGCCGCCACCTTTGGCTCCGGCGCTGAATTTAGTATACTTCTTTCGGATTACGTTTTTCTGAACCATACCAGTCACGGCGAGTAAATAACAGATATCTTCATCTTCTAAGAGAGCTTGGTGCTGCTCTTTCCAAGTATTGACCGACTTGCTCCAGCTTGGGTCAGAGGTTTTGATCCTGCCGGCAGCTTGGTCGAAGACCATCGTATTGAACACCGACTCGTGATCAAGTTGAGTGGACAGGTAACTCAAGAAGCTAAGTTGCAGGGAAAGTTTTTGATCGACGAGGATAGATTGTCTTTTTACGGGTTGTTTCAAAATAGACGCTTCATCTACAACAAAATCTTGCAATGGTACAATGGAAAATTCTGGAACGGAGTCAGCAGCGTTGAATTTTTCAGGACATTCGCCGTCCATTTTTCTGATTTCTAAAATGTTGCCGAGCAGCAACAAAGGGTTGGCGACAAAAGAATCATCCTCAATAAAGATTTGATTCCTTTTCACAGATAATAGATTCTCTGCTTCGCTTAATGCTGGGACATTGGTAGGATTGGAAACCTCCTCGTTCATTACTTGGTTGACATGCCCAGTAGTTATTTGTTTGCCCATATTTAGTTTTTTTAAGGTTAAATGTTTTCAATGTTTGTTCTGGTGAAATTACAAAAATATTTGTTAAAAAAAAATTTGATCCCTAAAAGCAGGGATGAAGTCATGCGCATGTAAATGCAGCACGCAACAAAACAAAATGGACTGCAAAATCAAAATACACAGTACCGTTCTGGCACACGCCGAACGCTGCTAACTCTGGTCTGGAGCCCGCACACTACAGCCTTTACACGTACTTTTCCCGCCGCTGCAAATTCAGCAATGCTCCCAGTAAAAAGACGACCGCCCCTACCATCAAAAAGACACGGTTCTTCCAAACGATCTCCTGCCAGGCCAACTGGCTAAATTGGCGAGGCGGATCATATGGGTTGAGAAAAATATTCCAGAAGGTACGTTCCAGTATTTCGCTAAAAATGGTCAGGGCGAAACCAATGATCACCATGACCACGGCCGTAGCATTGCCACTCTTGATGCGGGTGGAAAAGAAAAAAGCAAGACTTCCGATAAAACAGACGGGAAAAAACAATTGCGAAGCGACCGACAGCGGATTGATCGGATAGAGCAGGTAAGAACCGATCGAGGCAAAAATGACCATCAGCACATATACCTGGGCGAGGATCAGGGCAATGCGCACCAACCAGACTTTGTAGCGGTAGTCGGGAATGCCAAAAAGAATTTCCAGCATGCGGGCATCCTCGTCCCGCTGGATGCCGAATACCATCGGATAAAAGATCAGCAGGAGCGCAGGGAAAAAACACAATTCATAAATGAGGCTGATGTCCGTTTCCTCATTGTCCATTACGGCAACCACCATGAAGAAAAGATAAAAGCCCAGGGCAGCCAACAGAAACCAGATAAACCGACCGGCAAAAATGATCTTCAGGTTGTACCGGATGAGCCGGCCTGTGAGTATGATGGAGTTCAACATCAGATTTTTTAATATGGTTGGTTCTTTGAAATATCAAGTGAAACTTTCTCAAAACAGGACTCAAGTTGCCCGCAAAGTTTTGCAACGGAGAGTGTATAAAACCCAGCGACCCTCCGCGGTACACTTTGCGTGACCCTGCGGGAAACATAAGCCAGGTATTACTCCACGAGATTCATCAAAGCGCTATATTTTTCAACAAACACAAATAGGCATCTTCCAAGACCGGTTCGACCTGCACCGCCCGTCCGTTCGGCTGGTGCGCAGCGATGCAGCGAACGCGGATCTGGTCTCCTTCCCGCAAGTGGTTGACGATCACCTGCTCCTTCTCGGCCTGGTCAAATTCTTCCGCAGGAATGAGGTATTCCCAGACCAGGCCTTCCGCCAATTGAACCATCTCTTGCGGCGTTCCCTGATAACGGACTTCGCCTTTATTGAGCACGGCCAGTTGGTTACAGGAACTGGCAATGTCTTCGATGATGTGCGTGGAAAACAGGACGATCCGCTCACGACTCAACTGCACCAGCATGTTGCGGAAGCGGATGCGTTCGCGGGGGTCCAGCCCGGCCGTGGGTTCGTCGACGACAAGGATGCGCGGCAGGTGCAGCAGTATTTGTGCAATGCCGATCCGTTGTTTCATTCCACCGGAGAAAGAGCCGATTTTTTCATCCTTGCGGTCCAGCATATTGACGGCCGTCAAGACGTATTCCAGCCGTTTCTTCCTTTCCTCGTTGTCGTGCAGCCCTTTCAGAATCGCCTGATAATCAAGGTAGGCCCAGGAAGTCATATGCTCATAACTGCCGAACGCCTGAGGCAGGTAGCCGATCAGGCCCTGCAGTTCTTCGCGTTTTTCCTGGGTGTCGACGCCATTGATCCAGACCTTCCCGTAGCTCTGATTGAAGATGCCGCTGATGATCCGCATCAGGGTGGATTTTCCAGCACCATTTGGCCCCAGGAGGCCGTACATGCCAGTGCCAATTTCGAGGGAAACACCATTGAGCGCACGGAAAGGGACTTTCCTTTTACCGATGATGGGGATGGCCAAAATCAGCCGGTAGTACGCCCGCCGCAGACGTCCTTTGATGCGCTCGATCTTGAGTTGTTTTTTATGAAAATAACCAGACGAACGATATATAATCAAAACGAGGTACCAAAGAATAAACAGAAAAACAATAAAACCGATATCCTCAAACCTGGAATACAGAACGGCCAGCAGCAACAATGGACTCACCCAATATATCAGCCCCCCGAAAAAACGGGAGATCCTTCCCCGCCACTTGTGCTGCCCGGCAGCCAGTGCTTGCCCGAACGGTATCCATATTTCCAGCAATAACCGATAAACGCCTACGGTCAAAACCAGCATCCAGAAACCCCTATCCAAGTAAGAAAAGGTAAACCAGCATAAAAACCCAAAGAGAGGAACCTGCCAAATAAAATCGCCCAGCAATGACCGCCAGTGAAAGGCCGCCTGTCCAGCCTCACGGTCAATCAGGTTCTGGCCTCCTGCCCATTCGCGCGCAAATCGGCCGGGCCGGTCATAGACTTTTACCAAATTCTGAATCTGAATGGTCAGTTCTTCCTCCGGTGGGATTACGACCGCACTGGCCCTCCGCAAGCTCGTCTGGATAAAATAGGTGACCGCCGGAATGAGGAACAGCAACAACAGTACATCGGCCAACTGCCATAAAAAAGAATCAACCTGGAAATAAACCAACAACCCGCCACCTAAAAGCAGCCCCAGGTTCAAAACCTTCACCCAGGTGGGCAGCGACCGGAACCAATGGATCACATTTTCCAACCCCATATAAACCGTCGGAATGACGATCAGTGTCAGCACTGTCCCCAGTGCGAGTCCGCCGATCACGGTGATGGCGAAAGGAGAGCCGATCACACTGACGTATTCAGCCGTACCAAGTGCCAAGGGAAACATCGCAATGATCGTCGTAATGGCCGTAATCATAATGGGACGCAAACGATGCAGGCCCGCCGTCATCAATGCGCGGGTTTTTCGATAGCCTTTTCGCCGAAGCGCATTGACGTAGTCGATCAGGATGATGCCGTTGTTGACGATGACACCGAGCAGGATCAAAAAACCAGTCATCGTATTGGCGTTGAACAGGCTGTTGCCGGTAATGGTCAGTGCCAGCAAAGCACCCGTTGCGGCCAACGGGATGGAAAACACCAGCACAAACGGAGCGGTCAGCGATTCAAAAGAGGAAGCCAAAATGATAAAAATCAATAAGACCGCCGCCAGCCCCAGCGATTTAAAATCCTTCAATTGATCTTCCGACTCTACCAACTCAATGGCGATGCCCGGAGGGGCAGGATAAGAGGAAATCAAGGACTTGACACTTTCCTGATGAGCCTCGAGAATCTCCTTTGACTGCATGGCCTGCTCGGAACGGCCAAAGGTGATTTCTATTTGTTTTTGCTGGTTGATGCGACGTATTTCGTCGTACCCTTGCCCGGTGCGAATGTCAGAGAAAGAAGCCAGTTCGTGCAGCCCACCCTGCTGGTCGGCGACTTCCACTTTTCGCAGGTCAGCCATGGTTTTGGGCTTCAGCTCTGCCTGCTGGTCTTCACTCTCGCGGATGATGATGTTGTATTCTTCATCGGCGTATTGGAACTTGGAAGTGGCAGGTACTTCCTGGCCAAAGTCCCGCAAGGCAACGGCGATATTCTGGGTGGAAATATCCTTCTGGGCCATGGCCAGCGGATCGAATGCCAGGTTCACCTCCGGGCGGTTGCCCCGCGTGCTCAGTGTGGCATTGCGGGTGTCGTCCAGGTTTTGCAGGTAATAAAGCAAATCCTGAGCAACTCTTTGCAAAAGCGGGTAGTCCTCCCCTTTTACAATAATTTTTTCCCGGTTATCACCGAAACCCATCAATGCGCCCATCTCATCCATGGCCCCCAAACCCTGGCCCCCACCCTCGCCAGCACTTTGTTGGGTGAGACTGATACGGGCACCACCTCCTATTTGCTCAACCTCTTCTTCGATCTGCCCTTTTATTTCATTGAAATTTCGGTTTTCAATTTCTTCAAATTGGTCTTGCAGCTTCAGGCTCACGACGGCGTCCTCTTCCTGGATACGGCTGCTGATATCCTGCTTTTCGACGATTTCCTCCAATTTGGCCTCTACTTCCCGAACGACCTTATCCGTATTTTCAATCGTACTCCCTTTCGCCATGGTGACAAATACATCGACCTGGTCCGATTCCAATTCCTCCTGTGCATTGATGCTGATGGCCAAAATGGCAAAGGTGGTGATGAAAAACAACAACAGGCTGCCAATGATCACCCTGGCCGGATTGCGCAAACTGCTTTTCAGCAAAACAAGATACAGCTGCTCGGTACGGGTCCTCCCCTTGGATTTTCCGAAGGAAGCCTTTTGCCGGTCGGAATAAAAACCCAGTACCACGGATGCCAGTACGGGGATCAGCAAAAGGGCAACAAAAAGCGAAACCATCAAGGTTGAAATAATGGAAACCCCGATATTTTTTCCGATAAGTTCGATTAAATAATTTCCAAAAAACAGAAAAGGCACAAACACGGTCGCCGTCGTCAGGGTGGCCGCCAGGATGGCTTTCGCCACCCCGGAAACGCCATTCACAACTGCTTTGTCAATACTGGCGCCACCGGAAACCAGCCGGTAAATATTTTCCAAAACAACAATGCTGTTGTCAAGTAACATGCCCACGGCCAGCGCCATCCCAACGAGGGTCAAACTGTTGATACTGATTTCCGCTCCGTAAAACAGGTTGAAGGCGGCGAAAATAGAAATCGGAATCGAGACCGCAATCACCGTGATCAGGCGCGGATCTTTCAGGAAAACCCACAACACAAAAACCGCCAGCAAACCACCAACGAGCGACAAGTCTATGATCTGCTGAATGTTTTCCTCCATCCGGTCGGCGAGGTTGCGCTGGACGACGATCTCAACATCCTTCGCAGCTAACTCCTCGTTCAGTTGATCGATCAAAGCGAGGCAGCGGTGCGACAGATCAATGATATTGACCTGGGAAGCTTTGGTGGCCGTCATCGAAATGGCATCTTTTCCGTTGACTCGGCTAATCGAGGTTTCTTCATCAACCCCAAAGGAAACCTTGGCCACATTCCCCAGCAAGACCGGCCCGGGCGCCATGACGATGTTTTCAATGTCTTTTACATCTGTATATTCCGAAGCCGTGCGAATGAAAAAGCGGCGGTCGCCATCGTACACAAAACCCGCCAGGGTCCGGCTGCCGGAGTTTTGTGTCAAACGGTTGCGGACACTCTCGGGCGTGATGTTGTGCGGTTCACAGGCCTGCTTGTCGAGAAGTATTTCCAGGTTTTTTTGGCGTCCGCCAAATACATTGACCGAGGCAATGCCATCCAGGTTTTCAAAGGCAGGGCGAATCTCCTGTTCCGTCACATTACGGAGCCGGTCGGTGCCGCCGCTCCCTCGTACCTGTAGTTCCAGAAACTGGTTGGTCAGCTGCTGCAGGTCGATCTTGGCCACCATCACAAACAGGTCTTGTGGCAGCTGCCTTTTGACGGCATCGATCCGTTGCTGCAATTTCAAAAAGACGTATTTGAAACGCACGTCTTTTTTGAAACTGATTTGGATAAAAGCCTGGTTTCCGTTGATTCGCGTATCAATTTTCTCCACTCCTTCCAACGTTCCGATTGCTCCCTCAACAGGAACGACCCCCTGCTGCTCCAGGTACTGCGGGTTCACCTCCGTAGCTGAGGCCACCTGCACAAACAACATCGGCAGTTCCGCATTGGGCAGCAGCTCCACCGGCAGTTGCTGGTAGGAGATGTACCCCAACAAGGTCAGTCCGATGAAGAACATGCAAATGGTTACTTTTCTATTTATAAGGGCTTTCATATTAGTAACTCGGATTGTTAATCCGAGTAACGGCTGCTCGGATTAGCAATCCGAGTTACGTTGGTATTTATTTTGAAATCAGTCATCTGAGAAATCGGTTCCCGGACTGGACGTCCGGGTTACTTTTCCAAAATCAATGATGGCGTACACACATGGAATGACCACGAGTGTCAGCAAGGTAGAAGTGACCAGTCCACCGATCACAGCCCAGGCCATGGGTGCCCGTAAAGAAGCGCTTTCACCAAAACCGAAGGTCAGCGGCAACAGGGCCAGCACGGTGGTCATGGTAGTCATCAGGATCGGCCGGATGCGCTGTTGGCCAGCCATTGCGATGGCATCGTTCCGTTCGAGCCCGCCCCGTCTCAATTGGTTGATGCGGTCCAAAAGGATGATCGCATCATTGACGGCAATTCCCACCAGCATGATGATACCGATGATGGCCATGATATTCAGCGGCGTGCCGAGCCAGTAAAAAGTGGCAATCGTTCCGACCACCGCCAATGGAATGGTCAATAAAATGGTAAATGGATGGATCAGCGATTCAAACTGAGAAGCCATGACCATGTACACCAATACGATGGAAAGAATCAGTGAAAAAGATAGACTTTGCAGGGACTGCTGCCGACGTGCCTCATCCCCCACAACGGTTATTCGGTAGTTGGGTGGCAGGTCGATCTCCTGCACTTGTTTGCGAATTTTACTGGCCACGAATTCGAGCGGTATGTCCTCTGCCGTCTGCGCGTATACTTTGCCGATGCGGCTTTGGTTGCGGCGGTGGATTTCACGGGGTGCAGCCGAGCGTTTCAATGAAGCGATCTCATGCAGGCGGTACACCTTTTCTCCACCTTTGATGACCATGTTTTCAAATTCCTTCAAGCCTTGTTCCGGCATGTGCAGGGTAATATCGACCATGTCGCCGGCCTGCTCCAGTTTCCCCGCTTCTTTACCTTTCAACTGATCCTGGATCTGGGTGATCACATTGTTCATGTCCAGGTTGTACAGTCCCAGCCGGAAGCGGTCGAAAAGGACTTCAATCTCCGGTGCCCCCTGTTCGATCGAGGTTCGGAGGTTCAACAATTCAGGGATACCAGCTATTTCATTCCGAACATTTTGCGTGATTTCTTCGATGGTCTGCAGGTTGTCTCCTTTTATCTCAATGACCAGTGGTGCCTCATCCGTTCGGAGGATGCTGTTCAGGGAGGAAACTTCAGGTGAAAAAGAAAATTTGACCCCGGAAATACCGCTGGTTACTTCGTCCAGTGCGGCGATTACTTTCTGGGTGCCTAAGCGCGTGCTATCAATCAGCGCCACTTCCATCGTAGCCGTATGGTCTCCCTGAAAGACGGCTGACTGGTCTTCCTCAAACCCTGTACTTGGGCCGATGTGGCTGTAAGTGAATTTTAGATCATCTTTTAATGTTTCCCGAACAATGCCTTCTACATTGCTGACCGTTGCGGCTGTTCTTTCCAATACAGTGCCTTCCGGCAATTCCATGTCTACCTGAAACTTGCGGGTAGTCGCACTGGGCATGAACTCCGTACCGATGGAAGGGTAAATAAAATACGCCCCTGCCACCAGCAGCACAGCCACTAACACCACGATCCACCTGAGTTTCAATATTCCTTTGAGAAACCGGCCATACCCGCCGATCTGTACCGACCTTGCTTTGGCCGGTGCTTTCCGGTTTCGATAAAAGCGGTGATAAAGCATCGGAATAACCAGGATGGCCACAAAGAGCGACGATATCAGTGAAAAGGCCACCGTCCAGGCCTGGTCTTTGAACAACTCCCCAGCCGCATCTTGTAAATAAATAACAGGCAGAAAAACGATGATGGTCGTCAGTGTAGAAGCAGTAATTGCTCCGCCGACCTCTGCCGTCCCTTTAATGACCGCTGCTTTGACATCTTCGCCGGATTCATGATTTCGAAAAATATTTTCCAGCACGACAATGGCATTGTCCACCAGCATGCCAGCCCCGAGCGCCAGCCCCCCCAGCGTCATGATATTAATGGTCAGACCATTGAAATACATCAGCGCAAAAGTGGCGATGATAGAAATCGGAATGGCAATGCTAATGATGAGGGTCGTGCCGAAACGATGTAAAAAGAAAAACAGGACGATGACTGCCAAAACAATCCCCATCAAAGCCGTTTCCTGTACTTCATCAACAGCTTGCTGAATAAAGGTCCCCTGGTTGGAAATGACCTCAAACTGATAACCGGGCAAAGCAAGCTCGATCACTTTGAGCGCTTCGGTAATTTCCTCGACTGCTTTGATCGTATTAAAACGGTTCTCTTTGTAAATGGACAGACCGATGCAGCGGCGACCATTGATTCGTACAATATTTTGGGGGTCTTTTTTTGTAAAACTGGTTGCTGCCACGTCCCGCAGATAGATCGGTGCGCGATTGGCGTTGGACGCGTTATTGCCTTCGTCCATATTTTGTGCCGAGGCAATCGCCTGCTGGCCGTTTTGTTGGCTGCTTTCTTTATAGCCGATAATGAGGTTGTCAAAATCGGCTTTTGATTCCAGCATTCCGACACCTTTCACCGTGTACTGTAGCCCGAGGTCTTCCACGGTGCCACCGGAAATATTTTGATTGTAACTCTGGATCTTCTGGGTAATGTCATCGGGGGTTATGTCATAGGCCTCCATTTTGTGCGGAACCGGCTCGACCACAACCTCCTGCTCCTGCTGGCCAGAGAGCGTGACCTGGGCGACGCCTTCCAGCCGGATCATTTCATTGCTGATGTAATTCTCCGCTATTTTACGCAGTTCGTTCAGGTCGTTGATGGATTCGTGGCTGATGCCGACCAGCATGACGGGAGCGCTGTTGGGGTCGTATTGAGTGACGCCGATGCGATCCAGGTCTTCTGCCTGGTTGAAATCGTTCAGGGCTTTTTGCAGGTCGAGGAACGCTTCGTCCATGTCTTTTTCCCAACTGTATTCCACCGTGACAAAGGCCGAACCGATCCGGGTGACGGAAGACACCTGTGTAACCCCTTGCTGCCGCATGCTCAGTGCCTCGATTTGTTCGATGTACTGTTTCTCTATTTCTTCCGGGGCTTTTTCTCCAGCTTGTATTTCGACAAAAAGCCGAGGTGAATTCAGGTCAGGAAACAGGTCGACCCCAAGGCGGGAATAGGAAATGTAGCCCAGAATGAAAATACCAAGAATGGCCATCGAGATGGTCACGGGGTAATCGACGGCAAATTTTATGAGTTTTTTCATCGTAATATTTTCACTTTGGATTTGTCGCGGAGGGTCTCGAATCCTTTCACCACAAGGCGGTCATTTTCTTCCAGGCCACTGACCACCTCGATCATCTCTTCATTTTCCATCCCGGTTTCGACGATCCGCTCAAAGGCAGTATTGTCCTGTACTACAAAAACACGCTTACCTCGTTGGTCTGAGATAACGACTTCTTTAGGGATCACGAGGATGTTGTTTTTTTCACTGACCTTGATGAGCGTCTTGACGAACATGCCGGGGCGGATGAGCAATTTGGGGTTATTGAACCGGACCTTGGCCAAATAGGTACGGGTGTTGATATCAATGGCCGGCGACATTTCCGTAATTGTACCTGACAGGGTATCGTTGGGAAGGCTGTAATTGGTGATCTGTACTTTTTGCCCGGTCTTGATTTCCATCATGGTGTTCTCGGGCAGGTTGACGTCGACGTACATCCGCGAGTAATCCATGATGGTTGCCAGTGGGTCTCCCTGGTTGATCCTGCTCCCCGGTGTGTACTGTGGCATGTTTACAATCACACCGGAAATCGGGATGGGCACTTTCATTTTTTCCAGGCGGATCTCTGCATTGACGAGATCGTCTTTGGCGCGAGTGGCCTGTAGTTCTGCGTTGCGCAGTTCGCGCAAAGTGACCCCACCTTTTTCGTAAACGGACTGTTGCTTTTGCACCTCCTGTTCCGCCAGTTCGAGGTTCATCTTGGTTGTTTCCAGGGCGATGCCGTTTTCATATTCCTTGTCTTCGATTTCCACAAATGCCTGACCTCCTTTCACCCGGTCGCCCAATCTGAAAGGACGGTTGTGGGCGGGGTTGTTTTTTAAAATATATTTCCCGCCGATCTGGGTACTCAGTTCGATGGATTTGTGCGCAGTGGCATTGCCTGTGGCAATAGTATGGCGCGACAGTGAGCCCGGCTTTAACTGGATCACAGAAACAGGCGCTGCGATGTCGATGGTCGGGCTTTCCTCTTCCGCTTCATCGCACGACCAAAAGCTGGACAAAGCAAACAATAAGAGGTAGAAATAAAATTGATTTTTCACGATGCTTATTGATTAAACACATATTTCACAGTAGAACATATAGTTTTTTTAAAAATACTCTATGTGTTCTTATGTGGTCTATGTGTTAAAATGAGTTCAAGTTAAATTCACATTTCAAGATCAGGACAAAACCCAATTGTTATAATCTTTTGTGTAGTTGACCATTTTTGTCATGTACACAGATTCATGCTATCCTTACTGATTGCCCGGGAGTACCATCGAGACGGGCTCCTGCTTTTCCCAATCAAATAATGTGAGTATTTTAAGTTCAAGCAATTGGTTTTTGTAGTTGATCAAAGCCAACGCATAGTCGACCTTTTTACTGGACAGCTGCGCCTGAAACTGATTCAATTCAATACCGGACAGGTCGCCATTGATGTATCGTTCGAGATTGATTTCGTAGGTCCTCTCGGCATTTTCGACGCTCTTGCGAGCGATCTCGATGCGGGGCATCTGGGTCTGCACGTTGCGGTAGGACCGGCGAATGTCCATCCGGATTTGTTTGCGCTCTTCCGTCAGGTCGAGCCGTTGGGATTGCATAGTCGTTTGCTGTGCATTGATGCGCGCCTCTTGCTCCCCCCAATCGTAAAGGGGAATATTTACCGTCAGCCCGACACTGGGGTTGTTTGTCGGCATTCCATAAATCTGAGTAAAATTCTCGTTGTCGCCGAAGACGCCCAGGGTAAGTTGCAGGTCGGCCTTGAATTCATTCAGGGCCTTGGTACGTTCCAGTTCAAAAAATGATTTTTCAATATCGATTTCCCGCTGGCGGAGTTCCATGCGGGATTGCAGGGCGAGGTCGACGGCTTTATCCAGATCAACGACCACGGGCCTGGCCTCAAGGTCTGTCAACAATCGAATTTCTTCATCCAGGTTCATCCCCAGTTCTCTTTTGAAAGCCTCTTCGGCATTGGCCAGTGCGAGTTCGTTGTCCTGAACGGACAGCTGGGCATTGGCAAAATTGAGTTCGGCCTGATAGAGTTCCTCTTGCGCCAGCAGCCCGGCCTCTACTTTGTTTTTGACAATTTCGAAGTTATTGGTGGTATTGGTCAATTCTTCTTGGGCAATATCGAGATTCAATTGGGCGAGGTACACATCGAAGAACTGTCCGGTAATCGTTTGCTCTAATGCCAACCGCTGAATGGCATATTGAAGGTTAGCATTCTCATAGTTCAGCTCTAGTTCATTCAATGCCATTTTACGTCGGTTGTAAGTAAAAATCGGTTGATTATAAGCCAAATACAAATTATTGTAAAATGCCGTATTGGAGTTTTCACCCACACCAGCAATATCGGTATCGTTGCTCTGCCAGCTGAGATTATTGATCAATGCCAGCGTGCCATCAGTCGCCAAAATGGGCTGGTCTACCCGGAACTCACCGGATGAATACCGTTCTGTATTCGTAAACCACTGTGAAAATTGTTTATTAAAACTCCTCGTCCGGCTGTAACCAAAGGGATCGAGCGTCAGGGAAAAACGCGACTTCAAAGAGGCCCGTTCCGCATCCAGGCTGTATTGATATTGTTCAATGTTAAACAAGGACCGCTGGATGGACGGGCTGCTTTTTTCAGCGATGTCCAATGCTGCTTCCAGGGTCAAAACATGCTGGGCTGTTGCTATATTGAGATGCATTCCACAAAACAGCATGAAGACTACAATGATGGTTCGGTATTGTATTTTAGCGTATTTCATAATCAGTCGTTTGTTTGGTAGAGAGCAGGTGTATCGTGTCAAGTAAACTTGAGACATATTGTTCTCTGCGAGCTTTGCGGTCCCTGCGTGATCAATGGCAACTTCCACACAGAGACCGCAAAGCTCGCAGAGAAATTTACCGCCCAAGTTTTTCTTGTCATTACTGGTAAAAGGTTAGAAAGACTTCCGCTCAATCATTTTTAGGAAAAGTCCCTCTCCCTGCTACCCTCTACTTTTACCCTTTGCCAAATTTTCATTCAATCCATCCGCACCAGTTTCACTGCGTCGGCAAAAACAGCCCGCAGCTTGGTTTCATTGGTCAGTGAGATGGTGATCGTATCTGCTGCGAATTCATAATCTCCGAGGGAGGTCCAGCCACTCGGCGTTTGTTGGCTCAATTCGATGGTTGGTTCATCCTGGCCGTTTTCATGTGGAATCTTGAAATGGTAACTTCCTTTCTGGTCGCGCCACCAATTGAAAGATTCATCTTTGAATACATGGTAAAAAACATCGTAGCGGCCTGGTTCCGTGATCGGGATTTTCCATTTTGCTTCCTTCGTACCATCTCCGGCTTTGATATAAAAAGCAGACCGGACGAATTCACCGAAAAATTCATCATCGGTGGTGGCGGTCCAATTCAATGGTGGCCGCCAGACTTTGGTTCCTTTATATTTAAAATCTTCCTCTTCGGCAGGTCGCAGCCATTTGCGCAAGCGGCTCATTTCTTCAAAATGAGAAAATTCGAAATCCGCATTTTCATTATCGACGATGATCTCCCGGCCGTTGTCGACGATAGTAATCGGCCGGTCCAATGCCAATTGTTCTTCGCGGGCATTGGTGATTGAAGTTTTATTGATTTGATCAAAAACGTATTCCACCTGATTGGGCAGGTTGCCGGAAGCCAGGGTATTGACCTGGATGCCACTCGGCTCTTCCACCGACAGGTAAAAAGTCTCTTTGGTTTCCCCCGGTTCGAGGTACAGTAATTTATTCAGTGGTTCCTCTGTTCGCAGTGTCGATCTAATGACTCCCTCAGCAGTTCCAAGATTGGATACTTTAAACCGGACCCTGGTCATTTCCCGATTGCCGGCCACTACTTTCTCCGCCACCGGAGTGGCAATGAGGTAGCGCGGCAGGTCGGTTTCATTGAACCATTTTGCTATGTATTGGGAAAGGCTTACGCCAAATTCGGACTGGAGCTGCGCATCCAGAGCGGTCAGTTCCAGGTTTTCAAATCGATTGGCTTCCAATAATTCAACGATAAACTCCCGAAACCTCGAAGTACCGGCCTTGGCCTGCAACATAGAAAACAACATCTCTCCTTTCAGGTCGATGACATTGTCGATCAAAGCCTGGTTCTCCTTCAGGGTCAGGATTTCAGAAAACGATTTTTCCTGCAAGACCATGTTGGCCAGTTCGTTCTGGGTGCTTCCGCTGTAGCGCCGGGCCCAGTCAGGGCCAGAGCTGTTATCATTGCGGAGATAGGATTCAAAAACCCGGTTCAGCACGGGCCATTGTTTGGAATCGAGGTTGTTGCACAGCTCATAGAACTGCGCAAACTGATAATACGGATTCACGGATTCTTCCACTATTGCATCTCCACCCTCCCAACTGGTATCTATTTCTTTAAACCGAAAAAACTCATCGAGAAACTGGTTGAGCACCTTGATTTGTATTTCTTCGGGCGTACTGTTCTTGTTGCGGCCCCACCTTTTCTGCCGTTTTGCCGATCCGTTAAAATCGAGCCGCCTGGTATACATCCCGCGCTCCGGCATGTAGGTCAGACCGGGCTGAACGGTCTGGTGTACGGAGGTCCAGACGCGGTCGTAGGATTTGAATTGGCCCGGCACTTCCACAATCGAAAATTCCTGAAACGGATATTTGAGTCCGGCCTGGCGCTCGTAATCCGCCAGTCTTTCCCGAATGAGAGATTCCAGCGTGTCTCTGATATCGGGCAGGGCCGTTTCAAAATAGTTGTGCCCCTCGGTATAATAGACCGACAACTTGAGGCTGTCCGCCTGGAAGCTTTGCTTTTCATATTTTCCGACCGACAAGGAAATTTGCGGCAGCGCCATCTCCGGTTCAAAGGTGTACGTGTTTTCATCCATTGGTTGAATGTTGCCCTGTGAAACGGGGATAAGCCCCGGCAATGTTTTGACGGTCAACTGATATTGGACGAAGTCCTTACGGTACCAATTGGGGCTGGTGTCACTATACCCTACCCCGGCCTGTGGGTACCACTGGTTTTCCGGTGTCAGCAACAGGAACGAAGGATGAACGAAGGCATACCGACGGCCAATGTCGAAAACAGTCCCCTCTGGCTTTTCAAATTTCTTTTTGTGATCAATGTCCAGGTAACAGCCATCTTCGTCAATCGTGCCCTCGTACTGAATCGTCAGATCAAGGGGGGTACCAGCCGGTAGCTCGGCATCCGCCTTGACGAATAACAGATGCGTTTGACGCTCAAATGTCACAGCTCGTTCTCCTGCACTTACCGTCTTAACCTCCAGTCCAGGATTCAGCGTAAAGACAAATTCGCTGGCCGCCGCCTCCGTGATTCCTCTGATTCGGGAAGTGGCGGCAAAACTGTTTTCAGCCTGTTCCAGGTGAATTTTATGTTCCTCAATGTCGATCCTGGCATGGTCAACAAATTGATTATTGAGCGCAATCATTTGCTGCGGCAAACCGATGCTTTGCTGAAAACGATCCCAATGCTGTTTTCCCAAAAACAGGCCAGCACCAACGAAGGCCACTCCCAAAAACAACGACAACCGATTGGCCAGCCTTGATTGCCGCAGGCGTTTCATATTAAAAATAGAGAAAAAGAGAAAACCCAACCCAAGACAGGCATACATCGTCCGCAGCGTCAGGATGGTTGGCCAGTCCGTGAAACCGACCAGCTCCGAATGAAACAGTGGCAGGTAAAAGGCCATGTAATCAAACAGGTAATTGTAAGAACCTTTGATATAGACCAGGCTGGACATGATGTAGCCCAGCAGGATCACAAAAGTCAGGGCCTGGTTGCGGATGATACTCATCATCAAAGTGGACAGGCCGATGATGTAGAGGAGCGTTGGCAGGGAAATCAGTAAGGGGTAGTACAAGTAGGCCTTCCAGTCAATGGAAGTATCCAGTGCCAGCGAATTAAAAATCAGCCCCATGACCAGCACCGCAACATTAATGAGCAAAAAGATCGAAAGTATACTCCAGGCCTTGCCGAGCATGTAGGTGGCATTGCTCATCGAACGGACATAAAACACCTCGGCAGTGTCCTGTTTGCGCTCCCGCTTGATAAATTCCGACGATAAAAAAACCGCAATGATCGCCTGCGCAATGTTCAGCAAAAACATGTTCAGGTAAGGCATATTCGACGGAACGGCGCGGTAGGCCCACTGCATGTCACCCACTGGTGAAACCTCTCCCATGTTGAACGCAAAAAGGAACAACAACGACAGCCCAGAAAAAATACGGAAAAACCAACTGCGCAGCAGGATGACCCGTTCGTATTTTGCTATGGTCCTGAAAGTTGACAACATGGGTTGAGTACATTGTGACAAAAGTTTTTTTGAGTCGCTTCGCCGCCAGAGGCGGCGAAGAGCGTCAAATAACTTTTGTTACTATGAATTGGGTTTATCAAAAATGGTATTTCGGGGATTCCCCGGCATTCGAGGAAATCAGATCATATCAATTCCTTGCGTCCTTCTACCTTCTCCTTTATACACTCTACTGAAACTATCCTAACTCCTATTTATCACATGTTCCACAAAGTACACATACGCATGCTCCAGGTTCGGTGTGATCGGCTCGGCCCGGTAGCCTTCCACTTCGTCGCCGACCACCGTTACCTTCCACCCATCTTTCATCATCACCGTGGCCACGACGTGGTATTTTTGGTTCACCTCCACATATTCCTTTTCCGTCACATAAATAGACCAGACATGGCCCTTCGCCTGGCGAATCAATTCCTCGGGCGAGCCAGTAAAAGCGACCTGCCCGCGATTCAACAGGGCCATGTGTTCGCAAGTACTGGAAATGTCGGCTACGATATGGGTAGAAAGGATAATGATCACTTCACGGGAACTCAGCCGGGCCAGCAGGTTGCGGAAGCGGATGCGTTCTTCGGGATCCAGCCCGGTCGTCGGTTCATCGACAATAATGATGTTGGGATCGTTGATCAATGCCTGTGCAATGCCCAGCCTCCGCTTCATCCCACCCGACAGTTTGCCGGCCTTGCGGCTGCGCACATCAAAAAGGCCGACTTCTTCAAGCAGGTTATCGACCGCCGCTTTCCGTTCTCGGCCGCGGCGCATGCCGGCCAAGCGGGCAGCATAGTCCAGAAACTCGTGGGTCGTCAGATTGGAAAAGAAACTGAAATCCTGCGGCAGATAACCCAACATGCTGCGCACATAGCCGCGGTGCCTGGCAGCGTCCTTACCATTGACCAGAACAGTACCGCTACTGGGTTTCATGAGGGAAACGAGGATGCGCATCAGGCTGGACTTGCCCGCTCCATTTGGCCCCAACAGGCCAAACATGCCTTCCTTGATCTCAAGGTTGACATCCTTTAATGCCTGATTACCGTTCGGATAGATCTTGTTAAGGCCCTGTATGGAGATATTCATTTTAGTTGGTGATGCTGTTTCCTTTTCGCAATAGACGCTGCGGCTTTTGATTCCGTTACAAACGTGCTAAAGTCTTTTGTGAATTTCCTTACACTGACTTAGTCACTCCGTTCAATTTTTTGTCAAGATAAAATTTGAAAAGGGAATAGAAGGGCGGCAGGTGCGGTTTTCGATCAACGGGCGGCTTAGGTCGACGGATAGGCAGGTTTATAATTCCCGCAAAGAATCAAGCACCGTTGCCTCCGCTTCCTTTTGCTCAATGATCACCGGCGACATCACCCGGGCCTCGCAATCAATGATCCCACAGCGCTCACAGGTGGTGTGCACTTCCCGGTATTTTAATTGGGGATCGCTTAAAAAATGAAAGATCCCCTTTAGGTGGGGGTTTACCAGTAGGCCCAGGGTGACGCTGGCTCCCTGTTTCGGGTTTTGGAAGCCCGGCTTGGCCAGTGTGATGCACAGGTATGCCTTGTCCGTATTCCAATATTTGGAAATCTGCGCATCGGCAATAATCGGTGGTTTTGACTTTTTGCCTTTCGCCATCCGCAATGCCTTGATGGCCGTGATGGACACCCAGCGGTTGCAGTAGTGCTCGTTCAGTTCGTTATTGTAAGGACTGTGCAGCTGGGACAGGTGCAAGTCTTTTTTCATCGAAAATGTTTTCAAATCTTCGCTGCCCGTCAGGCGGATGAAGAACAAGTCTTCAAGGCCAAAATGATGGGGCAAAATATTGGTCAGGCGCTGCATCAGCGTTTCTGTGCTGACATGGTATTTTTTTAAAAAACTTAAAAACAGATCAGGCTGCCAGCTATTTTCCCTGGCAAATTGCCGGATATCATTGGCAAGGGTTGCCCCGTCCATCAACAAAGCTGCAGCAAAATGGGAGGCTTTGTAGTTATTCAATAATTTTTCAAAAGAATCGATTTGGATGATGGTCGTTTCAAAAGGCCGTTCTTTTAGCTGGAGGTACTGGAAGCCCAGTTCACGCGCCAGCAGAAAGTTTTCCTGCTCCGCTGACAGCCCTTTTTGCAAATAAAGGACATTGTCACCGGGCTTAAAATAAGAGCGGATATGACGGATGGCCTTGTCTTTGGCCAATCTTTTCCGGTCGATTCGTATGCCGTAAATTTCCTCCAATTGATCCTCCAAAAAACCCGGTGTAAGGGGAAGAACTTTTTTAATTGAATAGTCTTTTCTAAAATTTTCGACAGCCAGTTCCAGCTCGGGAAAATGATTGTTGTGCATGTCCTGGTACGAGCGCAAGGCTTCCTTATAAAACTGCGTTTCGTCCACCTGGTAGTTGCGGGCAATCTTAAAAATGGTGGAAATGAAAGCATTGACCTTGTCCGGTGTCTGCGTGAAAAGTTCCAACAGCTTTTCCAGGCTGATACCAAAAGTCTCCAGTGGGAACAACTTGAAAAATTTGGAATTCAACAGATCAATGATCGGCTGCAATTTTTTGGAGGCGTTGGTCGCCACCATATAATTATAGTCCACGCCCAGGGCATTGGCCAGTGCCGTGATCTTCGCCGGCTTGGGGTACCGCTTCCCTTTTTCAATGTCATTCAGATAAGAGGTGGACAAACTCGTCCGCTCCCCCAATTCCTGGTAAGACAGGTTTTGCTGCTGCCGCAGGTGTCTCACCTTGAAGCCAAAAATCAATCTTATTATTTTTTCGTTGCTCATCATTTTTTTAAAAATTTAATAAATCCTTTACAATCCGTAGAACACTCCACCACAAATGACACGCGGGGGGTCGATTCATGCCAATCTAACAAATTGATTTTCAATTATTTGCAGCTTTAAAACCTCGTTCGTTTAAATGACTACCTACAATTCTCTCCGCCAAAGATAGCGAATCATTCTCCTTTTAGCAGAAAAAATATTATTAGCGGAATTTCCGCTAATAGAAAAAAATACATACCTTGCGGAAGATTTCATTTAAAACTACAAAACTTTTCGCATATGACCGCTTCGCTTATCACTACTTTTCCAGACGTTCAAAATGTCATGATCAAGGGTACTTTCCGTGAAGGATTTGAGACCGTCCTGACCGCCGGGGCCCTCGAATTCTTAAAATCCCTGCACCTACAATTCAATCACCGAAGAAAGGAACTCCTGAAAAACCGGGCCGACAGGCAGGCCGCCCTCGACCAAGGAACCATGCCCGATTTTTTACCGGCCACAAAAAACGTCCGGGAAGGAGACTGGGAGGTCGCCCCTCTGCCAACAGACCTTTTGGACAGGCGCGTGGAGATCACCGGGCCGGTAGAGCGGAAAATGATCATCAATGCCCTGAATTCAGGGGCCAAGGTTTTCATGGCCGATTTCGAAGACAGCAACACCCCGAATTGGGAAAATACCATGCAGGGCCAGATCAACCTTCGCGATGCCATTGACAGAACCATTGATTATACCCACCCCACAAAAGGGAAATACTATCAACTGAACGAAACGACAGCCACTCTGATGGTACGTCCCAGGGGCTGGCATTTGGAAGAAAAACACCTGACCTGCGACGGGGAAAACATGAGCGGCAGCCTGGTCGACTTTGGTCTCTACTTTTTTCACAACGCCAAAAACCTGATTGACAGTGGGAGCGGCCCTTATTTCTATTTGCCGAAACTGGAAAGCCATTTAGAAGCCCGCCTCTGGAACGACGTCTTTGTCTTTGCCCAGGATGCTTTGTCCATTCCACAAAATACCATCAAGGCGACCGTCCTGATTGAAACCATCCTGGCCAGCTTTGAACTCCATGAAATCTTGTACGAGCTGCGCCACCACTCTGCAGGGTTGAATTGCGGGAGATGGGACTACATCTTTTCCTACATCAAAAAATTCAGAAACCTGCCGGGCTTCGTTCTGCCAGACCGCGCCAAAGTAGGGATGGGCACACATTTCATGAGCTCCTACTCCCAGTTGGTCATTCAGACCTGCCACAAAAGGGGCGTGCATGCAATGGGTGGCATGGCAGCGCAAATCCCTATAAAAAACAACCCCGAGGCCAACGAAAAAGCACTGGGAAAAGTCCGACAGGACAAACTGACGGAAGTGAAAAACGGGCACGACGGCACCTGGGTGGCACACCCCGCCCTGGTACCGGTGGCCATGGAGGTTTTTGACAAATACATGCCAATCCAAAACCAGATTTTCAACAAACGCGAAGATGTCAAAGTGAATGCCGCAGACCTCGTGCAGGCACCCGACGGCACTATTACCGAGGCTGGCCTGCGCCTGAACATCAATGTCGGCATCCTGTACATCGAGAGCTGGTTGCGGGGCAATGGGGCCGCCGCCATTTACAATTTGATGGAAGACGCTGCTACCGCAGAAATTTCAAGAACCCAGGTTTGGCAATGGATTCACTCGGGCGCCAAACTCGAAAATAACACTCCGATTACGTACGATTTATACCGCCAGCTATTGGTGGAAGAACTGGAAAAAATCAAGGCTTATGTTGGAACCGACAGGTTCGAAAAAGGTCAATTTTCAGAAGCGACCGACCTATTTGACCGCTTGATAAAAGAGGAGGAATTTGTGGAATTCCTGACACTGCCCGCTTACGGACTGATTTAAACCTTCCGCCGGAACCCCTTTCGACAAAGGAATTCCGGCGATATATTAACCTATCAAATCTTTTAATCATGAATGAAACGTACATCACAGACTACGACGCCAGTCAACCTGATTACATTGGTTTTTTGCCGGATGAGCCCTGCTAACACCTGTGGCACAAAAGGCATCATTTGATCCTGAAAACCCACTATAAAAAAATCCCCTTCCCACAACTTTGGCGAGTAACGGAAGAGGACACATTATCAAATTCGAAAATTAATAATTATGCAAAATTACGAAAAAGCAGATCAGCAACTCCGCATCAATAATCTCAAAACCGATTGGCTGACCAACCCCAGGTGGGCCGGTATCAAGCGGGCTTACTCCGCAGAAGAAGTGATTAAATTAAGAGGATCGGTGGACATCGAATATTCACTGGCCAGGCAAGGTGCCCAAAAGTTTTGGAACCGCCTGAATACCCAAAAATTTACTGCCGGCCTGGGCGCCCTGACCGGCAACCAGGCCATTCAGGAAGTGTCGGCAGGTTTGGAAGCGATTTATTTGTCGGGCTGGCAGGTAGCGGCCGATGCCAATTTAGCCGGAGAAATGTATCCTGACCAATCCCTGTACCCTGCCAATTCCGTCCCGATGGTCGTCAAACGAATCAACAACGCCTTGTTGAGAAGGGATCAAATCCAATCCGTGAGCGGCGAAGGGAATATTGACTGGATGGTACCGATTGTAGCCGATGCCGAGGCCGGTTTTGGTGGCAATTTGAACGCATTTGAATTGATGAAATCCCTGATCGAAGCAGGCGCAGCCGCTGCGCATTTTGAAGACCAACTGTCTTCTGCCAAAAAATGCGGCCACTTAGGGGGCAAGGTTTTGGTCCCCACCCAGGAAGCTATCAATAAATTGATCGCTGCCAGGCTGGCCGCCGACGTGATGAACACCCCAACCGTTCTGATCGCCCGTACGGACGCAGAAGCAGCCAACCTGCTGACCTCCGACATCGACGAACGTGACCAGTCTTTTATTTTTGGTGAAAGGACCTCCGAAGGATTTTACAAAGTGAAAAACGGCATGGAGCAAGGCATTAGCCGCGGCCTGTCGTATGCACCATATGCTGATCTGATCTGGCTGGAAACCTCCCATCCGGATTTAGGACAGGCGAAAGAATTTGCGCAGGCAATCCACGCCGAATTCCCCGGCAAGATGCTGGCCTACAATTGTTCTCCTTCCTTCAATTGGGCCGCCCACATGAACCCCACCCAAATGGCCACCTACCGTGAAGATTTGGCTGAACTTGGCTATAAATTCCAGTTTATTACCCTGGCCGGTTTCCATGCGCTGAACACTTCCATGTTTGAGCTGTCCCTGGCTTACAAGCAACGGGGCATGGCGGGTTATTCCGAGTTGCAGGAGCGGGAATTCAGCCTGCAAGCCGCTGGTTTCAAAGCCATCAAACATCAGACGTTTGTCGGTACGCAGTATTTTGATATGGTGCAAAATACGGTGCAGCAAGGTGGTGCCTCAACGGTAGCGATGATAGGAAGCACAGAGGAGGCGCAGTTTTGAGGATCTGAGGTTTTAGGAGACAGGGGTCAGGGGTCAGGTTTTGTTGCCTGGTGCCTGATCCTTTGTAATTTCAAGGTGAGCGTAGCGCAACTTGAAATCAACCATTCATGCATTTTTTAAAGGCTTATTCGATTTTTCAATCACAGATTGCTTGAAGAGAAGGTCGAAAGTTACGCTTCGCTAAACTTGCTACAGCCAAGCAATTAATTGTTCTTGCCCCATTGCTCCATTAATTCAATTATTGGTATTAATTCTTTGCCTTTTTTGCTTAAGCTGTATTCGACATTTACTGGAATTCTATCCGTAAGGACTCGCCTTATAATGATTCCATCTACTTCCAGTTCTCGCAATTGTTCGGTCAAAACCTTATTGCTAATGCTTGGAATAAGTTGATTAATCTGCCCGAAACGTCTTGCGGATTTCCTAATGGTATAGAGTATGATGAATTTCCACCTTCCACCCAGTACAGACATTATCCGGGTGACAGGGCAATTTTCGGGATTCTTGTATACGTATCTCATTTTCTAGTTACTTGTAGGTTACTACAAACAGTTGAACTGTTTCATAATAAGGAATTTTGGTAAGTATATTTGCCATACAAAGTTACTTAATTAAACTAAGTTACTTACAGAAACTATATAAATATGGAAAACAATAATCTAACTGTTGAAGTATTCAAAGGCAATGAAGCTTCCGTAAACAGCTACATCTTCAGCAACGGTAGATCCATAATGGTTATGGATGCCCTGAGAAACTCTAAAGAAGCCAAAGAATTAGCTCAGCTGATCAAATCAAAAGGACTGCCTCTTACCCACGTCTTGATTACCCATGGACATCCTGACCATTATATTGGGATGGATTGCCTGAAAAGTGAATTTCCCGATGTCAAAATAGTCGTATCCCGTCCGGAAATAAAACAAGACATCATTGGATTCAGCAAGTGGATGGAAGGCATAGGCTGGTTGGACAATGAACCCAATTTAAAACCAAAATCCAATGAGAACCCAACAGGGTTTGATTATGAAAGTCTAATAGAGGTTCTTGATAAAAGTAGTTTTACGCTAGAAGGTGGCGGCACTTTAGAATTGAGGAATGATTATAATCCGGCAGAGGCAGAACACTTGACTACCGTTTATTCTAAAGACTTGAACGCATTTTTTTCCGCTGATTTTTGCTACAACGGCGTGCATCTATGGCTCGGGCAAGGTGTAGATTCGGCCCACATCGCAAATTGGAAGGCACAGCTTGAAACCTTCAAAGCTCATTACCAAAATACAGATGTAGTGATTTATCCGGGACACGGAGAAGCCTCTGACGCTCAAATTTTTGATGTTGTCCTAAAATACATTTCTGATTTTGAGACGGCTATAGAAAATGCAAAATCAAAAGAAGAAGCCATGACAAAAATGAACACATTGTACCCTGGTTGGGAACAATCAGATTTCTTGCTTACGTACAGCGTTGACTACCATTTTGGCTTGAAAGAAAAGTGATGGTCGTAAAGTGAATTTTATTAGCGGCGGACTGTCCCTTATCCAATTTTCCTTGTTATTCCAAGCTTAGCGATAGCACAACTCGAAATCCGGCCCTACATGCAGTTCGCAACTGCTTTTTAATTTTCAGACACCGACCGTTTGAATGGAAAATCGAAAGTCACGCTTCGCTAAACTTGTAACAACAGGCGAGCTATAGCCCATTAAAAAAAGTCTTTGGCGGTTAAAACCGCCAAAGACTTTTTTAGAGAAGATGGAAGTCTAAATTTGCATTACTCCTGCACCACAAACCGAGTAGTCTTCGTACCAGCCTCATCCCGAACTTTTATGAAATAAAGCCCGGCAGAAAGTTGTTCGGTCGTAATAAAAACAGTTTCCATTGCTACCGTTTGCCGTACTATTTTACCATTGACGTCCAAGACAGTCACCACTGAATTTTCCGCAAATCCCAAAAGCTCTATTTTCAACTCCCGACCCGGTAAAACCGGATTTGGGAAAACCCTCAAGTGCCGGTTGGGCAAGTCCGGTGTTTCATCAATGATGGAAAGATTGGGCAAAGCAGGTACACTCAACGCAGTAGTTTGTGTTAACCTTAAATTGTCGAAGGATGCATAAGAATCAAAGTCGCCATTATTTCGGAAGAAAATCCGCAGGTCCTCGCCAATGGCGTCCGGGTAATTATCCGAGTCGAACGAGACGGTCATCGTCTGCCAGTCTTCGGTCAGCGGCAACTGTACATTTTTAATATTTGTACCGCCGTATTTCAGTAACACCTGAGCCTTTGCGCCAGCGTCGTCCAAATCTTTTACATCCAATTCCAGGGTATAGGTTTTTCCGGCTTCAATGGCATGGTTCAAGGTCTGATGAATATAATTGTCCCCCTTTTCGTGGAAGCAAAGCCATTCTCCATTGGTCGGGTCACCATATCCTTTTTCGACACCAGAGTCACCATCGCCCCCTTTGCTCCAACCCGGAATGTTGGAGAAGTTATCTTCCAAATCACCTGATCCGGGTTCTTCAAAACTGAAATTCACAACCTGGATGGCTCCGCCATTTCCGCCGCCGCCACCGCCGCTGGATCCACAGCCGGAGATGGTCACGTCATCAATATAAACCTTGTCGGCGTTGCCGGACGCATCACAGCGAAAGCGCAGTTGGGTGTTTTCGGTGAAGGTCATTCCTGCAATGGTCACCACGTCCAAATAACCTTCTTCATTTTCAAATTCATCGCCTTCATTCCATTCCTCCACAGTTACAAATGAATCGCCACCATCCGTTGAAATTTGCAGCCAAAAATCTTCATTCGAGTTGTCCATACTTATACAGACATAGGCAAATTCCACTTTGATTTCTTCAAAATTGCTCAAGTCCAAATCATCCGTTGTCATCACCGAAGTATTGGTATTGTCCCGTAAACGAACGCAATACTCCCCACTCGCGGCAAATTCATCATCATGAATGCTTCTGCGGCAATCGGAACCACCGTCGTTCCAGATTCCCCAGCCCGATTCAAAATCATTGGCGTCGATCGTGGCCCAGGTACAGCCGGTTGGCGGTGGTGGAGGTGGAGTCGATGCCGAAAAATCAGCGGTGATTGTTTGATTGGCATTCATCATAATTGTCAGTGGATTCGTTGGTCCCGAAATAGTGCCGCTCCAGCCATCGAACTGAGAATTTACATCCGGGGTTGCCGTAACAGTGACCACAGTGCCCTGGTCATAGATGCCACCTGCCGGGCTAAGTGAAATTGTTCCGTTTCCAGAACCTGCGATATTGGTGGCCAATGTAAACTGAATAGGATTTCCAGTGCAATCAATCGTACCGGAAGTTTGTTCAGCGGAATTTCCATTATCGTTCTGCGCCCGAACCCGGTAGGACAAACTGCCGGCCGGAGGATTATTGTCTGTATAGCTTGTCCCCGTGGCAGCATTATCGAGCGTCACCCAATTACCTGTATCTACTTTTCTTTGCACTCTGTATGTGTCGGCACAATTGGCAGACGACCAGTTTACATTGATGGAGTTGCAGGCATTATTGGACGCAGTTACAGCAGAAGGACTTGGCGGTACCACTCCATTGCATGGGTTGCCGGAGACAGCACTTACCTTACCTCCGACAATGGACGGATGACCGACTGCAGAAGCGGGCAACAGTTTGCCTCCAAAAGAAGTCGCCGGGTTGAAGATGCCCTGTAACTGGGCGTTGGTTTTATTCCTGTAAATCGAAGGGATGCTTTCACCGGCAGGCTCGCCAGGAACCGTAGGTGCCTGGTAATTGGAATTATTGATCGGGACAAAATCGGCTGCCTGTTCATTGAAATATAAAGTGGCATTTTGAAACGGGCCATAGTTCAGGGTGATCTCGTCGCCCAACCCAAAATAATAGAGATACTTTTCCTCGTCGGCCAGGTCAAAACCATCTTCAATGGGGTGGGTCAGGATCAATTCCGGTTGCAGTACAATATTGTTGTCCGGATGATTGAAAACCATATTGGAAATGGACATCGTGCGGCTGACGACCGTTTCGTCGAGCGGGCCTTCATGGAAAATGCTGAAATTGGTTTCCCTGATCCGGATGTCCGTTGCCGTATTGTTATAATTTCCACCATCGATGGTCACCGTGGCATTGGTCGGTGGGGAAAGGCCAATATTGCTGTTGTCAAAACCTTCAACGGTATTGTTGATAAAAAACCAATCATCGAGATTGTGCCAGTGGTCCAGGTCCATTCCCACCACATCGGCCGAACTTCCATAACCAACGATCCGGCTGTCTTTAATGGTGATATCAGATGCATAGAGCATTTCAATCCCTTTGTGGTTAATGTTCCAAATGGTCGTGCCTTCAAAAACTGCGTTGAGTGAATTCCGATAGGCCTGGGTGGGGATATTTGATTTAAAACTGCTTTCCGTTTCCAGAAACCTTGTTTGCAAATAATAGACGGACAGTCCTTTGGTAGAATTGTAAGCGGTGTTGTTTCTAAAAGGTTTTTGCGGGATCAACCAACATTCCAACACAAAATTATTCGGCAGGCCAGTAAACATCGCAGCCTGGGCAGGATCCGTCACATGAAAGGGAATACTTCCTCTCATCATGCCCAATCCTTTTTCTATCAGCCCCTCCGGCCAAAATATAAAGGCGTGGCCCGTGACACCGGCAGCCACATTTCCTTCAATCGTAACGCCAGTACTGTGAAACCAAAAAGCATCTCCCTGCCAGGCAAAGTCCTGGGCGCCTTCCCTTGCATCCAGGAGCGCTGCTTCAGCTCTCAAATCAGCAAAAGGGAAATTGGGGTTGACCGTGCGCAGGGCGATATTTTCAATAAAAGAACCTGTTTCATCTCCTGCCTCGGTATTGAAAGCACCACCTACCACATCGTAGGATACATTTTTAATAAAATCAACCCGGCTGGAATGATTGACAAATCCCCATCCCGGATCATTGTTGACCGTTACGCCCTCTATGTGAGCTGGCGCCAAAGCGGGGTCGACCCCTCCTCGGTGAAAGTGCAAAGAGTAACGTCCTCTTGGATTGGTAAAATCTCCTTGCGGGGGATTAAAAGAAGCATGTTCCTCCAAATCGGGCCACATGTAATCATCCAGCCCCTGGATTTTGTCCGTTCGCCCAAGGTGGTCCAATTCCACATAGCGTACATCTACGTTCAGGTGATGCATAAACATAATGTGCCCCCGACGCTTGGCAGCCACACTTTTATTTTCAGAAGAAATTCTAATATTTCTGGTCAAATTAGCCACGTGAACATCGAGGTCGCTGGCCTCGGCCGGAGCTTTGTGGCTTTTCAGTAAGGGGGAGGTTAAATGGATCGTTGTGCCGGCAATGCTGCTAATTTCCACGACATCATCACTGGTGGGATCGCCGATTTCTGTGGCCGCAACAATGAGTTGATCCCCATTTTTCCATCCGACAGGCATGGAAGACAGCTCAAGAGAATTGGCCCCTGCGTTTGGATGAACACCCAGTGTCGTCCAGCTCGTTTTTGCCTGGCCTCTCATTTCCACCGCTCCCATCAATACTGCCCCCGGGGCAAAGCGCTGGAAATCCTGGGCAGGGGTTGTTCCTCCCCGGTCTGCAAATACCAGCTTGGCCGTCACGCCCGTTGCTACAGGGTCGCTGGCAGTCCCTATTTCCAACCGCCCCATCATGGTGCTCACGATGTACTCAACCCTGAGTTCGGTATTAACGCTGGTCGCAAATTTTAAAGTCCCATCAATTTTGAGAGACTTGAACTCGGTAGCAATTTCTGTATCGACGGTAATGGTCAAACCGGCAGGAATATGAATCCGGGCATCTGTAGTCGGCAATGTGCCACCCCAGGTCGAAGGGGCTGTCCAGTTGCCAGATGAGACAGCCGTCTTGTTGGCTGTCCCGGCAACTTCCACAGGGGATTGTGCATTTAATCGGGGGATAAAAATGGTTGCCCATGCAAAGCAAACCAGGGCAAACAAAGCGGTCTTTAATGAATTGTTGGTTGAAAGAGTCACTTGATAAACATTTAAAGGATGGCCTTTTATGGTATAAAAGTCCATCGCTGTTGGGTAAAAAAAGAAGTGACAGGCCTGACTCTAAAAAATATATCAATGGAACAAGCGTCGTTTCGGCTACCCTACCGAGCAACTTAATTTTTTTTGTTTTATGTGAAAAATTTCTTTGTGAGGTGGAGAAAAAGGGAAAAATGCAACAATGAAATTGTTTGAAAACTCCTTGCTGGCCGCAATTTGCTTTTCAGTCAAAGACCGATTGAAGGGCGGTCGAAAGATTACCGTTCTTCAACCCTTATCATTCTCCTCCAAAACACTGACTTTTGTCACCCCCCAACCAACCAAATATCACCTCCCCCACCCTGCAAAACCCGTTCATTTGCAATCGTCGATGGGATATAATATTTAATCTGAGGTTAATCCAAAAAATTCATCTTTCACCTTTCATCCAAAGAAGACACCGTGAATTTATTTTTCAGAAAAAGCATCATTGCGGCCACGGGCCTGTTCCTCTGTCTGTTTCTCATTGTTCATTTGTCCGCCAATTGCATTCTATTGTTGCCGGAAGATGTGGCGAGGGAAATGTACAATTCCTACTCGACGACCCTGCGCGAAAACCCGTTGATCAAGGTCGTGGCCTATGCTTTATACCTATCCATTATTCTCCATGTGATCTATGCGCTATTGGTGACCTGGCGAAACAAAAAAGCCAAACCGGAAAAATATGCGGTCAACCATTTCAAGGAAAACAGCACATGGGCTTCCCAGAACATGGGCCTCATCGGAATCTTCATCCTGCTTTTTATTGTGGTCCACCTCGCCAATTTTTGGGCGCGGATCAAACTCGGCATGGGCGAACCGGTAGGCATGGACAGCTCGGGCAACGTGGATGTGTATGAAGTGACGAGCAGTTTGTTCCACAATTTTTACTACGTGATTTTCTATTCGATTCTGATGATCCCCCTTGGCCTGCATCTTCATCACGGGCTGAAGAGTGCTTTTAAAACGCTGGGGTTTTACCATAAAAAAGGATTGGCGGTGTTGGCCAAAATCTCCCTGATCTATGCGGCGGTAATGTCGGTAGGGTTTGGGGTGATCCCATTAATCGTTTATTTTAAATAAATCAGATAGATCTAAAACAACCAGTGGTAACCACCGCTCTTAGCTTTCAAGGCTTGACACAGGTTCTCAAACACAGGAAGCGGTGTTGCCATTTAGGGGCACTTATACAAATAGAACAATTATGACGCTAAATGCTAAAATACCCGAAGGACGGCTCGAAGACAAGTGGCGCAACTACCAGGTGAAGAGCCAATTGATCAATCCCGCCAACAAGAAAAAACTGAATGTCATCGTGGTCGGGTCAGGGCTTTCGGGGGCGGGTGCAGCGGCAACTTTAGCAGAATTGGGCTATGACGTCCAGTGTTTTTGTTACCAGGACTCCGCCCGCCGGGCGCATTCGGTGGCGGCGCAGGGTGGCATCAATGCAGCCAAGAATTACCAGCACGACGGCGATAGCGTTTGGCGTATGTTTTACGACACCCTCAAAGGTGGAGATTTTCGGTCGAGGGAAGCCAACACCTACCGGCTGGCAGAACTCTCGGCCCCACTGATCGACCATTACACCCAACAGGGCGTTCCCTTTGCGAGGGAATACGGAGGCGTTTTGGTCAACCGGAGCTTTGGCGGAGTGCAGGTACAACGCACGTTTTACGCACGCGGGCAAACGGGACAGCAATTACTCCTGGCTGCTTATTCACAACTCTATAAAATGGTGCGGGCAAAAAAAGTAAAGATGTTCCCCAGGACCGAAATGCTCGACCTCGTCGTGGTGGATGGCAAAGCCAAAGGTATCATCGCCCGCGACCTCGTGAGCGGGGAGCTTCAACGCTTTGCCGCCGATGCGGTCGTACTGGCTACCGGTGGTTACTCCCGCGTTTTTCGTCTGTCCACGCTGGCCATCGGGTGCAACGGGAGCGCCATTTGGAAAGCACACAAACGGGGGGCGTTCTTCGCTGCTCCAAGTTTCACGCAAATACATCCCACTGCCCTGCCCCAGTCCAGCGAGGCCCAGTCCAAACTCACGCTGATGTCTGAATCGCTGCGCAATGACGGGCGTATTTGGGTACCCAAACAAAAGGACGATCCGCGCAAGGCCAATGAAATTCCCGAAGAGGAAAGGGATTATTACCTGGAAAGACGCTATCCAAGTTTTGGCAACCTTGCTCCGAGGGATATTGCTTCCCGGGCCGCCAAAGAACGAATCGATGCGGGTTACGGCGTTGGGCGCTTGAAAAATGCGGTCTACCTCGACTTCAAACATGCCATTGAAAAATTTGGGCGGGATACGATCAAAGACCGGTACGGCAACCTATTTACGATGTATAAAAAGATCACCGGGCTGGATGCCTATCAAGAACCCATGCAGATTTCACCGGCGGCCCATTTTTCGATGGGCGGGCTCTGGGTCGATTACGAACTGATGACGACCATCCCCGGGCTGTATGCCGTCGGCGAATGCAATTTTTCCGACCACGGGGCAAACCGCCTGGGTGCCAACTCTTTGTTGCAGGCAAGTGTAGACGGATATTTCATCCTTCCCAATACCATCAACAACTACCTCGCCGCGGAATTGAAGACAGACCACATAACTACCGACAACCCCGCATTTGCGAAAGCAGAAAAAGAAGTTGCCACTCACATCGACCGCCTGCTTTCCGTACGCGGTACAAAGACTGTCGACCATTTCCACCGGGAACTCGGCAAAGTGATGTGGCAGGAGTGTGCCATGAGCCGCAACCGGGCCGGACTCGAAAAAGCCATCGACCTGATCAAAACCATCAAAGAGGAATTTTGGAACAATGTGAAAATAACGGGCGATGCGAACGAACTCAACACCGAGCTGGAAAAGGGGCTCCGGTTGGCAGACTTCATCGAACTGGCAATTCTGATGTGTACCGATGCCCTCCAAAGAGAGGAATCCTGCGGTGCCCATTTCCGCGAAGAATACCAGACGGAGGAAGGCGAGGCAGTCCGGGTGGACGACCAATTCTCCTATGTCTCGGCATGGGAATATACGGGCGGCGCTTTCAAACTGCACAAAGAAGAGCTGCATTTTGAATTTGTAAAACCAACGGTTAGAAGTTATAAATAATTGAGAATCAGAAATTAGAGATTAATTTAAATGAAACCTGCAGAAATAAGACGTGGGCAAATCCTCAATTTCTAATTTCTAATTTCCAATAAAAGCATTTATGAAAGTTACTTTTCGAATATGGCGGCAAAACCAGCCCGGTGAAAAGGGCGGGTTCAAAAATTACGAAGTGGACGACCTCACCGGGGATATGTCCTTTCTCGAAGCGCTCGATCATTTAAATGAAATCTTAGTCTTGCAGAATGAAAAGGTGATCGCTTATGAATACGATTGCCGCGAGGGCATCTGTGGCCAGTGCGGGGTTTTCATCAACGGCCGGGCGCACGGGCCGCATGATAATATGACGACCTGCCAGTTGCACATGCGAAGCTTCAAGGACGGCGAGACCATCGTTGTAGAGCCATGGCGGGCGAAGGCTTTCCCGGTCATTAAAGATTTGATCGTGGATCGTTCGGCATTTGACCGGATCATTGAACAGGGTGCCTACATCAGTGCCAAGACGGGAACGGCCCCAGAAGCCAACGCCATCCTGATCGGTAAAGAAATCGCTGACCGGGCGATGGACGCCGCTGCCTGCATCGGCTGCGGTGCGTGCGTGGCCACCTGCAAAAACTCCTCCGCTGCACTGTTTACGTCTGCTAAGATCAACCACCTCAATTCCCTTCCTCAAGGCTCGCCGGAAGCCCATCACCGGGTCCGCGATATGACGGCCCAAATGGAAAAAGAAGGCTTTGGCCACTGTTCTTTTACAGGTGCCTGCGAGGTAGAATGTCCGGAAGGAATCTCCATTTCAAACATTGCGGAGATGAATGCGAGGTATTTGAAGGCGAGGCTGTTTGGGTAAGAAGTTCTGTTTACAACAAATGGTGCAAGAGATGCAAACCAACTTCGGTCAACGGTACAGCAGTCGTCAACAACTTGTGCCTCTTGAGTCATTTACAGCAAAAAAACACCTCTTAAAAAGCGACAGCACTCGCCTCCTTCAAAGGCATCTCCTGCCACCTTCCGTCCATCATTACGATGGTACTTTTACATCCGATGTGCCTCAATGCCTGGCTGGCATGTTCAAAATGACGGGTAATCATTTTTGGGTGATGTGCATCGGAAGAGAGATGGATCAACATGCCGAGCTCGTATGCATGGGCGATGGTAGACAGGCTCGGAAAAACGTCTTTTCTGTTTTCCTGTACAATGCCTTTGGTGTTAATTTCCAAAATGGCCCCCGACCTGGCGATTGTCTTTAGTGTTTTATATAACTGATCCTGATACCATTTGTCCCTGGGGTTAAAAAAACGCCCCCCCTTGTTGATGATGCGGATGCGCTCAACATGGGCTACGATATCCGGGCAGTGCTGCAATACCATCTCCCTGACCAGCTCAAAATAACGGGTAACGGCTGCCCTTACATCGCCGCCAAACAAAGTCTCTACTCCAAACTTGAAATGACTGGGCGAACTTTCGAAGCCCCAAGGCTTGCCATTCGGTAAAAACCCAATGCTGTGTACCGCCCCGATGGTATAGTCAAGTCCTGCCTGGGCTACATGTTCACTATTTACATTGATGATGCCCGGAATATAATCCACCTCTAAACTTTTATATATCTGTATGAAGCCATGATAATGCTCTCTTAGCTGTCCGATGGTGGATAGGTACTCGGGCAAGGCATCCATTTCCATCAGCCCATAACCATCCACTGGAATGGGCGCATGATCGGAAAAGCCATAAGTATGGAGACCTTGTTTTATGGCTTCATCCAAATATTTTTCAGGAGTTCCCTTTCCATCACTAAAGCTGGTATGGGCATGGTGGTTGGCGAATTGCATCTTTGTGTAGTTTGTTGACAATTAATTTAAATGCAAAAAAGAGGGTCTTGATTTTCGCCCGAAAATTCAATTATAATTGTAAATCCAATATCACCTTAAAATAACATTTTGTAATTTATTATTGCTGCTCTGACATCTTTCATTAAATCACCTAATACTGCCTTAACTTACAAGTCATTTCTGTTTAAAGTTATATTTTGAAAAAATACCGTTCAGGATTTTTTTAATAATATTGGCCGATTATTTTTTTTACTAAAATCCATCCCGCCGCCCGGAGAATGGCAACGCATAGATACTTTACGATCTCAATTTTTTATTATTTTTTTAATTAAAACCTTTTGCCCCTCCTCAATTTTGAGAAAATACAATCCTTTTGCCAGGGAAGAAATGTCGATCCGGTTTTGATTAATTTCCGAGATCAAGAGCTGCCCCCGCATATCGGAGATGGTTATTTTGGTTTCAAGACCTATTGGAAAAACAACATTTACTTCCGTGCTTGCAGGATTTGGATAAACAGAAAAATGGGACTCAAACCTATTTTCGCCAACACTTACCATCTCATCACATAAGGTGTACGAACTGAAAAAATCCCAAAGCTCATCGCTTGCATTCAGGTCCCGGTTGGTATTGCCTAAAACGGCAGCTTGTCCCGCTATAAAAACTCCCGGCCAAGTGTGGCCACCATTTATTAATTTATAAAAAAAGACATCGGCGTTGCAGTCACAATCCGTAAATTCAAACAGCTGAGCAGTTGAGCTATCCGCTGGGAAAATATCCGGAAAATCAAATATTGAAAGGAGATATATGCCCAAACACGGCTTACAATTAATCTTGACTTAACAATCCCATCACACTCCCCCTTTATTTTTACTTTGTTTAATATGGAATCAACCAGTAAAAACCAGATTGGCGAAACGGTTTGTGGTTGGTCAAACTAATCAAGGGTCGAATCTCACTGATGGTTTACGACATACTAAGCCCCCCTTTTGGTCGACTGTGCTTGGTGTGTGACCCTCCAAATAAAATGCAATGAAAGCACAGGTAAAAATAACTTTTGACTTGCCAGTAGGCTGTACCAAAAAGCAATTGCGCGATTGGGTGCTGTACGAATTGAAATTAAACGACCGTTTAAAAATAACCAATCCGCTGAATCACAACGAGTTTTCAGAACTGGTCGAAGAGGGAGAACCTAAGGTACAGGTCAAGATTAAAGATGTTTGATTCCTGTAATTTAAACCGCCCCAGTTCATCGGGTGCAAGAGGAGAATAGGCTGATTTGTTTTTACCTATCGAGTTCAGCAGGTGATCAAAAATTGGGAGCGGCAAAAATGACACTTTTATTTGGACAAATGCTTGACTTCCAAGCCTCAAAACTCTTTTTCAGGCAAAGGAAAAGTGTCATTTTTTTTTGACCACCTGCTTTCTTAATAAAAATTTTGCAGTAGAAAAGAAGAGCTTCAGTAGACTTTATTTAAAATAAAAGATTGGAAGTTTAGAAATTACTGACCAGTCGATCTTCAATGCAAAGCAAACTTTTCAATTTCTTAATTTCCAATTTCGAATTATCTCTAGTTTTATTAATAATTAATATTTTGCTTTGCAACTTTCCCATTCGAGGTTATTATTAAAATCCATATCAACTTAACATGGCGGTAAAAAAAAGGGCGGCAGCCCGTAAAAACATGAGGTCGTTGCCCAAAGAGGCCCGGCCAAAATCTGTAGCAGAATTAAAACGCAAATACGATGACCTGCCCCTCCATTTTTTGTTTGGGGTCGAAAAGGAAATTGAGCACCAATGCCCCTCCTTGGATGAATACCTCACGCAACTGAATGAGATAAAAATATGCCTGGAAAAAATCAGAAAATGCAGAAGTACAAAAACTGCCCAGATTCAGGCAGCCAAAGCCTTGCATGCACTTATGACGTTGCCAACAGACATTGACGAAACCACCAGAAGCAATTTTGAGAAACTAAGGGAAAGCTTAAATGGATGGAAACAACTGGCCATCTCCGCCATAAATGAGACCAAGCATCCTGAAAATTTTTTAAAAATATAGCTTCTTCAGCCCCCCGCTGCATTTAATGAAATTTCACCAGAATAAATGCGAAACCAATCTGCGACCAACCTTGTCATCAAAAGCAAAAAAAAAATGAATTTTGATGTATCGTTTTTTAGACCGGGTAGATATTATAGGTGAAACCTCTCGAACACAATTGCTTTAGTTAGTCCAGTGAACGGACAGAATCATGGACAAGTAAAATGGCATTTTTATTTTGACGAATACTTGATCTAAGAACCTTAAAATTCTTTTTCAGGCAAAGTACAGGTGTTATTTTTTTGACCGGTCGCTCAAATGCAAAAAATCAAATTATACCTGCGTCATGAAACTCATTCCTTCCCTTCTTCTAATTTGCCTGCTGTTTTCCGTTGGCTGCCAGAACGACGACGAAACGGCGCCACCCAACCCACTTTCCGAAGTCGGCATCCTGGGACAATGGGAAATTCAACAACGGTCTTATGGAGGTATTGCTCCGCTCCTTCCATTCTGCTGCCAATTTTTTGAATTCAAAGATGATGAAGCTCCAGATGACCTCACCGGACTATATAAATATGAAGGAGATATTTATACCGATAATAACGAAGGGACTTTCACGATAGATTTACAGAACACCACCATCTTGCTGGAACGAGAGGACAAACAATTTCTGCTCAGCTATCAGATCGACAGTACATCTCTTACTTTAAATTATGATGAAGGTGGCGTGGAAATCGAAGAAGTCTGGAGGAAACTGGAATGAGGAACCTGAAAGTTAGGCAGGTACGGAATTTAAAAAAAATGATCAGATGCTGCGCAAGGTTGTGTCTTGCACCAGCAGTTGAATTCGACGAGCCGCCCGGCGGTAATACCGTTTTAGAACGCTGAGTCCATTCGAACTCCTCACATGGCCAATTTTATATTTTCAAAACAAGAAAAACTAACTTGATGACCACACCAATCAAAAAGACAAGCACGCTCTCCCTATTGCTTTTCATTTCCTTTTCAATCATTTTGGCCAACGGCACCCCTTGGACAGCCGTCCGGGAAACGGACTTCGCCCAACCGGACCACGAACGCCAAATCGTCCCACAGCAGTACCTGGTCTATTCCCTGAACATGGAATCCCTGGCAGCGTTGCTGGCCGAGGCTCCTTTGCGGTTTTCACCTGCATCACACGGGACACCGGTTGTTCTGAAGGTTCCGCTGCCCAATGGCAGCATGGAAAGTTTTCAAATATTTGACGCACCCATTATGCATCCTGATCTGGCAAAAAAATACCAGATGATCCGCGCTTATGCGGGAGTGGGGCTGGATGACAAAACTGCAACCCTGCGGTTCGATGTGACTCAGTTTGGTTTTCATGCCATGATACTTTCCGGCCAGCACGACGCTGTTTTCATCGACCCTTATGCGAAGGGCGACACACGGCACTACATTTCTTATTATCAAAACGATTTTAAAAAAGAACTCCGCTCCCAATGCTACTTTGATGACGCCCCTACCGATTTGTCTAACCTGATTGTTACGGGCACTTCGGGCGCTGGTCTTTTTCAAGGAGACTGTAAATTGAGGACCTATCGGCTTGCTTTGGCCTGCACTGGTGAATACGCCGCTTTTCATGGCGGAAACCTAACAGATGTAATGGCCGCCGTCCATACAACCATGACACGGGTCAATGGAATATTTGAAAAGGACGTTGCAGTAAGCATGGAATTGATCGCCAATAATGACGAGCTGATTTATTTAAATGCAGCCACCGATCCTTATAATTTTTTCAGCAGCGGTGAAAACCAGGTCGTAATTGATGACGTAATCGGAACGGCCAATTATGACATCAGCCATTTGCTTGGGATTGGACCAGGTGGCGAGGCAGAAAGGAGTTCTTGCTGTGTTGAAGGACTGAAAGCAAGTGCAGCATCCACTCTTTCCTCGCCCGTCGGCGATCCTTTCGACATCAACTTTGTGGCTCACGAATTTGGCCATCAGTTTGGCTGTAGTCACACCGCACACAATGATTGCAATAATACGCCGGCCACATCCGTGGAAACGGGAAACGGAGCTTCGGTAATGGGCCAGGATTTTTTTTGTGACCCGGTCCTTGAATTTGTCAGGGGAGCCTATTTTCATGCCATCAATATTTTGGAAATACAACAGAATATTGCCGGCCCGGCAGGCAGTTGCCCCGTACTGACTGACATGGGAAATACCCCACCGACAGTTGACGGCGGAAACAGCCGGTATGTTGTCCCGGTATCCACTCCTTTTAAACTGACTGCCACAGGCAGCGATGCGGACGGCAACGCACTGACCTATTGCTGGGAACAAATGGATAATGAAAATGCGCCCAACCCGCCCTTGCCTTCCAATGTCGCAGGTCCTGCGTTTCGCTCATTTGAACCGGTGGATGAGCCCCATCGCTATTTTCCAGCCTTACAAAACATCGTGAACGGAACAAACCCTCAATGGGAAGTTTTACCGGACGTCGGCCGGCAGATGAATTTCAGGGTCACGGTGCGGGACAATTTTATGGGATCCGGTTGTACGGGCGAGGATGATGTGGATTTGAATTTTACCGAGGCAGCAGGCCCCTTTTTAGTCCAGCACCCCAATGCAAACGAAACCTGGTTGCAGGGTGCCTTCCAAACTGTCACCTGGGATGTGGCCAATACGGACGTGGCCCCCGTTGGTTGTTCCCACGTCGACATACTGCTGTCTACCGACGGCGGTTTGACTTACCCCATCGTTCTGCGGTCAGATGCGCCAAACGATGGGGCTCAAAAGATATTGGTTCCAAATATTTCCACGAACTCGGCAAGGATCATGGTCTTTTGTTCGGACAATATTTTCTTCGACATTTCCGATGAAAATTTTTCGATTGAAGAGCCCAGTTCACCAACTGTTGTGTCCTCCATAGATCCACCCGTACAGGAAGTATGCGGTATGGTAGCCGATGCCGTTTATGATTTATCGTTCCGGCCCTTATCAGGGTTTAATGAGGAAATTACCTTGAGTGTAACGGGCGTACCGGCAGGTGCTTCTTTCAGTTTGTCTCAAACTACGTTTACACCTCCGCTTTCACAGCTTTTTTATATTGAAGATTTGGAAAATGTTCTTCCGGGAAATTACACCATCCATGTCTCCGCCACCTCAGCTTCCGCAACACTTGCGCAGGAAATAACCCTGACGGTCGAAAATGACCTTCCTGATCAGATTGTTTTGGCGGCTCCCGAAAATTATGCAGTCGACGAACCTCTGACCCCGACGTTCAGTTGGGAGGGGGGCGGAAATAGTGGGGATTATATATTTGAACTGGCAACCAGCCCTGGATTTGGAAGTTCCGTCGTAGCAATAAACACGACCAATACAAACAACTATACCCTATCTAAAAACCTGGCCCCGTTCACGGTGTATTATTGGCGCATTCGTTCCGAAAATGTCTGCGTCGAAAACACCCCCTCGTTCTCTTTTCAAACGGGCGCCGATGGTTGTTTCGAATTTATCAATGATGAACCAGCACTCGTCCCCGGCTTTATCGCTACCGAAACCTCCACCATTTTTGTTGAAAAAGACCTGGAAATTTTGGATGCCAATATTTCAATGCAGGTCTTTCATAAATTCATCGGTGACCTGACAGTTACACTGACCTCTCCGGCAGGAACTTCCATCGAGCTGTTCAGCCGTCCGGGAGTGCCGGCAACGCCCATCGGCTGTTCGAGGGATGACCTGCTGGTTACCTTTGATGACGAAGCGGGCAATGCTGCCAGTGTATTCGAAAATAGCTGTGTTTCCGGAACGGACTATGCCATTGAAGGAATTTTTCAACCGATCACTCCTTTGTCCAATTTACAAGGTGAAAGTACCTTCGGTGTTTGGACACTCACCGTGGCCGACGATAAATTTTCTCACGCCGGGTCGATTGATAATTGGTCATTGGAATTCTGTTTTTCGGAAGAGGCCGGTGCCGCACCTGATTTTTCAAAAATGGATCTGGAGGCTCCCGGACTGGGAAGCGCAGTCGTTTTGAACGATAATTTGTTGGCCTCTTCGCCCACTGCCGGGCCTGCGGAAATTGCCTACAAGCTAATGGCCCTTCCCTCCGAAGGAAATTTACTGCTCAGTGGCTCACTTGCAGAACTTGAAACCACCTTTACCCAGGAAGATATCAACAATGGTCTGTTGAGATACGCCAACACCAATCCCGATGCTATTTCCGACCAATTCAGGTTTAACATCACCACCAGCGAAGGGGGGGTGATTCAAGATGAGTTCTTAAATATCAACATTGGGCCCGTGAACAGTCTCCATGAAACAGGCACTGACCTTTCCTTTGAGTTGTTTCCAAATCCTTCGACCGGCACGATGAACCTGATTTTAGACCAGGAAACAAGAGCTGGTTTGCAGCTGCGGATTTTTGATATCGCCGGTAAATTATTACAGGATAAAAAAGTGGAAAAGCAAGGTTCCTTTTTACAGTATTCAATCAATGTTCACCACTTTTCTGCAGGCAGCTATTATATGATTCTCTCCGATGGCCAGTCCGTGGGCAGGAAGCGGTTTGTAAAAATGTAAGCCTGGCCAGTCAATTTAAAAAAAACTAAATTTAACAGCTTGGTTAACCTTCGTTAATAAACAAATTTTAGTTTTGCGGAAACGAAAAACCAACTTTTCGCTTTCCGTTTTTATGCTTTTACTGATTTTCATAGGTAAATGTCTCCTCGTTTCTTTAATCGTTGTAGCCAGCTATTCCATTTGTACCTTATTGGGAGCCATCATTCCCGTGAATACCAATTATCGAAACAAAGCACAGGGCATAGAAATCGGCATCAGCTCGAATGGCGTACACACAGATTTCATTTTGCCGACCGCCAATTCCTTTTTTGACTGGCGCAACGTGGTGGATGTCAACGATTTCGAAAACCCGCTACAATCTGGTTCTTTTGTAGGAGTCGGTTGGGGCGACCGGGGTTTTTACCTCGATACCCCCACCTGGGCAGAGTTGAAAGCCAAGACGGCCATTGTCGCCATTCTGATTCCAAGCCCGACCCTCGTTCATATCACAGCTCACGAGATCCCGCCCTACGGTAATAAATTCTATCAAACGCTCTATTTAACGGAAGATCAATACATTGCCCTTTGCAAGTACATAGCCGGGTATTTCAAATATAACAAGGGAAAAGTAGAGCTGTGGGAAGGTGTTGGTTACACATCCAACGATAATTTTTATACGGCCGTTGGCTCCTACCATGCATTCAACACCTGCAACTTCTGGGTCAACAAAGGATTGATCAGAGCAGGCGTACGTACTGCGCTGTGGTCTCCTTTGGACCGTGGCATGTTTTATCAGTTGGCCAAAATCAAGACTGCCTGACGGTAAAAATTAAATGCAGCCCTCCATCAAAAACAATTAACAAAATATTCAACAACCGTTAATGCCCCTGATTGGGGATTGATCAGTCGACCTCTCACCTTTGCCATTGCTATCTTCACTCAATACCCTGTTGGTCATCCACAATGGCAGTTTCTGCATTTTTTTCCAAAATTCATTTTACAGTTTTTGCCAGCTCAAGGTGGAAACATAGTGCCGTGGCCCTGGGGCTCATCAGCCTGCAGTTTTTACCTTATTGCTTATTGTGGGACAACGCCTACATCCGCATCCATGATACGCTGGAAGGTATTGACTACATATTGTTGTTCCGGTCCGGGCTCATTTTCGATTATTCCGACGGGGCAGTCCTGGAACAGATACTGGGTGGTCTGCCACGGAAAGCTGTTAAAACAGGGTGGAGTGTCGTCGCTCTGTGGCATGGGTTTTTTGGTTTGTATTGGGGCTATCTTCTAAATTTCATTACGGTCCACACCATTGCCCTGGCCGGCATGTACCTGGTTTTGAAAGACCACTTTTTACAAAATGGGCAGGAAAAGATTGCCCTGGGTGTGGCGGTCATATTTTCATGGGTTCCTTTCTTCACAATGCTGGGCATTTCTGTGGCCGGGCAGCCGGTGCTGGCTTGGGCTTTGCTAAACTTGCTACCGAAAAATAATAGAGTAATACATCAAAAAAAATGGGTCAGCTGGGGGATTATCACGTTGTTCCCATTCTACTCCGACATTGTTTGGGCTGGCCTTCCATTATTGTTTTTAGCGGGCCTTGCCTGGTTGGTATTTATATTTCATAAAAAGCAGGAACGTGATTTTTGGAACCAATTGAAGCAAATTGGCCATTGGAAAGTCCCCTTTGCACTCATTTGGATGGCCCTGATTTTTATCTGCCTGAACTTCCAGCTTTTTGAAATCAGCTTTCTCGACATTTCCTTTGATTCCCATCGTGAGGAGTACTCCTATTTTTACAACAAACCACTTTCCTGGAGCAGTAGCCTTGTGCAGGCAGTGCATGTGTTCTTCCTGAGCCATTACCATGTGGGTGTATTTTTCGGAGGTGTGGTACTAATGGCCCTCGGACAGGCAACATGGGACAGTTACAACGATTGGCGATTTAAATATCTCATAGGGGCCATTGCATGCCTATGCGTTTTTTACGGTTGCTATAACTGGGTGGTATGGTTTGGGGGTAACTGGTTTCCGTTATTGGTATCCTTCAAGTTCGAGAGAGTCGTGGTTGTCCTTCCTTTTCTATGGTTGATCGTTTTCGCTTTGGCACTTACCAAGATTAAAAAAAAACTGCTGGTCAACTGTTTATTCTTGGTTCAATTGGCCATCGGTATCATGGCCCATGATGAATTTCAGCATAATGTGCGGCAGTTGTTGGGCCTGGCCAAGAAGCCCAATTTCAAAGAGTTTTTTGACGAAAAGCTCTTTAGTGAAATTGCGCAGCACATCGGCCAGCCCCAACATAGTTACAAGGTTGTTAACCTCGGAATACATCCAGCCGTAGCCCAGTTCAATGGATTTTACACGCTGGATGGCCATTCTTCCTTATATCGTTTATCCTATAAACATCAATTCAGAAAAATAATGGAAGATGAAATATCTAAAAATGAAGTGGTGCAAAAAGAATTTGACCATTTTGGAAATCGCTGTTACCTTTTTTCATCTGAGTTGGGCAAAGATTATACGGCCTTTTACCAACACAAAAATCAGCGAGTGCCCGTAAAAGAACTCAAGCTAAATACGAATGCTTTACAGGCCTTAAATGGTGATTACCTGCTATCGTCAGTCGAGGTTGGCAATGCTGAGGAAATCGGAATTCGGCTCGAAAAAGTTTTTGAACGGGAAGATAGTTATTGGCGCATTTATTTGTACGTAGTCACTCCCAGAAAGCTGATCAATTAAAGCCCCGATGAACGAGCAATACATAAAGCGGAGAGTGGTGCAGGCCTACCGGTCGGCTTTGTTCGTTTTCCCTCCGCTGGTGTTGGTCATTGTTTTTTTTCACCTGAAGATCAGACGGGCATCAAGAAATGGTTTTGAAAAAGAAACAATATGGTTTTTGGAGCAAATACAACTGACTTTAAAATGGGGAATGTACGTAGCTATGGTTCTTTACTTGGCCGCTGCATTCATCGTTTTTGGAAAAGGTGGCGAGTTGATCCCGGCAATGGGCTCATTTTATTAGCAAGCCTAAGTTGCAATCCACTTGGAGGAAGTGGTGGATATTAGTGCTGGTAAAAATACGTGGCAGATCAATACCTCTGCAAGCGTTGCATCCTCTGCACGATCAATAATGTTCCGCCCAGAGACCACAAAGTTCGCAGAGAAATACATGGCTCAGGTTTACGGGTCATTATAGAATGATGGTAGAGGGACATTTTTTAGTTAGGGAGACATGTTTTTGACATACTAATTTAATTAGATGTGCTTCTGTTATTAACTATTACTGTTCACCCGTCAATTTGCGCTAATACTTTAACAAAATGCAAAATCTTTTTTCTCTGAAAAACCGGGTAGCCGTTGTAACGGGAGCCTCAGGTTTATTGGGACCATTTCATTGTCTGGCCCTGGCTCGGGCAGGTGCCAGTGTGGTGGTCACAGATCTTAAGTTGGCGGACTGTCAGGCCGTATTCCGCGCCTTGCCCAAAGGGGATCATCTCGCTATTGATGTAGATGTTACATCCCGTAGTACTTTGACCCGGGCGAGAACAATCATTTTAGAAAAATACGGTCAGATAGACGTGCTGGTGAACAATGCAGCCATAAACGATAAATTTGAAGATCCGGCAATGGCGACCGAACAGTCCATGTTCGAAAATTTCCCTGTGGAAATGTGGCAGCGGTCCATCGACGTAAACCAGACAGGGCTCTTTTTGGCTTCACAGGCTTTCGGAACGCCGATGGCCGAACGCAGGAAAGGGAGTATCATCAATATCGCCAGCACTTACGGCATGGTTGGGCCTGATCAATCCATTTACGTAAAACCAGATGGCAACCGTCCATTTTTCAAAACACCAAGTTATCCGGCAACAAAAGGAGCGGTCATCAATTTCACCCGTTACCTCGCTGCTTACTGGGGCCTTAATGGAGTCAGGGTCAACAGCCTTTCACCGGGAGGGGTCTACAATGGGCAGGAGGATTGGTTCGTCGAGAATTACAGCCAACAAACAGCGCTCGGCCGGATGGCCAACCCATCGGACTACCAGGGGGCTGTAGTTTTCCTGGCCAGTGATGCATCCAACTACATGACCGGTGCGAATCTCGTTGTGGACGGCGGATGGACCTGCATGTAAAAAAGATGTAAAACAATTGATTAATATTTAATCTAAAAATGAGCTTGGTTTTACCCGGCGGATAAAAGGCATTTCTAATTTTGTCATATAAATTTAAATTTTCTAATTCTTATATGAATAAACATATTAACTTAGGGGCAAAAGAGTTCCTAAATGAAAATACACGGAAATGCCCAATTGACAATAGCTCA
>JBCBRY010000035.1:0-70849 GCA_039819485.1 Bacteroidota bacterium | reverse complement strand
GTACAGGACAAAACTGATGAACTTGACTGACCTCCCCCCGCCCCCTCCAAAGGGGGAGAAAAGAGTGGGTATATCTCCCCCTTTGGAGGGGGCGGGGGGAGGTCAGTCAAGTAAAAATTACAAAAACTGGTTTTTGTCCTGTACTCGGGTTTCATGAATGAAAATTAATAATGAAAAATAAAATTCAGGCATTCCTTTCTCAGATCGAGAAAGAAAAAAACATCCAGATTTTATACGCCAATGAATCCGGCAGCCGGGCGTGGGGTTTTCCGTCACCTGACAGTGACTACGACATCCGTTTTATTTATCGGAGAGAGCGGGATTGGTATTTATCGGTCAATGAAGGAAAAGATCAAATGACCGTGATGCCCAATAAATTACTGGATGGCAGCGGCTGGGATTTCCGTAAATATTTACGCTTGTTGCACAGCTCCAATGCCACTTGTTTTGACTGGTTGAATTCGCCGATTATTTACCGCGAAGAAAAATTATTTTCGGAACCGGTACGGGAATTAACCAAAAAATATTTTCAGCCCAAAAAAGTCATGTTTCATTTTTTGGGCATAGCCAAAGGCATGTTGCAAAGGGAATTCCTGACAGACCGCGTGAGGATAAAAAAGTATTTTTATGTCTTGCGGCCGGTACTGACAGCAGTGTACATCGCCAAGCATAAAAAAGCTGCGCCAGTTGATTTCCATGAACTGTTGCCACTGGTAAAGAGCAACGAATCCGTTTATCAGGAAATCACGGATTTATTAAAACAAAAAGAAAAAGCCATGGAAGGAGACCTAGTAAAAAGGGTCAAAATCCTGGATGAATTTGTTGCACAGGAAATGGCACGTTGCGAAGCCATTGCCAGGTCGCTACCAAAACAACAAATGAGCTGGAACGATATTAATTTATTTTATCGTAAAATACTGGATATTTAATGCACGCATTTTATCTACCAAGCGGCGTTACCGATTACAACGGTAACGCCGCTCAACACTGAAGACCGATTTCCCAATATGACAATTGCTGATTTAAAAGAAAAAAATATTTTATTGTTCGAAAGCATTGCTGGCAGCAAAGCGTATGGCACCGATTTACCTTCTTCGGACACAGACCATAAAGGCGTTTTTATTTTGCCAAAAAAAAACTTTTACGGTTTAAATTATATCCCTCAGGTAAGTGACGAGCGCAATGACAACGTATATTATGAAATTGGTCGATTTATTGATTTACTATCGAAAAACAATCCTAACATGTTGGAATTATTAGCCATGCCGGAGGATTGTATTTTATTCCAACACCCAGTCTTTCAAAAAATTAAGCCAGCGTTATTCATTTCCAAATTATGTCAAAAAACATTTGCGGGATATGCTATTTCACAAATAAAAAAAGCAAGGGGATTAAATAAAAAAATTGTCAACCCGGTGGATAAAGAAAGAAAATCCATTTTGGATTTTTGTTATATTGTCAAAGGGCACGGCAGTGTGCCTTTAAAAAAGTGGCTAAGCGAAAATAAATTAAAACAAGAAAATTGCGGGTTGGTCAACATTCCCCATTTTAAAGATGCCTATGCCGTTTTTTATGACCCAAAATTCAAAGGCATCATGCACAAAGAAAATTCGAATGAAGTTTCTTTGAGTTCCATCCCCAAAGGAATGGTTTCTATTGGCATTTTGTCATTCAATAAAGATGGTTATAAAACTTATTGTAAAGATTACCGGGAATATTGGGACTGGGTAGAAAAAAGAAATGAGGAGCGGTACAAAAACACCCTTTCCCACGGAAAAAACTACGATGCTAAAAACATGATGCATACTTTCCGCCTGCTCGACATGGCCGAAGAAATTGCACAGTACGGAAAAATATTTGTCCGACGCCCCAACCGGGATTTTTTATTAGAAATAAGAAGCGGTGCATTTTCCTATGAAGAATTACTGGAACGGGCAGAAAAAAAAATAAAAAATATTGAAAAATTATACCATCATTCCAGTTTACCGGAAAAACCTGATTTGGAAAAAATCAACCAATTATTATCCGGCATCAGAGAAGAATATTATGACTCTTTATAAAACAAAAAAATGACATTTTCATTTTTGCTAAAGAATGCTTTTCAAAATTGCACCACGAATTTCAGGAGTCAGTGAAAATATCATTTTTAATTCTTTACCTTTATCTAACTCCACCATCAAACAAATCTCGAACGAACCACCTAATATTGTACATTTACTCACAACTATAAATTAAAACAAACCAAATGAGCTTACCGACCGTATTGTCCGACCTGTACGAAACCCTAAAAAGCAATTACACTTCCAACGTCGATTCAGTCGCTTTTCCTGATAAAAAAGTTACTGCTGACGGTCTCTCCTGGATTTTGAAAAATGTATTTAAGATCGGAAGAAATAAAATTTCCATAAAAAGTGCCAGCGTCACGGAAAATGTGACCGATGGCACAGTTGAATTGACTGGTAATTTTGAGCTATTTGGTTCAGTGGATTTCGACTTGACATTTACTTTTTCATCCTCCGATGAAAAGGCCATTGACACGGCCATGACCGCAGCCTACCCTTCTGCCAATGGAACGCAGGGCACACTGAAACTGGCCGACCTGACCTCCAAGTTAGGCATCAAGGTTCCGGTTGTGCCGCACCTGACCATTTCGGCACTGAACATATCGGCCTCTCCCGAATCTTTGAGCATTGACGACATTATGTTCGGCAACGATTGGAAAATCAACGTAGGAGCCAATAGCCTTGATGTAGGCAGCCTGGATTTGTCCCTGGGCTACGCAAGCGGGAATGGATTTACCGGATCGCTGACGGGAACCGTAACGATCGACAGGCAACCATTTGATGTCACTTACGAATTGCCAAGCAACGACTTTTCCGTTGGCGGGACAATTGCCAGCATGGGTTTGGAAGGCCTCGTCAACGACTTCATTTCCAGCTCTTTCCAATTGCCGTCCGGCTTCCCTGACCTGACTCTGAAAAATGCCAATTTTAGTATTGGAAAAGCAGACGAGGATTATCATTTTTCAGTTGACGTAGGCGATTTAAATGGCTGGGGCGAGTTCGAGCTGGAAATCCAGGAAGCCAACCATGAATGGGGTTTCATCGGGGGTTTTGCTTTGCAGCATGATTGGAACCTGTCGCACATCAGCTCCATTTTCAATCCGATCAAGGACCTGGATTTTGAAAACCTGGGGCTGGTATTTTCCACCATCGAAAGTTCTGATTTTGCATTCACCAATCCAAAATACGATGTACCATTACCACCAGATGGCCTAATAGAAGGAGCCAATTTTTTCGGCGACCTGCAATTTCCCAACAATACTAAATCAGCAGTGGGGGCACTTGGAAAACTGATCGGCCTGAAAGGCCAATCCATTTACCTGGATGCGACTTTTCCTGAGAGTGGTTTGAGCGGCACCAAGATCACCGCTTCCATCGGCGATACATTTTACATACCGCCCAGCACCTCCAAGTCCAAACATGCCCTAACCCTCGACAGTCCTGCCATTTTCATTACGGCGGAGCCGTCTTTTGGTATCTCGGGCACTATGAACATTCCTGTGAATGACCAGACCCTCTCGATTGCCGGAGACCTGCACGTCAGCGTGGACGACATTGGATTTGACGCTTACGCCGACACTTCTTCCTTGAGCAAACCTGTCGGTTTCAACGGGGTGAACCTGGAAGGCATCGGTGTCTCGATGGGGCTCGAAATAGAAACTTTTGACCTGGATTTTGGGCTGGAGGGCAAGTTCGAACTTGGAAGCAACCCGTCCTCCGACCTGTTCGCATTCAAGTTTGGGGTAGGAGCGACTATCTTCAACCCGGTCTACCTGGATGCCACATTTGAGCACCTGTTTTTATCTGACATCTTTTCGGCCGTCATGGCATCTCATCACTCGTTGCCGTCCGCCCTCCATGAAATCAGTTTTGCCAACCTCCTTATCTACTGGGCAGATGAGCCTTCTACCCTCCCCGACGGGACGGCCATCAGCCCTGGGTTTCAGTTCAATGCCAGTCCTGCCACATTTTTTGGTTTTCAGGCGGATGCCAACATTACCATGGATTTTGACAGTGGATTTTCCGGTTTATTGAAAGTCCCCAAGCCGATCAAGGCGGGGTCGGTGCTACAGGTGACGGATGCTACCCATAAAAACAAAGGGCCCCACCTCTCCTTTAGCACTATCTCTTCCCCTTACCTGTCCGCTTCTATTGATGTCCAGCTTTTTAAGATGGCCAACAGTTCCATTCAGGCAACCATTGATAGCGGCGGGATGAGTTTCAGCATGAAAAATTCCGTCCGGGGTTTCCTCGACGACGAATTGGACATAACGGTCAGTACTTCGAAGGGCAATTTTGGGTTTGCCTTTGGTTCCACGGTGAATGCCTCTATCAGTTTCAGCGTACATTTTGGTAAAATTGGTGGTGTCGACTTTGGTACCCTGAACATCAGCAAAACAGGTTTCAAAGGAAGCGTGCATGTGTCATTGAGTACGAGCGGTGGCTTTTCCATGTCCATTTCCGGAGGGATCGTCTTTGATGGCAGTGGTTTTTCCATGCCCGCCATCAACGTGCACGTAGCCCCTTCCGACCTGGCGCACATCCCAACCTTGATCGAAAAACAATTTGAAAAATTCGGTACTTCTATCTTCTCCCCACTACTCAAGGATACTTCCAAATATGCCAAACTGGTAGAAGGAGGCTTTGTGAAAGGTGCCGATGCAGTGGCAAGTGGTATCACTTCTGCCGCCAACACCGTGGCCCATACAGCTACCTCGGCCGCGAATACAGTAGCCCACACGGCCACCTCGGCCACCCACTCAGTGGAGCACGAAGCGAAAAAGATCATTAGTTGGTTTTAAACGATGCTCATTGATTAGTGGCCTTTTGTGGTTAGATCCGATATTTAATCTTGGGCCGCATAAGAAGTTTGGTACAGGTATAAAACTAAGTACAGGGTAAGGCTCGACTCTGCATTTTATCTCTGTGAACTTCCCCCTTTGGAGGGGCCGGGGGGAAGTTCACGACGGCTGGCTTTAAACCTTCAGTATTCGCCTGTACATTAAGAAAAACTTAAAACGATACTCCCCTTACCAAATTGCTGCAACGGTTGTTTGACCAATCTATTCATTACTTAATACTTTTGGTGCAACAATAACCATGTAGCCATGAAATATAAGACCCTGCTTATTTTTTTCGTTTTACTGTTTACTTTCCATTTGCCACCATCCTTTGCACAGACCACCACCGAACAACTGGAGTCGGAGCTGGCCGAAGCAGAAGGCAGTGATTATTGTGAAAAAGCATTGCTGCTCTCCGACCTCTATTTCGCCAACAAGGATTTTGAAAAAGCTATGGAATATTCCTCTCTCGCTTATGAGCAAGCCAGTAGCATCGGTCGCAGAGACTTGATGGCCACTGCGCTGACCAAACAGGCCAAAGCGAAAATCAGGAACAAAAAACTCAGGAAAAAAGAACGACTGGGAGCCATCAAGCACCTGGGCAAAAGCCTGGAAATGATCACCAAGCACGGCATCGACAATCTTGACCTGGAACAAGAAAACATTGAAATCATCGTCGATGCCAGCAAGGAGTTCATCAAGGATGCAGATGATGAGGAAATAGAGGAAATATTGGTCGTCACTTTTGATTCTATCAAACATGGCCTATCGAGAATTCCGGCCATAGACTACCGCTTCGAATTCGAGCCTTTTGAACGGGAAGCCCCGAAAGCCGCAGTTCCGGAACATATCCTGAAAAAACGCCAGCGGCAGCAGGAGTACCAGCAGAAAATCATGGAAATGAATTTTGCCAAAATGGAAAACCAGGTAAAAAAAGCCAATGCCGCAATCACCGACAAAGCCCCTCCAGAAGAATATACGTTCAGGGTAATCGACGACCTGGTAGCACTGCCGGAGTTAAAAAAACAGTGGATGCCGCAAAAAGAGGAATTGGAAAAAGAATTTACCAACGAAGCCCGACGGATCGAAAGGATGAATGCACGGGAAGCAAGGGAGGAATTATTATTGGCGGAATACAAAAACAAATTTGACTCACTGAACCACCGTCACACAGTCGACTCCATTAATTTGGAAAAAAACAAAATAGCACTGCAACAGCAGGAAGCCGAAGTAGCCCGGCAAAAAACACATCGCTCACTCATGATGGTCGGTTCTGGCGGCTCGGTCGTATTATCGTTACTATTTTTATTTGGTTTTTTACAACAAAGAAAAAACAACCGTTTGCTCAGCGAAAAAAACATGACCATCCAGCATGAGCAAGAACGTTCCCAGGAATTGTTGTTAAATATTTTACCCGCAGAAGTCGCCAGCGAACTAAAAGAATATGGCTCCGCCAAAGCACATCAATATGACGAGGTAACGGTCTTGTTCAGCGACTTTAAAAATTTCACAAAAATTGCAGAAAAATTATCGCCGGAAAAATTGATTGCAGACCTCGACTTTTGTTTTAAAGCATTTGACGGCATCACTGAAAAATACCAACTGGAAAAAATAAAGACCATTGGCGATGCTTATTTGTGTGCAGGTGGCATCCCATCTCCCCATCCCGAACACGCTGAAAGATCCATTAATGCCGCAAAGGAAATGCAACAATTTTTGGAAAAATGGAAAAAAGAAAAAATAGAAAAAGGAGAATTGTTTTTTGAAGCCCGCATCGGCATCCACACCGGACCGCTGATCGCCGGGGTAGTGGGGATAAAGAAATTCGCATACGACATTTGGGGCGACACCGTCAATATCGCTTCCCGGATGGAATCTCACGGGCAGGTGGGAAAAGTGAACATTTCAGAAAAAACTTACGAATTGGTAAAAGACCAATTTGACTTTGTCGACCGGGGAAAAATAGCCATTAAAAACAAGGGGGAAATTAATATGTATTTCGTCAGCTAAGTCAATGGCCGCAGCAGTTATTTTCTCCATCCTGTTTCGGTTAGCTAAATCATTAATGGAAGTTGTTTAAAAAAGATTTCAAAGATCTTTTCCTCCACTTTTATTTAAAAACAGGTCGTCAAAATTAGGCACGAGTAAAAATGACACTTTTATCTTGGTGAATGCTTGACCTCCAAACATTCAAACGCTTTTCCAGGCAAAGAAAAAGTGTCATTTTTTTTGACCAGTCACTTACTTCATTTTTCTTTTTGTACCTTTCCGTGGTGAATCAGGCACCTTCCACCCTCCATTTTTATTATTTTTTTTCACCTATTTTTCAATAACATGGACAAAGAAACTGCTCAGGAAATCCAAATGAAATTAGCGGACAACAAGACTGTTGAAGCTATCGACCAATTATTGGGACAAAACATATCAGGTGCATGGAAAGAAACCGTCCTCGTTTTAAAAGCCAACTTTTTGAATGTAGAACAACAGGTCATGCAAGGAGTGATTAGTCACGCTGATGCTCAATTGCAATTTAACCGAATTAATTCTGCGGCCTTAAAAACGCTGACCCATTTAGAATCCGGCACCGGAGATGCAGAAAAAATACTGGCGGGATTTAAAGACGAATTCGCTGTTCAAAACAAAGTGGAAAACACGACCCAGATATCAGGTTCCAATATTAATATTGAAAACAGTGATGGCGTCGTGATCGGTTCTGGCAACACCGTGAAGAACCGTTTCATCATGGGAATGGGCAAAAAGCAATTTATTGCGATTATCATCCTTTTGTTCGTCATTATTGCATTTGGCGCCTGGGCCGGTCAAAAATTATTTGCACAACAGGAGGAACATTTTCATTCATTGGAAGCTATAAAAAGCGAATTGGCCGCATTGTCCATTTCCAACAAAAAGGTCAAACAGAACCTGGACGAAAAAGGCTCGGAACTGGATGACCTGTTGAAAAACGGGACACAGGCCATGAAAGTGGAAGATTACGAAACAGCCATACAGCTTTTTGAAAAAGCTGCCCGCGAATTGCCTTCCGCCACTCTTTATCAAAACCTCTCCATTGCGTATGACGGGATTGGCCAGGAGGCAAAATCAAATCAATACTTGGAGAAAGCAGAAAAAATAAATCCGGATATCAAGTTGCCTGTTTCATATACCGCTTTAAAAGGAAAAAGGATCAACCTGTTATTGAAAAAAAATGGTGGAGAAATCCTTTCCGCATCTCATAAAAATTTTGCGGGCTTGATGGACACCAGGCTTTATACTATTTCCGTCAACAATGGAGATGAACTGGTCGTTGGCTTCTTAAATAACCGGCCGGCTACTTTCGACATGTTCACGGTTTATATAAACGAAACTCGCCAATTAAATTTAAAAGACTTTGAATTATTTTACAGCAATGATTCGCCCGGCGGCCCTTTCACCTCGCTCGGAACCTTTACGGCTGAAAATAAATTTTTGGGACAAACGCCTTTTCAGGAATTTAAATTTAAACCGGTTACCGCCAAGTATTTTAAATTTAAATCCATTTCACCCCATGGCGAAAGATACAACTACTGTTATACAGCAGAATTTCAGCTTTGGGGCACCTATGAATAAAACTGAAATTATCCTGTTTTATTTATGGCAAATCCGCTTGACGGATTATAGATAATTAAATAATTTTGGTGTGCATTGACCGGCGATCGAAAACCCATTGCAACCCATAACAATGGAACAAACCAAGACCATTCAAATACAACTTTTACTGGCTGAAAATAAAACAGCCGAAGCTCTTGACCAATTACTGGACACAGAACTTTCCAATGATTGGAAAGAAACCATCCTTTTGCTAAAAGCCAATTTATTAAATATTGACCAGCAATTAATACAAGGCGTCATCAGCCATGAAAAAGCACAGCTACAATACAACCGGATAAATCTCGGAACGTTAAAAGCACTGACTTATATTGGCACGGGAACAGGTGACGCAGAAACAATATTGACTGCATTTAAAAATGAATTTCCTGCAAAAAACAAAACGGAAAACACGACAAATATTTCCAACTCGACCATCGACATAAAAAACAGTGAAGGTGTAGTTATCGGCTCCGGCAACAAAATCACACAACAAATATTCAAGGCGCTTGGCCAAAAACAATTCTGGACGATTCTGGCTGGATTAATTGCCATTATTGCCATCGGCACCGCAGGAGGACGCTTGTTGTTTTCCCAACAAAAAGGTAATTTCCACTCGCTCAAAGAAATAAAAAAAGAGTTGACCGTACTGGCCGATTTAAATATCAACGTTAAAGCCCAATTGGAAAAAAATGGAGACACCCTCAACGACTGGCTGGCCAAGGGCATGCAGGCCATGGAAGAGGAAGATTATGTAGTCGCAATTCAATATCTGGAAAAAGTAGCCGAGGAAGTCCCCCTTGCCACGGTGCGCCAAAATTTATCCGTGGCATACGAAAAACTGCAAAATGCAGAAAAGCGAAAAACCAATCTCGCCGAAGCAAAAAAAATAAACCCGAATATTAAATTGCCCGGAAATTACAGCAGTTTAAAAGGAAAAAGAATTAATTTATTATTACCGGAAAATGGTGGAGAACTAATTGTGGCCGCAAAAGAAAACCTTAGAATTATGACTGATGGAGAAGAGGCCGACCCGGTCAGCTTTCATGACGGACACGAAGCAGTATACGGTTTTCTGGACGAGCGGCCAGCCTCCTTTGACATGTTCAGCACTTTAATTAAAAACACCGATCGCCACAATTTAAAAGACTTTGTATTGCTATATGGAAATGATTCACCTACCGGCAACTTTACAGTGATCGATACTTTCAGGACCGAAAACAAAAGACTGAACCGAACACCCTATCAGGAATTTTCTTTTAAAAAAACAACTGCCAAATATTTTAAGATTCGCCCTATTTCCTCTTATGGAAATGTTTTCGGTTACTCCAATATTCCTGAAATCAGACTTTATGGTACATTAAAATAAACCATGAAAAAAATAGACTGGACCAATCATATTATTGAATTTATTACCGTCGTAATCGGCATCGGACTGGCCTTTGCATTGAACAACTGGAACGAAAATAAAAAAGAAATAAAACAGGCCGATTTATTTCTGCAAAGCATTGAAGAAGAAATTAAAATCAACTGGCAGGAAATAGAAGAAAAATTAGCCTACCACCAACAATTAATGGAAAACCTCGAAAAAAAACCTGCTGAAACAATATTGATTATCAAGCCATCCAGAATAGAAGACCACGCCTGGGAAATAGCCAACAACAACATTTTCAAACAGCATACTGAATTTCATTTATACAAAAAACTTTCAAAGATTTATTCTATTCAGGAAGTGCTGGAGCGGCATAATTCGCATGCCGGACAAATGATGGCACAACTAAGCGTCAACGGACCTTTCATGATGATCCCTTTATACAATGATGATTTTAGCGAGGAAGACGAAATCGCATTCAGGTCATTGAGCCGCCAAAGCTGGATTCCTATTTTTGAAGATATGGTATTTTACGAATCAGAATTGATAAAGTTGTACGAGGAGGTCTTAGAAAAAATGTGATATCTCCAAAAAAAACAACGGCTGTGAGTGATCAAAAAAAATGACACTTTTCCTCAGCCCGAAACAGCGTTTTAAACTATGGAAATTAAGCGTTTGCCAAAATAAAAGTGTCATTTTTGGCGCTCCCTATTTTTGATCGCCTGTTTAAGTCAATATACATTATACTCCTGCCCCAGTACGGGAATTTCAATTTTGCATTTCATTCCTTTTTCTTTTAAATATTCCCTGAATTTTTCCTGCCGGTTAATTTCACCATGCACCATAAATAATTTTTTCAGGGTTTTGTTGTGTGGCCTAACGAAGTCATACATTTCGCTGCGGTCGCCGTGGGCGGAAAAAGAATCCATGACTGCCACTTCTGCTTTTACCTTTTTCACCTGGCCGTACAGCTTTAATTCATCCACACCATCGCGCAGCCGTCCGCCAGGAGTTTGCGGAGCGCAGTAACCGACGATCAGCACCGTGTTTCTGGGGTTGCTGATATTGTTAAAAATATGGTGTTTCACCCGACCGGCATTGGCCATGCCCGAGGCAGAAATAATAACACAGGGCTTGCGGCTGCCATTGAGTCGTTTAGAGTGCGCTACCTCTTTGATGTAGGTCAGGTTATTGAAACCGAAAGGGTTTGGATCTTTTAAAATATAAGAACTCAGTTCTGCGTCGTAACATTCGGGATGCGAGCCAAAAATAGTTGTTGCATTCACCGCCAGCGGACTGTCCACATAAACAGGGATGCGCGGCAGGCGGCCTGCGTTTTCCAGTTGATCCATGATGTAAACGATCTCCTGGGTACGGCCAACGGAGAAGGCCGGAATGATGAGCTTACCCTTTTTTTCCACACAGGTGTGGTGGATGATCTGTAGCAGCTTTTCAATTTCCTTCGGAGCGCCTTCGTGTTCTTTGTCACCATAGGTAGATTCACAGATGAGGTAATCGACCGGATCCATGATTTGAGGATCGCGGAGGATAGGCCGGTTCGGGCGGCCAATGTCACCAGTGAATCCGAAATTGACCGTATCCCCGTTTTTGTCCTTGATCCGCAAGTGTACACTGGCACTGCCAAGGATATGGCCAGCGTCACGAAAGGTTACTTTCACCCCCGGGTACACCTCAAAGGTTCTTCCATAACTATAACTGATAAAACGGTCCATGGTCTGGGTCACGTGCTTTTTATTGTACAGTGGCTCCCGCCGCTTTTTCTTATCCTTATTCTTCTTGTTGTAGTAGGCCGCATCACGTTCTTGAATAAAGGCACTGTCGAGCAGCATGATGGAACAAAGGCTGCGGGTAGCGTGGGTGCTGAAGATGGGGCCTCTGTACCCATCCTTGATCAGTTTTGGCAGACGGCCGCTGTGGTCGATGTGGGCATGCGAAAGGATGACACAGTTGATTTCCTGTGGATCAAATTTCCAGGTAGAGTTAAAGTCCTCCATATCATCGTCGTTGCCCTGGTAAAGGCCACAATCGAGCAATATCTTGAAACCGTCATCAAGGGTGAGGACATGGGCACTGCCGGTTACTTCCCGGGCGGCTCCGCAAAATTTTACCTTCATGGTTGAAGTTTTGAGTTTTGAGTTTTGAGTGATTGGGTTATTGGTTCACGTTGGCTTCAACGGCAAGTTACGAACCATAGAGGATACGTAAAAATGTGGGGAGAGAGAGTTCACAAGCCTTCAACTCATGAGCCATTCGAAACCCAATTACTTAATAACCCGATCACCCAATAACCCAAAAAATAACCCGTCGAAACCGGGCGGCCAGGACGGGTAAGGATAGCGACACAGGGTAGGAAAGAAAGAATGATAAATTGAATTCAGCAACAAAATGATGTTGCAAAGGTGGCTCGTCAAGTTGAACTTGGGATAAAGGGAAGATTAATGAATGGTTAAGATGTGAGAAAGCGAGAGGAGTGAGAAAGTGAGAGCATTATTTGAAATCAAAAGTATAGTTGTGCAGGGTGCCGGAAGGGCCTTTCCATTTTGGACCTTCTTCGAGTAGCCGGACGGCTTCTTCGTCACAGCCGTAGCCAAGGGAGCGGAACACTTCAATATCGGCAGGGTAGCCATCTTTGCCTACCCGGAAAGCCACCGTCACCTGGCCTTTAACGCCCGCATCGATAGCGGCCTGGGGCATTCGGAGGTTTTCAGCGAGGTATTTTTCAAACTTTTTAAAACCGCCCTTCGGCTCAAACACGGGCCCTGCCTCTTTTTTACGACGGCTTTTCAAACTGTTGATAGCTACCTGATCCAGGGCTACTCCTTCTGAGAGTTGAACATTTAAAAACATTTCACCATTGGTCACCACTTGCTGATCTTGAAAGCCAACATAAACAATCCGGAGCATTGGATTTTCAATTGGAGAATCAATAGAAAAGAAGCCTTGTATATCCGTAACCGTTCCTTGTGGAGTGTTATCGATCAGAACCGTTGCCCCGAGCAGAGGATTTCCTTCCAGGTCGGTTACCTGGCCTTTAATGGTCTGCACAATGGGCGGAACGTACACCTCTGCTTTTTCACTTTGCTCAAGCACAATATCTTCTTCCGCAGCAGCCGGTGAAGGGGAAGGTGCTGCCTCGACCAGTGTAACTGCTTCTGCAGGTTTTGACGCTTCTGCGTTTTTTTGTGCTTCCTCTTCAGTCTTCTTTTCGGCCTCCTTTTCTACGGCTTTTCTGGCAAGTCGTGCATCCACCAACGCATCCCGTTTTTGTTCTTCTTCTATTTTCGCCGCATCCTTGCTCACAGGTTCGTTTGCCTCGCCTTTATTTTCCGGTACAAGGTCAGCATATGATTTTGGAGGTGGGACCGCCCTCACTCCCGGAGGTGCTGCCGGTTGTGAGTTGTTAGCTTGCGAGACATCTAAATTATAAGTGATCACATCTCGGGCTATGATCTTAGCTTTCAGACTGTCACTGTATTCATCGGCCATATTGACGACTGCATCACTTTCTTCGGGCATTGGTGCCGTCTCCGGCGCTGTATTTTTTGCGGCATTGACTTCTGTCTTTTCATCAAATGTCAGCACCCGTCTTTTATCAAAAGAACCAACGGACCGGAACAGCCACCACGCAGCAATCAACACCACACCAACGGCCGCAATTCTTGTCAAATAAAAAACAGTCCCTTTTTGCTTCTTTGTGTACCGCTTTCGCAAATCGGCTTTGAGCATGGTCACCGAACGGGCATGGTCCTCCTCCGGCAATGAGCGGTAGCCCTCCCATGCATCCGCCAGGAATGGGTCGTCCTCTGCCATGACCTGCAGCGATCGTTCATCGCCTTGGCTGGCTTCACCGCTGATCCAGCGGTTGAGCAGCGTACGCCATGATTTGGGACTTTCTTTCATTACTTCATTGTTTTACAAAAGCATTCTTCACGCTTCATTTTTCATTCCCCACCTTCTTCTCCATACAGATCCGCAGGTTTCGTCGGCCGTTTTGAATATTCGACCGTACCCGGCCGAGCTGTTCGCCGCTTTCTTCTGAAATCTGTTTATATGATTTTCCTTCATAATAAAACTGCCTGACACAAATTAGTTGCTGAGGTGGCAGTTTTTCCAGGCATTCTTTGAGGGCAGCTTCTTCATTGTCCGGCTCGAAATCATCAATGGGATGCACAAATCCAGCGGAATGCATAACCGCCGACTGTTGAGGCGCAGTCATGCCATCGAGTGAATCGGTCACGTTCTTTTTGCGCAGCTGCATCAGGCAATGGTTTTTTGCCAACACATACAACCACGGCCGGAACTGCCGAATGTCATGTGTCCTGGCTTTTTTTACCAGTGTTTCAAAAATATCCATCACGGCATCTTCAGCCAAGACCGTCTTTTTCAAATATTTCAAACAAACCCCAAAGACCAATTCCGTGTAGCGCTCGTACAAAGTTCCGATATGTACCAAATCGCCAGAGGTCTGGTACTGTGCGACCAGTTCCTCGTCCGTTTGATTGGCGGTATGTCGGCGAAAGCGCTTTAGCATAGTAACCGGGATATTTCTTCCCGTTTTTGCTTCGGAAAGGGACTTTCCGAATACGTTAGAAAATCAAACATAAATAAAAAAATCAGTCCGGTTTATGTAATTCCATTTTCACGCTGCATCCTTCCCTCGTTCTATTTAATTTCATCAAAAAATCTGACGCAGGTAATTAAAAGTCGAATCCAGGCTTACCTGCCTACTAAAACTAAAGACCTATGAAAGCTTTGTTCAGTTTGTTTGCCATTTCGCTCATGGCATTTTTTGTCCCCATCGACTCAACGGAATATACATTAAAAGGAAAAGTATCGGACGATAACGGAGACGTATTGATCGGCGCTAATGTTCTTGTAAAAGGCACAAGCACAGGTACGGTTACGGACGTCGACGGAACCTTCGAGATTAAAGTCAGCAACCGCTGCGAAGAATTGGAAATCAGTTACACCGGCTATGAAAGTGCGGCGCAAAAAGTGTGCGAAGGGGATTTTGCAAAAATCAGATTGGCCACCGGGACCAAGCTGGACGAGGTGGTAGTAATAGGTGTCCAGAAAAAACCAAAGATGAAAAATAGGACTTCCAGCATTAGTACCATCCGCGCAACGGACCGCATGTTTGCGCTGGAAGCCCCACCCGCTGCTTCCTACATGCCGATGCACGATGCCGGCCCAGCTCACAATACCGAAGATTACAGCCACATCCAGGAGAACCGTTTTCATAAAGTAACCGATGTACCTCTCTCCACATTCTCGATTGATGTGGACGCTGCATCCTACAGCAACCTGCGCCGTTTTATCAACAACGGACAAACTCCGCCTGCCGACGCAGTACGCATTGAAGAAATGGTCAATTATTTCGATTACGACTATCCGCAGCCAACCGGAGAGCATCCTTTTGAAGTGGCTACCGAAATTTCCACCTGCCCTTGGAACAGCGACAACCACCTATTAATGATCGGTATGCAGGGCGAAAAAATAGCTACCGAACACCTGCCCCCATCCAACCTTGTCTTCCTGATCGATGTATCCGGCAGCATGCGCTCTATGAATAAATTACCGCTGCTCAAATCGTCTTTGAAAATGCTCGTTAACAACATGCGGGAAGAAGACCGGGTTGCTATCGCAGTGTATGCCAGTGCGACCGGGCTGGTACTCCCCCCTACCCCGGGAAGCAACCGCCAGAAAATCATCGATGCTCTCGACCGCCTGGAGGCGGGTGGTTCAACTGCCGGCGCAGCCGGTATAAAACTGGCCTACGAAACGGCACGGGAACACTTCGTAGAGAAAGGCAACAACCGCGTGATCCTTGCGACCGATGGTGATTTCAACGTCGGTGTCAGCAGTGATGGCGAGCTGGTAAAAATGATTGAAAAGGAAAGAGAAAGCGGTGTTTTTCTTACCGTACTTGGTTTTGGGACCGGCAATTACAAAGACAATAAAATGCAAGAACTCGCCGACCACGGCAACGGCAACCATTATTATATCGACAACATCAACGAAGGCCGCAAAGTACTGGTCAATGAATTCGGAGGCACGCTCTTTACCATTGCCAAAGATGTAAAAATTCAGATCGAATTCAATCCAGCATTCGTACAGGGCTACCGCCTCATCGGCTATGAAAACCGATTGTTGAACAAAGAAGACTTTAATGACGACAAAAAAGATGCAGGCGAACTGGGCAGCGGCCACCGGGTAACGGCCCTGTACGAAATTATTCCTTCCGGAACGGACAGTGAGTTTCTTGGCGCTGTCGATGACCTGAAATACCAAAAAAACAAAGTGATCGAAAATGCCAGTAAATCGGACGAGATGCTGACCATTAAACTCCGCTACAAACAGCCGGATGGCGATGTCAGCCAAAAAATTGAAAAACCCGTCTCGATGCAAATCTTATCTAAAAATAGCACCAGCGACAATTTCCGCTTCGCCGCAGCTGTGGCTGAATTCGGCATGTTGCTCCGGGATTCTGAATTCAGGAAAAATGCTTCTTACAAACATGCCGCCCAATTAGCCAAAGGCGCCATGGGCAAAGACGAAAACGGCTACCGCCGGGAACTGGTGGACATGATCGAAACAATGGGGGCACTGCAAAGGAAGAACCCCAAACTGGAGGCAGGTAGATAATGAGGAATGAAGAATGAAGAATTAATCATGTTCTTCATTTTTCATTTCATTCTTCATTCCTCTAACTTGGCGGACTGCCAGGCTGCCAATTTCCATTGGCGTTTTGTCTTCACATATATATTGGTGTAACCGAGACGGACCTGGAAAGGTGTGCCTTTATATAGGCCTTTCACGTTGATGATGCCGTTATTGACGGCAGTTTTTTTGTAGATCCTCAGGCTGTTCTCTTCCACTTTCATCTGTTGGTAAGTGATGCTGCCGGAGCTGACATTTTCCAGGTGTTGTTTTTTGTTTTCCACCAATCCATTGGAGTGGGCGTAAGTCACGTCTTCGGTCAAAACATTTTCGAGGAATGCGACGTCTTTTTGCATCATGGCCAGGAATCGTTGTTGTTCGAGGTCAGCGATTGTTTGGTGGGTTTTGGATTGAGAGTAAATGGGATTGACCAAGAAGATCAGCAAAAAAATGGTCTGGAATTGTATGAACATAAGTTGCTTAGGATAAAATTAAAAAAAACAAGAGGTCTTGTATTTCACAAAACCTCTTGTATGCTGTAACTCGGTATGGCAATCCGAGTACTACGTCGCCGGACTATGCCCGGATTACTTTTTCACTTTAATAGAACAACCGACGGCCTTTGTAAAATCAGGATCAGGCTCATTGCCCGCATCCACCGCAGCGATGGCATCCTCCAGGTAGTGCTTGCTCACCATACTGGCATCCTGAGGGTTGTTGTCGATGGCACCGATATAGCGTACCTTACGAGTGTCGTCTAACAAGAAAATGTGAGGTGTTTTAGTAGCTCCGTACTGAGGGTACACCTTTTGGCCTTCATCATATAAATAAGCGAATGAAAACCCTTTGTCCTCCGCTCTTTTTTTCATCGCAGCTGGGCTATCACCCGGCTTTACTTCAATATCGTTCGGCATGATCGCAACAACCGGATAGCCCTGAGGAGCATATTTGTTGTGCAGTTCGACCAAACGGTCTTCGTACATTACTGCATAAGGGCATGTATTGCAGGTGAAAGTAACGATGTAACCTTTTGGTGCCGTACCATCCGCATTTTTGATACTGGCCAGGGAGACCATTTCTCCATCGATATTTTTCAAATTGAAATCAGGTGCAATGTCACCTACTTTGACGCCGGCTGTAGTCTTGCTTGCAACTGAAACAGCTTTCGCCGGGGTGTCATCTGATGATTGGGCGGTTGGCTCGCCACTGCCCGCGCAGGCAACGAAAAGAACCATGACAGCCAGAGAAGCAATGAATCCGAGTAATTTTTTCATGATAAAATTATTTAGTTGAATGTTGGGAAGAATGATTTTAAAAATGAAGTTGCTTGAAAACTTCCATATGGAAAATTGAGAACCTCAAAAGGGAATCAATTATTCTACAAGACAGCAAAACTAAAGGAAGGTTCGATCATAAACTCGATTTGTTGATTTCATCAATGCTTTTCAGGTATGTCGTGCAGCATCCGTTGCAACTACCTGCCCGAAGTACCATCACAAGAAACAATTAAAAAGAAATTGTAATAAGGCAATGAATACAAGATAATCAGTTGCAATTCACGTTCTGAAAAAGAGATTATCAACCTGGTTTCATCGTCACATAAAGCCTTGCCCCATCTGGTTTCGAGCCTTCGATCCTGCCATATTTGTCACGGATTTTAAGATTTAAAACGCACCGTTCCATACCGTAAATTGTTCCGTATTAACCTTTGTTTGGCATAGTAATTGAAAATATATAAAAAAGATTAAATTATTGATCGGCCGAAAAAAGTGTTTGGCCAACAGATCAAAAAAAATCTAAAATAATCAATTTGACATTGCAACCAGGTATAAATTCTCCCGTAAAAATCGGGGCTTTTATCCTTATAAGATATAGGGTGAGTGTTTGTTCATAGTTTTTGTTTTTTATGTAGCCCCCGTCTCAAATCGGGGGACTTTTTTCACCCTTATAACCCTAAAGTGACTAAAGATTAGTGTTTGTTCATAGTGTTTGTTTTTTGTTTTGTCCCTGTCAAGTCAATTGGCAGGGTTTTTTTTTGCCCACATTTGAGAGGTCAGATCACTTCGTTGTCAGGAGTCAGATCGCTTTGCTGTCAGAGGTCAGACTGATTTGAGCCTTGGCTTTTTACAATCAGTTTTTTACTCGAAAATATCTGACCTCTGACAGCAAAGCGACCTGACCTCTGACAACAAAGCGATCTGACTCCTGACAACGAAGTGGTCTGACCTCTGACAGCAAAGCGGTCTAAAATCTCACCTCAACATCTCGCCAATTTTTCTTCGGAACAAATTATTGAAAATAGTGCCCCGATGGCCTTCATTGCGCAGGGTTACCAGTTCGATGGCTTCGGATTTTACCTCCTTTAAAATTTCCGATGAAACAAACGGGATCACCCGGTCTGCCGTTCCGTGGAAAAGGGTTACGGGGCATTCAACAATGGCCAGGTGCTTATCGTTGCGGAGTTTGAATTTCAGTAAAAAATCGGGAACAAGCGGAGCATGCCGGTCTTTCATATCCAACATGCTTACGTAGGGTGCCAGCAGTACGAGTTGTTGCGGATTGTTGTGGGCAGCGAGATAGGATGCCATCCCGGTGCCCAACGAGTACCCGACAACCACAATCTTATGCTCGGGGTACTTTTCCTTTAAAAAATCATACACCTTTTGCACGTCACGATAGAGCTGCCTGTCGTTTTTCACCTGCCCTTCACTTTTGCCAAATCCACGGTAATCGGGCATAAAAATATCGTAACCGTGGCCGTCCATGTTCTGTGCCTGGTACAGACAGCGACGGTTACTCCCTCTGTTACCGTGCAAATAAAGAATAACACCTTTGGAAGGCCGTTCCTTCAGCCAAAGACAATTGAGGCTGATGCCTTTGTCGACTTCGATCTCCACTTCCTCCCCTGCCCTGAACACATGGTTCTCCGGCAGTTTATCGGGTTGGAAAATAATTTTTTCCTGAAAGAAAAACAGTGCCGCACATAGTACCGCATACACAAATAGAATAAAATACATCAACCTTTTGATCCACTTCATTTAGTAAATTGTTGATTGCCAATTGTTGATTGTCGTGAAATACCTGGGTTCATTTTAAACAATCAACAATACAACAACTAAAAATTATCATTTCTATTATCTTTTTTCAAACTGTTTTGCCTACTTTTGCGCTCCGTTTTTGGAAAGCGCCGTTATTTAAGGGCTTTTTACCAAAACATTAGGTTTAATACAAAATATTTTTAGATAAATGGCACATCATAAATCAGCAAAGAAACGTATTCGTCAGGACGCCAAGAAGCGTGCCCGCAACCGTTTTAACAAAAAGACTGCTCGTACTGCTATCAAGACCTTGCGTGAAATTACAGACAAGGCAGAAGCAGAAAAGTTTTTTCCGAAAGTGTCCAGTTTGATAGACAAATTGGCAAAGAAAAACACTTGGCATCCAAACAAAGCGGCCAACCTAAAAGGCAAATTGGCTAAGTATGTGAATAGCCTCTGATTTCGGTACGTCATTGCGAAACGAAAAAAATAAAGAGTGTTCCGACCTGTCGGAGCGCTCTTTTTCTGTTTCCAGGCAAATACGACTAATGGTAACACCGTTTCCCTGAACCGAAAACCAATATTGACATCCGCTCTATCAAGATAGAAAAACGGTTTACCGTTTTTTAATTACCCCAAACAATCCAATAGCCACTCCTTCTCCGTCAGTTCCTCCTCCTGCTCGATGGCCGACCGTAATTTCACCCTGCTGCTTTTGCCCAACACATCGGCCCCCATCAGTTTTTCCGTAAACCGGACAATGTTCAATATATTTCTCTGGTGGTAGCCGATCACCCGTTTGCGCCGCACGTAATTGCGCATGGCATCTAAGTGGGACTGGAGCAGGTCATACTCTGCCAACTCGTAATAGGTTTTTAGCAAGAGCGTTTTAGCGGCGAGATTCACGAGCGGGTCCCGATAGTTGGCCTTTTGCAACAGTTCCAGCACCGATCCAAAATTGCGGCGGGCGTATTCCAGTCGAGCCAGGTTAAAACTAAAAGCACTATCCCGGTAGCGGCGCTCCAATGCGTTCTTTTGCTCATGAATAAACTGGCTCACCCAGTCCAGTTCACCCGTTTTCAGCCCGACCGCCACCACATTGTGATAGGTGAAAAGAGACAGGGCCCCATCTTCCAGCAGGTAGCCGCTTTCGATCCCCGACCGATAAAGATCAAACACTTCTTTCAGAAAACGGGTTGCCCCCTCATTGAGCCGACGGACGCAGTAATTGATGGCCATGAGATAAAATCCGCGCATTTCATCCGTTGCGAATTCATAACTGAGCTGGAACAGGTAATTTTTAAATCGCTGAAAATGCAGCTCATCTTCCGGTCGGGACAACATCCGGTAACAAAACAAATAGGTCGCTACCGCAGGAACTGCCTCCCACTCTTCCCGTTCTGCAAAAGAGATGACCTGCTGATCTACTTCAATATCTTCCCCGGTTTGATAGACCCCGCGTTGTGCAATGGACAGGCAAAGCAAACGCAGGCGGATGGAGAGATAATAGGAGTCCAGCGTTTTTTCCATTTGGCTTCGAAATGCCGTGCTGGTCGGGTCGTGAGAGGTGGCTGCTATGTTTTGTTCCAGTAAAAACTCATAATTTACTTTGTGGTAACTGGCATCCCGCAGGGACTGCTTTTGAATGGCCTGTTCTAAATTTCTGTTGCCTTTGGCAGAAGCCTTGGCCAGCCCGCGTTTGCGGTAGTAGCGGACGAGCCGCAACCGGTTCTCCAAGTCTTCTTTTTGGGTTTCCTTGATCACCACGAACTGTTCCAGCAACTTGTGGAGATAGCTCAATAACAATCGGCATTTTTGGTCGTCAAAAGGTACCTGTTTTCCCATCACCGCTGACCATGCCCGGGCTTTGGTAGGATCCTCATTTTTTGACAAATATTCAAAAAGCATAACCAAGTCACGCCGCGTGTTAAAAAACGGAGAACGCAGAAATTTGCCCGCCTCCCTTAGTTCGATTGGACTAAAAGCATCAATCAATTGAAAAAGTGGACTTTTTTTCATTAAATCGAAATAAAAACTTTTTAATAACTATTCTACAAAAATAATCAATTATATTTATTTAATTGGATTAAATTATTTTTTCGATAAAATACTACTCTACAAATTGTATTTTTTGATCTTGTTTTCCCTAAAAACACTCCCCACATTTGTACCGTGAAAAGAGTGCAGCAGGCATTTTCCGGAAATGGATGCTGCTCCCGGGCTTTTCACAAAACACGTAGAAGGCAAAAAGTAAAAAGTTGCTCTTTGCTCTCCACAATTAAAAACCATTATAAACTGATTACGATAAAAGTCTCAACGAGCAGTTCTGCAATCTTGACGACTGTAGACTGACGACTGACGACTGCCAACCGAAAAAGAACACCCATGAAAAATTATCTTTACATACTGAAATCCTGTCCCATGAAACATATTCAACTTTTTTGCTGCATCTGCTTAGCACTGTTCATAAACTCTGACCTGCTTGCGCAATGCAATCCCGATGTAACACCACCGACCCCGTATTGTAAAAATGGACTGACCGCCCAGCTGGGAAGCAATGGGGAAGTAGAAATCTGGGCCGAGGACATCAACGATGGCAGCTTTGACAACTGCCCCGGCGCACTGTCCTTTTTTATCGAAACGGCACCTGCCTCTACAAGTCCCCCAAGTACCCAGAGTGTGATATTCGACAGCTCGGACATCGGCAACAACGACGTGGCAATGTGGGTCACCGACCAGGCGGGCATCAGCGATTTTTGTACCGTCACAATAGAAATAACCGAATGCCAGGGCAACCAAAACCTGACCTGCAATGCTTTGGTCAACCTGGCTTTAGATCCAAATGGAACAGCAGCGGTCACTCCTGAAATGATCCTTGAAGGAGGGCCTTATTGTTATCATGAAATGGAAATTTTCATAGGTAACTCACCAGGTACCCCCATCCCGCCACCCTTCCCGGTTGACACTTCCTACATTGGTATCAATACAGCATTGATCACAGATGCCAGTACCGGAAATTCCTGCTGGGGATCGATCGTCATTCAAGCCTTCCCTGGCGGAATCAACTGCAACCCCGACACCGAGCCGCCCGTAGCGATATGTGATGCATACACGGTGATTTCATTGGGCCTAAACGGAGCATCGACCATCGGCGCCCAGGTCTTTGATGATGGCAGTTACGACCAGTGCGGGCTGGTAGATTATTTCATAGAAAAAGAACTGGACCCCGTCCCGACGCTCCCATCTACCACGACGATCACTTTCGATACTTCCGATATCGGGATGCACACTGTCGCTTTATGGGTAGTGGATGAAGTAGGACTTAATAATTATTGTACGGTGGAAGTGGAGATCAAAAGCTGTTTTGTTGGCAATCTTACTTGCAACGCATTTCAGACGGTAGGTATCCCGACCAGTGGCAGCGTTCCTATTGTTCCGGACGACGTACTGGAAAGCGGCCCTCTCTGTCCTTGGTACGGCATCGATTTTCTCAACGGCAGTACACCCCCAGGTTTGGACACCGTCTTCCTCGACACTTCCCACATCGGCACTATCCAACAGATCGTCGTGTACGACCTGTTCAATGGCAATTCTTGCTGGGGTGAAATAGAAGTAATCGACTGTGCCGACGATACCATCGCCCCAACGGCTGTCTGTGTAAGTGGATTGGTCGTAGAAATGGGCAAAGCAGTCCCTGGTGAAGTGACAGTGTGGGGCGATGATTTTGATAATGGCAGCTTTGATGGTTGCTCCGGCGTAGAATTCAGGATCGAATTGGGCCCTACCCCGTCGGCCCAGGCACCTCTTACTGAATTCCTGACGTTTGAAGAGAATGAAGTCGGCAATTACGACATAATCATGTGGGTGATTGATGAAAACGGCAATGAAAATTACTGCGCAACAACCCTCGAAATCCTCTCTCCTGACTGCAATAACGACACCACTCCTCCGATCTGTACGGCACCGGCCGATATCACTGTTTCCAAAGGAACCATTGCTGCCCTGGGGATCGAGCTGGCCAACGATGACGACCTGGCTATGTATTTCGGACAATTCGACGCAGTAGACAATTGTGGTGTAGAGGAAGTCTGGAAATTCAGAGATTTTTCTTGGAGCTCTGGCTGCGGCTATGGTCACATTGACAGAAAATTTGAGGCGATCGATAGCGCTGGCAATCATAGCGAGACCTGCGAACAAACAATTAATTTTTACAATGCCTGGGAGCTTCGCCTTCCCGAGGATTATCTGCCCGGCGACCCTTTTATTGATACGCTGGAAGTCATTGATCAAGACAGCGGCTTACTGGCCGTCACTTTCGATGATTTGATCTTTGACTACAACTGTGATGGTGATCCAGACAGAATCGTACGTATGCATACGGTCATCAACTGGTGCGCTGCCATCGACCCCAATGTTCCGATCATCCCCATCGAAAGGCTCGATCTAGATGGCGACGGAACAGTCGGTGACGGTTTTGACATCCGCAATGGCCTGGATTCGATTGCACTTTTGGAAAATGGTTTCCCTGTTTCAAACCTAGCAGAAACCGGCGGGGGCATTACTTACATGCAGATTATTCGCTTCAATTACAACGACACCCTCGACTTCAATGTCACCGGAACTGTTTACCATGACGTCGACGAAGATTGTGACCTGGACGGAACAGAGCCAAGCCTGGCGGGCTGGCCTGTCAACATCACCGGGTTGGAGACGGGAACCACACTGACGACCATTACAGATTCACTCGGCCAATATTCCTTTGACCTTTGCACCATTGATACGCTTGCCGAAGTCAGTTTGGATGTGCCTTTTAACTATGGACAAGTTTGTGGCACCACGTACACCGTTCAACTTTCACCGGGTGCAAGTCAGCAAGTCGTCCAAGACATCCCTGTCCATTATGACACCCTGTGCCCGATTCTTTGGGTCGACATTTCGACGCCGTTCCTGCGCCGTTGTTTTGAAAATTATTACACTGTCAGTTACTGCAATTACAGCAATGAAACCATCGAGGACGTGTACGTGGAAGTCCAGCTTGATCCATTTATGACCTTTACTTCAAGCGAAATTACCGGCACGTCACTCGGTGGCAATTTGTACACTTTTGATATCGGTGATGTAGCAGCTGGTGAATGTGGCAATTTTAAGATCTACTTTGACCTTGAATGTACTGCTGAACTTGGAGCCAGCCATTGTGTAGATGCGCATATTTTCCCCGACACGCTCTGTGCCCCTCTGTTATTGAGCTGGTCAGGTGCGAACATTGAAGCGGAGGCCGTCTGTCAGAACGATACTGTTTTTCTTTCGGTGAAAAATACGGGTACCGCTGCGATGGCCGGGCCGCTGGAGTACATCGTCGTAGAGGATTTGATCATGCTCAATGCCGATCAGTTTGATCTGGCACCTGGCGAAGTGGCAACGATGCCGGGCATTCCGGCCAATGGCGCCACGTACCGCATCGAAGCCGAGCAGGAACCCGGCCACCCATTCCCCGGCAACGTGGCCGCCGCCGTTGAAGGTTGCAATGGTGTCAATATTTTTGGTTTGCTAAACCTGTTCCCGCTGGAAAACCCGAATCCGTTCATCGCTACCGATTGCCAACAGAACATCGGCTCATTTGACCCGAACGACAAACAGGCCTTCCCGACAGGTTATGGCGACGAGCATTTTATCAAAAAGAATACGGACATCGACTACCTGATTCGTTTCCAGAACACCGGGACGGATACCGCATTCAAAGTGGTCATTATTGACGAACTCGACACTGCACTCGACCCGGCGACCATCCGCCCCGGCGCAGCGAGCCATCCTTATCAATTTGAATTGATCGACGGAAATACCCTGCGCTTCACTTTCGACGACATCATGCTGCCCGACAGTAACATCAACGAACCGGCCTCGCATGGCTTTGTCAAATTCAAAGCTTCGCAAAAAGTGGACCTGCCACTGGGGACCGTCATCGAAAATGAAGCTGCTATTTATTTTGATTTCAACGACCCGATCATTACCAACACCGTCTTCCACACCCTCGGTGAGAATTTTGTAGAAGTCATCAACGATACAGATGAACGCCCCCACAGCCTCGGCGCCCTGAAAACGTACCCGAACCCATCGCTCGGTGATGTCACTTTTGAAATCCCCGAATCGATCACGGCCGAGGCTGTTTTCATCTTGCACGACGCACTGGGCAAACAGCTCGTATTCGATGCATTCTCAGCGAAGAATACCTACCGCTTCGAGCGGGGCGACCTGGCGCCAGGTATTTATTTCTATCAAGTGGAAATGGATGGCGTGGGAATGTACAGCGGAAAAGTCATATTGAAATAACTCGGATGATCCAGTGACCGTAACTCGGATGGCCAATCCGATAAAATATAAAAAACGCATCTCTAATTTTTTAAACCAAACCATCACCGCAAAAGCGGTGGTGGTTTTTTTGTACCGTCGATGTCCCGCCGGTGGGCACCGAAGTGGACTTCGGCAGATATTTATCCTCACTTCATTGTTCGTATCACGGCGGGTGGCCTGTCAAAAAACTGTCTGAGCGGAGCGAGTTTTTTTGACAGGCGTTTTTGTTTCTTTTTTCGCTAAAAAAAAGAAAGCCCCCGGCAGGGATGAGAAAAGTGAAAACTCTTGAGAATGGATCAATTATTTCAGGTATTTCACTTCTAACGTATTTTTCTTTTTTCATGATAAAAAAGAAACAAAAAATCAAGACGGTGTAAACTCGCTCCGCTCAAACACTACACCGTCGGGCTGCTCGCCTATACGCACACATATTATTGATTTTTTAGCAACACGGACAGCCAGTCCGCCCTACCACGCTCTGCGGACTGGCCGTCCGCGTTACAGCAAATCAAAATGCTTTTGCTCTATTAATTTACTTCTCAAATTCCCCTCAATAATCCCCGACTCATTTAATATTTTTTTGAAATCTGCATTCAGGCCGGCGATGGCATAATAGATCATCATTATTTTTTCAGTGGTGGACAAAACGGCTTTGACAGTACCGTAAAAAAACGCCTGGTCCACTTCTTCTTCGCTGATGTATCTTAAAATAAAACACAAGGTATTCATATAGGCTTCCATGCGCGGGTAACGTATTTCAAACCAGTCTCTGGCATATTCCTCGATGGTGCCGACTTCGACGCTCGGGCGAGGGTGTTTGAAATTATAATAAAATATTTGCTTGCATAAATAAGTGACCGCTTCGCGGCCTTTGCGGATGTCTTCTTTGTATTGATCGCCCGTCCAGGTCTGCAAGGTGACGGTGACGCTTTCGAGGTTGTTGAAATGTATTTTCAGTAATTCAAAAAAATTCTCTTTCCGGTTTTGCAGCTCGGTGTTTTGGACACCCGGCAATTTGTTCTGATTGATTAAATCAGTGGCCGTTATTTTATCGATCATGCTTAAAAGTCCCTGGCGGATTTTATTGTAGCCGATCTCCACCTGTTCGTAGCCCAAAATCCCCTGACTGGCAATTTTATTTAAATCATTGTACTGACTTTTAAACGTGATGATTTCGTCTTTCAACAAAGAAGTGTTGGCGAGCGCCTCTTCCAATGATTGCAGGCCATAATTCAGGCCGAGCGACAGGCGTTCTTTTAATTTTATTTGAATGTCGGTTAATTCCATGATGGTGAAGTAAAAAGGAAATGACAAATGTAATGAAACGGGGCCCCGTATTTTAATCGGGTAGTAAAAGTATTTTGTAACTCGGATTGTTAATCCGAGAAGTGCGGTTGCTCGGATTGGCAATCCGAGTTACATGGTGGTCCGAGAAGTGCGGTTGCTCGGATTGACAATCCGAGTTACACGGTGGTCCGAGAAGCGCGGTTGCTCGGATTGACAATCCGAGTTACATGGTGGCCCGAACAAAAAAAAGGGCGCCCGATAAAATCGGACAGCCCTCTTGAATCTCGGTATTTATATCGTTTGCCTTACGGCTTGGCAAATGGCCGCAGGAATATATTTTTTTCGATCACTGAAAAGTGAGCCGCTTTCTCGGTACTCACTTCCATGCTGTATGGCTGGAACCCCGGAGCCGTGACCGTCACTTTGTATTTTGTGCCCGGTTCCAATTTTATCTTGGCATCGTGGACTGTTTTGCCGGTAGTATAATTTCCTTTGGTCCCGGTATTCATCTCTTCTATTTCGATGCCGGCCCCGAAGACGGTTTGCTTCGTGCCTTGGTTAAAAGTTCTAAGCTGCAGGTCGACAAATACCCGTGCCTCGAATATGTCTAAATCAAAAGCGCCCTCCTCCATTTCACCCGAAACAAAATAGGCAAACTTGGAAGACGTGTGGTAAGTGTAATACAGTTCGTCCCGCTCCGAGTTGAGGCTGGTGCCCATGCTCGCAGGCGCTTTCCATTCACGGGAATTATTCCTGGTTGTTTGAAAGATATCGTAACCGCCTGCGCTGTTCCAGCCTTTAGAACTGAAGAACAAGGTCTGCGACGGCTGGTGAAAAAACGGCGTAGCTTCATCGTCGGCCGTATTGACCGGCATCAGTTCCGGCTCACCGAACGTATCGTCCGGCCCGATCACGGAACTCCAGATATCTTTGCCCCCGATGCCGCCCGGGCGGTCGGAAACAAAGTAAAGGACATATTTTTTCAAGGCCCAATCGTAACCGATGGCAGGCTGGGTATTGGTAGCTTTGCGGTGATTGATCTGCTCGGGCAACTTCACTGCCGGCCCCCAGGTACCATCATAAAAACGGTTGCGGTACCAGATCGTACATTGTTCCTGTGCGGTGGGATTTTCATCGCTGCACAAGGTATAATACATGCGGCTGGCATCCGGCATCAAGGTAATATTGGAGGCACTCAAGATGGCCGATCGGGGATTGATGGAAGATTCCTTGGCCTTTCGGTTAAACTGGGCCTCGTAGATACGAGTCACCGGACGCTGCACAAACTTCTTTTTCTTGCGCTTATTTTTGGTAGGCAAGTAATTCTCCGTCAAAATGGAAGAAAAATATAGTTTGTCGGCGTAGCGCAGCGGCGCCATTTCAGCATGTTCTGAGTTGATATTGTCGGGCAGCAGGTCGAGCAACGAGCCTTCTTCGACCCAGTCGTCGCCTTTGACCAAAGAATGGATGGCGCTCTGTGCCAGATGAGTGAAAAGTTCGTTTTCGCCAGCGTGTTTGTTCAAATAATTTTCATAGTAGTTTTTTGCCTCGTCCCTTTTGTTCAATCCTTGTTTTACCAGTCCCAGGTGATAGTCTGTCGGAGCAAGGTACCCCGCTTTGGCTTCGTCAGGTATCCGTTCGAAATAAGACTCTGCTTTCTTAAAATCGCCCATTAAGCGAGCAGATTCGCCTGCAAAAAACAAGGAATTGAGATGTTGCCCATCCGCTTGGATGATCTTTTCATGTTGCAACAGAGAAGTAGGGAAATCCTTGGCATAGAATGATGCCATTGCAAGTTTTTCATAGTGTTCTACTGATTGTGCTGATAGTTGGGTGGCCAGCAGAAACAAACATAGTGTTGAAAATTTGTTCATCGTTCTTTAGTTTATCTTCTACAATCAAATACGAAATGAGAGGATTAGTGTAAGGGTGTTACAGCCAGGAAATACGAAGGGGAAAAAGTGCAGGAACGAGGTGTCTAAAACAAGAAAGGAGGAGTAGATACACTATGACAAATCAAAATGCGAGCCATGTGGAAAAATCAATATATAATACGTTTGGCCTACTCATCAATAACATATTTATTTTTTATAGCTAAGTTATTTTTTATTTCATAAAATACTTTTAATCAGAAAATTAAAATTTATTATTTTTTATAGAAACATTTTGGACCTATATTATTTTAATAATTGACATATATCTACGGGGCAATAATATAATTATTTGCAAAAGAAGAGAATTAATTCAAGGCAGGATAGAGTCAATTCTTGATCACACTTTCAGCGGTTGTTCTTAGTTACTTTTAAAGGACAGAGCCTTTTACAATGGCAATGGCTGTAAAGATCAGATATAAGAATTCAAACAGAAAAATATTCCCTTATCAGGAAAAAGCAAAGCCAGACACGCATTGAACGTGTCCGGCTTAAATCACGATTGGTTAATCGAAATCAAATACACGATTAAAGTCAATCAATAAAGAACCACTTTCTTTGTTATAAGTGTTGCTTCTTGCCCAATTTGCAATAAATATATGCCTGTTGGAAGTGAACCCTGTACATCTACATCCACCCAAGCGTCTCTTGGAGTCAGTTCTTTTTGCCATACTACCTGGCCTGTTGAATTGACCAGCCTGATTCTTTCAGGCGAGGTGAGATTTGCATAATTCACCTGAAAAACGCCATTATTTGGATTGGGGAACACATTGATACCAAAGGTCTGTTTTTTCGTTTCACTGCCGATGCCTATCGATGGCTCGATGGCTGTAGCTCCGTTTTCATTTTGAATAATGGCCTGATTGCAGGTGGCATTAATATCCGATACACTGTTGCAGCCTGAACTATTGAGATAGATCAGCGTACTGCCGGCGACACCGCCGTTGTTCAAAACGTTTTGGATAGCGCAGCAATCGGACAACTGGAAATTATAGTACATCATGAAATTACCGCCTACAGCCATCAGATTATTTAAACCGGAGAGGTTGACCAAGTTTCCGTTGAAGTAAATCAAGGCCATTCCACCGACCGATTGTAGTCCATTCAGTCCATTAAGGTTGGAAAGTCCCGTTGACTGAATCGATAGGTTGCCAGTAATCCCTTCCAGCGTTGAAAGGTTGGACAAATCAGTCACATTTGCTCCCAAGATAGTCACCGAGCCATTGATGGTTTTGATACACGAAGAAAAAGCATTGACCTGTGCCTGTGTGGAAAAAATGAGATTGCCATTATAAGCGGATGCCACCCCGTCATCGATCAGACCGTTGCAGTCATTGTCGATACCGTCACAGATTTCGATTGCGCCCGGACTGATTGCAGCGTCAGCATCGTCACAATCGCCCTCAATTTCATTGTAGCCATCCATGTCATCGTCGGTGCAGTAGTCGGTAATTTCACTTTGGTTGTCACAACCTGTTTGGTTATTTCCTATAATAATGGAACCTCCTAAGGCACCTGGCGTATTGAGCAGATCATAAATAGCGCAACAATCAGTTAGGATATTATTAGAAGCTATTTGAAATCTATCACCAACTGTTGAAAGATTGTCCAATCCATCTAAGCTGCTCAAAGCATCAGCATTAATAAGTCCGAACCTTTTACCGACAGATGTGAGATTGCTTAAGCCTGTTAAACTGTTCAACTGAAAGTTTTGGAATATTTCAAAATGTCGCCCAATAGATTGCAGGCTAATCAAAGCATCCAAATCGGTCAAATATGGATGATTATAAATACCCAAGGTTCCTGCTACAGTTTGTACGTTATGTAAACCATGTAAACTGGTCAAGGCTGTATTTCCATTAATTTGTAAAGAACTGCCAATTGCAGAAATATTACTTAAAGCGGAAATGTCGACAAGTTGAGAATTTCGATATAGTTGCATGGCGTGTAGCGTAGTTAAGTTGTGAAGTCCATGCAGATTTGTCAATTGGGTTCGTTCGATACGGATGCGAAAGGTTAAGGCAGTGATGGTGGAAAATCCGGAAAGGTCATGAATGTCTGAACTTCCAGAGGTTACGCCGACCAACAAATCAGCATGTATACTGGTACACCCTGCATTGGCCAGCACAAATGCATCGACATCGGCCTGGGTGGCGAGTTGTAAGGAGCCCAAATTGCAGGGCATGAACGAAGTGTTTTCCGCCACATTTTCACCTGTATCTGCGAAAGCAGGTGTACCGAGAAAAAATATTCCGAACAAAAATGTGGCGGTTAAAAACAGTGAATTGAATTGGTTTTTGTTGTTTTGATGAGCTTTCTTTTTCATGATTTAAGATTTTGATTGTTTCGAAATTTGGTCGTTGATTAAATGATAGCTCAAACAAAACCGGGGGCGGAGTACTCCGCTCGGAGTCCCGGTTTTGAAGAAAGCTTAATTTGTTTTGTGATTAAGTTTTAGATAAAAAGCAGTTACTTGATATGGCTGACCAACTCCTTGAAATAAGGAGGGAGCTTGTTCCAGAAATGAAACTGGAACTCATTGGTCAGGTCTTCTTCATCTACATCTTTTGGGGTGCCTGGCGTGGTGAGATACAGGTCGTAAAAACCACTCCTTGGAAATACATCGGCCAGTTGTTTCCAGTTTTCGTCAGGAGGTAGACTATGCATGAAAATGACCGAGCGTTGCTTTTGTTGGCGAGACAGCCCCGTCACTCGATCTGCCTTTTCCCTAAAGCCGGGCAGGTCGCCTTCAAAAGGACAGATCTGGCCTTTGTGACTTTCCAGTTTCCAATAGGATTCACCGGGCACCACGCCCGGATTGAAAACCACCATCGGTTTTTTATTGACATGATTGTTTTTAAACTTAGATTCGACCAACTGGTATAGTTCAGGAAAATAATTGGAGGAACTTACAGGCCAGAATTCCCGGCCATTGCCCACCTTTTGATAAATGTGGCATTCGTCAAAAAATATCCCGTTGAAAAGCCCTTTGTAGTATTTAAACCAGTTGTCTATTTCCCGGCCTATCGCAGCTTGACCTACCTGGCCATTGTGTACCGAGACGTACCCTATGATCGTGGCCCCTTTTGCTTTTAATGCCGTCAAAGCCTTTTTATAACTACCACTCGTCCGATTGCCCGGTCCGTTAGTTGGGTTTGCAATAACGACCAGCCTTTCTCCAATTTCGCCGGCCGCTTCGTTCAGCCACTGCCAGAACACCATACTGCTGTCTTTAAAAGTAGTGTCGACTTCGATGGTGCTGCCGCTTTCCGACAAGCGCCGCATGGTAATAGTTTTACTCTCGATCTTATTTTTTGGAAAAAAATAAGCTGGAATAATCAGCCGGGGTAATTGCCTTGTGATAAATGGCAGGGCAGTAGGGTCACAGTCTTTTGCATACCCGATCAATCCATATCCACCATGGGCGGTACTGCACACACTGTTATTTTTAAAAAAATACCATCCTCCGTTCGCTTTGTCCAATTGGGCGATTGAAGCCTTTCCGTCACTCCGTCGCCAGCAACCACAGTCAAAGTGTGCGTGTGGCTGATAATTGTAAATACCATCCGGGTTACCTACACTGGAAATATGGCCGCGATTGACGGTTATTTCGTTGAAGCCGGGGTAATTATTTTGGCAGGTGCCTTCCTGCAAAAAAATCAAGGAGACGGTGATTAACAGAGCTGTACATAGTACTTGCATTGTTTTTAATTGCATTGTTTTCATGATTGGTTTTAATTTAAAAGTGAAAAATGTTGAGTAGATTTAATCGGGTCGTTCAACTGGTGTTTTTTCTATTGGTTTTTTGGTATTCGATTCTATTTTTCGGTATTCGATTCTATGTCAATGATCGTTGTGTTTTCTGTTGACAAAGTTGTGAGCAGGTGGCGTGAAATGCGTTACAGATTGGGTTCAAAGATTTACTCAATGGTTTCAACGGGGTAAAAAACACTTAATGATTCGTCGCATGCAACGAAACTAAAACACACATAAACAGCAGAGAGTCAGCTACTTACTGGTTGCACTTGGTGAATACCCAAATGTTTCCTGAAAATTTTTTGAAAAATGGGGAAGGTGTTTAAAACCGACTTTCCAGGCCACTTCGGAGACGGTCCACTCCCCTGTTTCAAGGAGTGCCCTGGCCTGTTGCATTCGGTAGTTGCGGATGTATTCGGAAGGGGAAATTCCCATCAGGGCTTTCATTTTGCGGAAGAGCTGGGAACGGCTCATGCCTATTTTTTGGCAGAGCTGGGGAAGGGCAAAACCTTCGTCTGAAAAATGGTCGGCTACAATTTGTTGTACCTTCTGGACAAAAGCATCTTCCATTCTGAACTCGGGTGGAGCAGCTTGTTCACCATTGAATGACAAATTTTTATAGCGGTCTTTCAATTGCTGACTCAATGCTGCCAGGTTCTTCAAACGAACCAGCAATTCTTCTTTATCGAACGGCTTGACCAGGTACGCATCTGCCCCCCTTCTAAGGCCCGCAATTTTAGAAATAGCATCGGCTTTTGCCGTTAGCAAAACAATGGGAATGTGGCTCGTTTTTTCATCATTTTTCAGTGTGTCACACACCTCGAAACCATCTTTCTCTGGCATCATCACATCGCTGATAATGAGGTCGGGCAGCTCCTCCAGCGCTCTTTCGATACCAATTCGACCATTGTACGCGACCGTGATCTGATATTGTTCGTTCAAACAGGTTTTCAAATAATAGACAACATCCAGATTGTCTTCAATAATTAGGAGTGAAGGCATTGATGAATCTGCGACAGCAGTTTCCTTTGCATTGACCAGCCGGTTGGCCGGCAAGGGAATGACACCAGAGGTCGTCCGTGAAAAAGCAACATCACTCGTTGTTGGAACAGCATTATTGGTGACGGGCAAAGAGACCAGAAATGTTGTCCCTTCACCCAATTTGCTTTTGACCGCAATCGTACCAGTCATGAGATTGACCAATTCTAGTGTGTGGGCCAAGCCAATTCCAGTGCCCTCTCCTGCCCTCGTTGACGATCCGTCTACCTGATAAAACCGATCAAAAACATAAGGCAGATTTTCTATGGCAATGCCAACACCTGTATCGGTCACTTCGATTTCCAACAATTTTTCATCATGCTCAGCAATTCCAATTGCTACTTTTATCTCCCCACCTGAAGGTGTAAATTTTAAAGCATTTGAAATCAGGTTGTTCATCACCTGTTTCAGTTGTTCCGGATCGTAATCCATGTCGAGCGATTGCAATGAAGTTCTAAATTGCAACGACAAGTTGAGCTGATTGGCATGGCTTTGAAAACTCCCTGTCACATAGCGAAGAAATGGGACAATATCGCTTTGCTGCAAGTGCAGTTTGAATGATTTGTCTTCGAGTTTCGACAAGTCGAGGAGTTGGTTGACGAGGTGCAGGAGGTTCTGACCATTATCTTTTATCAATTGAGCTGCTTTTTCAACGCCTTCTTTCGGCGAATCCAACACCTGATTAGCCATGCCTAAAATAACGGTGAGGGGAGTACGGAATTCGTGGGTCAGGTTGGTAAACAAACGGCTCTTGAAATGGTCGAGTTCTTTGAGGCGCTGTGCTTCGGCCTGCTCCAGTTTCAGGCTGTTCTGCAATTGCCATCTTTTTTTCAAATAGAAAAAAACAAGCGAAGCGATACCAAACAAACATGCAGCATAGAGGCTATACGCCCACCAGGTAGCCCACCAGGGCGGGTGTACGGTCACTTTCACCGTGAGTTCTTCATTATGCCATTGACCTCTTGAGTTAAGTGCTTTGACGCGGAACGTGTAGGTGCCACTGGCCAGGTAATTGAAGGTGGCCGTATTGTCGCTGGATGGGATTGACCAAACATTGTCATAACCTCCCAACTGATAGCTGTATTTGACTTTTTCAACATCCCGGAAATCAGTCAAAACATATTCAAATCGGAACGTTTTGTTTTGGTGGTAAATATCGACTTCTGGTCGGGCCCCGAGGAAGACATTGGAGAAAGTCGTATCCTGTTTTACGTCCGTTTTGGAAAAAGAAACCAGCGACAATTTGCCGGCTTTTTCTTCTGTCCAATATTTCTCCATCACTTCTTCCGGGAAAAAAGCCGTTACCCCTCCGATGCCCCCGAAAAACAATTGGCCGCTTTTTGCTTTGTATGCTGATCTTCGGTTGAACTCATTGTTGGCGATACCGTCTTCTTCGAAAAAATTGATAAAAGTTTCCGTTGATTTACTGAAACGGGAAAGTCCGTGGTAAGTGCCGAGCCAGAGGCAAGAGTCGCCTTCTGGCAAAATGGTCACTACATGATTATTAGACAGCCCGTTAGAAGTGGTAAACAATTGTTCCGTTCCTGATTCCGGATCGTATTTCAGCAATCCGCTTTCCGTACCCAACCAGATAAGGCCATCAGTCGAAAAATGAACGAACCGGATAGTAATTTTTTCTTCAAACGCTATTTTATCCACCATTTTCGGATTCTCCCTCTCCACTTCATAAGACTGCAATAAATTAACATCAGTCATCCAAAGTTTGCCATCAGATGGACCAAACCGAAGGCATTCAAAAGTTCGGCCCCAATTTTCGATGGAGACTTGTTCCCACTTTGTACCCATGTCCGAAGTTTTAAGGAAGTATAATTTTTCTTTATATGCGAACCATAGTCCTTTTTCCTCGTGGAACGCAAAGACTCCTTCATCAAAAGGCTCCAGGCTGATGGAATAGGGATTGCTCCATTGTCGTTTTTGTACGTCAAATAATTGCCCATTATTAATGATTAAATTCCCATCGTGAAAATGAAGGTCGAACGGAGAAAAATGTTGGGATGAAAGAGGGGGAGAAGCCGTACGTTCACCTGGGTTTATCTGGAAAAGATTTGAATAATAGCTAACATAAACATGACCGTTGTCATCTTCTGCAAACCCACGGAAACTACACTGCCCATCACATTCCTCCCTATTGCCGGTATAGTAAGTATCAAACCATTTCCGTTGAGGAGTAACCTTGAGTAAGCCATTGACTGAGTTTACCCACAAAACACCTGTTTCGTTGAGGGTCATTCCTCCCAACTTCAGGCGGTAGGGGATGAGGTCCTTTATTTCCTCTTGATAACTATGAAGACGGCCTGTCCGGGCGTCAAAAAACGTCAGTTGCCGATCATCACCGGTTATCCAGATATCTCCTGAGGGCGTCTGTAAAAATGAGCTGTAAAACAAGTGCCCAACAGTTAACAACGAAGGAGTAATTGGGTGAAGTGCTGAATTTCTTACTTCAAATATTTGGTGATCGAGCAAGACCAATATGTTTTCATTTGTGCCATAATTAATAATGGGAAAACCCATCACTGGCTTTTCTAAAACGATGCTTGTTTCTCCGTCGGCATCCATTTCGACCAGCTGTTCATCGTCAAAATAAAGCACCCGACCTCTACTTCTATGTTTCATATCTGTTGCACCAGCCCTCGCCAGGTGATTTTTTCCATCCAATGTTGCTAATACTGAAAGTTCATTTTTTTCAAATTTTATCAGTTCTATTGTCCCCACTTTTTTATTGGAGATGGAGATGACAAATGCTTCCGGCGAAATTTGAATAAGATCTTGAATAGACGAACCATCTTCATCTTCCATGAATTGACGAAGGGAATAAATTCGTTTTTCACCCGTCAAGGTATTCCAAAATGTCAATTCATCATTTTCCAGAAAAACCAGTTCCTTACCTGTACAAAAAATAAGATCATTCCATTTTCTTTGAAAAATAGAATCCGCCCGGTTATTGTAATTCAAAAACTGCCAGCCGTCAAAACGGTTTAGGCCATCGGTAATAAACCACATGAACCCCCCACCATCCTGGGCAGCACTCCAGATGCGGCTATTGGAAAGGCCATCTTCAATCGTATAAAACTGGAAGGTTGCTTTTTGTGCAACTGCAAAAAAAGGCAAGAGCAAAAACGTGATACAGATGTAGAATGCTTTGGTCATTTACTTTGACGAAAGGCAAATATGTGTTAGGGCGAATATAACAATGTCAGGCCGTACCGGATCAGTTTCTGATTTAATTACTGACTACACTTTGATGAATATCTTCCGCTTGTACAATATCCAGGCCACCAGCATATTGATACTCACATGCATCAGGGCGAAAGCCAGCGAGGCATTGTGCGGCGAGAGCCACGTCGCAAAAACATTCTTATATATCCAAGTATAAGAAGCCCCCCCATCTATTTTTATCGCAAACATGGTTTTCACGATGACAGAATGCAGAATGTAAATGAACAAAGGGTTCATCCCAAACCAGACAAACGGCTGTGTCCAACTCTTGTAGCCTTTCACATCCACCAGCCACCAGATCAGTCCCAGCGTCAGCATCGCCCAGCCGCTGTGGTAAAGGACGTAGCTACTCGTCCATATTTTTTTGTTGATGGGAAAAAATTCACCCCACCACAAGCCAACAACAACCAGCACAACACCAATGGCAAACACGGCCACCCATTTTTCGAAGGATGCTATTTTTTTCCGGATCCAGGTACCTGCTAAAATACCAGCAATACAGGTGCCCAATGCCGGCAATGTACTCAACAACCCCTCCGGGTCCCACGTTTTTGCATGACTCCATAGGTGGCCACCCATCAGGGTCCGGTCGAGCCAGGCACCGAGGTCTTTCCCCATTTCAAGGCTCGCAAACCCCTGGCCCGGAACGGGTACGAGGGTCATCAACCCCCAATAGCCCAGCAGGCACCCAACTGCCACCCAAAACTGTTGGCGAGTATTGGTGACCATGTAAATCAGGGCACAAATACCGTAAACCAACCCAATGCGGGTCAGCACGCCGGGGATGCGCCATGTCTCCAAATTGAATTTGAAAGCGCCATTTAAAAACAACCCAATACCAATGATCCACAGCGTTCTGGTAAGGATCTTCCGGTACAGCTTTTTGCGGTCCGCCCCCTCCGATTTTCTTCTTTCTAAAGAATAAGCAATGGCAATCCCTACAATGAACAAAAAAAACGGGAAAACCAGATCAGTCGGTGTGCAGCCATGCCATTCGGCGTGCAGCAGCGGCCCATAGGTATTTCCCCAATCACCGGGACAGTTGACGAGGATCATGAATGCAATGGTAAGGCCCCGGAAAACATCGAGGGAAAGGAGTCGCTTGTGGGTGGACATAATGGCTTCGTGCTGTTTTGAAAGCTTGGGTTTTAGACTGCTCGCTGTCAGAGGTCAGGCGGTTAAGTCGTTTAATCATTATTGTCTGTCTTCTGACAGCAAAGTGGTCTGACCTTTCGATAATTACAAATCGGGGATGAATGTAGGGAAAAAGAAGGATTGCCAAAAATCAATATTTTACTAACTTGCCCCATACCTGGGGAGTTTTGGGTTATTGGGTTACCCAATAACTCAATAACTCAATAACTCAATAACTCAATAACTCAATAACTCAAAATAATATGAAGACCATAAAAGGCCCTGCCATTTTCCTTGCTCAGTTTGCCGGTGACGAAGCACCCTTCAACACACTTGAAAGTATTTGTAAATGGGCCGCTGACCTGGGCTATATCGGCGTGCAGATACCCTCTTGGGAATCAAAATTTATCGATTTGCAAAAAGCCGCTCGCAGCAAGACCTATTGTGACGACCTGAAAGGACGGGTAGAGGCATGTGGAGTGCAGATCACGGAACTGTCCACCCACCTGCAAGGTCAACTGGTGGCAGTCCATCCGGCATACGATCTTGGGTTTGATGTATTCGCTCCGGAAAATGTGCGCAACAACCCAAAAGCTCGAACCAAATGGGCCGTGCAGCAATTAAAATGGGCCGCCAAAGCAAGCCGTAACCTCGGCCTGAATGCCCATGCGACTTTCTCTGGAGCGCTCATGTGGCACACCATGTACCCCTGGCCACAGCGGCCACAGGGACTGGTGGAAACCGGTTTTAAGGAATTGGCCAAGCGCTGGTTGCCCATCCTCAATGAATTCGACAAGAATGGAGTGGACCTTTGTTATGAAGTTCATCCGGGGGAAGATATCCACGACGGCATCACCTACGAACGCTTTCTGGAGGCAGCCGGCAACCACCCTCGTGCCAACATGCTCTACGACCCAAGTCATTTTGTCCTGCAGCAATTGGACTACCTCGCACACATTGATATTTATCATGAAAAACTAAAGATGTTCCATGTCAAGGATGCCGAATTCAACCCAACCGGCCGCAGCGGGGTATACGGCGGGTACCAGGACTGGGTTGACCGCCCCGGACGATTCCGGTCGCTGGGAGATGGGCAGGTGGATTTTAAATCCATCTTCTCCAAATTATCGCAATATGATTACGACGGCTGGGCCGTGCTGGAATGGGAGTGCTGCATCAAAAGCTCACAGCAAGGCGCGGAGGAAGGAGCACCGTTTATCAAAGATCACATCATCCAGGTAACCGATAAAGCTTTCGACGATTTTGCCGGCGGCAAGGCTGATGAAAAATTGAACAAACGAATGTTAGGATTATGAATGAAGAATGAAAAATGATGAATGATGTTTTATAGATTTTGGAATTTATTCAAATCTTCATTTTTCATTCTTCATTCATCATTTTTCATTTTTCATTTTTCATTCTTCATTTTATTTCTGATTAAAAACAGACCGCCAATGAGAACAAACCTCGACCCTCAGGAATATTTTAACAAAGCCGTTCAAACCTATCAGAACGGCCAGGTGAAAGAAGCGGAGAAAATGCTCCGTCGTCTGCATAAAAAATTCCCGGACAACGATGTGATATTAAATGCCTTGGGCAGTGTTTTAATTGATAGAAAACCAATTGATGCTTCGCATTTATTAAAAAAGGCCACCAGAATAAATCCGGCCAACATCGATGCGTGGATCAATTACAGCTCCGCCCAGAAAAAAAGAGGATATAACAGGGAAGCATTGGAACTCATCCAAAAAGCCAAAGAACTAAAACCAGAGCGGGCAGACATCCACTATAATGAAGCCAATATTTACCTGGAATTTAAAGACTTTGAAAATGCCGAAAAATCATATTTGGCAGCAATAGAATTGGAGCCTGCTTTAACGAATGCCCATTTTAATCTTGGAAATATCTATTATTTTAAAAGAGCCATAAATAAAGCAAAAAAGGCGTTCGAAAAAGCCATTGAAACTAACCCTGATTTTGCCTTTGCCTTGGTAAACCTCGGAAATATTATTGCGGACGAAGGCGAATTCGAAGCAGCGAAATCATTATATTTTAGAGCGACTGAGGCTGCGCCCGAATACGGTGCGCCCTATGCCCTTTTAGGAAAATTATACCTTGACTGGAACAAAAAGAAAGAAGCAAAAGAATTTCTTTTGACATGTATCGAAAAAGACAGCAAAAATAAAACTGCCTATATTTTATTAGGCAACCTTTCAAAGGAAGAAAAAGATTTTGACGAAGCCGAAGCTTGCTACCGGAAGGCACTATCCATCGACCCCAACGATGAAGGCGCACAAAGAAATTTGCGGCGTTTATTAAATGCCCAAATTTCCGGTTGGCATTTTACAATGCTTGCCGATGAGCAACGAAACAATGCTTATCAAAAAGCACTTGAAAATACAGTCAATAATGATTCTACGGTATTGGATATTGGAACGGGTACCGGTCTGTTGGCCATGATGGCGGCCAGGGCCGGAGCGAAAAAAATCATTGCTTGTGAAATGCATAGCAAGTTGGCGGCAACCGCCCAGGAAATTATTGAAGCCAATAATTATTCGAAAAAAATAAAAATCCTCAATAAAAAATCGACTGAATTAACAACCGGAACCGACCTTCCTGAAAAAGCCAATATTTTAGTATCGGAAATTTTAGATGTAGGTGTGATCGGAGAAGGAGTATTGCCAACGATCCGGCATGCCGTTAAAAATTTAATTACCGACGACGCCATCATTATCCCAGCAAAAGTCCAGTTGTTCGGGCAACTGGTTGAAATACCATTGCGGAGCAGAATGAACCCGATAAAAAATATTTCCGGTTTTGATCTTTCTGCTTTTGATAAATTTAGGATTCCCCACGAATACACAACCATTCATTTGAACCACGAAAACCACACCGCCCTATCCGATATTTTTCCAATCACGGAATTTGATTTTTACAGTTTGCCGGAAGCGGTGCAAGATGACCAGCCAATTTCCGAAACATTAAATGTCAAGATCAACAATAGCGGCGAACTGCAAGGCGTCGTTTTTTGGTTTGACTTAACCTTACATGAAAACATTGTTGTTTCCAGTCGGCCAGAAGGAGAGCTAACACATTGGGGACAAGCATTGTACTGTTTCGAAAATCCCGCCTCCGTCAGCGACGGGGACACTAAAGAAATTAAATTTATCAGGAGCGACCAACTGATCCGGTTCGGGGTATAGTGTTTTTTAGGTGTCAGGGATCAGGGGTCAGGGGTCAGGAGTCAGGAGGTGCAGTTCCTTTCCTGACACCTGACACCTGACTCCTGACTCCTGACACCTAATTTTAACCTTTCCTTAAGTAGGGTGTAATTGAATTAAAAGCGTCTTTATTATAGTTTTGATCAACATCTAATTCTAAAACTAAAACCTGTATCTATGCGCTCAGCAACATCCAGCAATCAGCTTTTCCTTTTTTTCATCACCATCATTTCACTGACTTCCTGTTTCACCCCACAGAAAGTTATCAAAATGGAATCCGACTCTGGCCAGGATACCAAATGGAATTATGGCCGGGAAGTGGTCGTCGTTAGAAATGGCGACCTCGAAGCTCGCGTGTTTTTTGAAGACTTCACCAAAAAAGATTTGATTTTTGATGTGGAAGTCACCAATATGGGCAATGAGGAAATTCTATTAAAACCCGAAGAAATCTATATCCAGACTGACAACGGGGGCAACCTTTGGTCGTATGATCCGGAAAAAGAAATATTTGGGGAACAAATGGAGGCCAGCCGGCAAGAGGCCCGAAATAAAAATGCAGCGGTAGCTGTAGGCGTTGCGGTAGTTGCTACGGCCGTCGCCGTCGCCGCTACCAGCGACGGTGACAACAGTGGCAACGACGGCGATGTCAATTTTTTCGACGGTGGCGACACCTTCGTCTATGTCAATACGGCCGTTCCCCCTCCGCCAATGGAATTCCAGCCGCCGAATCTAAATTTTTGGAAAGACTATTCCCTTCGGAAAACTACTTTGGAGAAAGGGTATAAAGTAGGTGGCAAGGTCGTTTTCCCAAGAATGGACAATGCCAGGACTTACACGGTAGTTGTTCCGGTGGATGGAGTCGAACTGAGGGCCAGTTTCCGCCAGCGCATTTATCAACCTTGATGGTTGCCGCAGGGACGCAGAGGCAAACCTATCGACTCTGTGTCTCTGCGTCTCTCTGTTGAATCATATCTGTCACTACGGTATTTTCGATTTTTTTCCTGCGCAAAAATCCCTTTTTCGTATTGATAAACACCACCCCGGAAAGCAACAACATGCCCGCCAAGAGTGACTGCATCGTAATGACCTCGTTATTGATCCCCCATCCCAGCAGCAGTGCGACCACCGGATTGACGTAGGTAGCAGTCGCGACTTTGTCCGGACTAACTTTCAGCAACAAATAATTAAAAGCAGAAAAGGCAATAAAGGCCCCAAAAAAAGTGAGGTAGACGAACGACCAGGTGCCCCGCGGCGTGAGGTTGGCCAGGTCAAATTGAAAAGCGTCACCAGTTCCGAAACTAAACACCAACAGCATGCTCCCACCGATCATCATCTGCATGGCAGCTGCCTGTATTTTTGAATCGGGCAGGGGTATCCGGGAAATTTTTACGGATGCAAAGCCCCACCCTATCACGCATATAATAATGACGGCAACCCCCACTAACATTTCTTCACTGGACGTAAATTGATCCTGGGTCACCAATAGTACCATTCCCAAAAATCCGATCCCCACGCCGAACAAGGTCCGCTTGGACGGTCTCTTGCTGAGCATGGCCCACATCATCAACACTGTAACCAATGGCTGGCAGGCAATGATCAGTGCAGCGATACCAGAATCTAAATAATTCAGTGCCCAAACAGCCCCCCCGTTGCCAATGAAAAAGAAGAAAAATCCCATCAGTGCGGTACTTTTCCAATGCTCCAACTTTGGCCGTTTAGCTCCGAAAAACAGGCTGACTAAAAAAAGCAGGATACCGGCAATGAAGAACCGGCAACCGCACATTAAAAATGTCGGAATGTCGCGGATGGCGTACCAATTGGCCAGATACGTAGACCCCCAAACGATGTAAATCACACCAAATGCGGCGGGAATCAAAATGCGGTCGGACAGCAGGTTTTTCATTGGACAGGCATTGGGTATTAGGGGTCAGAAGTCAGGAGTCAGGAGTCAGGGGTCAGGGGTCAGGGGCTAAGAGGTAGAAAAGACTTCCTGGTCCCTGACCCCTGACCCCTGACCCCTGACTCCTGACCCCTCAAAAAAAAATGCCCCGGTCAGAAACCGAGGCATGGCAAGTTAACGCTATTAATATTTTTTAGTTCGGATGTCGGAAAATTTTATGCCCGTACTGCTTCTGCTGTTTCGTACATCTTTTGCAGCTTGCGGCGGGCAAAGAAAATGCGGCTTTTGATGGTGCCAAGCGGGGCGTCGAGTTGCTCCGCAATTTCATCGTATTTGTAGCCCTTATAGGCCATCCAGAAGGGGCGCTTGAAATCTTCTGGCAATGCACTTACCATTCTCAACAGTTCTTTATAGGCCATCCGTGTTTCGCCATCGTTTTCGATGGACTGGCTACCGGAGTTGATGTAATAGTTGTTGGGAGTTTGGTCGAGGATGGTGCCACGGCGTACTTTCTTGCGGTAATTATTGATAAAGATATTCCGCATGATCGTCACTGCCCATGCCTTAAAATTAGTGTCTTGCTGAAATTTATCAGCATTGGAGATGATCCGAAGAGCAGTGTCTTGGTACAAATCATTTGCATCCGTTTCATTTCCCGTCAGTTTCAGCGAGAAGGCCCGCAGCGAGTTGCTGACTTCGTCCAGTTGTTGATATATCGTGTTAGCCATGATGGGTGATTTTATCGGTTAAGCAATACTTCGGAAAAGGAAAAAGAGAAAGAAAAAGTATCGTGGCGGAGGAATGTGAACATGGAACTTTTAACTGACTCAATTTTTGATTTTCCTTTTTTGTAATTATTTTTTACAAATTTACTGTATAGACGAAATAAATGCAATTATATTTTTCAATTTAGACTTAATCTATGCTTTTTTAAAAATTCCTTAACACTTTGATGGTTTTTTAGACTTTTTCATTGACAAAACCTTTAGAAAAGACGTGGTTTTTATCATAAAAGTTGGATCAATTTACCTTTTCTTTAAACAATTGGCATGTAAATAGCGTTAACAAATCGCCGCAAAATGGCACATTCGACCCTTAAAATGTAAATTTTATCTACAAACTGATAGGTTTAATAGAAATTTGCAAAGAAAAAATACGCAGGAAAAGATGATGGATTTTAACATTGACCCATCCAGTTTTAAATTACCCGAAAATCTTCGGGCACTTCGCAAGCGGATGAAGTGGAGCCAGGAAGAACTGGCTGAAAAACTTGGCCTCAACCGAGGCAATATTGCTTCCTATGAAAGTGGTACCGCTGAGCCCAAAATCTGCAACCTGGTCAAATTTGCCCAGTTGTTCAGTATTTCCATTTTTGACCTGACACACAGTGACCTTTCTGCGGAACCGAATTACATCAGGGCCACTCAGCGCCAATCCAATGGCAACGGCCTGCCCGTCATTGACCAGTATGCCGACGAGGCCAAGGAATTTGACAGCGCCATCAAAGGTTTGAGTTGTATTTTCAAAATGAAAATCAGGGATGTCGGCGAACTGCCAGAGGACATGAAGTTCCTGCAAAACCAATACGAGCAACTTAGCAATGTTTCCCAACACTTGTTGAAATCTTACTTCGGGCTCATTGCCACCATCAAAAGCTGCTGCCCAGAACACAAAGCCAAAATGATGGAAATGGAAAAGAGCAAATTCAACGCATAGCTCTTTTCTTTATTAAACACATAGGCACATAGGCTCTTATAGCAAAACAACTATTTGCCCTACGGGCCTATGTGTTTAGTAAGGTCATTCAAAAGAAAAATACACCCCTAATCTCGCCCAGTCACTTTCTTTAAAACCTGCCTTTATTTTTTTCAACTCCTCCATGCCCGCAAGCGGTCCGTGCTGCTTTCTGTAATTAAATAAAATGGTCGCCTGATAATTGCTGAGATAGGGGTGGCTTTTCAGTTCTTCCAGCGAACAGGTGTTCACCGCTATTTTTTGCAGAACGGGCGAAACGGTTAAGTAGGGTTGGATCGCCTGAAAGGTACTGTCCGGCAGGCCATAAGTTTCACCCACCTGTTCCACGGATGCAAACCCACCGAGCTTGTCCCTGAATTTGACAATGCGATTTGAGTAGCCCGGCCCGATGCCACGAAATTGCTGCCAATCTTCAGCAGTTGATTGATTGATGTCGATGGGAACCGGAGCATAAACTTTTTTAGCAAACGATTTTTTCGCAGGTATCACAGCTGTTTGCTGTTGATTTTTTTCTGCCCGTTGCCCCGTGGCCGATGAAGCCGTCGCCACATTTGCTTTCTTGGATGAACTGGATGGCCGGCTGGCGATGACTACCCATTTTTCCAGACGTTCATAATCCTCCGCCCGCAGGCCGTACACTTTTTTCAAATCTTCTTTTTTAAAAAAACGCCCCCCTTTCATCCGGTAGTTTAACATTGTTTGGGCAGTGCGGGAAGATAGGCCCAGTTTGATCAATTCTTCTTTGTTTACATTATTTGGATCAAACTTGAACAACTCGGTCGAAGTGGCAGGGAAATTTTCATTTCTGAAGTTAGGTGCTCTTTCAGCGCTTTTTTCGGCGGTTGCTTTTTCAGGTATCATTTCCATGGCCATCGCCCGGAGTTCAGAAAAATCGGTCCTTGGCGACGGCGGCGTGAGGTAACTGTAAAAACCGGGCAACAAAAAGAAAACCATACAAAGAATGGCCAGAACGATGGAAGCATTCCTTTCAGCACGGGTGTAATAAAAGTATTCATACAGGAAGCGGGCAAGGTTTCTCATTGCGTTTAGTTTTCTCGGAAAATGCGTTTAACACAACAAATGTAAGGCGGGGCTTGATCTCAGTCAAATATCGTTTTTGGATATAAAAAATATATCGCTCTATTCGCCTTTGGTTTCATTCCAGCCCTTGATCCAGTCTTTCATCATATCTATGACGTCGGTAAAAGTCAAAGCATTGATGTCGTTCGGATCATAGCCTTCCCCATTCAATATTTCTTCATAATCGAATTCGAACTCGTTGAATACCAACCAGATATCGGCATGCCTGGTCAACCTTTGACGCACATTGATGTTCAGCCAATCCCTGACATTTTTCATGGCCAATTTCGGATCGTCATGATGGGCCCTGATATCGTTGCCAGAGATGTCGGAAATAAACCTTTGGTACCTGAATTTTTCCGTTTCCAGAATGAGGCATTTTTTGTCGCCCATTCCCGGCATCTCCAACAACCTTGCTCCAAGGTCTATCCCACATTCAAAGGGCATGTTAAATCTCGGCAGCCCTTCTTCACTCACCTGAACCCTGGAAAGGTCATGGACAGAGAACTTCGATGCTCGAATAAGATGCTTGATCTTACTCAACCGGCTTGCCCCTGAATCCGATGTTTCAGCAATTTTTGGCTCAAACTCCAAAAAAAGGACCGTGAATAAAACAGATTTCAATAATGGGAAATAATCATTATCGAAAGGACAATTTATAAATACATTCTTGTGAAAGGAGGACATGGTTTAACTGCGAATCCAGCGATGGATAGACCCATCTTTTTTGTGTATGATAATAACGCCGCGGTAATGCTTGTGTTCTTTCGCCCGGTTTATGGCCTCTTTTTTTGTAGGGTAAACGCCGGAAGCCCGCATAGTCCCTTCTCGTTTGACGGCCCAGCCAGTTGTAGCGTGAACGATATGGATCCTTCCGCTGTGGTTACTGGCGGCAGACCTGAACTTATCTGTTAAAGCACTTTTATTAGCAATGTTAGATGCCATCTAGTTATCTCATTTTATAAAGTAATCGAAACGAGGTTCCAAAAGTTCCCTATTTTCTATAAAACCCCAAATAAACGGACATTATTTTTCTTTTGAAAAATGAAATCCAGGGACATACCAAAACTAAATTCTTGTTTGTTCACCTGAACTCCCTCCCCGCGGCCCCTCCAGAGGGGGAGAAAAGATCGTACATATTCCGCTCTGTAAGGGGCCGGGGGAGGGAACCCTTTCAGGGAAGGATTTTTTTTCAATTGCTTTACGAAGTCAATATCTCCGCTCCCAGCATGGCCTCCGGTATCCCAAACCCATCCACCAGGCCTCCCACTTCGGGCCGTAGCTCCTGTACCAGTTTGTTGTGTACCCGGCGGATGGCTTTTGACTTGGCACCAGAGAGGTAATCATTTTCCAAAAACCACCCTTTTTCATCCTGAATGACCGTGAGTGCGTAGAGGTCACAAACCTGGCCCAGTACCTTTCGCAAAGATTCCGATTCACATTTTTCAATGGCCGCGATAAATGATTTCAGAACAATGTTATCAATGTAGGCATCCGCCAGTGCAACCATGTGCGTTTGACATTTCAAAAAAGCCTGGTAGGGATTGATGCGCTTTTTCAAATAGTTCTGCATCCGGGCACTACAGGTAAGGAGTAATTTCTGGAAACGATAGTGAAAAGCATCTTTGTGAAACTCCCGGCTAAGCAGGTGTTCGCTTGCTGTATTGCGGGTTTGGATGGGGTTTAATTCGTCGACTGTATGGCTGAAACGGGTGTAGAGATAACGGACAATCGCCCGGTAGCCTTCATCATGGAATGACTGCTTGAATTCAGAGAGTACGCCTTTGGCCACCAACTGCATCAACACGGTGTTATCACCTTCGAAGGTGGTAAAAATATCAGAGTCTGCTTTCAGGTCGGGAAAGCGGTTTTCCCTGAGGTAGCCTTTTCCACCACATGCCTCCCGGCATTCCTGGATGGTTCGGGTAGCATGCCAGGTAGCTTTCGACTTTAGTCCTGCGGCGAGGGTTTCGATATGTCGAACGTCCTCATCTGTTTTCTCGGTGTATTTATCAGCCAGTTTCCGCAGGGCAAAATAATAGGCGTAGGTTTTGGCAATCAGTGGCAACAGGCGGTGTTGGTGGGTCGGATAATCCATGATCAGGGTTTCCGGTTCACCGTCTTTAGGTGCAAACTGTTTTCGTTTCAGTGCATAATTCACGGCTATGGTCAGTGCTGTTTTGGACGTACTCACCCCTGCCAGCCCGACCGAAATACGCCCGACCACCAAAGCGCCCAACATGGTAAAAAAACGCTTTGCCGGGCTTTTCAACGGGCTTTCGTATTTACCTGCTTCCGTGATATTGCCATATTTATTCAAAAGGTTTTCCCTTGGCACCCGTACCTGGTCAAACCAAATACGGCCGTTGTCCACACCGTTGAGGCCCATTTTATAGCCATTGTCTTCTACCTTGATGCCGGACAACAATTTTCCTTTTTTATTGCGCATCGGTACCAGCACCGCATGTACACCATGGCTTTCGCCACCAACGATGAGCTGCGCAAAAACAGCAGCCATGCTACTGTGCAGCGCATTGCCGATGTATTCTTTCCCGGCCGATTTTTCTGGAGAATGGATGATTATTTCATCGGTCACCGGGTCGTAGGTCGCAGTTGTTTGCAATTCTTTTACATTCGAACCGTGCCCTGTTTCGGTCATGGCGAAGCAGCCAAGCAGTTCGGCCCGGTGCATGGCTTCGAGGTATTTCCGGTGATGGCGCTCCGTTCCCAACATGTACAGTGCCCCGCCAAACAGGCCAAACTGTACCCCGAACTTCACGGTCAGGCTCAAGTCTCCATAAGCCAGCATTTCGAAGACGGCCATGTGATCGCCTTTCTTTTCGCCGCCACCATATATTTTCGGAAAAGAATAAGCACTGACACCTTGTCGCGCCAACGCCTTGACCTGGTTCAATACCCGCAAGCGGTAGGTTTTTTTATCGGGAATAATTTCATTCTGAAAAAAAGGATCACTGAGCAACGAACGCATCCGGTTCTTGATGCTTTTGTATGATCCGTCCAGAAAATCGGTCATTGCCGCCGGATCGAAGGTACAGGCACTGCATGGCAGCGGCACCGGGTGTCCTTCCAGCTTCGACAACAAAAGATTGGAACTGGCGGGGCCTTCTACCCCCAATGTCTCGGCCAGCGACTGGATGGCCGCCTTGGTTTCGGAAGAATGCCAGGGGTCATTACCGCCACCGTTTTCATAGACATAGGCCATTTCCACCCCCAACTCTATCAGTGATTCTTTTTTATCTGTCCCAACCTTTTGGGCGTACTGCTCCAACACATCAACCCATTCTTTAAAAACCTCTTCACCGGGCGGATGCAATGGATCAGTCCAACTGATGAGCAGTTCTTTTTCCGCTTTGGTCAAAAAGTCCATCGCCTCCAGTTTGCGGTGGATGAATTTCATCTCGGTCGGGCTGAGTACACTGTCGGACCAGCCGACGTAGAAGAGTGGCAGCACGGAGAGGAGGCCAGGGGTATAGGCAGTGGTATGGGCGGTTGTCATAAATGGCAATATTTGGTGGTGAAAGCTATTTATGGAACGCTTAAACGGGGATGATGGTTGATCGCGGAAGGAGGGCTATTTTTTCGAATGCCTGGCCGATTGGTATTTTCAACCAAAACGAAGAAGAACCCCGGCCTCAAATAATTTTCAATAGATGAATTTATCCATCCAGGTGGGCGAACAGAACCAGCTTACATTCCAAAACGACTCTGAGCCGGCATGAAATGTAAGAAGGAGGGTAAAGAGGGAACAAAATTTTGGAGGCGATAAAAATAAACGGAGCAAAAAGTCGGGCCACCAGAAAACAGGAACCGGTTAAAATGAAGGTAACCTGCAATGATTCAGCAACTGGTACCCAGGGCCGGTTTAGCGGCAACACCGGTTTAGAACGGTGTTGCCGCTGCGGCTGCCTCCTGAGTCGGCCAATCAGTAGTACAGCGATCGATCAGTTATATGCGATCACAGACACCGCAAAGAACCCATCAAGCTCTCGGCTGATGGTCGTCAGATAAGTGTCTCCATCTTTTTCGGGCAGTGGCCCTTCACTGAATAAGGCATGTAGAATGTCGTAAGGATTTACGGACCAGGCGACTGAATACGTATTTTGATCACCGCCTTTGACCCGGATCAAGGCCAGTTCAAAGCTAGCCAATGCGGTAACGAGCGCTCCTTCCGTTCCCTTTGCCATGTACCCTAAAAAACTTTGTCCTGCTTCCTCTATGAACGAAGAAACGTTGTTGTGTTTGTAAAAAGAAGCGATTGCCCGGTCGTACAAATGGTCTCGTTTTAAAAGGCCGGCGGTAAGCGGGCAGTAGTTTTCCAACAGGTATGCCCGCCACCACAGCGCTATTTCCTTCACCATCTGCAATGATTCGGAATCTTTTAATTTTTTGAAGTAAACATCATTTGCTGCTGCTGTCAACCGGCCCTCTTTAAGCAAATGTTTGATATTTTGCTGGAATGTTGCTATTTCCATTTTTTTTAATGTTGAATTCATCAGATAACCTCCCCAGTTCATCGATGACCATTTGGTGACCGTAAGTATTGACGGCCTGGGGCAATATTTCATAGGTAATGACTTCGATATTGTTTTCCCTGTTCAATACGGTATGCGTCAGGTCAAGTGTGCTTCGGGCCACAATGCCCGAGTGAATGTCCAGTTGAAACCCCTTGTGCTGGACGCCGCCGGCCAAATGGATTTCACGTACGGCATTCATATTCAGTTCTTTTAGGAATCCGGATACATCAAAACCGTAGTTGAATGCGTCGCACTCTAAATTATACAGGTCGAGTATCAGGCCACACCCGGTTTCCTGGCTCAATATATTGAGGAACTCAGCATCTGAGTATTCGGGATGATAGTCCGGGAGCAGGTGCACGATATTTTCCAATAAAAATGGTATTCCAAAACGGCCCTGTATCTCGCAGATCCTTTTGATCAATAAGTCAAGCATGTCCCTGGAACGAGGGACAGCAAGCATGGTGTTGAGGTTTTCGTGGTCGACAGTTGTATATCCCAAATGCTCACTGTGCCAATACAGCTCCACTTCCTGCTGCAGTTGTCCCAGCAAGTCAATATAAGCTTCGGAATATCCTTCAAAAGAGGCAATGGAAAGCCCCACTCCGTGGGCCAGCAATTTCAATTCGGAAGCAGCCTCTTTCAGGTCTTCCAGAATCATTGGATGCAGCTTGGTCTTTCCATTTTTGCTTATGGCTATGGAATCCGGAGTAATTTCAAGGAATTCGACCAATGGCATGATCCCGGCCAAAAGGTCGGGATCATGGGCATCATAAGTCGTGCACAATGAAGGTGCGCTGGTTTTCCTCAAATCAAAATTCTGTTGGTTGCACTTTGATTGTTGCATCTTCGGTCATTTTAATAGCCAAACTGTTCTACTGCCTCGATACCTTCAAATCCTTTGAAAGCATCGTTCAAGGGAGTACTGTGACGGAAAACGATGTCCAGCCCGTTCAAACCACAAGGAAGACAGCCATGCAGCTCGAAAATTTTATCCAGGGCGGCATGTACCTGTTCGGCTTTTACCCGGCGGGCAACTGTAAGTTGTACGGCCCCTGCACGTAATCCACCAATGGTGAGAGGGCGGGCGATGTTCGCGATTGCTTGTACTTTAGACATGATAAAAAAGTTTTTAAGTGGTTAAAAAATATAAAAAAAGGGGTACTTCCGACCTTGTAAAAAACAAGGTCAAAACACCCCGGGAAAAATGGTTTTAAGGGGCAATGTCCTATCTGAATGTTTCGTTCCGGGCAAAAAACGGCCCTGCAAAAGGGAGTACTTTTGCAACGTTGTACCCAATCAAAACAATATGGATTGATCAATACCTGGATGACCCCAGGGAACCTAAACGGAGCATTCAGCCCTGGCAGTTTTTTGCTTCGCTGCTACTGGTTTTCTTCTTCTTTGTCCTCATCCTCCCCGACCGGGTTGAGGATCACTTTGGCCGTATCCACTTCATTGATGATGATGTAGCCGATCGAGCCAATCTTTGCAGAGTTGGCCGATTCGATCACCACGTGGTCCGCCGACCCGATATATGCAGTGTCTACTTCATTGATAATAATACTTTTTGGGTTTTCCTCATCTTGATCTTTTTGGTCTTGGCCAGGCTGCTCGCCACACGACCAGATAACCAGTGCGAACAAGATGAACAGGGTTAAATACTTTTTAGCCATCATTTTTCTTTGATTTTGATGCAAGGTATATTCAAAATACAAGAGGCCAAAATCATAAAAATCATTTTTTTTGGTTTCTAAAATTTAATATTTATTTATAAATTGCTCATTTACAATTATTTACTCATTTGATAATATAATTTTTTTTGGTTTTGGGCAAATCAGACGCATTATTTCAACTTGTCAGATCCCTCAACGGGACAGAAAAAAGATATTTCAAAACTTTCTACAGCAAACAGCAATACAATCAGGACAGGAAGTTCTTGCTGCTTTTTGACCGGATGGTGGAAATGTGCAGCCAAGAAAGTTACGACGAAGCGCTGCTGCTGAAAAACCTCCGGGGCGCAATTGACGAAGAGCACCTGCCTTACGAAAAAAACTATTTGTACCAGGCTGTGCTGAAAAGCCTGCGCAACTACCACGCAGCCAAAACCCCCGCCCTTAAGTTGAAAGAATTGATGATCGACATTTCCCTGCTCTATGAAAAAGGACTGGTGGCCGATTCATTCAAGCACATCAGGCGCGCTAAGAAGCTGGCCTTGAAATATGACTTCCGGCTACCCCTGTTGGAGTTAATATTGATGGAGCGCCGACTGATACGACAGTTTATGCGGAAGAATGTCCAAGTCAAATTAAAAGCAGTACAAGCAGACGCAGCTAAATACTTGCAAGAGATCAACCTACAATTTAAATCACTGACGGTTTACGAGAACATATTTTCAATGATCCTCCATTCTGAAAGGACAAAAGATAAAATCACCGAATACCAAAACCAATTAGCTGCCCTCTTACCTGATAGCGACGGGTTGGAATTCCCTTCATTTGAGCTGCCGATCTACGCCCATCTTTCCTATTCCATGCTGTTCCTGCTGACCGGGGAGCACGAAAAGAGGCTGCATCACTTAAAAAAACTGATCAGCTTATTTGAAGACCACCCGCACCTGCTAAAAGAAAACCAGTACAATAAAAGATATATCAACTGCCTCAACAATTACATCAACGGTTGCTGTGCGATCGGAGAACTGGAAGAGCTACAACGGCAAATTGGTAAAATGAAACATTTCCAATCCCAAAACCGCGACTTGAGTTTCCAGTCAGACCAGCTTTTGCTCTACTCCCAAATGCTTTATTTTTTGAAAAAAGAACAATTTGAACACATCGTGGAAATGGCAAATGAGATTGAGGCATTCATGCAACAGCATGAAAAACAGATGAACCTCCCTTTCCGCGTAACCTTCAACCTAAACCTGGCCGTGGCCTACCTGTTTGAAAAAAAATTTAGCGAAGCACATGAAAAAATAAACCAGATCATTAACGAACCAAAGTTTGAGGTGAGAAGAGACATTCAAATGCTGTCAAGAATCTTCCGCATCCTCCTGCTGATTGAAGAGCAGGAGTTCATGACCGCTGAATACCAAGTGTATGCAGCTATCCGGTACTGCAAAAAATTCAGAAAAAACAATGCGGTCGAAGGAAAAATATTGAACATCCTGAAACAGGCTGTCCAAAATGGCGACATCACCCTCACCGCTCCATTAACTGGACTGCTGGAAAACAAGAATGGATATGAAGAAGTCTATCTATGGACTAAAAGAACGAACTTGAACAAGCCCCGGTAAGCACGTAGATATCAAATGACATTTTCAGCACTATTTATTTTACCTGAAAAATTTATTTATGTGGAAAATAAATTGACCAAAGTGTGCCTGGCCAGGGTACGGAATTTATTATTTCGCTGCCGTTGGAATGAATACACCATGCCGAGGGCGCTGAGTAGGCAGAGGGTTCGTATAAAACGCTCTGCGTACTCGGCGCCCTCGGCGTGTTACATGTTTCTTCCCGTTTCACTTCTTCTTTTTCCCATTTCACATCAATGCAATTTCCCACCGGCCACGGTGCCCCTACCTTTGTGTCGTAATTAATTCCAAACCCCAATGACCAATTGATTAACCATGAAAAACCAAAACCCTTTTGCCGACCGGATTTTTGATTTTCTACACCCCAAACAACCAGGCAATAAAACCCGGCCCAGCAAATAACCTCAAAAACCAAGACCCCAATTAAACCAATTTTTTTTAACCCTCTTAAATATTTAAATCATGAAAAAACAAAACTCAACTTTCGACCTGTTCGACAACCAAAAAATCAACAAAGAACAACAGCAACAAGTGAAGGGCGGCGGTCTGCCAATTAATTTTGCCACAATAAAAGGCGGTGACTGACCCCATCTTTATGAAATAAAAAATGCCTTGTAGTTTTAATTAATTTCAGGGCATTTTTTGTTGCTCATTTATTTCAAGGGATTGGCGAAAAAAATGTCATCTTTACCATCGCCTGAAGCTCGCATTCAGGCGATGAGGATCTATCTTTAACAAAAACGAAGATGACATTTTTAATTACGGTTTAAATCACTTGTTTAATTTATACATTCATCCAAACAGATAAAAACCGGATCAATGGCTTGAAAAAAAGCACGACCATATCCTTCGATTTAAAGTTCATATTCCCCCTCCTCTTGCTGGTTGGGATTTCGACGATGTCCCAGGCGCAGCTCATTCTTCCTGAGAGTAAAAAAGAACCGGCCACACTTCTTCAGCTCAACAAAAAAGCGAGATTCCTCAAAAGTGCCTATCCTGACAGCGCCATTTTAATCACGGATCAAATATTGGCCAAAGCCGACCCCAACACCATGCCCGCCACCATTGGCTCCGCCAGCCTGACCGGCGGCATGGCCCGGATGTCGAAAGGAAAATTGATCGAAGCGGAAAAAATGTACCAGCTGGCCATTGTCCAATTCCGCCGCCTGGGTGATTCGCTCGCTTTAGCCGACGTTTTTGACATGCTTGGCTATGCATTGAACGCCCAGGGGTATATCGCCAAACATCTTGAACTGCAATTAAAAGCACTCGATTACCGCCAGCGTTTTGATGCGCCCCTTAACCTCATCGCTCGCTCTTACGGGTCAGTTGGCAATGTTTATTTTGAACTCAACCAAATGGAGCTGGCCCTGGAGAACTATCAAAAATCACTGTCGATCAGGCAGGCCATTAAAGATAAAAGAGTCCCTCCACAGTCGTTTGGTTTTTCCATGTTCAATATTGGCAAGGTGCTTTTTCGGCAAAAGAAGTTTGCAGAAGCCGAACGGTACTACCAGCAGTCCATCGATAGTTTTAAAGTAGCACGCAGCAACCAGTTCATTCTTCAGGTGACCCAGGCCCTGGGGAAGCTGTATACAGAACAGGGAGACTTAGCCAAAGCCAATCTCTATTTAAATGAAGCCCTTGACTTTTCCAACAAAATCGAGGCAACGACCATCCGGGGAAAGGTGTTTGTGGACCTGGCCGCTTTGTACGAAGCCCAGGGAGAACCTCGCAAAGCCATCGAGGCACTTGAAACGGCCGTTGAAACTTTCAAAAAAACATCCTCCCGGAAAAACCTGAAAATTGCCTACCAAACGCTGGCCGAACTGCACGAAATCGAAGGAAACAATGAAACCGCCGTCCGCTATTTCAAAGCCTTCGACGCCATCAAAGATTCCCTCCTGACGGATGAATCAGTACAAAAACTGGCGGAGCTGCAAGTCAAATATGACCTGGAGCAAAAAGAGCAAAAAATTGAACTCCTGGAAGAACGACAACAACAAGAGAAGAACCTGCGCCTTTTATTGGTATTTGGCATCCTCCTGACGTTGGGAGCTGCGTTTTCCATCTTTATCGCCAACGAAAAACGTAAAAAAGCCTATTTAGAATTGGTCACGGAAAAAGAAAAAACAGACCGGCTCTACAAAGATCTCCAGTTCGCCCAAAGTCAACTCGTCCAATCAGAGAAAATGGCCTCCCTTGGCCAGCTTACAGCCGGCATTGCCCATGAAATCAACAACCCCGTTAACTACATTACTTCCAGTGTGGAAGCGATGAAACTTGATTTCGAGGATTTAAAAAAGCTACTGGACCTACTTTTCGAACTGGAACAAAAAAAAGGGGACGACCCCCTGCCCGAACTTTTTGCACTCGCCCGGTCCATCGATGCCAAATACGTGACCGAGGAAATGACCAACCTCATTGAGAGCATTGAGCGCGGCGCCCTGCGCACCAAGGACATTGTCAAAAACCTCCGTACTTTTTCCCGGGGCACCAATGAATCTACCCTCGAAGCCGACCTGCATGAGGGCCTCAACAGCACCATCGCCATTTTAACCCATAAAATGAAGGACCGTATCCAGCTCCACCGCGACTATGCCGACCTGCCGCCGGTGCGCTGCCACATCAGTCGCCTCAATCAGGTTTTCCTCAACATGCTCGACAATGCCATCCAGGCCATCAATGGCAACGGAGACATTTATGTAAAGACTTACCAGGAAGACGGTTTTGTGAAAATAAGTATCAAAGATACCGGAACCGGCATCGACAAAGCCACTCAGCAAAAATTATTCGAACCGTTTTTCACCACCAAAGAAATTGGCAAGGGGACGGGACTTGGCCTATCCATCAGCTATGGCATTATTGAACAACATGGTGGGAAAATTACCGTCCAAAGCTCACCAGGGAACGGTGCGGAATTTATCGTTTCGCTTCCGGTTCATTGATGGGTGATGCGTGATGAGTTATAACGCATCACTCAAGCATTCAGCCATAATTTAAATCCGCGTGTATTTTCCGTACTCACTACGATATCGCGACTGGCCGCGGGATTCAAATAAACTTTGACGCGACTTTTCGACATGGAAACGATTTTTTCAATGGCGTCAAAATGGGCAATAAAACTTCGGTTGAGCCGGAAAAAATTGGCAGGGTCAAGGAGATCTTCCAGATCGGACAATTTATAATCTACAATAAAGCGGCCACCATCTTTTTTAATTAAATAAACATAACGGTCTTCGCCCTCAAAATAAGCGACGTCTTCTATTTTTACGCTCATCAATTTTCCGCGGCTCTGCACTAAAAATCTTTTTTGAAAAACTTTATTTTCTTTTTCATTTAATATTTCCTGCAATTTTCCAACATCTATTTTATTCGATTGATTTAATGATTTATATTTTTCAATGGCGCTTGCCAACTCCTCTTTTTCGATGGGTTTTAATAAATAATCAATGCTGTTTACTTTAAATGCCTTCAGCGCATATTGGTCAAAAGCAGTGGTAAAAATGACGGGCGTATCTATATTTATTTGTTCAAAAATTTTAAAACTTATATCGTCCGCTAAATGAATATCAAAAAACAACAAGTCGGCGGAATTATTTTTGAGCCACGCTACTGTTTTTTTGACCGTATCGATTTTAGCTAAAATTTCAATATCCGGATTTATTTCCAATAACAATCGCTCCAGGTTTTCCTGAGCTATTTTTTCGTCTTCGACAATGATGGTTTTCATTTTAATTTATTTTTTAGATCGCTGCGCTGTTAGAGGTCAGACCGCTGCGCTGTCAGAGGTCAGAAGTCAGACCGCTTTGCTGTCAGAAGTCAGACCGTTTTACTGTCAGGGGTCAGAACGCTGCTTGTTTTAACCTAACGAAAAAATCTAACTTCTGACAGCAAAGCGGTCTGACTTCTGACCTCTGACAGCAAAGCGATCTGACTTCTGACCTCTGACAGCAAAGCGATCTAACTCCTGCCCCTTTCACAAAGCCTTTATCAAAGGGATTTTGGCGACAAAAAAGCCGTCCGTTTCTTTTACTTCCACTTCTCCGGCACCGAGCAGACCATACCGGCTTCGTAAATTTTCCAGGCCGGTTCCGGTCGAATTTTCGACGCTGCCTCGGGGTTGAAAATTATTTTTTAAAATAATAAAATCGCCTTCGGTAAAAATAGAAATTTCCAGCGGGCTATCTTCAGCAATGATATTATGCTTTACAGCATTCTCCAATAAAATTTGCAGCGCAAAAGGTGGCAGGTCGTCTTTTAATTTTTCCGCAGGAATATTATCGTTTAAAATTAAATTATCTCCAAAGCGCATTTTTTGCAACAAAAAATAATCGCTCACAAATTCCATTTCCTCTTGCAGGCTAATCAAGGGCTGTTCTTTCAATTGCAAAACAGAACGGTACAATTTGGAAAAGCCCTTGGTGAATTTTATGGCTTTTTCAGGATCGATGGGAATCAAAGAAGCCAGGATGTTCATGCTGTTAAAAAGGAAGTGCGGATTGATCTGGTTTTTTAAGGTTTCGAATTGGGCCTGCACATTCCGGCGCTCCAGCTCCCGGTTTCGCTGGCGCAGGTTGTAAGACTCCAGTGCCCTTTTGATAATGATATTCAACTCCTCCGCTTTCCACGGCTTGGCGATGTAGTGATAAATTTTACCCTTATTAATGGCGTCAATAATCGCCTGCATATCGGTGTAGCCGGTCAGCACCATACGGATGGCCTCCGGATATTCATCTTTTATTTTCTCGAAAAATTCCACCCCGGTCATGCCGGGCATGCGTTGATCTGAGATGATGAGATGAACCGTTTGCTCGGTTAATTTTTGCATGGCTTCCAATGCACCGTTCGCCAGCAATATATTATATTGCCTGCGGAACACCGCCTTAAAAGCGGTGAGGTTGTCCGGTTCGTCATCGACATATAAAATGGTGGGGTGCTGCATAGAAGTTGATGTATTTGAGGAGTCAGGGGTCAGGGGTCAGATTTCAGGGGTCAGGTTTTTGAAACTTGACAGCGAAGCGGCCTGCCACCTGAAACCTGACTCAAATCCAAATGTAGAAAAAACAAAACGAATGAAATACCCATTTTTATTTGCTCTTTTATTTTTTGTTGGTTGTAAAACCCACCAGGCATCCGATTTCGAATATTCCAATAAAGTCGACACGACCGACCACCCTATTGAATTGCAGAACAAAAAGACCTATGCGGTGGACGGGGTTTTTGCCGACAACCAATTTGACGGGGCACGGCTGAATGATTTTTCCAAATTAAACGACCAGACTTTTCAAGCCACCATTGCACCCGAAAATTTTCCCATCAACCCCAGTCCGTGGTATGCATTTAAATTATGGGCCGCCGAAGACCGGTTAATCAATTTGGTGTTGCATTACGAAAATGGCGCGCACCGTTACCACCCGACCGTCAGCTTTGATGGAATCAACTGGGAAAAACTGGACTCCAATTTTGTTGCGAAAAAAGACAGCACCGACGCAATTTTAAATTTGAACATTGGTGCCGATACGTTATGGCTGGCGGCCCAGGAAATTGCCAATTCCGCACACACAAAAAAGTGGTGCGAAACACTGGCGGCACATCCTTCCACTAATTTTAAAACAATTGGAAAGAGCAAGCTTGGCCGCGATTTATATTTCTTGGACATCAACGAAGGGAACCCGCATAAAAAAGAAATCATTGCTGTCATCAGTCGGCAGCACCCGCCGGAAGTGACCGGTTATTTTGCCATGCAGGCTTTTATTGAAGAAATACTGGCGGACCATTCGCTGGCCAGTCAATTCCGTAAAAAATACCGCATTTTGGTTTTCCCGCTGATGAATCCCGACGGTGTCGACCTCGGCCATTGGCGCCACAACGCCGGGGGCATCGACCTGAACCGTGACTGGGCCTATTACCACCAGCCGGAAATCCGGCAAGTGGCAGATTTCATGGTGAAATTAGCCGCCGAAAATAAATCGGATATTATTTTAGGGATGGATTTTCATTCTACTTATTACGACATTTACTACACCAATAAAGACCCCAACGAGCCCCTTCCAGGGTTCAATAACTTATGGATTTTTGGCATCCAACAATCCATCGAGGAGACCGCCAAGATCAGCCCTGCCTATCCTACTTCACCCGTTTCAAAAAACTGGTTTTACAATCAGTTTGGTGCCGAGGGGATCGTCTATGAAATCGGTGATACCACACCCCGTGATTTTATCAAAAAGAAAGGCCAGGTGTCGGCAGTGGAGATGATGGCGCTGTTGATTTACCGGTAGAGGCAGATCCATTGTTCGTAAAACCAGAACCGTAAATTCCTCTGCGAGCTTTGCGCCCTCTGCATGCCATCACGCGGAGGGCGCAAAGCTCGCAGAGAATGTATTTCGGTTTTTGCAACCACAATACCAGCAACAGCGTCATTGTAAATTTGAAACCCATATGTCATGCTAAAACATTTTATACTTATCGCCTTCCGCAACCTCAAGCGGCACACCACTTCTTCCATCATCAACATTACCAGCCTTTCCATCGGCCTCACCTGTGCCCTCTTCATTTATTTTTGGGTAACCGACGAAATGCAGGTAGATCAGTTTCATGAAAAAAGCAACCGGCTCGTTCAGGTATTGCAAAACTCCCCCTCTCCCAACGGCCTGGAAACAGAACCATACACACAGGGGCCTTTGGCGAAGGCATTGGCCGATGAGCTACCGGAAATAGAATACAGTGCCAGCGTAATCCCTTACGAATGGTTCGAGGGAGAACAACATATTCTTTCCGACGGCGGTGAAAAATTTTTCATTGCCAACAATCAATTTGCCAGTGAGGATTATTTCCAACTGTTTTCATACGAATTAATTTATGGTGACCAGGCGCACGTCTTAACGGATGAAAATGCCATCGTTATTTCGGAAGAACTATCCAATAAATTATTTGAAACGACCGACGCCATCGGAAAAACCATAGAGTGGATACACGATGAGTACGGCGGCACGTATCAGGTCTCAGGTGTTTTTGCCCAGCTTCCAGCCACCTCGACCAACCAATTCGATGCGGTATTTAACATTAAAAGGTTTTTGGCTGAAAACGACGACCTGACCGGTTGGACCAATAGCGACCCGTACACCTATGCCACCCTGCATCCTCACGTCAGCCTCGCACAATTCAACCAAAAGATTGAATATTTTTTACAAACTAAAAATGCCGAAACAGAAGAAACACTGATGGCACAAAAATACGCCGACCGGTATTTGCACGGCATTTATGAAAACGGGCGGCCGGTAAGCGGCCGAATTGCCTATGTAAAATTATTTTCTTTGGTCGCTCTGTTCATTTTATTGATCGCAGGAATAAATTTCATGAACATGTCGACGGCCAAAGCAGCAGTGCGGCTAAAAGAGGTAGGGGTAAAAAAAGTCATGGGGGCCGACCGCCATAGCCTGCTCGCACAGTACCTGACCGAATCAACTATCCTCTCATTGATCTCCCTGGTCATTGCACTGGGACTGATTCACTTTTTATTACCCATTTTCAATGAGGTTACCGGAAAGCAGCTCGCCCTTCATTTTGGTAGTAAGATGATGCTGGGGATATCGGGTATTGCCGTTTTGACGGGACTTTTTTCGGGCAGTTACCCGGCCCTGTATCTATCCAGGTTTTCACCAGTCCAAATCTTCAAAAATAAAACAGCCCGCCATGCTGGCCACCCTTTTGCCCGCCACGGTCTGATGATATTTCAATTCGCCATCTCCATCATTCTATTGGTGGCAGTGTTGGTCGTTTTTCAACAGGTCGATTTAATTCAATCAAAAAACCTGGGCTACAACAAGGAGCAAATTGTCCAGTTCCGGCTGGGCATAACTGCCAATGCCAGAGAGGACGGCGGCGGCATGACCGACGAAAAAATCAATGATTTTTTACAAAGGTTAAAAAATATACCAGGTGTAAAAAACGCTACTAATTACGCCTATTTTATGGATGACTTCGGGACCACTACCGGCCTTGACTGGCCCGGCAAGGAGGCTGACAAAACTATATTTTTTGGGAACGTGGCTGCCGGATATGACTTCATCGAAACCCTGCAAATCAAGCTGGCTGCCGGCCGTGCTTATTCGAGGGAATATGCCACCGACCATGAAAAAATAATTTTTAACCAAACCGCCGTTCGCGAAATGGGCATCGAAGCCCCCATCGGCAAAACCGTCACACTGTGGGGCAAAGAACGAGAGATCGTCGGCATCATGGAAGATTTTCATTACGACAAATTGTACGAAGGCATTGCCCCTTTTTTCCTCAACCTGACCACCAATGATTTTGCTTCCAACATTTTGGTAAAACTGGAAGCAGGCCAGGAAAAGGCTGCCATCGACCGCATCAAAAAAACCTACCAGGATTTTTTCATTGCGGGCCTGCCGTTTGAATATTCTTTTTTGGACGAGCAATATGAACAGTTATATGCGCAGGAAATCCAGACCGGTCAATTGTCAAAATATGCAGCGGGCATGGCCATTTTTATTGCCTGTCTTGGCTTATTTGGTTTTGCCAGTTTCACCATGCAACGGCGCTTGAAAGAAATGGCCGTCCGCAAAATACTCGGCTCCGGCGCCATTAATATTGTGCAATTATTATTGCGGTCTTTTTTGTCACCGATTTTTATAGCCTTTTTGATTGCTGTGCCGGTCAGTTATTTAATTGCCCAACATTATTTAAGTGCATTTACCTTTCATGTGGAGTTGAGCGTTTGGCATTTTGGGGTGGCAGGTATGATTATTTTAATTCTAACGGTATTGACGGTGGGCGTCCAATTGGTGAAAGCGACGAACGTGAGCATGGTAGAATACTTGAGCCAAGGAGAGTAAGAGAGTTGTCATCGAGCCCGCTAAAAATGACATTTTTATCTTATCAAATACCTGGCTTTCAAAATTCAAAACTCTTTTTTTCAGATAAATGAAAAAGAGTTTTGAGACTTGGAAATCAAACATTTGTCCAAATAAAAATGTCATTTTTAGTGCTCCTTATTTTTGTCCAAGCACTTATTTTAAAATTAATTATCTAAAAAGCCGTTCACTCCAGCACTACCCTTGTTCCAGTGAAGAATTCCCCGTTGGAAAAACGTGCGAAAGCGGCAACACCGTTTTGGAACAGTGTTACCGCTGGGGCGGCCCGTCATTCCGACCGCAAACTCTCCACCGGATCGGCCAGCGCTGCCCGCATACTTTGCCAGCCTACCGTCAAGAAGGCAACGCCCACAGACACCAGTGCCGCCCAGGCAAACACCCACCACTCCACGTCGATGCGGAATGCATAATTTTGCAACCACGTGTCCATGAAAAAATAGGCCAGTGGTGAAGCAACGACCAGCGCAATAACGACCAGTTTCAAAAAATCTTTGGAGAGCAGTCCCACCAGTCCCGCCGTTGTGGCGCCCAGCACTTTGCGGATGCCAATCTCTTTGGTGCGCTGCCCCAGCAAATAGGTCGCCAGTCCGATCAAGCCCAGACAAGCGATGAAGATACTCAGACCGTTGAACAGCAGGGCCACATTGCCCAATCGGGCCTCCGCCTGATACAGTTGGGCGTGTTCGTCATCGAGAAAGGTATATTCAAACGCACGGTCCGACACTCGTTTTTCCCAGGTGTTTTTCAAAAGTTGGATGGCGGGTTCAAAATCCTGCCGCCCTACCTTCACCGCCATGAATTGTACAAAAAAATCGCTCTGCCCGTCACTCTGCGGAACGTGCAGCACGAGCGGTTCAATGGTATTGTGCAACGAAGCAAAATGAAAATCTTTGGTCACTCCAAGCACCCTTGACCGGCCCATGCTTTTCTGCAAAGCAGCTTCCGCACTCTCCCAGCCCAGGTGTCGTACCATGGCCTCGTTGATGATGACGTGTGCCGAATCCGCTTTGTAGTTTTCTGAAAAAGACCTTCCCGCCGCCAATTCAATATCGAACGTTTCCAAAAATCCATCCCGCACGAAGAGGCGGGAAAATTGCCGGTCCGTCGTAGCCCCCTCCGGCCGGTAGGTCCCTGTATTGGAGCGCACTCCGAGGGGTTCTTCCAGCGCCGTCACACCTTTGATCATCGGGCTTTGCAGCAGTTCCCGCCGGAAGTCGTCGAAGCGGCCGATAGCAGAAATCTCCGTCCGGGAAACGGGCATGATGAGCACCCCGGAGCGATCGTACCCCAAGGACGCCTTTTGCATATAATTGAGCTGTTGGTGGGCCACCAGACTGGCAATGATGAGGATGGCAGAAATGGTAAACTGGAGCACCACCAGACCTTGCTGGGTGCGGGAACGCAGGGCAGGTTTTTCAAAAATACCTTTGACCGCAAGGGCAGGCCGAAAGCTGCTCAGGTACAACGCCGGGTACAGGCCAGACAAGAGCCCGGTCAAAACCGAACCGAGTGCGAACCAGCTGATATATTGGCCTAAATGGCCAAACGAAAAACTTTTGCCCGTCAAATCATTAAAGAACGGAAGAGCAATTTGCACCAAAGCGATGGCCAGCCCACCAGCAATAAGACTGATCAGTACAGCCTCTCCCAACAATTGAGTTACGAGGGTCTTCCGATCGGCACCGAGGGTTTTTCGCAAACCAATTTCTTTCATTCGCCGGATGGCCTGGGCTGCACTTAAATTGACAAAATTGATGATGGCAATGAGCAAAACAAACAACGCCACGGCACCAAAAATTTTCACATAACCTGCATGGCCGTTTGGTTCGATCTCGCCCACCAGTTCATTCGATTTCAAGTGAATATCCGTCAATGCCTGTATCGGCAGGGAAGCTCCTTCACGGATGACTTCCGGAAAATATTTCTCCACGATGCCAGGCAGTGCGGCCTCTAGTTCAGCAGGTTGCTTGCCCTCTTTCATCAGCACATAGGTCCAGGCCGGGTTCCAGTAAAAACTGCCCTTTTGGCGTTCCGAAAGGATGTTGTCCAGTGTGGAAAACGAAACGAGGGCATCGAAATGGAAATGGGATTCCGCAGGCGTATCCGCCGCAATGCCCGTCACTTTGAGGTCGCGGTCGCCCTCAAAACGAAGGGTCTGTCCAATGGGGTTTTCGCCATCGGTAAAATATTTTTTCGCAGCCGCCTCCGTCAATACGAGGCTGTTGGGCGAGAGGAGTGCAGTGGCAGGGTCCCCTTTTTCCAACTGAAAACTAAACATGTTGAACATGCCCGGATCGGCAAAGAACAACCGGTTTTCGTTAAATCGTTTGTCCGCTCCATTTTCCAGCAAATAAGAGGAAGCACGCAGCTTCATCATGCGGGTCTGCTGTTCGATTAAATGGGGCATCTCCATCAGTAAGGTCGGCCCCAGCGGAATCGGTGAGCTCGCACAAAACTCACCTGAACCGTCCGTCCAGATCTTGTCCGTCACCCGGTAGATGCGATCTGCATTTTCATGAAAACGGTCGTAAGATAATTCGCTGTCCACCCAAACAGCAATCAAAAAACAGGTGGCCAGACCCATCGCCAGGCCAGCCACTAAAATAGCCGTCTGCCCCTTTTGGCGGCGGAGGTTACGGACTGCGATTTTTAAATAATTTTGAAACATGTTCTTAATGGTTAACGGTCAATGGACAATGGTTAATGGAGTCCCAATATTGGCCATTGACCATTATCCATTGACCGTTATTTAATTATTCACTGCGCAAGGAATTGACCGGATTGGCGGAAGCTGCCTTGAAACTCTGGAAGCTGACAGTCAGTAAAACGATCAGCACCATGAGCAATCCCGCTACACCAAACACCCACCAGCTCAGTGGGACGTGGTAGGTGAAGTTGGCCAGCCAGTTGTTTAAAAAATACCAGACCACGGGAGTGGCAATCAGCAAGGCCAGGCCAACTTGCCGGAGGAAATTTTTTGTCAGCAAGCCAACTATGCCGGAAACAGTGGCCCCCAGCACTTTGCGGACCCCTATCTCCTTTCGCCGCCGGGCTATGGCAAATGAGGCCAACCCGTACAACCCCAAACAGGCGATGAAAATGGCAAGAGCCGAAAACAAAGTTATGGTCCGAACCATTTGTTTTTCCGCCAGGTAATTCTCTGCAAAAAAAGTATCGAGGAAATAATAATCGAAAGGATGCCTCGCTTCGAACTGCCGCCAGAGCTTTTCTATGTTCGGTAAAAGAGCCGCCAGTTGCGCCTCCTCCAGCCGCACCGAAATGTTCGACCGGCGCTGATCGAGGTACATGACCAGTGGTTTGACCGGTTGGTGCAGGGAGGAATAATGGAAATCTTTGACGACACCCACTACTGGGTAGGGCGTTTCGTCCCCCATGAATTTAATCGTTTTTCCAACACCTTCTTCCCACCCCATCTGCCGGAGCATGGCCTCATTGACAACCAAAGTACCGGGATCAAAATCCGTAGCCCGGTTGAGGAAGCGGCCTTCGGCCATTTCAATCCCATAAGTTTTCAGGTAGTTACTATCGACCCGAAACATTTGTACCGGGACTTCCTCGTTGGTTCCTTCGGGTCGGCAGGTAGAGCCAAATGTCCCATCCGGCATGGCCGCATTACAGATGGACACACTCGTGACGCCCGGTAAAGAAACGAGCGACTGTCGGAAGGCCACCATGCTACTGTCGATGCCGGGCGGCGTGTGCAGAACCATGACCTGCTCTTTGTCAAAACCGAGATCCCGGTCGAGCAGGTACTGGAACTGGCGGTGGAGCAACAAAGTGCCGGCAATCAGCCCTACACTGATCGTCAACTGAACGGTGGTAAGTACCTGCCGCGGCCATTCACCGCCAGGCGATAATTTTGCGCTGCTTCGCAAAATGCTGATGGGACGGAACCGGGACAACAAGAGCCCCGGAAAAAGTCCCGAAATAACGCTGGTCAATACCACAACGGCCAACAAAAAAACCAGCATTTGTGGGGCGAACAGGTTGCCGTTTGGGATATCCTTTCCGAACCAATTGTTGAGTTGTGGCAAAAGGAACTGGGCCAAAGCAAAAGCCGCAAAAGACGCCAGCAAGGTGAGGGCAAACGTTTCCGTAAGGAATTGCCGCACCAGCTGTCCTTTGCCGGCACCTAATACTTTTTTTACGCCGACCTCTTTGGCCCGTTGCAGTGACCGGGCCGTGGTGATGTTGATGTAGTTAAAGCAGGCAATCAGTAAAATGAGCAGCGCGATAATGGAAAAAGTACGCAGGAAAGTTGCACTCCCATATTTACCGCTGCGCAAATACAACAGGTCATCGGATTGCAGGTAAATTTCGTTCAATGGCTGCAAATAAAAGCCGTACGTGTCTTTCCTGTTCGACATGTACTGCTCCGTGAAAGCGGGCAGTTTTTCGTTTACCGCAGCCATCTGTCCTGGCCGGCGCAGCATCACGTAGGTGTATACTGTTTGCCCCAGCCAGTTGTTCATAAAACTGAAATCAAGCACGCCCGAACCGCTTTCTGTCGACGCCCAGGAAGCAATTGCATCGTACTGAATGTGTGACTGCCGGGGCGCCTCCGCCAAGATGCCCGAGACCGTAAAGAGCTTATCGTTCACGCCTTTCACCGTTTTACCTACCGGGTTTTGATCACCAAAAAGGGACTGCGCCAGTGCCGGTGTCAACAATACCTGCCCCGGCTGCGCCAATACTTGCGACCGATGGCCACCCCGCAAAATTTCGAAATCGAACAACCGGAAAAAGTTGCTGTCTGCAAATGCCCAGTTGTCCACCTCGATGTGCTGGTCATCGTAACTGACCAACACGTCTTGGAACCAGGGGGCATAATGAGCTGCCGCTTCCACTTCCGGAAAATCTTCATCCAGTGTGGGGGCCATTTTACCGGGTGTTTCGGCATTTTTAGTTACCCCGCCCGACGGCTCCTGGTAGGTTTTGTTGACCCGAAAAATACGGTCGGCTTTCGTGTGAAAAGCATCGAACCCCTGCTCATCGGCAATGAAAGCATAGGCAAGCAATACCGCCGTCAGGCCCAGCACGATGCCGCTAAGGGAAATAATGGAATTGGTTTTTTGCCGGATCAGGGAACGAAAGAAAACGAGGAAGTGGTGTTTAAACATGGTGGTTGAATTTTCACGTAGTTGGCTCAATGGGTATGCCAGCAACACATGACGTTGACTATGTGATATTTACAAATAAAATATTTTTCAATTGATGTCCGCTTTTGGGTGGTGGTGTGCGGGAATGGACGGATGCCCAGAACAGTTGGTCATTGTTTTTTTTACGCTAAATGGCCATGCCTTTTTTACAAGCCATGTTAGTTTTTAAGAGAGAAAAGAATTCTACCAGGAGATGATGGAAATATGATAAAATTGTTAATTTTTCGCATCAAAATTAAATGAACAAAACATGCGAATTTCGATTCTATACGCACCGGAAAACGACCATGAAAGACTGAAGCTAAGACAACATTTAGCCTCCATGCAAAACATAGAGATTTGGGACAACAGCGATATTTTATCAGGTACCGATATTGAAGAAAAGACAAAAGCAGAACTGCAACAATCCGACTATGTTCTTTTTCTAATGTCACCAGACTCAATCGAGAAAAAAAGTGAGATACTGCGATCAGTGTATATTCTTCACAAACAAAATAAGATAACTATTATTCCGATTTTCCTGAGATGGTGCCTTTGGCAAGAGACCAATTTCAGTAGACGCATGCTGCTCCCCAAGGACAAGCAGCCTATTTTCCAAAACAATGAGCAAGATGAATCAAGGCTTTTTGACGTGGTTCGTGATTTGAGAAAGCAGTTTTTTATTCACCAAGATGATGACGCAGACTTGCCTGGCTACTTAAGTAAATTCAAACGTCCCAAAAATCCATACCCTGGCATCAACTGGTTTACAAAAAAAGATGCCAGTATCTATTTCGGGAGAAACGAGGACATTGACGAGTTCATTGATTTAATCCACGATGGAGATGAAGAAATCATCCTATTGTTCGGAAAATCCGGGGTTGGAAAATCATCTTTTTTACATGCCGGCATTGTACCCAGGTTGGAGTATGAAGGCTATACGGTGAAATATATTAGACGATTGAAAAAAACGGGACTGAACGTACAATTAGCGAACGTCGCAAAAGAGGTCGAAGCCGGTGCCAAATACATATTGATCTTTGACCAACTGGAAGAGATCTTCAACAATCCCAATCCAGCAATCATCGATGAAGAAGAACAATTCTTCAGTCTATTGGCAAATTTAATCCGGGTAAATTCCCACCTCCGGTTTATCCTGGGGTTCCGTGAAGAGCATTTGGCCACCATCCGAACGGCCCTTGGCGGGCGCAATTTAGAATGGGAGGAACACCAACTTGAAGCACTGAAAAGAAAGGGTGTCATGGAAGCAATAACCGGCATCACCCGGTTTAAAAAACTTCGGAGAAAATACAAACTTTCCTTCAGCGACGAACTGCCTTTGACCATCGCAGCAGATGTATTGGCTGATAAAGATTCCAACGTTGCTCCGTTCCTCCAAATGCTGCTGCGCGACATGTGGGACGAAATCATCAAAAGAGAAATTAAAAAAAACCTAAGCTCCAAAAATAGAAATTTCGATAATAAGCTGTACCAAAAACACCGGTCAGGTAGTTTCGAAAATTTTATCTCCCGGCAGCTTGAGAAGCTGGCTAAAAAATTCCCTAAATATTATAATAATGGCTTGTGCCTGGATCTTTTAAGTTTTTTCGTAACTGAAAAAATTACCGCAGGGACAAAGAAATTAAAAGACCTGAAAAATCATTACGACCACATAGACGACCTTGATGACTTCATAGATGAACTGAAAAAACTTTGGATTATCAGTGACGCTAAAAAAAGAAATACCCTCAGGCTTTCCCATGACTCACTCGCCAGTATCATTACCAAAGAAATCATTAAATCAGACAGGCCCGGCCAAAGGGCCACCAAAATATTAGACAATATCCTGGAAGGCCATGCAAAATTAACCAAGACTGATTTTTTTTCCATTTTAAATGGGATGGCGGGCAGGAGAAAACTGACAGCCAAAGAGCAAAAAATCACCGACAATGGCGAGATCACATTTTTTAAAGAAATCCTGAAAAAAGATGTAAGGGAAAACAATATAGACGAAGCAATTAAAAAAACAGTAAAATATGCAATTGCCAATAAGGACAAAGTTTTATTTGAAAAAATAATTTATTTAAGTTTCAGAAATCAAGAATTAAAGCGGATTTCAGCTCGTGGTATTCTTTCCTATGAAAAGGAAAGGTTAAACTTTAATCAATTAACATTTGCATTTCAAGAAATCATTAATCCGATCAGCACGTTCAACATCGACGAAATTGAAGCTGAATGCATTTCATTTTTTCGATCGGGGCAGCTTACAAATGCCATCAATTCACTGAGAGACTACTTGGATTATTATGGGCATGATCAAGACCTGATTTTTGGCCTGAACAATTTAACTTCAACTTTGGAGCGGAATAAAAAGAAACGTAAGGACGGCCTAATACCTGATAGAGAATTTTTAAAAGTAAACTCTATTTGTGCCGACAGTTTTATTAATATTTTTATGAAGTCACAGACGCAAGATACACAGAGTTGGACAGATGAAATGTTTTTGGAAATTGAAGAGGTTTTTAGATTTTTCACCCATGGCGATTTAGCTGAATTTACCAAACACTTATCAAGCGTTTATGGCAACGATTCCCATTTAGTTACTGAGATAAAACTTTATTCAAAACAAATTAAAGCAGA
>JBCBRY010000034.1:55066-70978 GCA_039819485.1 Bacteroidota bacterium | reverse complement strand
GGAAAAAATACTTCAAGATTATTGGTGATTCATATTTTGTTGATAAAACTCTATTGAAGTATTTTTTCCACCTATCAAAAACTTCCTCACAAATAGTATTTTTATTCGAATTTGAAACTATATCCCCAACTATTAAATGAGATTTTATGCCTGTCGTACTATACTGAACTCCATTAGTCTCTCGTAAATTTATGATCGCAGGCCTTGTTTCAGCATAAGGCTCGGAACGGTTAAAATGATTGAATTTAATGTGGCTTCTCAGGAATAAAAAAGCAACGTCATCTTGTGCCGCTAGGTTAGCATATCTAAATGAAGTAAAAGAGACTGTCTCGTTTAAAAATCTTACTACTTGTTCCACCATGTTTCCAAATGGAGAACCATGATGAGGAGTTGCAATTGTCATGAATTTATTAATAAAGCCTGCTTTATAATTATTGTAATTACTTTTAATATCGCCTCTTAGAAAAGAATCTCGATAAGTATCAAACGAGTTTCGCACAATTGCCCCGCCCATACTGTGTCCCACATAGTCTACTCGATTGGCAGCATATCGTATATCTGCCATTTTTTCCAAAGTTTCAGGAATTGAGCTTATTATGTCTCCTTCGATAAGTTTTTGTATAGGTTCACAATTCTCGGAAATACCGAGTAAACATTCTGAATTGGCATCAAATGCTGCTGACGGAAAGAACTTTACTCTTGTGTTTACCTTGAATAGGTCATCAGATTTTAATTTTCCTCTACTGCTCTTAAACTTGTCCCACCTTTCCGGTTCACCCGATTGCCCATGAGCCAAAACTAAAGGTGGACGAACTATCTCGATAGACGTCTCTCCAGGTATTGGAGTACCATCAGTCGATTGACCTTCAAATCTTGCAGTAATTAGTCTTTCGTTCAATTCATTGTCATCGCCATTCCTCACAAATTCATCGGGGGCAACATACCAGAACGTAATTAAACCGTTATTGGAAGTTCCTGAAGCAGAAATAGCATCGGCCCCATTTGCTTCATCGCTATATTTTTTGGTTTCGGTAGCTTCCATTACTTTTCCTAAATATCTTGTATCACCTTCTCCAATTCCATCTGCTGGTGTCAATGTCAATGTACCCGAAGCCAAATTTTCATGGTAAACCTCCAAATAAATTCTGGAAACCCCATCTGCTGCTACCCCTTCAGGTGAACTTTTTCGTTCTAAAATACTGAAGTCCCATTGCTTAGTGATTTGCGCTTTGTTCGGGTCTGGTTTACGGGAAGAAAAAATGGCTGATATGAATTCTTTAATATTTGCTCGGAGTTCATCAGTAGTCTTGAATTCTTGGTTGTTGTCAATTCTAAATAGATCTTGAATCCTGATGCGGTAACTTGTTTCAGAACTTGGGACATTGTAATCAAATGAGCTTATAAGCTCACTGTCAAATAGTGCATAACCTATTTCATCATTTGGAGGTACTATTCCCAGTGTTTTCCATGGACCTTCATCCTCCGAAATCTCAAGGATGTATTTATAGCCTCTTTTGTAGCCCGTTGAAGGATACTCTGGTGATTGGATAATATCATCTACCCAGCTTATTCGCTGAACGGAGTTACTCTCATAAGTCTTTTCAGAGGTCGGCTGAATAATCCTTATTCCTTTGGACTGCACAACGATAGGATTACGAACAATAAAGTATTTTTCCACATCAAATCCAGAAACTTCATCGAAAGCAGATGTATTATACTGTCCATCAGTTGCATTTGATGTTATCGGTAGTTGATATTCGAAAGCTCCGAATTCATTTGTGGAAATTGTCGTTTCTAATAAATTATCTTCTTCGCCAGATACATAAATAAAGGCCCTGCCATTTGGAATGAATCCTATTCCGGTTATTATTTGAGTTTCGCCCACGTTTATTTCACCTTGTGAAAGAAATAACCTAGGGTATTCAATCTCACAATTCTCATCTGATGCCAATTGAGTATTCAGCCCCACCACCACTTCTTCCTCCGACACACACCCCAGTCCATCCGTCACTGTCAAACCATATAGCGCAGGTGCCAGGCCATTAAGGCTGCTCTCTGTTGCGCCATTGCTCCAGGCAAACGTTAAGGGAACTTCTCCCAAAACCACATGGGCGGTCACTGCGCCGTCATCCTGGTCACAACTGGCTGCCATGACATCAAAATCAATTGCAGGGTGTGGCTCATGTTCGACGGCAAACCCAGCGATGGCCGAGGCTCCATTGGCATCGGTCACCGTCAGTTCATAATTGCCGGCGCCAAGTCCTTCAATGGTTTCACCTAACTGGCCGGTTGTCCAGAGGTATTGATAGGGCGGTGTGCCGTTCAGAATGGTTGCAGTGGCCGTACCGGTGAATGGAATGCATCGTTCCGGTGTAGTGGTAACTTCGACGTTGAGGCCACCCAATATCGCTTCGACAGTATTGTCGTCATAGCGGAATTCCAGTGGGTCAGAGTTGATGATTTGGCCGATCAAAGTCGTCTGTTTATCAACGACGGGCCATAAAAATGGAATTGGGTCTTGGGCACCCGATGTAAGTGAAACTTCACTCTGACCGATCAATACCGTGTCTTGGGCATCTGTTACGTAAAACAACTGGTAGGTGCCGGAGGCGGGTAAGTCGCCATTGTTTTCAATAGTTGCAGAAATGATGAGTGGCTCGCCCATCGCAGGGTGGGTATTGTTGGGAGCAAATGTGGCAAACCGCAAGTTAGAAGCTTCGCCAACATGAATGGCCCTCGTTGCCTCATTATTCAATTCATCGCTTTCCGGTATTTCTTCTTCACTATCAATGATCGCCCGGATCACATGAAGCCCGATGATGTTGAACGCCCAGGGAGTTGGAAATTCCACGGTGTTGTGATCACCGGACAACAGTCCCGGCACCCTGACGGAGGCATGGTCAAAGCCGTCGATCATCAAGGCCAAATCCATGGAATCCAGCGGGTTTTTAAAACCTTCGTTTCCGTAAGTCACTGCGATGGAAATCGGTTCTTCCGGATCTGGGTTCAACGCTGATGGGGCAATGAATTCGGACACGATGGCCATATCGGGTTTGATCTCCACCTGCACGGTCAGCACATTATCGGTTTCATCACTTTCTAAAAATTGATTGTCGGGATCGGCCGTCATCCGAACGGAGTACACACCAGTATTGGGGAAGGTAAATGCATTGGGCAGGACGGCCCCTTGCGGACAAGGACAGGTCTTGTCCACCTGATCGACTAGGCCGTTGCCGAGATTGACCCATCCTGAAAGCCCCGGACCGCTGACTTCAAATTGCACCGAAACCTGAGAGGCTTCATACTCACCATCATTGTACAATGAAACAGAGAAATATAGATTTGGTGTGGTGACAGGTCTTTCCCAGAACATGCAATTGTTGGTTGAACAGCAGGTGTTGCGTCCCAACCTGAAATTCCAATCAAGTGGCCCGCTGGCCACGTTGTTGCCCTCCTCCAGCTCAACTAGCTGGTTGCCATCGTCTGCAACAAACTTGTAATGATTGGCTGGAGGTTCGGGACGGGGAATCTCAAAATCAACGGGCATGGTCTGACCGGGCAGTAAGTCCTGGGTAATGGTCTGAGTATAATAAAAGAAGGAGGGAATCATATCTTCGTGCTCAATCTCCAGCTCAACTTCGAAAGGTGCCGTAGCTACGACATTTCCCTGATTTTTCAATACACTTGAAATATTGATGAAGACTGTACCATCGGGGTCAACCGGGGTGACTTCCCTAGAATCGCAACCTTCCCAAACCAAATCCGGCCCTTGCGGTGGAGCGGGACAAATCGGAACAGACCTGAGCCTGTTGAATGTATTGTTCAGCTCGTTGAACTCAACCACTTCATTCAAAGGATCGCAGCTCAGTTTAATATCGTAAACATCCGCGCTTGGGAAAGTATAGGTGAAAGTGACATAAGTGAATTCCCGGGGGGCAATGTTCTGAATGGTCTGCATCAATGAGTCGGTTACATTCCCACTTTGTTCAATTTTCCAAGTCACTGAAAATGGACCGGTCGGTAAGCCCCCTTGGTTTTTGATCCGATAGGTAAAACCATGTTCGTTGCAGACCCAAAGCGTTGCCAAATCTTTATTCCACCAGATCGGCTCGATATCGGGAAGGTCAGGCAAAACGTTGATGCCCGCTAACGTGATATTATTGGCCTCGCTGCATTCATCGTTCTGAAAGTCAAAATCAACTTCTGCTCTGAGGTTGGTACTGCCTGTAGCAGCGTAACTAATGATTGGCAAGGGCAAGGAAACCTCTTCCTCAGGCTGGAGTGCAGGAACATTCAAAAATGAATATTCAGGCGAACCGCCCTGACTGTAAAGCCGGACATTGGTGGCCGTTGAAACGGTGCCTCCTGCATTTCTGATGTGGACAGTGCCATTGATTGAACCACCTACCAGGATATTGTTGTCCACCAGTTCGATGGTGCCGATCAGGTCCGGTTTTAAACATGGCAGCGGTACCACGGTAAAGGTATCGGTGAAGGTTTGGTTCAAGGTATAATCCGTGATTGAACCGCTGATATGGTAAACACCGCCTGTGTTTGGTTGGGGAAATGAAATAGAAAAATTCCCGTTTTCGTTGGTAAATCCACCAAAGGTCTGCTGAGTCTCCTGAATTGTAAAAAATACAGTTGCTCCTGCAACGCTCGGATCGGTTAACGGAACGGCAGTGTCTTCATAAAAGGCATTTCCCCGTAGGGATAAATAAGCTGAAGAATGATAAACAGATGGATCAGGCGTTACTTCCGCCATGATATTGATCGAACCTAATAAATTATATGCTCCATTGATAAATGGACGGATGGCCTGGTTGTCCAGTTCATTTGGTTCCGGAATAACATCGTCCACATCTATTTCAACTTTCATCGGGTTCCAGCTTGGGTCGGGTGGGGTAGTGATGGTCCAGCTGACCTGGGTCGTATTGTCTGGTTCCAGTAACGGTACGACCACGGGCGCGAAGATTTGGCCTGTGTTCATATTGGTCAGGCGGCAGGCAAAATTTTCGGCAGGGAAATCAGATTCGTTATGGATCGTGGCCGTAACGGTGATTTCTTCCAACGGATCAGGGATGGGGTTGGAAAATTCAATGTCATTGGCAAATAAAAATAAGTCCGTTGAATCCACAATATCCGGGCCGGGGAAAGGCCCCGATTCATTCAGGCACCCGGTCATTTCATTTGCCCGAAAATAGGTCTGGTAATCTGGGCTGGGTATGATACCGGTCAGGATGGTAAAATATTCCTTTCCATCGGTTGGGTCCAAATCGCTGGGGTCGACAGGATCAAGTGCATAGCTTTGGTCGTTTGGCCCATTCAATTGACCATCCCCTTCAAAGTCGAGAAACATCCTTGGGTAGCCAGCGGGCGGCAAATCTCCCTCGGCATCAAAATAGCGGATTTCCATGCGGTAGATTTCATTGGGCGAACCACCGGGGGGATTGGAAAACTGGTCTTCAAAACCAAAGTTGCCCGTAAAATCAAAAACCGGACTGCTGTTCAACAGTGTTACAGTGAGCAGGGCAGCATCGGTACAACCATTGGCATCCGTTACCGTGTGATCGTAACTACCTTCCATCAGCACAGCGGTAAGTGAACTCATCGTTCCATCGCTCCAGTTAACGTCATAAGGTGCCGTTCCACCTGATATACTTGCCAAGGTGGTTACTTCATCGTCACAATCTATGGTCAGGTTTTGGGGAGCCAGCGTCAGGACGTCAGGTTGAGTAATATTGGCTGCATCCGGCGAGTAAGTACAACCATTGGCGTCCAGGATCGAGGCGGTATACGTCCCCGCTCCCAGGCCAGTCAGATTGAAGCTGGAAGAGCCATTGTTCCAGAGAATAGAATAAGGAGGAGAGCCTCCCCCCACAACGGTCACAGTAGCAGTTCCGTCGTTCATGCCGTTGCAGCTAACATCCGTTTGCGTAGCGTTGATGGTAATAGGATCAGGTTGACCAACGGATACGTTTTGGGTGATTTCACACCCGTTGGCATCCATTACAGTTACCGAATAAATAGCTGCAAGCAATCCCGTAATTACTTCTGCTGTCTGTCCAGTAGACCATAAATAAGAAAATGGACCGGTCCCTCCATTAACCGATACAGCGGCATTACCATCCGTACCTCCTGGACAACTAACATCATTGGAAGCAACAGCAATACTAAAGGAGTTTGGATCGTCGAGATCGGTCGAGACCACCGCTACACAATTATTGGCATCGGTCACGGTTACGGAAACATTCCCGGCAGGTAAATTATTGGCAATGGCGGTTGTTTCATTATTGGACCAGAGATAAGCATAAGGCAGTATCCCATCTACTGCCACTACCTCCGCAGAGCCATCGGTAGCATTGGGACAGCTCGGATTCATTGCTCCGGAGATGCTGGCCGATAAACCGGAAACGGGGATAATGTCAAATGAGGTCGTTTTTTCACAGCCATTGGCATCCGATACCGTCACCTCATAAGTGTCAGGCGATAAATCTGCCAGTGAAGCCCCCGTACCTCCGTTCGACCAGTGGTAATCAAAAGGCGTGGAGCCATTGGTAACCGTGGCCAGTGCAGTACCGTCATTGGTGTCAGGGCAATTGCTTTGGGTCGTTGCGACCAGGAGTTCCAATGCCTGAAATTCAGCATCGACTATTGTTTCAAATGAAGCCGAAAAACCCGAACCAGAATCGGAAGCCGTGAGCTTCACCGTGTAAGTTCCCGGTGCTGCATAAGTATGGGTTGGCTCTAATTCGGTGCTGGAATTCCCATCCCCAAACTCCCATAACCAATCAGTCGCCAGGGAACTGCTGTTGGCAAATTCAACCTGCCCATTTTCACAGGGCATAACAGACGCCGTGAAAGAAGCCACGGGTGGAATACCAATATTGAACTCACTAGAAAGCACACTGCTCCAATTGCCGTTGGCATCTTTGAATTGAATATGCAAGGTATGAGGCGCCAGTGGCAAACTGGTCAGGTCGAGGTCTTCGTCCAGCACCAACAATTCTACTGGCGTAGGAATCAATACTTCCACCATGTCTTCATCATTTAAATCCACCCAGAAGCGGTAGGCCACGATTTTATTGTCCGAACCTGCATTGCCCAGTTTGGTAAAATACTGGCTGGACACACCGCTCCACTGTCCGCCTGCGTCCTTAAATCGAATGTGCAGGACATGCAAGCCAACAGCCAGCCCGGTCGTTGGAAGCTCGGTAACGATCTGGGCTTCTTCACTCGGTGTGATGGCTACTTCCGTCCGGTTGGAATAATCATCGTCGTACCAATATTCGTATGCAGCCATTTGCTGTCCTCCACCCGCGGCAGCGGATACCTTCAAAAAATATTGGCTGGACACGCTGCTCCACTGTCCGCCCATATCCCGGAAGCGGAGGTACAGGGTGTGCAGGCCGTTTGGCAAATCGCCCGCAGGCAGATCGGCGTCGATGACCGCTTCTTCCATTGGGGTGATGCTCACATCTGTCCTCGACCCGTAATTTTCGTCGAACCAATACTCATATCCAGCTATTTGTTGTCCTCCATTTGTATCCGCGGAGAGTTTTAAAAAATATTGACTGATGACGCTGCTCCATTGTCCGCCCACATCCCGGAAGCGAAGGTGGATGGAGTGCAGGCCATTTTGTAGATCGCCGACCGGCAGGTCAGCAATGATCTGCACCTCCTCGTCCGGAGTGACATTTACCACCATTTTTTCATCGTAATTTTCGTCGAACCAAAACTCGTACGCTGCGATTTGCTGCCCACCACTTGGATCGGACGACAGTTTTAGGAAATACTGACTGGACACACTGCTCCAATAACCTTCGCTGTCGAGAAAGCGAAGGTGAATGGTATTTAATCCGAGCGGCAGGTCATCAGCCGAAATATCCATATCGAGCTGAAACTCTGCCATTGGGCTGACAGCGACGTGTGTACGCGTGGCAAATTCATCATTGAACCAATATTCGTATGCGACAATGTCCGTCAGGTTTGGATTGGTGAGATTAAACAAGGAAAGGGATAATTGATCTACCGGACCGGCCATTGCACGACCCATAGATATGACCATTACAAACAGGCAAATAGCTTTTCGCATGACACGTTTATTTTCAGATGGGTTAATAATTTGCTCATCGCTTTTTCTGAGCGATGAAACAGTGATCATGAAAAAGTCACGTTAATTGCCTTGTGCTTTTACGGTGATATTGATGTGCAGATTGCCGTTAGTGTCGGTGGTTGTTGCAATATTTTTTGACCTTACATGTGGGGTGAATGGCAGGCTGCCGTCTTTCCACGGGAACAGTCCGCCGTAAATACCGATGGGGGTGCCATCGGTACCGATGTAGGCAGGGTTGACCACGTGATAATCGTTGTCGAAAAAGTTGTTATTTGTTGAATAGGTAGTGAAAATGGTGTCTAAGGAAGCGCCAATTAAATAATTGTTGGCTCCGATATTTGTCCCGCTCGTGCCATTCACTCCGGAGTTCAGATTATTATTAAATTGGGAAGAGGTAGATTGAGTTATGCTATTTCCACCAAACACATTGTTCTTAATATCGGAGTTGTCAGCGTCAACAGTATTACTACCAAATATGTTATTACTCAATTCACAAAATGTCAAGCGATATACTCTCCCGGCAATTACATTATTTGAAAATATGCTATTCATTATTCTGTCACTGTTATTATAATTATTGATAATTGAATTAAAAGAATCATATAGACCAATCCAGTTCTCTGATAATATCCAATTTTGGTTAGTGCCATTTGAAAAAACAATTCCCTTATTCAAAAAGCACCTTGAAATATTAATGTTAGAGGTACTGGCCGAAGCAACTAAATTTCCAGAAATCTGTATCCCGGTAAGGCTGCTACTATCAGCATTTGATCCAAAAGTAAAAGAGGTAAAAATAGTCGCTCCCGTAGCCGCCGTACTGTCCGGGTGATAGCCCACTCCTATCAATGATAATTTTTTATCCATCGTAAAACCATTAAAAATCCCCCCTGGCAAATACAAGGTATCCCCATTCGCTGCGGCATCATACGCCTCTGGCAAAGTCTGGTAAAACGAGGCATCTCCTTGGTGGTGCAGGGCGATGAGCTGTTGAGAAAAAAGGTGGCTGGTGGAATAAGAAAGGAAAAGTAGCAGTAGTGTACTAATGCGCATGGGACTGTGAGTTTTAGGTTAAGAATTTAGGGTCTTGTTTTTAATTTTAACAAGACAATTATTAAGGGTTGAAGGTAGATGCAAATTATGATTATTCATAATGTTAATTGCTTGGGCAAAATAAAGAGCGCTAAAAATGACACTTTCTATTTTGGCAAATGTTTGATTTCCAAGTCTTAAAAATCTTTTCCAGGCAAGGGAAAAGATCTGTTCAACAGTACTTAAATAAATTTGGCTTACGCACGGGACAGGCCCTTTATTAAACCTGGTCCACAAGAGTGGAAGAGCCACTATACGGTGAATAAAGTGTGAGCAGTTTTTCCCAACAGTTATTTATCTTAGTGTATGTTTTTTATTATCGTCTTATCGTTTTTAATCACCACAAATATTTAATTTTATCATAAATAGGTAAAACCAAAAAAAATCAAAAAATCCCGATTTATTTTCTTTTAACCACTTTGGTTAAAGGAAGAAAAAACCCAAACATTAAGCAATTTATCAATAGATGGCAGCCGCTAAAAGTCCCGAAAAAAGCAGGTTGAAACTGTTCAAGATATTAAGAACTTTTTCCGCCTCGCAAATGACGAGTTTTTATAAGTTTTTGAATTCTCCCTTTTTTCACAATACAGATGAAGTGGTTCGGTTATTCCGGTTTTACAGGAAACAACATCCGGAATATTTTATCGAAAAGGTGAACGATGAAATGGTTGCCAAAAGATTGTTCCCGCTGGCGGAGCATGGTCCCAAGAAAATAAAAAATTTCAGGACCGACCTGCTCAAATTGATTGAAAAGTTTCTGATTATCAATGAATTGGAAAGAGACCCCGTACAGTCCAAGTGGCTTTTGAGCCAGGCCTACCACCAACAGGGGCTGCCGGGTTTTTTCAATAAACAACTGCTGGCCATCGAAAAACTGATCCACCAAAAGCCCAAAGATCTGCACTATTTCCAAAACAAGGTCAACCTTTCGCACACCCGCTATTTTCATCCCGACATTCCCAAGTTTTTGCAAAGCGGCCACCTGTTAAAGGAATTATTGGAAAACCTGGACGAATATTACCTGAGTGCCAAAATCAAATATGCTTATGAGGTGCGAGAAAGAATGGACAAGCTAAAAGAAGTGTATGTAATTAAATTGTTGAATGAGGCGCAAAATCAAATCCTGACAAAAGAATTAATGCAGGAAAATCCGATTGTCCGCATTTACAGGTTGCTGCTGGAGCTGCAACAGTCGCCCCCGGATCAGCTCAGGTTCCTGGCGATTAAAAATATATATTTTGAAATATTGCCTGAATTGAGCAATGCCGATGGACAGGCAATTTTCAAGTATCTTATCAATTATACCATTAAAGCCATCGCTGCCGGACAACTGCGATTCGTCGATGTACAATTTGAACTGTATAAGTTGGGGTTGGAAAAAGGCCTCTGTCTCCATAATGGAAGGTTGACTGAAACTACCTTTATCAATATCGCGATTTTGGCAGCGCACTTAAAATATTATTCCTGGCTGGACAATTTTATTGCCGATCACAAAAAATTCTTGAACCCGGAACACCGGACTACCCTGGTCTATTCTGCCAAGGCATACGCCTATTTCAACAAAGGGGAATTTAACAAAACCGCTGAGTTAATTGCGAAAATTGAACGGCCGATTACAATTATGAAGTTGACGACCCTGTCCCTTGAGGTGAAAACATTTTTTGAGCTGGCCATCACAAACGACAGTTATCTCGAATTATTAAATGCTAAAATAAGAGCACTGAACAGGTTTGTTTCCAAAGAAAATGGACTCTCCCCCAAAAAGGAAATGACCTATAAAAATTATCTGAAGTTCCTTAAACTGATCATTAATTTCCATTTCGGCATCGGGATGGACAAGACTGAACTTGGCCAACTAAAGAAAGATATTGAGGCTTCATCGGAAGTAGTACAAAAACCCTGGCTGATGGAAAAAATAAACCAACTCTTCAAAAAGAGGGAAGGGCCGAAGCCCCTTCCCTGAACGAACCTACAGTTCGTTCACATCTTCGATTACAATGTCCTCACCTCCTTTGATATCTGATTGTTGGGGCATAGGAATGACTTGCTTGCAGAAGTCCTGCAAGCCCTTTTTTGAAGGCTTTTGCATAGCACAAATAGTTTTAAATTTCAGACAGGCAAATACCCGGCTCTGATCAGCCAACCCATCGGTCGACTAACCTGGACAATCGCTTGATTTAAGCCCGTCTTTTAAATTTGATTATCGGTGCAATGATAAATGCAGCCGAGATGTGCATGCAAGTGCCCGGAAGTACTATGGGACGAAACAGTGAAAAGTAAGTACTAAAACACACTGTTAAATTGACCTGAAATGCAAGGCACTCCGTGTAAAATAGGATGAAATGGCCAAAAGGTGGTACGAAATTTCAACGGCTCAATTCAGTGACCCTTTCACCATTTTTGTATCCAAAAATTCATGTACTTCTTTCCGAACAGTGTTTCCGATATTGATGGAAGTTCCGTTGCTCATCGCCAGTGTTTTTGCTTTTTTTCCTTTGATGTGGTAAATGTTGACGAGGTAGGATCGATGGACCTGAAGAAAAATTTCAGAAGGAAGGACTGCTTTCATGTTTTTTAGATTTTGCCATTCCCAGATTCTGTTTTGTTTGGTATAAATCTGAACGCCGTTTTTTGCAGCTTCAATGTAGATGATATCTTTTAATGTTACGACTGATTTATCTTTATTGGTCAGGGTTATGCTTTTTTGTAAAATCACGTCGGGAGAAATGGTCTTCTCTTTGAGTTGTTTGATGTCTTCCTTTAACTGGAGGTTACTGTTTTCCAGCTGATAAAAATTGCGTTGCAGGATTCCTTTTTCTTTTTGTGTGTTTTTATTTCGGAAATAAAATACAGCGAAAAGCAGGAAAGCGATAACGAAAAGCGAAACAAAAACCGAAAGCAACAAAGTCCTTTTGGCTGTTTTTGTTTTTTGTTGTTCCAATGTCAGGTTTGTTTGGGCTATTTGTTTGTCTTTTTCAGCAGCTTCGTATTTTTCTTTTAATTCTTGGATGATAGTGATTTTTTCTGTGTTGAACAGTGTGTCCTGAAGGGTCTTGAATTCTTCGTGGTAGCTTAATGCTTTTTGAAAATCTCCAATTTGTTTGTAGTAAAGATAGAGGTAGTCGCTGAGTTTTCTGATCCACTCTTTGTTGCCGGTTTCGGTGGCCATTCGGTATCCGCGGAGTAAAATGGGTTCCACCTTGCTGTATTCTCCTACTTCTAAATAAAAACTGCCCAGGTTGATCAGGGATGAAATTATTTTTTCAGGATTACCAATGGCCTCTTTTAATTCGAGGGAAGTCAGGTAGTGGTATGCTGCTTGCTCAGCGTCTTTCTTTTTTTCGTAAACAATGCCCAAATTGTTGTACACGCTGGCCAATTCGTAATTGTCATCCAACTGGGTAAACAGCTCTATCGCCTGGTTGTAGTAATAAAGGGCACTGTCCAGTTCGTCCTTGTATTCGAAGGTCATTCCAAGATTGTTGTAATCATTGGCGATATTCCTTTTATTGCCAACCGCTAAGTCGATTTGATATGCTCTCTGAAAATAATGCAGAGCGTCGTCATAATCTTCATGGTGGGTATAAACGATGCCGAGGTTGGTCAAGGCTCTGTAGATCATTATACTGTCCTTGATGGCAGAGCCAATATCGAGCGAGCGATGAAAGTGCCTACTGGCCAAAACGAAATCACTCTTATAGTTGTAAATGAGACCTTTCAAATTATGATTGACGCCAATTCTTGCGCTATCGTTTCGGAGCGAATCAATTTCAATGGCTTGCTGAATCAAATGGAGCGAGGTATCATAATTTCCGGTTTGGGAGTAAATCAATCCCAGGTTTCCGGAAACAACTGCCAGTTCCCTTTGATTGCCCGACCTTCTGATTAATTCCATGGCCTGAGTGGAATACCAGATTGCAGAATCCAGTTCTCCATTGTGATAATAAAAGGTGGATAGTTCCGTATTGGCTTTTTTTTGCCAATATTCATTGTTTTGAATTTGGGCCTCCTTCATCAGTAAGTTCGACAGAAAAAACCAGTCCTCCGAAGCATTGTTGTGCCTGATGGTTTCAATAAAATCCATCATTGCCTTTAACCTGGTGGTATCGGCAGGTTGTTTATTAAATTCAACCTTGATGCTGTCATAGCTGAAATTCTGACTTGACAAGGGAACGCCAACGGAAAAAAAGAATAGGGTAACTAGAAGATGTTTAAACATTGCCAGGTGGTTTGCTGCTTTCGTTCTATAAACAAGATGGAAAGGTCCGATGTACCTGCAGGGCTAAATTAGACCTTCCCGGTTTTTAAAGACTGCCAACGGTACAATTATAACAATTCATTTTTACTTCTATTGGATTTTGAAAATTAATAAACCTGTTTTACTATTGCTGTATATGACGAACTGCAAAAATTGAAATGGAATATTATCTTTGAAAGTATCTCTTATTTTTTCGACTAAATAGTCTATGCTCCTTTGCCAGCCTGCAATACAAGTGGTTGTATCAATTTAGATCAATCCAAAGAATAATTAAAAGAAATAAAATTCACTTAAAATTGAACAACACAACCCTGCGAACTTTGCGCCCTCAGCGTGATTGATTTTTTCACGCAGAGGGCGCAAAGTTCGCAGAGAAATTTTATATACAAGTTTTATTGTCATTATGATTATCGGTCAAATTCAATTTTAGATAACAATTAGCTAAACAGGCGATTAAAAATAAGGAGTACTAAAAATGACACTTTTATTATGGCAAATGCTTCGTTTCCATAGCTTGAAATTCTTTTTCAGGGAAAGGAAAAGCGTCATTTTTATGAACAGTCAATTAATAAAAGTAAAAATTAATAACACTAATAAATTTTATAAAAAGATGAGCAAAAATTATTTTACTGTATTACGTATGCTATTATTCTTTGTCTATTTATTTATTCATGAAGCCCAAATAGCAGGGCAATGCACAGGTCCGATTTTCCTTACTACTCAGGCAGAAGTGAATGCATTCTCATGCGTCGGTACTTTTACCGGAGACTTATTTGTAGATGACGCAATGTCGGGAAGTATAACCGACCTGTCTACTCTCCATACGCTCACGTCCATTGATGGGGATTTATTTGTATCGGACAACAGTGCGCTTATCAATGTGGATGGTTTATCCGGTCTCACTACAGTAACGGGCAATTTGTTCATTTTAAGGAATGCCTCCCTGGCCAATGTTGGGGGCTTATGGCATCATCAATTTTCATTTCCCCGAAATAATTAATGGTGAAGCCATCTTGATCATACGCAACAGTGCCGGAAAAAAATTACTGCAACAAATAATAATGGATGAAAGGGTAGAATTGAATATCTCTTCTTTTAAACCAGGAATTTATTGGGTTTCTACTTTCTACGAAAATAAAGTATGGCAAACCAGTTTTGCGAAAATGTAGTACACCTGCGTGCTTACTTAAGCAGTTAGCGTTTTTTTACTTTAAAAGTAATTTGACGATATCCTCATCCAATTAGACAACAGGAGTGAAAGGATTTTGAGTTATTGAATGGTCGAGTTTTGAATACACAAAACTCACCAACTCAATAACTAACCTGTCGCCCCGGCAGGATTCGAACCTGCAGTCCCCCGGTTAAAAGCCGGGTGCTTTGCGCAATTAAGCTACGAAGCGGATATAGAGTCATGAGTTTTGTGGACTCATAACTCAAAGGATGCCCGAGCAGGACTCGAACCTGCATCTGCTGATTCAAAGCCAGCTATCCTGCCGTTAGACGACCGGGCAAGAGTGGAGGGGCCATTTGGTTTCTGGTTCATGGTTTTTTGGCATGGTTGCACAGATGGGACTTGAACCCATAGCTCCGGCGTATGAAACCGGTATGTTGTACCATTTACACTACCGTGCATTATTTAATGAGTGAATAAAAAAAATGAGGAATGAATAAACTCAAAATCCACCTGTGGCAACACGGGAGTCGAACCCTACCCTTCCCGGCTTCAACGGGACGCTCTCTCCACGAGAGCTTTGTTGCCTACTCAAGAAAAAGTCCCGATGGATGGATTCGAACCACCAGCCACTTACGTATCAGGCAAGTGCTCTGACCAATTGAGCTACATCGGAGTACAGATCTGGCAGTTGGGCTCGAACCAACAATCTTCCCATTACAAGTGGGATGCAGTACCAGTTTTGCTATACCAGAATGGTTGGTTTTTAAGTTATGGGTTATTGTGCTATGAGTGATTAATAACTAAACTACGCGGCCCAGATAGGATTCGAACCTATAACCATCCCCTTAACAGGAGGACGCTCTGCCGTTGAGCTACTCGACCGTATCCCTTATTTTATTTGGTAGCGATGGAGAGATTCGAACTCCCAACCAACTCTATGTAACAGAGCTGCGCTCCCGTTGCGCCACATCGCTTTTTTGAGTGGCCTATTCGCCTACTTACCCTTTCGAGCAGGCAGTCGGAATTGAACCGACATCTTCTGGGTGGAAGCCAGAGATACTGCCCTTGTACTATACCTGCTTGTGTATCTGATCAGGTGCCACCTCCTTTGTATATCGAGAGAGAGAATGTTGAGGGGCACCTGATGTTCTTTTGTAGGAGTTTTGATTCTGAGTTGTTGAGTTTTTTGTTGGTGGGATGAGAAAGAATAACAACACAAACAAAAAAGACAACCACCAAAAGGGGAGAAAAGCCGCAGGGGGGGGGGGGGGGGCG
>JBCBRY010000034.1:0-55056 GCA_039819485.1 Bacteroidota bacterium | reverse complement strand
CCCCCCCCTCCTCCTCCTCTTTTCGTTTTTTTTGTCTGTTGGGGGCCCGCTTTTTTTCTTTTTTTGTTTTTTTTTTTCTTTTTTGTTTTTTTTTGAGTAACTCAAAACTCAACAACTCAGAATCAAAACTCCCCAGTAGCCACACAGGGAGTCGAACCCCGATCTGGGGCTTCGTAGACCCCTGTCTTTGATCCATTAGACGATATGGCTATTTGTAGTGTTGAGTGCTGAAAGCAGGATGATGAGTGCATACGCTCCTCCCAGCACTTGGCACGCTATAATGAAAAGTACCTTCGGTGAGATTCGAACTCACACTGACTGGGGTCTAAGTCCAGTGCCTCTTCCAGATTGGGCTACGAAGGCAATTGGTCTAAGCGGAAGGAGCAGGCTCTCCATCTCCTGCCCTCCAAAGGCAGCGCTCTGCGTTAAGCTACGCCTAGATAGTTTAGTGGAGAGTAGAGAGACGAGACTCTCTACCCTTATGTGGAAGCCATGGGAATCGAACCCATCGCACGCTGCTTGCAAAGCAGTGTCGCCGAGCCTTGGGACATGGGCCCCCAACTATTTGTTGACTACACCTTTTCAAAGAACTACTTTAAAATATCTCAATATCCTAATTGAGCGGTAATGACGGGACTCGAACCCGCAGCCTTCGGATAGACAATCCGCTGCGCTACCATTGCGCCACATCACCGGTTGGCAAACCAAGGCCATTCAATTAAATGTCATTTGTTTAATTGTTGCGGCGCTGGTCAAAAAAATAATTTGCAATTATCTTTTAGCCATATTAGCCTTGAATAAGCAGCGCTTATCGCTGGCTCAATATGTTTGTATTTTTAATAAAAAGAGGAGGTGAACAAAAATTGAAAGTGCGATTTGGCCAATTGGCCTCGGCTGGATTCGAACCAGCTACCTACTGATTTTCCATCAGAGACTCTAACCTAATGAGTTACGAAGTAGCACATTCATCAGTATCACCTTTTTCTCTTTTTTAAATAGCAGGCTACAGAATTGGGAAAATGAAAATAATAATCACCGCAGCTGCGCTTCTAACAGCTTGCGGTCTCTTTTGACGGAAGCTGTTTAGAAGAGGATACCCTCCCGCTGATCGTCTATTCGGGCGGCTGGTAAACTGGCCCCAATAAATCGCTCATCATGCCCGACGAAGCCGTCGGTGTGGAGGTTATTATGAAAATTAATATTTTGAAGCTTTTTCATTTTTTTTTAGATAAAACAGATGAAAATGGTTGTTTTGGAGTTACGGGCAGATAAACCAAAAAGATGTTTTATTTAGTTCCCGGAGTATTTAATTTTTTTCAAAAAAAAAGCAATAGAAATTGTAAACAATTGATTTTCAGTTTTTTGCAAAATTATTATTTTTTGAAAAAATGATTTTTTTGTTTGGCAAATAAGGGGAGCCCATGATGGTTTGCATCTGATATCAGAACCAATTACTTATTTTCGCATTTCCTTTTTTTCTTAAAATAAATTTTATTGTTCAAATGTACAACCTCTCCTTAAAGCATTATTTTTCAATAGTACTGTTTGCTTTTTCTATTCCAATCTTTGCTCAAAATAATGCAACACCTGATAAAAAGTTTTCCTCCACTGAATTAAAAGCCGACCTGAAAATATTAAAAGAAAATATGGAGGCCATTCACACCGCTTTATATTTATATTTTCCAAAGGACAGTCTGGATGCAGCTTTTGCAAATGTGGAGGCAGCACTGAATGAACCCAAATCTGAAATTGAATTTTACCGGTTGTTGCGGCCTACTCTGAAATATATCGCCAATGGCCATACGGATTATTACAACTCAAAGGCATACATGAAAAAGCTGGGAGAAGAACTGCCCCGTTTTCCTTTCGATGTATACTGGGACCGGGACACCTTATTTGTTTTTCGGAATCTGTCAGAAGCGGAAGAAATTAAGCCAGGGTATTTTATAAAAGAAATAAATGGAAAAACCCCAAAAGAATATATCGAATTTTTTGCTTCGCAAATGACGCGGGATGGATATAATAAAAGCCTTCGAATACGGTCGGCTTCGGATGGGTTTAAGTCCTATTTTGCTTTAATGATTGGTACGCCTGAAAATTATAAAATGGTATTTCAAAATGGAATGGAAAAAGAATTTTCGAAAACAATTAAAGCAGAATTATTGCCTAAAATAAGGGAGGTGCGCCGGGCGCGATATCCCAATTTGCCGAAATCCATGTGGACGACAAAAGAACCGGCTTATACTTTAAAGATCAATGGTGATGTGGCTACGATGACATTAAAAACCTTTAGCAAAAGCTGGGTCAGAAAAACAACTGGAAAAAGCCACAAAAAATTTTTTAAGGAATCATTTCAAAAAATAAAGGAAAATAATGTCCGGCATTTAATCATTGATATGCGCAGCAATGGTGGCGGTGATCCTGAACCGACCATTGCCCTTTTTGCTCATTTATACGACCAGCGTTTTGATTTTTATGACGACATGGGACTGTTGGTCAATAAAATTCCCAACGCCAAATTATATGATAGTGGAGCCAAAATGTTGAACTTATTCGCATGGGCCCGAGTGAAAAAACGGGACGGAGGTTACGTTGCCAAAAGCCTGCGGAAATACCGCAATTGTAAACCGGCCAAAAATGTTTTTAAAGGAAAAACGTATGTGCTGACCGATCCTTATTCTTTTTCTGCTACCGGTGAAATGACCGGGATCATCAAAGATTACAACCTGGCGACTTTTATTGGAGAAGAAGCCGGCGGAAATCCCGTGTCGAATACCAGCGGGGTCATGTTGCCGCTGGTATTGCCGAACACAAAAATCCGGGCTATTCTACCCATCGTTCAATTTGAAATGGCACTGAAAATGGAAAATACCGGTTTTGGTGTCCAGCCTGACCACGAGGTGAAAAATACCATCTGGGACCTCTTGGAAGGAAGGGACGCAGCCATGGATTTTACAAGGAAACTCATTGAACAACCCACTAAATGAAAATATAAAATTGGCGTTATTGATCAAATAACAGCTCCATCGTTATTCCCGAAACGTTTGACTAATGAGCGAGAACAGAGCCAAGTGTAAGGGGCAAATCTGTCCTTATTGTTTTACTGTGAAATATAGAAATGTAGATTGTTCGGTAGGAGTTGTCGGTTTATTACATCAAAATTATGGGATTGGCGCTTCCATAACAATAGGGCTACAGCGTTTGACGACCGAATACAGGTAGATCTGGAACGAAATGGGCTCGCTGCACCGCAGGTGTGAAAACAAGGACTCGCTTCCTTGCAAACTCCCCTGCTATTCACTCACATGTGCTGATTGTTCAGCCGATAATTTTTAAATGCCTCAAGGCGTCCATCGTAATTGCTTTTCTGATTTTAATAAACGAATTCATGTCAAACCTTTCTGTCGGTTCTATATTCGTTGCGAAGTAAAACAGGCCGTCTTTTTTTTGCAGGTAACCCACGAACCATCCGTTGTCGTTCTGTCCTTCTGAAAAGCTCCACCCAGTCTTGCCGCTCAAAGTATAATCATCGGATTTTTCCATGATAAAAATATCGCGGACCATCTTATCGGTGCGTTCACTGATGGGTAGCTGATGTTGGTAAAAACGTTGTAGAAAATCAATCTGCTGGAATTGGGAAATGGTAGATTCCCCTGCTACCCAGAAAGCGTCAAAATCAGTTGAATCAAAAACCAGGTTTCCATAATTTAATTTAGAAGTAAATTCTTTCATTTTCGCATATCCAAGACGTCTGGTGATTTCCTGGTAGCAAGGCAGGCAGGAATATTTAAATGCATCACGAAAAATAAAATCCCTTTCCCACATTTTAAAATCCCTTTTTTTACCGTCCCATTTAATTAAGGCACTGTCGTTTGCGATGACCCCGCTTTCGAGAAAAATCATGGAGTTGGGAATTTTAAATGTAGAGGCTGGCAAATGTCCAATTTCCGCCCATTCGAAATCATTGGAAAAATAGATTTGTTTTTGCGGGTCAAAAATTAAAATGGAGCCGTTTAATTCAGCGGAGTCAACAATGGCCTGTAAGTGTGAGGAAACAATTCTTTCCGGCTGCGTTTTCTCTGGTATTAAATTTTTTTTATTTTCAGATAGGTCTTTATTGGTGCAGGATAAAAAAAGGATTAGAAAAAGGGGTAAATATTTCATCGTTGTTTATTTCTTTTTTTTCTGGTATGTTTTTTTTTCATTTTATTTTTATCAATGGAAGCCTCTTCTGTTTTAGAGGAATGGGCCACCAGCTCATTGATTCGCCCCATCTCTGGTCCGGTCAGTTCCCGCCATTGCCCGATTTTTAATTTGCCTATCTTAACGTTCATGATGCGGACTCGTTCCAACCTGGTTACATCATAGCCCAGGTATTCGCACATGCGCCTGATTTGCCGGTTGAGTCCTTGCGTTAGAATAATTCTGAAATTAAATGTGTCTATTTTTTCGACTTTACATTTTTTGGTAACGGTGCCGAGTATTGGAATTCCTGCACCCATTTTTTTTATAAAGTCTGCGGTGATTTTTTGTTTGACCGTTACAAGGTATTCTTTTTCATTGTTGTTCCCGGCACGCAATATTTTATTGACAATGTTTCCATCATTGGTCAAAAAAATCAAACCCTGCGAAGGCTTGTCCAAGCGCCCGATTGGAAAAAGCCTTTGTGGATGGTTGATGTAACTGATTATATTTTTCTTTTCCTTTAAATCTGTCGTACAGACAATCCCAACCGGTTTGTTAAAGGCGATATACAATGCTTTGGGTTTGGCCCGCAGCGGCTTGTTGTCGATCCGCACCACATCCCCCTCGAATACGCGGTTGCCGAGTCGGGTTGGCTCTCCGTTAATGGTGACGCGCCCGTCTTTGATCATTTTGTCCGCTTCCCGGCGCGAGCAAATACCGGTATCGCTGATGTATTTGTTCAGGCTGATCGATATGTCTTGCTTACCTTCCATTACACATGTTGATCAACTAAAATCGCATTTCCATCCGGGTCGACCACCACAAAACTTGCCGGGCCCGAAGTAGACTCATCCGCTTCGGTGGCCATTGTTACACCTTTTGATTTTAGTGATCGCTGTATGTCCCGCACATCATCGAATGAATCCAGTTTATTGGCACTTTCGTCCCAGCCGGGGTTAAAAGTCAAAATATTTTTTTCAAACATACCCTGAAACAACCCGACCAACGCATTGCCATTTTTCATGATTAAATAATTTTTTGCCAGTTCACCACCAAAAACAGTGAAGCCCAGTTTTTCGTAAAAAGCTTTGGAAGCCTGCAGGTCTTTGACGGCGAGGCTTACGGAAAATGCACCTAATTTCATGGCTGTATTTTTTGATTAAAAATCTTAACAAAGTTAAATGAATCCGCAACCCTAAACTGTATTTAAGTTGGGATACTTGCTTTGCCGTTTGAATATATTGAATGTCTGAACTACATAAATAATAAATTAAAAGTTGTTCTTTTATTACATCAGCCAACTTTTTTTATGTTTTATTCATCCTTAATGAAGGCGTGTTTGCGGAATGCCGTTCATTTATAAGGTATAGTCATAACTGTTTTATTCTATGAAATATTTATCTCTCTTTTTGGCCATGCAGAGCCTGTTTGCTTCTTTTTTAATTTTAGGTTGTGCTGAAATCGATGACCACGAAATAAATAACTTCAGTGAAGTTGAAGAGTATGCAATTAATGCTGAAAAAAGTGCTGCCGTCGAAATATTTAAAAAAGAAAAAAGATCACCTGACTTAAATAATTATTTTGTTCAGCGGGCGGGTGAAAATGGCCCGGCAGATACTTCTCGTATTGAAAGGTTTACAGACTTCACAGATTATGAATTCTCGATGTTGGTATTTAATGACCTGATTAATTTAAGGGACGAAGGAGACAGTCTGGCTGTTCCGGTATTGGTTAGGTTGCTGGATCGATTAAGGGACGAGGGGAATTTTATTCATAAATATGCTGCTCTGCAGGCTTTGTTCTGCATCGCTTCTAAGCAGGCACATGACTATCTGGCCGATTATATGATCCCCGCAAATGTGAGTACTCGATTATCGATGAACTATGCTGAATATTATGGGATGGATGCTGATTATAAACTTAAATTTATTGAACAATACCATCTGGCAGAACAGGTTGATGAATTAAAAATAGAAGTGTTTAATATTACGGATGAAAATAGTTTTGACAGTACCTATTTATTTAAAATTAAAATAAAAAACCAATCAACTGAGCCTGTTTGTTTTCACAAGTCTAATTACTTTTTAGGTAATTATTTAATGTTTTTGTCAGAAGAGGGTAGGTTGTCTTCCGCAAGATCCAGTTCCTTTACTGAATTAAATGGAGGAAGGGCGGTGTCACATCTCGACATTTTGCCTGAAGATTATATTGAATTTGAGATACCATTGACCATAAAGCGTATAAATCCATCGACAGAAAAATTCGTCAGAAAAATGGTTGGAGAGGGCAGCATCTATGGTGCTATTGATAAAGCCCTGTTTAATTTGAAAGAAGCAGGTACATTTCGGGTTTTTGCGTTTTGCGAATACCTTTTGCCCTCCGGTAATTCACCCCATAAATTTTCTTCTTTTGATCAGGACTATTGGGTAGGAAAATTGGTTTCTGAACCTATTTTGGTGGATATTAAATAAGGGCAGAAAAAAGAATCAGGTCTATATTAATTTTCGGAGCCCAAAAACTTTGGTTAAAGTTAAATCTTCGTACTACAGTTTTACCAACTCTAAAAACATAGCAAATCAGGAATTCTAACTGGTTTTTTTAATTTTTTAAAAATTATCTGCTTCTTGAAATAAAAAAAGCAGACCGCCGCCCAAGTGCCACGATCCGCTTTTTTTTTCATAAAATATTAATGATGCGAATCAAGGGTTATCGCAGCTAACCCTTCCTTTTATATGGTATTCAATTTTGCCCTTGATTCGCACAAATCACAAATCAAACTTAATCCCCTGCGCCAAAGGCAATTCCTTGCTGTAGTTGATTGTATTTGTCTGCCGGCGCATGTACGCCTTCCAGGCATCCGAGCCGGATTCCCGGCCGCCGCCCGTTTCCTTTTCACCTCCAAATGCGCCACCGATCTCAGCGCCGCTGGTGCCGATATTCACGTTGGCGATCCCGCAGTCAGAACCGGCCGTGGAAAGGAATTGCTCCGCTTCCCGCATATTGGTGGTCATGATGGCAGAAGACAAACCTTGCGGGACATCGTTCTGGATGGCGATGGCCTCGTCGAGGTTTTTGTATTTCATCAAATAAAGAATGGGGGCAAAGGTCTCATGCTGTACGATGGACATTTTGGGCTTTGCTTCCGCAATGCAAGGTTTCACGTAACAGCCACTTTCATAGCCTTTGCCTTCCAGTACGCCACCTTCCACGACGAAATTGCCGCCTTCTTTTTTACAGGCTTTGATGGCGTTCAGATAATTTTTCACTGCATCCTCATCGATCAATGGACCGACGTGGTTGTTTTGGTCGAGCGGATCGCCGATGCGGAGTTGGGTGTAAGCGGTGGCGAGTTTTTCTTTGACCTCGTTGTAAATACTGTCGTGGATGATGAGTCGTCGGGTCGTCGTACAGCGCTGCCCACAGGTGCCAACCGCTCCGAACAAAGCTCCCGTCAGTACGACATCCATGTCGCTGCTCGGTGTGATGATGATGGCGTTGTTGCCGCCCAGTTCCAGCAGGCTCTTGCCCAAACGGGCTGCTACTGTCTGTCCGACAATCTTGCCCATGCGGGTGCTGCCGGTAGCAGAAACGAGGGCTACATTGGTGTCCTTGGTCATGTATTCGCCGACCTTATAATTTCCATTGATGAGGCAGCTCACCCCTTCCGGTACTTTGTTGGCTTTCAGTACTTTCTTCAAAATGTTTTGACAGGCCACTCCGCACAACGGAGCTTTTTCTGAAGGTTTCCATACGCAAACATCACCGCAGACCAGGGCGATCATGGCGTTCCAGGACCAAACGGCCACTGGGAAATTGAAGGCGCTGATAATGCCCACAATGCCCAGTGGATGCCACTGTTCGTACATGCGGTGATGAGGCCTTTCAGAGTGCATGCTCAATCCGTAGAGCTGGCGGCTAAGGCCTACGGCAAAGTCGCAGATGTCGATCATCTCCTGAACTTCGCCCCAGCCTTCCTGGAGCGACTTGCCCATTTCATAGCTTACCAACTGGCCGAGTGCTTTTTTGTTCTTGCGCAGTGCGTCGCCGTACTGGCGGACGATTTCACCTCGCTTGGGGGCAGGGATTTCACGCCACACTTTGAAAGCAGCTTTCGCGGTTTTGATGACTTGATTGTACTGAGTTTTGGTGGTCTGGCTGACGCTGCCGATGTACTCACCGTCGACGGGCGAGTAGGATTTTATCATTTTACTCGAAGTCTCATCATTCAGGCCGGTGCTGGTACCGGCGTTCTCTGCTTCGAGCTGGAGTTTTTTCAGGAAATCTTTTTTCATGAAATGAACGGTTTAATGGCTCGTGGTCAATGGTCGATGGGCAATCAAAAAGATGTTGGCCATTGACCATTAACCATTGACCATTTCTATCTTGGTTAAGGAAAAATTTGCGGGCGCAAAGGTAGGATGTTAAATGGATTCAGGGTTCCATTGTTTCATGGCTCTTCGATAAATGCTGCCTGATGAATGGATTTAAAGGCCGGACTTGGAAGCCGATCAATAATGTCCGCTCAAAATCTACTCCTTCTTTCATTCAGTGTCTATCTCACATCAAATTCGAGGTCGAGGAAAATTTCGAAAGTGCCGTTCGGTTGGCGCCACATTTCTTCAAGCTGGATCTGGAGGTTGACGTTTTCCGTCAGGACCCATTTGCGGAGGTCGTCGACATTGCTGCCAAAAAGCACATGATCGGCACCTTTTCTGTTTTCGTTGGTTTCATCGTACCAGAAGGCTTCTTGTCCGCAATTCGATTGGTTGTCGCCCGGCAGGCAGAGCCGAATGGCAATTTCCTTGATGAAGTCGAGATTGTTGTCGGCAAACGGCAGGTAGAGAGTGGCCCGGCGCGGCAGGATGCTTTTGATATTTGCGGTATCGATCCCCGCCGCCTGCAGCAGGTTTACAGAATTAAAATTGACATTGTTGAGTGGAATGTCGTGACTGAGGAGTGGGCTCATGGCCGAATTGACCTCAAATCTCAGGTTGGTCACCGGGATGGTGAAAAGAGCAGGTTCTTCTTTTTTACAGGCGGCCAACAGCACCGCAAAAATTATTATCAAGGAAAAATGTTTCATCGTCAATATTTATTTTAAAAAATTATCTTTAGCCAGTGGGAAATTTTATTCGCAAAACTATTTGGCAAATTTCACACAAATGTGGTTTTTTGAAGAATGGATAATGGCGGAGTTTTATGCTCTCCGCAATGTCCGTGTAAAAATGAGCTAATTATTCCAACCCCAAAAACAATTATTAAAAACTCAATAACTTAAAACTCCCCTCAGATATGGGCGAACAAAAAGTAACTATCGCAAAAGAACCGAAAGAAGTACAAGCCTTTGTACGCCGCTTGCTGAATGATGTCCGGGCACTGGAATACATGTTAGATAACGACTGGTTTGAGTCCGACATTGTACGGATCGGGGCAGAGCAGGAAATGTGTCTCGTAGACAGCAAGACCTTCAAGCCGGCCAAGATCAACGTAGAAGTGATGAAGAAGATGAAGAAGTACAAGTGGCTGGACACCGAGTTGGCCCAGTTCAACCTGGAAACCAACCTGACTCCTTATGAATTTAAGGGCAAAGCGCTCCACAAGCTGGAAGACGAGAACCTGCGCTACATCAAAAAGATACGGGAAACGGTGCGTAAGATGGGGGCCGATGTCATCCTCACAGGTATCCTGCCGACCCTCCGGAAATATCATTTGGATATTGAGAACCTGACCCCAAATCCCCGCTATCGCGGGCTGATGGAATCCCTGCACGGGCAGTTGTTGGGCAAGGGTTTTGAGATCAATATCAATGGGATCGATGAGCTGAATATTATTCATGATTCTCCCTTGCTGGAAGCCTGTAATACGAGTTTCCAGGTACACCTACAGGTGGCTCCCAATGACTTTGTGCCATTGTACAATATCGCCCAAACACTGACGGGCCCCACCATTGCGCTTTCCGCCAATTCACCGCTGGTATTTGGCAAGCGTCTCTGGCATGAGTCGCGGATTGCCATGTTCCAGCAATCCGTAGATACCAGGACCTCCCAACAACATTTGCGGGACCGTAGCCCGCGCGTCAATTTTGGCAATGACTGGCTGCACGGCTCTATCCTCGACATTTACAGGGAAGACATTGCCCGCTTCCGGGTGCTCATGACGGCTGATGAAAAAGAAGAGTCGTGGGAAAAAATAAATGCGGGAGTAACACCGAAGCTTAAATCACTCCAGGTTCACAATTCGACCGTTTATCGTTGGAATCGCCCCTGCTACGGCATCAGCGGCAACGGCAAACCACATTTACGCATCGAGAACCGGGTCTTGCCCGCCGGGCCGACTGTTTTGGACGCAACTGCCAATGCCGGTTTCTGGCTGGGGGCCATGGTCGGTATGCACAAACATTATAAAGACATCCGTGAAAAACTGAGCTGGGACGATGTGCGGGACAACTTTGTCAAAGCCTCCCGTTATGGGATCGATTGTAAATTCACCTGGTTTGGCGACAAAAAATATGGGGCCGTTGACCTGATCCAAAAAGAACTGTTGCCCATCGCCCGGGAAGGACTGGAGGAAAGAAAGATTGATACTGCGGACATTGACCGCTATCTGGGAACCATCCAGGAACGTATCAAAAAGCACTGCACCGGCGCCCGCTGGCAGTTGCGGACTTTCACCAAATTAAAAGAAAAAATCACCAACGATGAAGCTGTCGCTGTAGTTACGGCCTGCATCATCGAAAACCAGGAAAAAGAAATACCGGTGCATGAATGGAAAATTCCCAATCCGGAAGACCTTCGCGAATACGTGCCTTCCCGCCTTCGCGTCGATGAATTCATGACTACCGACCTGATCACCGTTCAACAGACCGACCTGATCGACCTCGTAACGGAAATGATGAATTGGCACAAGGTACGTTACATGCCCGTGGAGGACAAAATGGGTAACCTGGTCGGTTTGGTTACTTCGCGTTCTTTGCTGAAACATTACAGCCAAAAATCACAGACCAACGATCAGGACATTGGCATCGTCGAAGATGTAATGATCCCGAACCCCATCACCGTTACACCAAAAGCTACCATCATTGATGCACTGAACCTGATGCGGGATAATAAGGTCGGCTGCTTGCCGGTAGTGGTCGGCGAGGACAATGAGTTGGCAGGAATTATTACCGAAATGGATTTTCTCCGGGTATCGGCCAGATTGGTAGAACGGCTGGAAAAGAAGTGAGAATGAAGAATGAAAAATGAAGAATGAAAAATCTTAATAGCTATTCTTCATTCTTCATTCTTCATTTCTCTATTGCTCAAACACAACATCCAGTTTGTTCAAAATGACTGGATGGCCAGGCGTGGCAAAAGGTGCGTCATCATAAAAGAATTTCACCTGTCCATCATATGGATTTTTTACGGAAACCCAATATTCCGGATTGGCAAGGGCGTTGAAAGTATATTTCCCGAAGGCATTAGTAGAACCCTCGTGTACGACCCTGAAGTCTTCCATGCGGTCATTTTGGTTTTCGTACAACTTGATCTGCGCACCGATGGCAAGGATGAGGCCGGTATCGGTTTCTACCTGGACTTTCACTTCTAAGTTACTGTTTTCGAATTGGACAGGTGGTGTTTCTTCTTCTTCGGGAACCTCGTCGACCCGGCAAGCCTGGAAAAATAAAAAGGAACAAACCAAGAGGAGGGAAAGAGAGATATTGATTTTCATCGAAAACTGTTTTTATTAGGTTAAATGAAATTGGTTCTTCGATAATACTATTCTGGATGCTGTCCTAAAGGTAACAATTGCCAAAGAAAAATCAAGTGTTGTTTAACTTCGGGCCAATTGGGGCGTTTTCATTCTTTTTGTTAAAAGTTAAATGTATTGATTAATAAACATGGGGACATCCCTGTATGTATGGCAGTCGCCCGAGTCGCTGCTCCGCAGCGCCGGGCGGAGGAGGGGTTTAAGGGGGCAGTTGTTTTTAAATCGTTGAATTTTCAACGATTTAAAAACAACTGCCCCCTCAGACCCCAGACTGCGCCGAGCGGCCGATAGGCCGACTGCGGCGCCATCTCAGTGAACATTTGACCCTAAATTGATAAATCAGCACAGTTAAACGGTTTGCCCATATTCAATCACCTTTCAATTAAACAAGAAGCATAAAATGAAAAAATACGGACTGCTTAAATTCTTCATCATATTGATAGTTGCCTATTTCGCAATTCCATTCTTCAAAGAGCTATACTTAAAACCAAGCACTGGCAGTGGGGAAAATATCAGGGATTTTTCTGCCACCCTGGCTGATGGTACGCCTTTCAAATTGTCCGACCTGCAAGGCAAATATGTGTTGTTGGATTTTTGGGGCAGTTGGTGCGGCCCTTGCATCAAGGAAATGCCGGAAGTAAAAAACCTCTATGCTCAATATGGACAGGCCAAATTTAAAAAGGCGGATGGCTTTACCATTGTCAGCGTAGCGGTCGAGCAAAAACCGGCCCGCTGGGAACGGGCGTTGGAGCGCTTCCAAATGCCCTGGGAATATCAGATTTTGGACCAGGCCACCAGCCTCCGTTTTTTCGACTCACCCATCGCCGAAATATATGGCGTGAAACAGGTGCCCACCAAATTTTTGATTGATGAAAAAGGTGAGATTATAGGGGTAGACCAACCCTTTGAAAAGATCATTGCTTTTTTGGAAAAAAATAAAAAATAGATTTTTTTCGGAATTGCACCGTCGGTAGGCAATCAAAAAACGATTTGAAATAATCACGGAATGAGGAAAAATAGGGCGGGTGATTTTCCAGGTAAATGTCTAAAATAAAAGTAGTGCTTCATATTTTATTAAATAAAATTCCTGCCGCTTTTTTTGCACAGGTATTATCCCTCAAAAAAATAAATTAGTCCTTAAAATAAATACCCAAAAAATAACCGGGGATCATTGACTGAAGCCCCGGTTCTTTTTTTATTGTTTATTGCAAATCAAATTCTTTTTTAATCAAGCTTGCCTGCAAAAGTTATTGTTTCTTCCGTATAGTTTATTGATCGGCTCAGACACTCCAATCGTTTTATAGCCATTAAATAGCCGAGCTTTTGTTGCTCGTTTTCAGAAGTTTCAAATACCGTTCTGTAATTTTCAAATTTTTCTTCAACCGTATTTTTATGTTTGGTGTGCCAGTCTTTGATATGGTCGATATATCGTTTGCGTTCGGATGGAATTAAATCTTTTTCAACATACATGAAGGCGTCCACTAATACATCCAGGTCGTTGTTATTGTGTTCAATCAAAAGATTTAAAAGAAAAATAACTTCTGTTGAAGAATCCGGGTTTTTTATGTTCAGAAAATAATTCCTCAAACATCGAAGGGCAAAATTTTGTGTGTGTCTTGAGTATTCTTCTTTTACATCTTCATTTTGCCATTTGATTAATTCAGCTTTTAAAACTTGGTAGTTTTCTTCGGCATTCGTCCATTTGTCTTTTAGTGGAAGCCGTTTATTTAAAGCCAATATATGGCGCATGGTTTCTCTGTCGGCGGGCTGGTGGTTTTCAACGTAGCCAATAAAGTCATATCGGAAGTCACCATTTTTTATTTGTTCTTTCATTAGTTCAGTCGTTGTCAGGTTTTTTTTCTGATCAGGTGCAGGGGCGGTGACTTCTTTTGCACAGGAGATCAATAAAAGCAGGACGAAAGAAAATAGAATTATATTTTTCATAAAATGAAATTTAAAAAGTTAAACCACTGAAAGTGATAATATTGGTTGGGAGAGCACCACTCGTCTATTTCTTTAAAACAACAAATAATAACCGGAAAATCGTTAAAATTAAATTGTCAGGACTAAGCAAGTGCTCAAAAAAATGACACTTTTATTTCGCCTGAAAAAGAGTCTGGAGGCCATGAAATCAAACATTTGCCAAAATAAAAGTGCCATTTTTAGCGCCCCTTATTTTTGTCCAAGCACTACTTTTAATGTGGCGAAGGATGAGCCGAAAAATTTAACTATCTAAAATGTCCTGATGTGAAAATTCTAATTTTAAAACCGGGATTGTCAGCGTAAATATTAACTAGTCTTTTTTATATAGTGACGTCTGAAAAATATGAGATAGGGTGATTTATGTCTAGTGTGCAATTTGTGTTAAAAGATACAGATAAACAAACATGCACTGCCTAAAACCCTTAAATGAAAAGAAACGCTTAAACTATAACAATTTTTTTGTATCAAAATTGAACAATACACGAATACAGTTAGTCTAAATTTTTTACAACTTCAAACAATTGATCTTCATCCCCCGGGCGGTACTTTCTTTTGTGGTGAACGATTTCTCCTTCCCCGTTTAGTACAAAAACCTGCGGCAGGCCATTCAAGTGCCCCGGCATTATTTTACCAAACTCCCGGTTGATATCATGATAAGCTGGAAATGGCCAGTTGTGCTGTTTTACCATACTGGCAAACCGTTGTTCGTTCCGGGGCCAGTCGACTGAAACGGCATACATATTAAAAGCTTTTTCCGCTTGCCAGGACGCGTATTTTTTTGAAATTGCGGACATCTCTGCCCGGCAGGGCGCACAGGTAGTCAACCAGAAAAGAAGAACCGTCGGTCTGTCATTTTTCTTAAATATCTGCTCGGTATTCAATGTGTCGTTTTCAGCGGTGCGAATGGCAATGTCGTATGGAAATACACTTTCGATCTTGTCGGGCTGGCGGCCTGTATCTTTTACATAATGCTGTGCCAGCAATTGACTGGTAGAAATAATCAGCAGTAATGGGATCAATAATTTAAACATCTTTATTTTTTATTTTTTGATAAGCGAATCCTGTTCCAAGAAGATTTTAATGTGTTCCTGTATTACTCCCGGCTTACTGGCCACTGCTCTTCATGCGCCGCTTCCGGTAGAGTTTGGCAAAAGTAAAGAGCAAGATCCCAAAACCAAAAATGCCGGCCAGTGTGTACCAAACGTTGAAATTGAAGCGGTAGACGGCCAGCAGCGAGATGGTCAGTAAAAAGATGGTCGGGACTTCGTTGAGCAGCCGAAATTGAAAAGAAGTGTAGGGCCTTTCCCCTTTTTCCAGTTTTCGGATGATGCGCGGACACATTTCAGTATAAACCGTCAGCAAGGTTAGGAGTACCAGTTTGACATGCATCCACCAGTTTGCCTTGAGCCATTCTAACTCGTGGATGTGGAGCATGGACAATCCACATATCCAGGTGATGATCATCGCAGGCCGACAGATAATCTTAAATACCCGCCATTGCATGAGGTTGAATTGTGCGGTTAGGATAGCCCGTTCCTGTGGCGGCTTTTCCATTGCCTCGACATGGTAGACAAAAATTCGAACGAGATAAAACAGCCCGGCGAACCAGGCGACAAAACCCACTATATGGATCGATTTGAAAAAATATAATAACATATCGTGAAAGGTGTTTTTTTATACCTTTGCGGTCATTTTTAAACAAGTAAAAGGGCAAAAATAAAAAGTTAAAAGTGCCACCGAGCGGGATTTCTCTTTTTCCTTTTGCCTTTTTACTTTTTACTTACAAAGAATGAATCTAAAAGACTATGTAGTGGTGACTGGTCTGCCGGGCGTGATGAGAATAGTGTCCACCAAGAACAATGGCATGTTGGTAGGCGATATCGATACGGGCAAGGTGCGCTTTGCTTCGGTGCGCAAACACCAGTTTTCTCCATTGGAAACCATTTCCATGTACACAGACGATGACGACTCGGTCGAGCTGAAAGTCGTCTTCCAAAGTATGCTGGACCAACTGAACGAAAACCCGTTGCCGAGCCTGAAATCCAAATCAGATGAGCTGAAAACATACTTCGCCAAGATACTCCCCAACTATGACCGGGATTTGGTCCACGTCAGCGATATCAAGAAAGCGATCAAATGGTTCAGTTTTATGAACGAAAGAGGATTGTTGACTGGAGGAGAAGAGGCAGGGGAGGAGGAAGAATAATTAATTGTTGGTTGCTGGTTGTTAATTGTTATGCAAACAACTAACAACCAGCAACCAGCAATTAAAAACATTTACCGGGCAAACACTTTTTCCATTAACTGCTCGGCGGCTACTTTGTAAGCTCCACTCTTCAGTTTAGTACTAACGGCTTTAAATGCCGCAATGGTCTCTTTAATGTCGGCCGGTGTATGAATGGACGTAGGGATTAATCGAAGGATGATCGTTCCCTTTGGTACTACCGGATAAATGACGATCGAACAGAAAATATTATAATTTTCTCGTAAGTCTTGCGTCAAGGCCATTGCCTCTCCTGCACCACCTTTCATTTGTACCGGCGTCACACAGCTATTGGTTGTTCCTATGTCAAAACCCGCTTCCCGCAGGCCACTTTGCAATTGGCTGACATTCCTCCACAGGTTGCTGCGGAGTTCAGGCATGGTGCGCAGCATTTCCAAACGTTTGATGGCTCCGATCACGATCGGCATCGGTAACGACTTGGCAAACATCTGCGAGCGCATGTTGTATTTCATGAACTTGATGACATCTGCATTGCCGGCAAAGAAGGCACCGACACTGGCCATTGACTTGGCGAAAGTCGAGAAATAAACGTCGATTTCGTCCATGACACCTTGCTCTTCCCCGGCACCTGCACCAGTTTCACCCAGTGTACCGAAGCCGTGGGCATCGTCCACCAGCAGGCGGAAATTATATTTTTCTTTCATGGCAACGATTTCCCGCAATTTGCCCTGGTTGCCGCTCATGCCGAACACGCCTTCCGAAATGACCATGATTCCGCCGCCCGTCTGTTCAACGATCTTGGTGGCACGTGCCAGGTTTTTATCGAGGCTGGCCATGTTGTTGTGCTCAAAGACAAAGCGTTTGCCCTGGTGCATCCGCACACCGTCAATGATACAGGCATGCGATTCAGAATCATACACGCATACATCGTGGCGGCCCAACAGACAGTCGATCCCGGAAGACATGCCCTGGTAGCCAAAATTGACCAGCATGGCGGCTTCCCTTTTTACGAAATCGGCCAATTGCTGCTCCAATTGGTCATGGTATTTGGTGGCTCCGCTCATCATGCGGGCACCCATGGGGTAAGCCATGCCCCAGTCCCTGGCGGCTTCCATGTCCACTTTGCGGACTTCCGGGTGGTTGGCAATTCCCAGATAGTTGTTGATGCTCCAACAAATGACTTCCTTGCCCTGGAATTTCATCCGGTTGCCCAGTTCACCTTCCAGTTGCGGGAATACAAAATAACCTTCTCCGACTGCGGAAAAGCGTCCGATGTTGCCACGTGTTTGAAATTTATTGAAAATATCCATAACGAAGTTTAATGTAGAAATTGGAAATTAGAAATTATGTAAAAAATTAGTAATCAATGAATTGAGTTAGGTGAGACCGCTGTTTCCAATTTTCAATTTCTAATTCATAAAGCAAAAAAGGCTGTACCAAAAAAGCATAACGTTTCATTTGATATTGGATCATGCTCTTTTGGTACAGCCACTTAGCGAATTCGAATGTGGGACAAAGGTACTAATTGTTGGTTGTTTCCAAGAAAATGATGGGAAATATTCGATTCTGTGAAACAGTTTGAGGATGAATTTTACTTAACTATGATTTTAAATTAAGGTTATTGTTTCTTCAACTTCCGCAATCTCCGGTCAATCTCATCGACCAACTGCATCTGTAGTTCAATCTTCTCGTTGGTACTTACCTGTTGCTCGTCATTGGTGATAATATTATCCTTGGCTTCCTCGATTTTCTTTTCATAATTGGCGATGTCCTTGTGGTAGCCTTCGTTTTGGCGCTGGAGGGTTTTGAGGTTGCCTTCGTATTTTTTCAGCGTTTTTTCGGCGACTTTGAGTTCTCCTCTGGTGTTTTCGATACGCACCTCATGGGCAAATTTCTGTAGCATGAGCTCGGCCTCGTCGTACTGGCTCTTGCGGTTCGATTCGAGAAATTCCTCGCCCATGTCGAACCAGATGCACATTTCAATATCACCGGAAGTGCCGGAAATAGCCTTAGAATAAATGGTCAGTGAATTGACACCGTTGATGCCGACCACTTCTGCCCCGGTTGTAGTGCTTTCGTTTCGGTTGCCTTTGGTGCGCTTGGTCTTACCTCCGTAGTCTTTGATGAATTTTTTCCAAACCCCTTCCACGAGTTTTTCATTGCTGGATGGGACTTCTACTATGATGGCGTTCTGAAGGCCTTTGGACATAGACTCGTTGCTCTCGTATATGTTGACCTCTTGTTTGGTGAATTTCTCCAGGGCCGGTGATTCTTCGGGGACTTCGGGCGTTGGTGTCTCCTGAGGGGTAATCTCATCCATCTCGACGACTTGGGCAACGGCCATTTGGCCAATAGTTAGCAGGAAGAATGATAGGAATATGGGGAGCTTTTTCATGATGTCTTAAGTTTTAGGATGGTTGACCGTCGACGGCTTGTCCTGAATTTACTTCTGGTGCGGTCGGTCGAACAGACAACTACATAATTTTATGCTAAAATACTTATTAGACGTTGAATCGCAAATGCTGTCACATCAGAGTTGATGAATTAAAATTCTTTTGTTTTTATTGGTGCCTGTTGTGTTTTAGAATATATCTCGCTGATGTAGGGAAAGAGCGCCGCCGCTACCACCTGGTGGCCTTGTTCGTTCCAATGATAACCATCGGCAGCCCTACAATTGACATTGGTTTGATGGGCGACAATTGCTTCGGCAGGGGCTGTGTAAAAAGGGATATCGTGATGGTCAAAAATCTTTTTGGCAGCTTCAATTTGAGCCGGATAATAATCGGCCGCAAAGGCTATTATTTTTTTATTTTCCGTCAATCGCTTCTTTAGTTTTTTTAAAATTAAATCAGTGATCAATACCGATTGGTTAAATGGCCCATATTCTTCACGCCATGTTTCAATAAAATCTTCTCCCTGCAGTCGGTCTTTTCCAAATACCTTTTTTTTGAACGGGTGCCAGTGATCTTCCAGCCAACGATAAAAAAGAATTTTTTCTTTAATTTTTTGCCAATACGATAACGGACGCTGGTAATATATATTTCCCGATTTATTTAAATATGGTCGTCGCTTCCCAATTTTATATCCACACTTGATTTCCAGGGGTGCGTAATTATCAATAAAATCATTGCAGCAAAATTGCCAGACAATTAAATCGGGATTTATCCGGTCTATCCATCTGTCCAGAATTAAATATTCCTGGAGTGTTCCGTACCCTGCCTGTCCAAAAGCAAAAATTTCCATCTCCAGGCTGTCTTTTAATAAAGAGTAAAAAGTTTTTTCAGTCGACACTTCAATTCCTGCCGTGTAAGAGTCGCCAATGTATAAAGTCTTGTATTTCAGTGAATTACTGTCCCCAAAAGTTTTAAAGCCATTTTTGTCTAATTGAAAAGAGACCGAGTATTCCTGGTTAGACAAATCTTTTAAGTGACCTTCAAAAAAGTAAAATGGTTTTGGTTTCCAGCCTAATTTTTTATCTGGGACGACAGAGTTGTAAGGAGGGTAGGGGATTGGTTTTTTGTATTTATCCCCGGTAAATAATCGAATACCTGTTTCACCAATAATTGTTAATAAAAAAAGGAAAACAAAAAATATAATGGAGGTATAAATTAATTTTCGGTGGAAGGGAAATTTGGACATAAATAATTAGTAGCCCGCAATTAATTCTCAATTAGAACAACAATAATTGTTTTTTAAAACACATAGGCACATAGAACACATAGTTTTATTTTTATTAAATTTTCTATCCCGGTTAAAAAACGGGACAGGTTATGCTATATGTGCCTATGCGTTTAAAAAATAAATTACGCTGGCCGCAATTTATCCAAGTCATAATTAGGTTTAGTGTGCTCACCGTCCTGGTGGAATTTACGGATGATTTCCACTATTTCTTTTGGGTCGTCAACCAGGTGGAACAGGTCCATGTCTTTTGGGTTGATATTCCTTTCCTTTTCGAGCATGGTATTTTTTAACCAATCGACCAAACCGCCCCAATAATCGGAGCCAAAGAGGATGACCGGAACCTCATCGATTGTATCGGTTTGGATGAGGGTCAGCACCTCGAACATTTCGTCCATAGTACCGAAGCCACCGGGCATAATGACAAATGCCTGGGCGTATTTTACAAACATCACTTTGCGCACAAAAAAGTAGCGGTGCTCAAAATTTTTGTCCACATCGATAAACGGATTGTGGTTTTGTTCAAAAGGCAAGTGGATATTGAGGCCGATGGAGGTACCGTTGTTCATGGCGGCTCCTTTGTTGCCCGCTTCCATGATACCCGGCCCACCGCCCGTGATGATGCCCCAGCCCTCATCGGTAAGGAGTCGGGCGATCTCTGTGGCCTGTTTGTAATATGGGTGGTTGGATTTGGTGCGGGCTGAGCCGAAAATGGAGACGCAGGGCCCGTAGGTGTTCAGCCGTTCAAAGCCATCGACAAATTCAGAAATGACCTTGAACATTGTCCAGGAATTTTCTGCTTTTATTTCATGCCATTCCCTTCTTTGATGTTTGGTGATGGGAAGGTTGTTTTGATTCTCATTATTCATATCAAAAGTGTTGAGTTTTAAGGTACATGATGAGCGCGTTATCCGAATTTTGAGATTGACTAAATTTTCAAGATTTAGCAGATCGGTTTATGCTTTATCAATCAATGCGAAGCATTAAAAAAGCCCGCCAAAACGGGCGGGCTTTTTTAATTATTCGATCAAAAATAATACTATTTCAGCAAACTCAGTGATCATTTTTCCTGGCCGTTGGAAGGGCGCTGGAATGGGCCGACATATTGGAGTACATCTTCGGCCGTGATTTCAGTTCCGCTCAAAATGATCAGCCGTTCGACGACGTTGCGCAATTCCCGGATATTTCCCGTCCAGTTCACGTTCTGCAAAGCGATCAGCGCTTCCTTGGTGATCTTTTTAGGTGAAATACCGTACTCGGTACAAATCTGGGAAATGAAATGCTCCACTAGTGCAGGGATGTCGCCCCGGCGGTTGTTGAGCGGCGGCACTTCGATAATGATCACTGCAAGCCGGTGGTATAAATCCTCCCGGAAACGCTTTCCTTCGATTTCTTTGCGGAGGTCTTTATTCGTGGCGGCAAGCACCCGTACATCCACCCTTATCTCCTTGTCGCCACCGACGCGGGTGATCCGACTTTCCTGCAATGCGCGAAGTACTTTTGCCTGAGCATCGAGGCTCATATCACCAATTTCATCCAAGAAAATGGTACCGCCATTGGCTTGCTCAAATTTTCCAATGCGTTGCTTATGGGCCGAGGTAAATGAACCTTTCTCATGGCCAAACAGCTCGGATTCAATGAGTTCGGATGGGATGGCTGCACAGTTGACCTCAATGATCGGGCCTTTGCTGCGGTTGCTTTTTTCGTGTATCCAGCGGGCGACGAGCTCTTTGCCCGTTCCGTTTTGACCTGTGATGAGCACCCGTGCTTCGGTTGGTGCAATCTTGTCAATGGTTTCTTTGATCTTCACCATTGGCTCCGATTCGCCGATCATTTCCTGGGTCTTGTAATGGGAAACCTTTTTCTTGAGCACCTTGGTTTCGGTGATCAGGCTCGACTTGTCCATGGCGTTGCGGACGGTGATCAGCAGGCGGTTGAGGTCTGGTGGTTTTGAAATAAAATCGAAGGCACCCTTTTTGACGGCTTCCACAGCGGTGTCAATATTGGCGTGGCCGGAGATCATGACCACCGGTGTATCGGGCGCCAGGGTCTGGATTCTTTCAAGTGCTTCCATGCCGTCCATTTTCGGCATTTTGATGTCCATTAGAATGACATCATACTGGTTCTTTTTCAGTTGAACCAAGCATTCAAGGCCATCAGAAGCCTCCTCTACCTTGAATTTTTCGAACTCCAAAATTTCTTTCAGCGTCCTTCTGATTGGTGTTTCGTCGTCGACGATTAAAACTTTAGCCATGAGACAGTAGTTAACTTTTTTTCTCTTAGTTATATATTACGAAAAATTTTATATCAAAGAATCTGATTGTACGCCAAAGTTAGGCAATTGGTTGCAAACGAGACCTGATACAAAATGGGGTAATGCAAATTAAAATGAAAATGAAAAACCAAAACACCTGCGGCTGCTTGCGATGGCAAGGATTCTCACTTTTATTTTCTTTGAATTTTTTATTGAAATGTACTCGGTGAAACTGGAATTGAGTTTTTTTCTGGAAGAGGGAATGACGATGGGTAAGGTGTGATAGTCAGTAAAAAATCAAAGATAAGACTTATGGAGATAAGTTAATAATTTTTATATGGAAAATATATATGGGTTTTATTGGTCAAAATTAAAGTCGATTTCTTGTTGTCTTGGCCAGTTGTAAAATAACCTCGTTTCAGAACATACCTCCATCATTTTGACCCCTGTGGCCGGATGTTGCAGGTTGTGTGATTATATGTCGCCATTAAAAGGGAAAGGTGTGAATTAGCGGAGAACAAAGAATAAAATGGGGGGCCGTTTTGGTGAATCATTTTTATCTATGATCTTTGGTTCCTTGGAATATATGCTCGAATGTAACTTTTAAGTGATTTATTGATTTTTAAAAGCAACTTCATTATAAAATTAACTCTCTATGAAAAAATCCTACTTTTTTTTCCTGAATTATCTCCTTTTGTCTCTTTTCATGGCTCCTTCTCCTTCCGCTTTTGCGCAATGGTCGGCTTTGGAAACCCCAGAGTCTCTTCCATCATTCAGCGAAATGGAAAAGGCTGGTGATGTACTGATAGCAACTGCGTTCACTTCCGGCGTATTTCGCTCGGACGATAACGGGGAAAGTTGGTATGCCATTCAGAATGGTCTGCCGCCGGAAGTGAATTGGAATTCGTTGGCCATTATAGGAGATAACATCTTTATTGCATCGAGTTCTTCAGGAGCGATACCTTACAAAAGCAGCGACCTTGGCCAAACCTGGGTTCCAATGGACTTGGGGTTTCCTGATCCTATAACCATCAATGCGTTAGAGCATTTTGGTAATGACCTCTTTGCAGGTGGTACCTTTGGTATTTCAGTATCATTGGATATGGGAGAAACCTGGGTGCCGCTGGCGGGAGGCGGATTGCCGTCTTCCATAAGAAATCTCTCGATCAGCGATGATGGTATTTTTGTAGCAAGCACGTTCGGTGTCTTTCGGTCGATAAATGATGGGATCACTTTTGAAGATATTTCAGCATCCGTTGAGGGCGGAGCCTACGGTGTGAGCCAGGTCGGAGGTCGGGTGTTTGCCTACTTTACGACCCCAGATGTTATCTATTACACAGATGATTACATAAACTGGACGGCAAGCAACTTTCCGTTCAACTTGACCTTGATTTATCAGATCAGGCAGATTGGCAACAACATTTTTGCCTGTGGTTCAGGTAATTTTTACCAATCTGACGACAACGGTGAAACTTGGGGCACGGCCAATGCTGGTATTCCGACCACCAATTTTTCCCGGAGTATCATTGAGGCGTCTAATGGCAACTTGATTGGGAGTACTTTTAGGGGCATGTATATTTCATCGGATAGTGGCGAAACGTGGGCCCCTTCCAATACTGGCTTGCCGGAAGTAAATGTAGCTTTCAGTGATATCATTGTACACCAGGATAAATTATTTACGGCCTCGGGGCTGTCCTTGTACCAGTCGTCTGACAATGGGGACACCTGGACGGAACAAATTGGCGGGTTTCCGATTGATCCGAGACTTTTCTCGTTGTTGGAGCATGATGGTCAGTTATATGGCTTTGGGAATGAGGAAATGGTCCGCACAGGAAATGGAGGGATGAACTGGGATGATATTAGCGATCAATTGCCAGAAGATGAAATTGTTTTTCGGACCGGGGCTGATGAGAGTAGTTTGTATGTTGGTTCGTTTAGCCGGCTTTACAGGTCGATTGATGGAGGGCAAAACTGGGTTCACATCAATCCCAACGATTTTTTCAGCATCGGTTTTATGTATGCCGAAGGAGATTATATTTTCTCTGGTTCCAGAGGGGATAATTTTCATAGGGCTGACAAAATGACTTTGGATTGGACGTTCATCGGGGGGAGTTTTCCGCCCGATCTGAGGTTCCGGACGATGGCTTCCAATTCCCATGGAATTTATCTGGTAAGTGAGTCAGGCGTTTATTTCAGTAGTGATGATGGGAGTAACTGGCAGCAAATTGACAGTGGCCTTCCGGATACACTCGCCAGAGAGGCCATCCTGGCAACGGAGGAATTTGTTTGTATTTCCGCTGGGGATAGAGTTTATTTTTCCCTATCGGACACCGTCGATTGGGTAGATATTAACGAGAACCTGCCTTCCGGATTTTTCCCTGAAAAAATGATTCTTAAAGGTTCTGACCTTTATGTAGGTGATGAAGGAGGGATCTGGAAACGTTCCATATTTGATTTTTTCACCAGTGCCAATGAAGAAGGCCGCCTAATAGAATTAAATATTAGCCCCAACCCCGTTCAGGATATTGCCTTGTTGTCGACCGCCGGTTTATCTATTGAAAAAGGGCAACTTTCAATATTTAATTCCTCGGGCAAATTAGTCCGTTTTGAACAGCTTGAAATTTTTAATGACTTTCATCCAATTGATGTGTCGGTTCTCGCCCCGGGAAATTATTTCATTGATATTCAAGATGAGAATGGTCATAGATACATTGGTCAGTTCCTTCGGCAATAGCCGTTTTAAGCAAATTCAATTTGAGATATAAGCGGTGTTTGGTCGAAATGTGGATACAAAAGCCCATCACCAAAAAGCAGTCTGCCCGAAAGGGGAGACTGCCAACATAACTAAACTAACGTTTATGAGTATTTTTTAGGTGTCAGGGGTCAGGTGTCAGGTGTCAGGTAAGTAAAGCCTGACCCCTGAAACCTCAATTCGCATCATTCACATCACCCGACCCACTGATGGAAATATCCAGTTCGGGAAAACCTTTGTAAAATACATCGCCGCTGCCACTGATCCGTACTTTCAAAAATTCGAGTACATGCACAGAGGCATCGCCCGACCCTGTGATGTCGACATCGGCCTCTTCGCAGATTAATTTAAATGCATCCACATCACCGCTTCCAGTGATCTTCAGGTCAAATTCTTCCGCGGTGCCTTCCAGTTCCATGTCACCTGAACCTGTAATTCTGGCGTCCAATTCTTCCACAAAAACACCCAGGCACATTTCGCCGGAACCACTGATGCGCAGGGTGAGGTCTTCGGGGTCGATAAATGTTTCACCTCTGATTTCACCCGAACCGGAGATGGCCAGAAACTCCACAAACGGCATGGTGATGTAAATGTCCAGTTCGTAGTCTTTCATGCAGTCATCGAACTCGATGTCCCAGGTATCGTTGCGGACGTCCAGTTCCAGTTCATCAATGACATTCTGCTCACCTTTGGCGACCACTTCGAAAAAGTTGTCCTGGGTGATGTAGACGTTAGCGTTGATTTTCAGGTCGATGCCGGTAAAGTTGGAGAGGTTCAGCACCTCTTCCACGACTGGCCCGTCGCCCCTTTCACAATCCTGGAACAAACCGTCGTCATCGACGACACAGGACGTAATGGCCAACAGTACCAGGCACAAGGGAAGGAAAAAGAAATTTTGATTTTTCATGCTTTTGGATTTAAATGGTTGTTGGTTGTTTGTTTCTGGTTTCTGGTTTCTGGTTTCTGGTTTTTGGTTTTTGGTTTTTGGTTCATGGTTCAACCAAAAACCAGAAACCAGAAACCAAATTCAAACAACCTGCTAAAATTCTATTCGGTAGTTAATAATTGGGAATAATCCATTTTGCGTGTATCGTTCTATCTGTTGCGTATCGTCGTCATAATACAGTGTGAATATGTTTTGCCGGTTCGTCACGTTTTGAATGTCCAGCATAATGGTGTGGGTTAGTTTCGATTTGTTGATTTTATAACTAATACCGAAATCGAAGCGGCCATACGCTCCCGCCCATTCCGCGAAACGCTGGTCTTCGATGATTTCATGATCGCCTGATTGACGCGAAGCTTCCAGGTCGATCGGTGTGAAGCGGTTGCCACCGGTGAGGATCAATTTTCCATTTATGCCGATGATGTTCTTTTTGCTTTTGCCCACTTTAAACTCTTTACCGCCCAGCACCGTCAAATTGTAACGGCCATCAAACCGGGTAGGAAATTCCACCTTGTTGATCGGTGTGTACCTGGACTCGAACAGCGAACCGGTAACGAGGAAATAATAGCCATTGGAAAAGAACTTCTCCAGGGTCAGGTCAATTCCATAGTTGCGGCCTGTCCCTTCATTGTTGATCTGCTCAACCCCGATGATGTCCCAAATATCCGTTGCATTGATAATCGAGTAAGTACTGCCGGGAATGCTTTCCACCGGCACATCAAACAAATGCTGGTAATAGGCCTCCAGTTTCATGCGCATGTTTTCGCCCAGTCGGCGGTCATATCCCAGCACTGCATGCATGGACTTGGTGAGCCCGAGGTCTTTGTTCGGAACCCTTACGGTCCCATCAGGTAGGGTGCCTTCGAATAAATAGGCTGCTAAATGTTCCATCTTACTGTGTAGGCCGACCGCAGCCGTTAGGGATTGGTTTTTATCAATTTTCCAGGATAGGGCAGCCCTTGGTTCGATGCTGAATTTATTGTTCAGCAGCATTTGCGAATAATGCAAACCAGCATTGAGCGTCCACTGTGCATTGAACCGGTGCTTCCATTGGGCATACCCCTGTAAAGTGGCCGTTGCACCATCGTTATTAAATAAAAGGATTTGCCCATCGCCTTTTTCCTCATCATAATTGTCATCGTCGTAGTATTTGAAATCGAAAGTCATATAGCTGTAAATCAAGCCTGTACGAAACGTATTGCGGGCATTGAACTTATGGTTGTACATAGAACTGAACCGAATGGCATTGCTGGCAACTTCATTTTTTACGTCGTAATGTTTGCTAAAATTTCTTTCGGGGTCAATCCAATAATCCTCTTCTATTAAGTGTTCGTGGGAGGCCAGCACCACTGTTTTTAAATAGCTGTGGTCCGACAATAAGATGCGGTGCGACAGGCCAAGGTTGCCGACTGTCTGCGTTTCTTCAAATCCCCATTCGTCATCTATTTCTGCATCAAAATTGGAACTGTCAACGTCAGGGTGGAAGACAGCCGAATTCTGGCCACCAAGCCCAAACAAGGCAAAATTGCCTGCTTTTTCAGTGGGCATGTTCAGTTTAAATGAAACATCAGAATATTTTGGCAGCACGTCACCCACGGGGCTTAAACCGACTGCATCTAACAAAGCCAACGTAGAATACCTGAAATTGACTAAATAAGAACCTTTCTGCCTACTGCCTGCTTGCGACTGCCTGCTTGAAAACGGCCCTTCTGCCGCCGCCTCCAGGCCCAACGCCCCAAGCATGAGCGCATATTCCCTTTGTTCATTATTACCGGTGCGCATATTAAGGTCAAATACGCCGGACAAGGCATTGCCGAATTCTGCCGGAAAGGCACCCGTATAGAAATCCGAATTGGACAAAGTGCTACTGCTCAGCATACTGATGCCTCCCCCCGAATTGCCCATGGAGCCGAAATGGTTGGGGTTTGGAATTTCAACCCCTTCCAGGCGCCACATGACACCTCTTGGCGAGTTGCCCCGTACTACAATTTCATTGGTCAGGTCGTCGGATGAACCAACTGAAACTCCTGCATAGTTGGTGGCCATTCTTGCAGGGTCATAAAAACTACCTGCGTAGCGACTGGTTTCCTCCACCGAAAAAGAACGGGCACTGACGGTTGCCATCTCATTCAGGGTTTTGGATTTGTCAGAACCGGCTACAACGGTAGCTACTGCTAACTGAACAGTGCTTTCTACCAATTCCAGGTTAAGGACCACCTCCTTTCCGGAAGTAACCATGAGATTGGGGATGCCCATCGCTTCGTATCCCAAATAGCTGATGCGTAAATTGTGCCTGCCCACCGGTACATTTTCTATCTTGAAATGACCATGCTCGTCGGTGGTCGTACCGGAAACCGGCACAGTGGTCATGACGGCGACCTCTGCCCCGATCAAGGGCATCAGGTTTTCTTTGTCGACAACGGCACCGCGTATAGTCTGTGTTGGGGTTTGGGATTTGGCACTGATTCCCAGCAGTACAAACCCAAGAATGATAAGTATTTCAATGAGGTTTTTCATGATGATTTCAGTCGATGGAACATAGAAATGGCTTCCCGAAGCGGTGCCATTTCCCCAGGTGATTTTTAAGTTGGTTGAATAAATAAATGGGAGTCGTCGGTTTTCCCGACCTGCGGTGCGGGATTTCGCTTCGCTCAATTTGGTTTTTGGTAAAAGGTAGAGGGACGGTTCATAAACCCTTGCCCCCGCTCATCTCACCAATCCCTGTTTCGTTCGCGGCCGAAGCCGCCGATGCGGAAGGTGAGGCCGGCGGTAGCGCCTTCGAGCCGGTTCTGATCGAAATTGGGGGAATCATCCAGGCCATTCAGCCAACGGTAGCCGACGGTAGCTCCGATTCGGAGCCAGCGGAAAACATTTACTTCGAGGCCGACCTCCGGCGTAACGGCAAAGAAGGTGTCTTCGTAATCAAATTCATTGTCGAATTCAATATTCATGGCACCCCAGCCGGCTTTTACACTACTGAACAGGTGGACAGCCTTGTGTTGTGGCGTTACGTAGCCGATCCAAAAACCTCCGTGCCCCATGTCAAGTTGTTCAAATTCGTTGTCGAGCCAGTCTTCTTCCAACATGCCAAGGCCGTAAGCGCCAACGAAGAAGTCTCCAGCCACAAAGGCCAATCCACCTCCGAGAGACGTATTCCATTTCCCGTCCAAATCACTGTACTCCACTATTGGTGCAACGAAGAAACCATTGCGGCCCGTGGAACTGGCGAGTGTCTCATCGCGGTTCCAGCGTTGGGCGTCCATTTGGGTTTGAATGAAAAAAATGGCTAGAAGGACGATACAAATTGATTTTTTCATGTCTATTGGATTTTTTGATTTTTATAAAAGAACGGCCCCGAACAAGCTGTTTCACTTGCATCCAGAAAGAGAGGCTGCGCTGCCTGCCAGGCCTTGTTTTTATTATTGTATTATATTGAAATCACATTGTTAGAAGTAGTTTTGAGTTGTCGAGTATTCAATCACCCAATCACCCAATAACCTAATCACTCAATAACTCAAAACCCCCTTCAGTCCCAATCACTTCCAAAGCCGCCGAAGCGCAGTGTCAGGGTGCCGCCGAAACCGGAGAGGTCGCTGTCGCTAAAATTATCCAGTTTGTCGACGCCATTGACGAAGCGGTAGTGGGCCGTCGCACCGATCCGGAAGAAGGAGAAGACATTGACTTCGAAACCTGCTTCCGGTGTCAGGACAAAAATGTTGTCGTCAATAGAATTGATTCTTTCGTCAATACTGGTATCAAACTCGCGGAAACGGGCTTTCCCCCAGCCGATTTTTACGGAAGTGTAAGGATGGATCACTTTGTACTGCGCCGGTACATAGCCGATCCAAAAACCACCGTGCTTAAATTTCACGCGTTCCCTTCGGTTGATATCTTCAAAATCCTGACTGACCTCAAACTCACCGATGCCATAACCGCCAAGGAAAAAGTCATCAAGGACAATGGCACCGCCTCCGCCGCCAGTTGCTTCCACATCGCCGTCAAGACTGGTGTAGTCAAAAATAGGCCCTCCAAACGCACCGATACGATCGACGTCGCTGAACAGGGTCTGGTCGTCCTGGGCAAACAAAATGCAGGTCAGTAAAAGGGTCGTTGATAGCAGGAATACTTTTTTCATGAAAAAATGTTTTTGGTATTTGGTTCCTGGTTTTTGGTTCCTGGTTTCCGGTTAACTGAACCAAAAACCAAGAACCAAAAACCAAGAACCAAATACCATTAATCTCTTAAAATCTGAACCCGGCATTTACGCCCACCCAGGCTCTCAGGTTGGTGTTTTCGTCCAGGTCTTCGTTGATCAGGTCGTAGGGGACAATGGATGGGTTGATTTCTCCCGTTTCAAAATCTCTGAGTTGAGAAACCATAACATTTGCAGTCGGGCCGATGAAAAAGCCGACACTTCTTCCCAATTGGTAATTCCACAAGAAGCGAAACTGGCCAATGCTGTTGAGCGTATTTGTCCAGCTTTCATTTTCGTTGATGTGTATCGCCATCAGTTCAAAGTTGAGATGACTTTTCGGTGAGGCTTTAGCGACCGTGCCAATGCCATACCCAATTCCCCAGATGTAATTCCCGTCGCCGGGCGGAACCTGTGCTCCTATATGAAAGATGTTATAAAATCGGTTTGCCCCTAGTTTGAATTGAAAATTTCCATGTAAAATTTCACTTCCGTAAATTTCAACGTGGTTGTACCCTCGTTTTACAATATTGATCAGGGCGATCGGGACCCCACTCACGGTATCCGAGATATTGATCAAACCTACTTGCAGGCCCTTCATGTGGCCAGAAGAAACATTGAGCAGGGAGGTCTGCAATATTTCAACATCGCCTGCATGGTTGAAAATACCGCTGATCTGGGCTTTGGTGCGGCCCTTACTGATGTTGAAAAGTCCGGCAGCCTGGAGCCCCTGGGCATCGCCCCTGGCCCGGTTCATCAGTCCGGAAGCCTGCAATCCGGCCATGTCACCATTGGCCCAATTGACGAGGCCAGCGGCCTGGGCGGCCTGTACTTCGTTGGTAATATTGATGATACCGGCGGCTTGCAGGCCACGGGTTCGGCCACTGTTTTTATTATAAATGCCGCTGACCTGGGTGCCCGTTACGTTGCGTCCCACATTATTGCCTAAACCTGCGAATTGAAAGCCGTTCACATCTTTGTTTACCTTGTTGACAAAGGTGCCGACCTCCATGCCGTCCACACCGCCGCTTTCACCCCACAACAGGTTAACGGACACATGGTTAGTGATGTCAGGACTTTTGCCGGTATTTGTGCCGATGTTCGGTAAAATGGATACCTGTGCCAGCCTTCGGTCTTCGGTTGGGCGGATTTTATACTCGGCCTGTGTGCGCCATTTTTCCAGGTTCAACAGTGTTTGGTCAAACGGGTACATACGGCCTTCGCGGTTGACGGGGCGGGTTTTGGGCATTTCCAACGTGATCACGGAATCGGGAAGGGAGCGTTTTTTTTCTTTTGGTTCTTCGATTTTTGCCAATACAACCGGAGGTTCCTCTTCCTCTTCTACTGGCGGTTCTTCGATCACTGGTGGTTCTGGCTTTTTCTTTCTCTCCTTCTTTTTACTCAGCAGTTTGTCCGGATTGGTACGCAGCACGATGTGCTGGCCAATGCGGGAATAGACTATACGGGTCGTCGCAAATAATTCATCCAGTCCGATGGACAATGGCACTTCCTCAACTTTAGCCGTCACTCGCTGACGCACATTTACCACATTGCTGCTGTAGGAAAACTTAACCCCGAAATTTTCTGAAATATCCTGGAGGGCATCCTTGATCCTAACTTTTTCATAATCAAAAGACACTTCCACCGATAATAGATCATATTGCCCCCAAAGGGAAGGGGCAACGGACAGCATAAATATAAAAGCCGCAAAAAAGGGTCTCATAAAACGATAGTCAGATTTATTGTCGATTTCCCGATCTAAAGGTACGGGATTTCACTTCGCTCAGGTTGATGTTAATTGTTGGAAGGAATGATCGGCAACTGGACTTGGCTGCCAAATTAAAACAAGCAGTCAACAACTAACAATCAACAATTAAATAGTCCTGTGTTTGCCTTGCAAATGGTATGTATTAACGGATAAAAGTGGCAAGGTCTGATGTGAATAGGCAAAAATTTTACGGGTCAGTGGGATTGAGGCCAGGGAGGTTTTAAGAGGTTGATTTAAGGTTTTAGAAAGTTGCTTATTGGGACATTTGTTGTTTCAATAAACTTGCTGACGAACTTTTATCAACTAAAATCAGCACCTGATCTAATTCGAAGGCTGACAGCCATCACCTACAAGCAGGTACGCATCACCTTCTTTTTCAAACTTGAAACCAATGGTCGCTCCGGCAATTCCAAGGATGTCTTCCAGTTCCGGCTGGTCAAAGGGAGAGCTAAAATAGCACTCGTAGATCATTTCGTTCGAAACTTTAATCTCTGTTCCGAAGTAACGCTCCAGCGTGAGGATGACATCCCGCATCAAAACGTCATCGAAATCCAGCTTTGCTGTTTTCCAGGCCGCTGCATTGTTCAGGGCCTCGTCCACCTGTTCTACTTTTTTTTCAGCTTTATAAACAACACCTGAAGTGCCTTCTGACAACTCAACCCGTTTGGCGGTTTCTTCTGCAACTGCCAGCTCCACTCTTCCCTCCTCTACCGTCACTTCTATCCGTTCCTCTTTGGGATAGGCGCGCACGTTGAAAGAGGTGCCAAGTACCGTCGTGACGGCCTCGCCACTACTGATCTTGAAAGGACTTTCCTCCATCCGTTCCACGTCGAAAAAAGCTTCCCCTTCCAGCTCCACATTTCTTTTGGTAAAATCTTCGAAATAGGCCAGCGTCGAGTTTTCGTTCAACCAGACTTTTGTCTGGTCCGGCAAAACGAATACCTTTTTTTCATTATCGGAAGTCTGCACCTGAACCAAGACCGGTTCCGCAGGTGCCTGCATGGTCCACCACAACCCAAAACCCGCTGCAAAAAATATAGCCGCCGCAATGCTCCAGCGCATGATTTTTCTTGACAATGGAATCACTTTCGCCGATGGCTGCAAATCGGGATGGGGCCGATCATTTAGGACGGCAGTCTGCGTACTGGGAACAGTGGACTGTTCTATTCGATTCCAGGCATCGTCAAGGTCAGCCTCAAATGGGGAGGATTCAGCTCCTTTGGTCATGTGCCATACTTGCTCCAACTCTTCAAAGAACGCATGGTTGGCCTGGTCCTCTTTCGTCCAGGCAAACAACGCCTCTTTTTCATCCAGCGAGCTCTCGCCGGCCAAAAATTTGGCGATCAGTTCCGAATATTGGTCAAAGTCTTTCACATGCATATACTTTTTTCAACTAACAGATGCGGCTATTTCAACTGCACCCCTATGTGTTTTAGTATTTTGTCAGTTCTTTTTGATGGATTAGGAATTGCGCCAGACATAATACCGCTCGATGTACCTGCTCTACTTGCAAAGAAAACCGAAGGTAGGCTAAATTCCGATTTCAAGCCTGCAAAAGAATCTGTCGCAGGAGAGGTCAATTTTCATGAACCACTTCCATTCCCTCTTGTTTTACCTGCCGATTGCGGCGGATACCGGCCTGAAAACCACCTGATATTGTCGGTCTGTGCCTGCATCAAGGACGCAAATTTTCTAAAAAAACCATAATAATGTCGAATAAAAACTATGTAATCGTTGGCGGAAGCTCAGGAATTGGCCTTTCGCTGGTGAAGAAGCTGAGTAAGGAAGGACATCGGGTAACGGTGATTTCCAGGACGTCAGAGGTACTGGCCGGCCTGCCGAATGTTGCCCATCTTAGAAAAGATATGCTCGTGGATGAAATCGAAAAGGATGAACTGCCCGAAGTGATCGATGGTTTGGCTTACTGTCCGGGCAGTATCAATCTGAAACCCTTTCGTTCACTGAAGCCGGCTGCATTTTTAGAAGATTTTAATATCAACGTCATAGGAGCGGTAAAGGTCATGCAAGCTGCTCAAAGGGCTTTAAAAAAAGCTGAAGAACCGGCCTCAGTGGTGCTTTTCAGTACGGTGGCCGTCGGGCAGGGAATGCCGTTTCACGCATCGGTGGCCGCCGCCAAAGGGGCAGTGGAGGGACTGACGAGGTCGCTGGCGGCAGAGTGGGCTCCCAAAATGCGGGTCAATTGTATCGCCCCTTCCCTGACTGATACGCCAATGGCCGCACGCCTGCTGGCAACGCCGGAAAAAACCGAAGCTTCGGCCCAGCGTCATCCCCTGAAACGAGTGGGTACGCCCGATGACATCGCCTCCCTTGCCTATTTTCTCCTTTCGGAAAACAGCAGTTGGATCACCGGCCAGGTCCTCGGCGTTGATGGAGGTATGTCCACTTTGAAAGTTTAATTTAAAACGGTTGTTTGATTAAATGGCTTTTTTGGCCATTTGGCCTTTCAACCTTCTAACCATTTTTTACCATGTTTGGATTATTCAAAAAGAACCCGACCAAAAGACTCGAACAAGAGTACCGCATCATGATGGAAGAAGCCCGCGACATCCAGCGCAGCGGCGACCTCCGTGCCTATGCCGCTAAACTGCAGGAGGCGGAAGCTATTATGGATAAAATTGAGGCGATTAGGAATGGAAAATGAAGAATGAAAAATGAAGAATTAAAAAGGTAGAATGAAGAATGAAAAATGAAGAGCGTTGATGGTTCATTAACATCCTCTATTTTTCATTCTTCATTTTTCATTCTCATTCTTCATTCTACCTTTTCAATTTTTTGAAACAGCCAGCCATCAATATCGTCTGGTTCAAACGTGATTTGCGTTTGCGCGACCATGAGCCGTTGGCGTTGGCGGGGTCGGAGGGGTTGCCCGTTTTGCTGTTGTACACGTTTGAGCCATCCGTCATGGCGGCTCCGCAGTATGACGAGCGGCATTGGCGGTTTGTTTGGCAGTCGTTGCAGGATATGAACCGGCAATTGAAGGAGTTTGGTTTGGAGGTAGAGTTATTTCAGGAAGAAATGTTGCCGTTGCTGGAAAGATTGTCTGGCCATTTTGATATTAAAAAAATTTTCTCCTATCAGGAAACTGGCCTCAAAATCACTTTTGACCGGGACAAAGCGGTAGCGGGCTATTGTAGAAAACGGAACATCTGTTGGAAGGAAAGCGTTGCCAACGGCGTTTTGCGGGGCGCACAAAATCGGGATGGTTGGCGCGAGCATTGGTACAATTTCATGACTGTCCCGCAGCATCAGGTCAATTGGAAAAACTGGCCGTCGCCCCCTGATTTAACAAGTTTTAAAAACTTGCTAAAACTTCCCTTAGAAAAGACCTCCAAACTGATCTTCGAAAACAATCCCAATTTCCAGCCAGGTGGCGAGTCCTACGCCCGTTCCTACCTCAACAATTTTTTCGGGGACCGCATCAAAAATTATCAGCGGAGCATTTCCAAACCCGCAGCCAGCCGGCGTGGTTGCAGCCGTTTGTCGCCCTACCTGGCATGGGGTTGTTTGAGCATCCGGCAAGTCTGGCAGGCAGCTATCCGGGCAGGACAGCAAGGTCGGTACAAGTTCCAATTTGCCAATTTCAAGGCAAGGCTGCGCTGGCAGGCGCATTTCATCCAAAAATTCGAATCGGAAGACCGCATGGAATTCGAAAATGTCAACCGGGGCTACGACCAGTTGAAGAAAACCTTTGACCGGCAGCTTGTTGAAAAGTGGAAACACGGCCAGACGGGTTTTCCCTTGGTAGATGCTTGCATGCGCTGCCTGGTAGCCACTGGTTGGGTCAATTTCCGCATGCGGGCCATGCTCGCTTCTTTTTTTACCCATTTGCTTTGGCAACCCTGGCAACCCGGTGCCGAGTGGCTGGCCAAACTCTTCCTCGATTTTGAACCGGGGATCCATTACCCACAATGGCAAATGCAGGCAGGAGTCACAGGCATCAATACCGTGCGCATTTACAACCCGGTGCGGCAATCACAAAAAAACGATCCAAACGGGGATTTTATCAAAAAATGGGTGCCTGAACTAAATGCCATTCCCGATACCTTCATCCATGAGCCGTGGAAGATGACCGTCATGGAGCAAACAATGTATCATTTCGTCATTGGAAAAGATTATCCCGCACCGATCATTGACCTGGAGGCGGCTCACCGAAAGGCACGCAAGATCATGTGGGGCATGAGGGACAAAGAACAGGTAATACTCGAAAATGTGAGGATTTTGAAGAAACACACGGTCGCAGACCGCGAGGCCTGGGCTGGAACAAAGGGCTAATCCAATCGTTCCAACACTTTTTTTGCCATTGTTTTTCCGGAAAGAAAGGCTCCTTCTACATTCGCTGTTTCTCCAAATCCATCTCCCCCAAATAACAACGGAAATTTTGTGCCGGCCGGCCAAAATGGCTCGTTATGTCTTTGGTAACACAAGCTGTACCGCCAGCGGTGTACTTTCCAGTCCGTCACCTGGGCGGGCAGCAGTATGTCCTGAACAGTTTCCAGCATCACTTGTCCGGCAGCTTGTAAGTCTCCGTCTAAATGTTGAGTGCTAAATTCCGGCGAGGCATGGAGGGTGACAGCCGGTGTTTTTGAGATTCCTTTTTTGAAATTGTCCGCCATCCAACTGACGACGGCCCCGTTGGTTGACAGCCCGCCGGGGACGGGAATGCCAGATGGCTGGTCCAGTTTTGCCAGCACAACGAGGCAGGGGTGGTAGGCGATGGTTGGAAGTGGATTGGCAGGCAGTTCGATTTGGCTGTTTTCCAACAGCTGAATGGCCTGCGGCGCCGGTATCGTGATCAGCAGCGCCTCGGCCTGGTACACATCCTGGGTATCGGTCTGCACTTGCCATCCGTCCTCCAGTTGTTTTATGCGGGTTACTTTTTTCTTCTTTAAAACATTGATGTTTTTGGCTAATAATTTTGGGATACTATTCATACCGTTCGTTCCAATCCACCTGGGGTGTAACCTGCCACTGCTGACTGACATCCACGGCTTGATTGCCTCGGCAGCATTATCTACAAATGCTTGGAATTCGTCCGTACGGGCTGAAAAATACTGAGCGCCGTGATCGAACGTTGCCTCGTCCCAGCGTCGGGTCGCCATGCGGCCGCTCATGCCCCTGCCTTTGTCGATTACCAACGGTGCGTAATTCGCATCGGCCAACATTCGGGCAGCAGCCATGCCCGCTATACCAGCGCCAATAATGATGATCTGTGGTTTGGACATGGCAGCTTAACAATTTTAATAATTGGTTGTTCAGAATCTCGTAATTAAATTTTATATACACTTCGGCACATATGGCACTTATTTTTTTGAAATAAAGAAAATTTAAAAAGTCAATAATTGGATTTTTTTCCAGTCGTGCTTCCTCCCACGGCTCCCTCTCTGGAGGGGGCGGGGGGAGGAAAAATTATTTCTGAGTAATTATGTGCCTAGGTATTTAAAGAAAAAGTGCATGTCAGATTTCATCGCAATTGACTACGGTTCAAAAATGGCAGGGACGACGGTGATTTGTTTTGCAAAAGAAAATAAGCTTCAATTTTTGCAAAGTGAAAAAAAGAAAGATGCAGATGCTTTTTTGAAAAAAAATATATTAACGTTTAAACCGGTAAAAATATTTATGGATGCGCCACTGAGCCTGCCCGGTGTGTATTTCGCTAATGGAGAAAATTATTTCTACCGAAAATGTGATCAGGCTGTAGGTGGCATGTCCCCGATGTTTTTGGGAGGGCTTACAGCCCGGGCGATGCAATTGAGAGCAGGCTTTGCGGCCGTGGATTTTTACGAAATATACCCGGCCCATTTGGTGCGCATTTTATTTTCGAAAAATAAAAATTATAAAAAGGACATTCCTGTTTTTTGTGAAATATTAAAAAAAGAATTGCCTTTAGATTTCTTTGAAATGCCACAGAACTGGCACCAGGTAGATGCTGCCCTGGGATGGTTGTCGGGGTGGCGTTTTTTAAATAATAAAGCAGCAATATATGGTGATCAAAAAGAAGGGGTCATTTGCGTTTGATAAATATTTGCATCAAAATAGAAATGAGCAGGACAGCAATGCCGGTGAAGGCCATTATTTCCACTGATCCGTTCAGTATGGAACTGTCAGTGGCCACCCGTTTTGAATAAATGCCATATAGAGCCCAGGCACCCACCAGCCCAAATGCATAATCCCTTCTTTTGTAAATAGCAAATAAATTAATTGCGATAGCAGCAATGATCATCAGTACGGTCCAAAACTGGGGGTTAAACGGACTGCCCTCCCAGCCAAGGCTTACAAATAATACAGTGGCGTTGGCTATTGTTGCCACTGTAATCCAACCCAGATAAACGCTGAACGGAACATGCACCAATAATTTTTCTTTTGTGGAAATTTCAACCTTGCCAACATTTAATTTTAAATAAATAGCCATCAGGGAACCAAGGATGACCAACATGATCAGGAAGGACAGGCCCAACATTAAATGATGCCAGGCAAATAGCCAGGAGGCATTGGCGAGGCAGGAAATAAAAAATAGCCAGCCTATTTTATTTAAATATTCCGGCTGTACTTTTTTACCCGTATTTTTTATTTGAAAAACAATAAATGCCGCCAGCAGCAAATAAATAATTCCCCAGATGGAAAAGGTGAAACCGGCAGGCGCAAACAGGTTTGGGTGCATGTCTGAAACTTCCCCCGTACGTCGGCCGGCCAGCGGTAGCGTGACAGCCACGTAATTCGTTATAATGACAAGAATGTATCCCAGTAAATTAAAAATGGGCAGGAAACGATTGATTTGCATGTATTGATTTTATTGGTGAATGTGATTTAAGGTGTTGTTCTTCAGTGTTTTGGCCTTGTTATCTTTTGCTGATTTTATTTCTGGATATGGACCGTTGCCGGGAGCATTTATGCCGTCCTTCGGAGAACCCCCTTTTGGCCAGGTGTTTCGTCGCCCGGCCCTGTACCCGCTTCCGCCACATCTTCCAGCTTTTTAGTTTCATTTCCTGCCGCATTAACTTAATTACCTCTTTTTCGGGCACTCCGAACTGTTGGTCAATGGCATCAAATGTGGTTCGGTCTTCCCACGCCATTTCGATGATTCGGTTGACATCTTCGTCGGTTAATTCATATTTTTTTTGGATGGTCATGGAGGGTGAACAAAGATAGGGGAACATTGTTTGGAGTCAGTAATTCCCGGATGGTTTTAGCCTTTGCCGTTTTATTTGTTTAATGTTTCTATTAAAATGAGAAAAGAGAATTTGCCGGAAAAAATATGCCCTGTTTGCAGCCGCCCCTTCAAGTGGCGAAAAAAATGGGAACGCAACTGGCAGGAGATCAAATATTGCAGCGAGCGTTGCCGCCGAAATAAGAAACGAGCAGGCAGTTCTGTTGAACTTTCAAAACCCGGCAGCACTGAAAATTGAGCATAGATGAAAAAATTAAGACTCATTCTTGGCGACCAATTAAATATAAACCATTCGTGGTTTAAGGAAAAAAATGACGATATTATTTATTGCCTTTTTGAAATGCGTCAGGAGACCGATTATGTAGCACATCATGTGCAAAAAATTATTGCCTTTTTTGCCGCCATGCGGGCATTTGCGGAGCAATTAAAAAAAGCAGGACACCATGTAATTTATTTTCAATTGGATAATGAAAAAAATACACAAAATTTAAAAGAAAATATCCAATTATTAATTGAAGAAAAAAAGATTGAAAAATTCGAATATTTATTGCCGGACGAATACCGGCTGGACGAACAGTTAAAAAATATTTGTAACGAAATAAGTATAAATTCTGAGGTTTTTGACACTGAGCATTTTATGTCAAAAAGAAATGAGTTGAGTGAATTCTTTAAAGGTAAAAAATATTTAATGGAGTCGTTTTACCGTGACATCCGCAGGCGTTTCGGTATTATGATGGAGGGTGGGAAACCAGTGACCGGCAAATGGAATTACGATGCAGAAAACCGGAAAAAAATGCCAAAAAATCACGTGCCGCCAACACCGATGATTTTTGAAAAAGACGTTTCGGATATTTATGAACTAATCAAAAAGGAGCAGGTTAAAACCATCGGCCGGGTTGATCCGAAAAACTTTTTATGGCCAACTACCCGCCAGGAATCGCTGGAACTATTGGAATTTTTTGTAGAAAATTGCCTGCCCCATTTTGGGGATTTTCAAGATGCCATGACGTCCGAGTATTGGTCTTTGTACCATTCCCGCATTTCTTTTTCGATGAACGCAAAATTAATTTCCCCACTGGAGGTCGTGCATCGGTCCGTCAGTGAATGGGAAAAAAGAAAGGACGAAATATCGATTGCTCAAATAGAGGGTTTTGTGCGGCAGATTATCGGTTGGCGGGAATATATGCGTGGAATTTACTGGGCGAAGATGCCCGGATTTGCAAAGCTCAATTTTTTTGATAACCAAAGAAAACTGCCAAGGTGGTTTTGGACGGGCGAAACGAAAATGGCCTGCCTCAAACATTCCATTTATCAATCATTGGATTATGCTTACGCCCACCACATCCAGCGGCTGATGGTCACTGGCAATTTTGCCCTATTGGCTGGCATTCACCCGGACGAAGTGGATGCGTGGTACCTGGGCATTTACATCGATGCAATCGAATGGGTGGAAATCACGAATACACGGGGCATGAGCCAATTTGCCGACGGCGGCATTGTCGGTACCAAGCCCTATTGTTCGTCTGCCAATTACATTGATAAAATGAGCCATTACTGCAAAGGCTGTTTTTATAATAAAAAAGAAAAAACGGGCGAGCGTGCCTGCCCGTTTAATAGCCTCTACTGGAATTTTTATGACCGTAACCGGGACAAGCTGGAAAAAAATCCCCGTATCGGCATGGCCTACCGGCTGTGGAATAAAATGGACTCAGGGAAGAAAGAAGGGATTTTGAAGCGGGCGCAGGAAGTGTTGGAGAGGATTGATGATTTATGATTTCTCTCGCAGCAAACCCTTCATTCGCATGATTTAGGATGGACAGAGGGAACTATCAAGAATCGTTGATTATGAATCATCAACTATCAATCAAGACCTTATCCACCATCTCTCAGGTAGGGCTTCAGCAATCCCCGCAGCACGCGCAGCGCTTTTCCCATTTGGTGCTCGACGGTTTTTTTTGAAATGCCCATTTCGTCGGCAATTTCCTGGTAGCTTTTTTCTTCGAAACGACTCAGTTGGAAAACAGCCCGGCAGCGGGGTGGGAGCGTATCGACTGCTTGCCTGATCTTGTCTTCCAATTCTCCATGCAAATAGTTTTGTTCCGCATCCCGTTCTGGTTCGAACGGGGTAGTGGCAGTGATTTCTTCGTGTGGCTTGTTTTTTTTGCTGCGCAACCATCCGAGGGCTTCATTGATGGCCATGCGGTGGATGTAGGCACCGGGGGAAGTGGTGATTTCAATTGTTTGCCGTTTTTCCCAGAGGCGGATAAATACTTGTTGTGCCAGGTCTTCCGTCACTCCTCTTTCCCCGACCAGCCGGTGTATGGCGGCACAGGCCTGACGGTAGTGGGCCTCAAAGAGCTCTTTGAGTACCGATTGGTCGTTGGTCTTTAGCCGTGTGGTCAGGTTTTGCAAAATAGTGAGAAGTGAGTAGTCAGGAGCCAGGAGTCAGGGGTCAGATTAGCTCGTTAGACAAGCAGTCCTGACCCCTGATCCCTGACACCTGACCCCTAAAAAAAGCAATGATAAAGAATATTCCTACAACGCTAAAATCATAACGGGGACTGTGGGCTCAATAATTTCGTAAAGCGGTACGTTTTAGGATTTTTTTCACCAAAATTTATAATGATGAAAACACTTGCATGTTGGGCCGTTGCGGCCCTGACCTATTTTTCGTCCCTCCTTACTATGAGCCCTCCACTCGAATTGCATGAAGCACTGGAAAAAGGATATGTTACACTGGAAGTGGTCGGTGCCGGCGGATACAACGGCGACTGCCTGAAAGTGAAACTGGAAAACCTGCATCGCAGGTCACTGGCAGTAGTGGTGCCTGCCGGGCAGATATTTGAGCCGGGCGATAGCAGTTTGCAAAATATCATGGTGGCTAAGGAGGAGACCATCCTGGTGGAAAAAGGACAGCACCGGATTGCCAAACTGTTTGGGTTTTGTGTGGAGGCAGGAGATGGTTCACCAGGGAAGGAGACACCTTTTCGGGTTGGGAAAATGGCGACCGGCAACCTGTTGGCCTTTGCCCGGTACCTGAGCAACGAGCAACGGTATAAAAATGAATATGCTCAATCGGCGGTATGGGCCGTGAGTGATGACGAGCGTTTAGAGGGCATCGGTGATGCTGCCCTGGCCAATTATCTTGCTGATATGCTGGACAAACCGCGTCCTCAATACAACGTGCAGTACCGGCAGCCTGACCAAAGCCGCATCCTGCCTGGAACGCCTGTCCGGCATTTGCAAGAAGCTTTTTCCATGAATGGACTGTTTTACTATACCCTTGACAGAGACCGAATGGTCAATTTTGAAATCTATGATGAAACAGGGGAGCGGGTACATGCATTTTACGAAAACCGTCGGCAGAAAAGAGGGTACCACAAGTTTCGTTTTGAATTTGAAATATCCGGCCTGGATCCAGGAAAGTATTTTGCGAGGCTGACGAGCGGTGGGGAGACGATAGAGGAGTTAGGGGTGGAATTTTAGGAATGCACAATGATGAGAGCAGAGAGCTGAGTATTTTAACCCTGCTCTCTGCTCTTAGCAATTTTCACTAATCAATCACTACTTTCTGTACGGCAGTTCCTTCATCGGTAGCTACTTTCAGGAAGTAGAAACCGGCTGGGTAGCTGCTCACGTTCAGTTGGATGAATTGTTTGCCATAGGCCTGCATCATCTGACGGCTGACAATTTTTCCATCAATGGTCATCAGGCTGAACTCGATGTCCTGCTGGCGATCGCTTTCGACGGCGATGTTGAGCAAGTCGTTCACTGGATTTGGATAGGTGGAAATGGATAGATCCTTCAGCTCTTCAAAGGTATTGTTTACTTCCCTTGAATCAACGATGGTGCCCTCTTCAGGAGCAATCGTACAAACGTTGTCTCCCTCATCGGTTGTGACACAAACTTCACCATTGTATGCCAACAGGTCCTGGTATTCAATGTCATCGACGATCCAGCCACCATTGTTGGTGCCGTTCGCTGCGTCAGATCCATAGCGGTACCGGAGGTGGATGGCTTGACCAGCCCAGTCACTGAGATCAACATAAACGGGGATGAATTCGTCGCCACTGTTACCGGAGAAGGCTTGGAGATTTGGCACTACAAAGGTTCCGTATTGAATCAGCCCGGGATAGCCGTTTCTGATAATTTGATCAGGTACCTGCTGCCAAGTATCATCATTGACGTTTTTGATGTCCAATACACCACCATCAACACCAGCTTCCGTGTTGTAGATGTGCCAGAAGCGGAGTACCGGGCGGTCGCCGGTTACTGTAAATGCCTGATCTTCAATTTGTTGGATGTAGACCCGGCTCTCGGTAGGAATGGCTTCCATGTACCACGAATAATCGCCAGTATAACCACCAAACTGGGTGGTCACCTGCCAAGCGTTATCTGGAACTGGTCCGATGAACCCGATTTCCATATTGTCTTCTGCGGAAAAGTCAACTACTTCGTCAATCCAAAGTCTTTCTGACCACTGGTCAGGGTCGGTACTCAATTTGAAAGTAATCGTTTGCTCAGCACCGAAAGGCATGTCGCCCAGGTTGAAAACCAAGGTATTGCCCTGTACATCGACCGGGAGGTTGGCAGAACCGGCAACAAGGTTGGTACCATCAGGCATGATATCGCTTACTTCTACATTGGTGATCGGATCAACTTTACAGTTGCTGACGAATACCGTCACGTCGATCTCCTCTCCTGCTTCGATGAAATCAGTGACTGATTTAGTAACGGTGATTCTGTCACGGCAAGGACATGGCACGTCGAATGCTTCCGTTTCATCGCCAATGTCCGTACCACCCTGGTCGGCGCTGAACCCAACTCCGCGGCGGGCAAATACGCCCCAGATCAAACAAGAGTTTTCCGCATCATTTAACACTGAATCGGCTTTCAGGATAGCATCTCTACCGGTTACGAACCCAGGTCCGCAAGGCTGGTTTTTCATTCCTTCGAAAACATAACGGGTGGCGAGGTTATTACCACCTGTACCTTTGATCAGGTCTTCGTCAAATCCATATTTATCAACCAATGCCCAGTACATATCCCAGAGAATTGTACACCAAACGGCACCTACGCCGTGGGGAACTGATTCACCTGGAGCCCAGCTGTAGGTCAATGGATTGATACTCATATCGGTTGAGTAAGGAAAGCGGCGGATGCCACCCCCTGTAGTGGGCAGCCCGTCTACATAGTTGCCAATCCCTCTTGGCGTTTGTCCCACATCACCAGGTCTTGCTGTGGTAGTCAGTGACATGAAATCACTCCATCCTTCCCCCATTTGCTCACTACCAAAAAGGCAGCCTGCCTGATCTGGACCACCGGTTAGGCGATTGGAAATACCATGTCCGTATTCGTGGGCGATCACACCGTTGTCAAGGTCTGAATCAAACTGGGCAGGGCCCGTAATCATTGGTAATTCGAAAGAGACCAGGAGTCCGTTTCCAGCAAATTGCCGGATGGTCTGGCAGTCAGAATTTCCCATAAAAATGGCAGGAATATTTACATTGGCACCTTCAGCACCAGCTCCCATGCCAATCAGTCCATCTTCAAAATTGCAGATGATAACGGCAACTGCTCCCTGCTCTTCTGCACGTGCTGCTTTAAAACCAAATTCACATCCACCACGGTCGATCAAAGCTACTTTACCCAGTAGTTCAGAACCATTTTGAATTGGCTCACATGCATCGGTCGGAAGTGGTTCGGAAACACCATCATCAGCAATGGCCACTTCTGCCTCAACGACTGAGGTCATATCTGTAATGTAGGCTCCATCTCCCCAGTCCCCAGCAGTTGGTGTACTGAACGTGTAATCACCTGCCACAGAGGCGGGCTCATCTACGCGGAATGCACTACCGGCAATGTTCCAGCGGAACATCTGCATACGCGGGTTGTTGCCGTCTGGGGGCGTAGCAAAGTTGGCGTTGTTCGTACCGCTACCATCCTGTGCTTCCGCATTGACAAAATCACCGCCCAGGCCCTGGCCGGTATAGTTGGAAAACTGGAAGTTACCAGCCGCTTCATCAAAGCCATAATGCCAGGCGAAGTCATGCATAATGTTATTGAAATAGAACAAGTTCACAACTGCTGCGTCCACGTATTTGAAAGGCTCATCCAATTCGTCGTAAGGGAAATCGAAAAGCAGGTCCATGCCGCCGTCTGGCTCATCGCCAACAGAAGCATTTTGTCCAAGACTGTCCTGGTAGGCATGCACATTGTTCCCTCTGGTGATCGTATATTCTGGACCATCCACACCGTTCACGTCGTGCCAGCCAAATGGAGAGGCATCCAGGTCATGAGGGTCTTTCACCAATTCGCGTGCACCGTGAATGGGGCTTTCGACAGGTATGGGCCAAACATTGTAGGAAGCGCCAGTCAAAGCGGCACTGCTTGTACTGGCTGTGCCAAATGAATGTTCATGGTTGCTGCAATTATGGTGGCCCGTGCGGGCAAATGAACGGCCGTCCACATTACAGTAAACCGTCCAGTTGGTTTCATTCAATATTTTACCCGTCGTTGCATCTACCCGGGTATTCCACATGTCAGAGCTTTTGACCGGGAAGAAGGTCACATCCCAGGCCAGGCGAACATTCTCGTCTGTCGGTTGATAGCTCAGCGACACTTTGATGTCGTCTGTTGCCAGATTGCCTTTGGCAAAGAGGAATTCGTTTTGACCGGTCTGCTCGATCAACTGCACTTGATCAGCCGTCAGGCCAAGGTGCGTTGCCAGGTTTTTAACGGCCTGCGAAGCACTGATGATTGGAATAGTGGTATTCACGTTTTCGGCCAATCTCGCTTCAAAGCGGTTGCCAACGTGAAATACCTTCCCCTCTTTGGTGATGTTGACATTGATAATGGCATTGTAAACAGGTACACCATTGTGTTGCTGAATGAGATAAACGCGGCTGATGCCGGTCGATTCATCATAGGTGACACTGCTTACGGCCACGTCCTGCACATCGTCCATGGTCAATCCCCATTGGTCGAAGTTGCTGCGGATATGGCTGTTGGCGATATCAAGTGGCGGGGCTACCTGCGCCAGCAAAGTGCTGCCAGCAAATAGCATCATCAAAAGAAAAGGAAGTAGGGTACTTTTCAATTTCATACTAAGGATTTTTAGATAAATAATTGATTCTTAAGAGCGGATGGCAGGCGTTGGTAGAAACGGGAATCGTTGCTGCAAGTGTCTGTTCGCCAGGGTTGCTCATTCAACAATGTTTCGGAAGTCCTTATCCATCTGCGTTTTAAGAAGAAATAGCGGTTAGACAATAATATTTCCCATTTTTAAATGGAAGACAGCAAAAATAGTTTTTAAAAGGAACTCGGTGAAATAAACGCCGGAAAATACAGTGGGGGCGACAATTTCCATTTGGCGGGGGTTTGGTTAGGCAGTTTGGCGGACTTTAGTTCGAGGGGCTGAAGGTAGGTGGAGAGCTGTCATTTTTTCAAAAAATGACAGCTCTGCCGTATTTCATTACTTCTTTTGTTCTACTTGTTTCAGGTCATCGGCTTGCAACTGAACGCCGGCATCGTATAGTTGCTGGAGGGTGAAGCGGTGGACTTTTTGTTTTAGGAAGGCGGAGGGGATGAGCAAGAGTTTTGCCGTTCCGTCCTGACTTCCCGTCAAGATGCTATTTCCGTCGGGTGAAAAAGCGACCGAATAGATGGATGTAGTTGGATTTGATCCTTTCTCTTCGACTTTTACTCAACGAACATGTGCACTTTTTCTACTTACTCAGTTGCCTTGATTAGGTATCCAATTCCTTACTATTAGGTATGAACCTCGCAGAATTTGGTATGCAATAAATCAAGGATTTAGCGATTGTGCAGGTTTGATCTCTCCTATAGCTTTGCGTTTAGAATTTGTCTAAATAAAAATAACAAAAATGCAAAGAAGAATTTACACTGCCTTAATCATTCTGCTCGGATGGAGCATTTTCGCAATGGGACAAACACAAGCAGAACGGAAGGCCATCAAACAACTTTGTGGTTGTTTTGAAGTGGACTTCCGCTACACCGAAACTTTTACAGACCATGAAGACTACGAGTTTCATGATCCTTACGCTGCCCATGCACTGGAGTTGGTCATCTTGGAAGAAGAATCGCCAACTAAAATGGTGCTCCAGCATGTGCTGGTGATCAATGACACCACTTTTATCAAGCACTGGCGCCAGGACTGGGAATACCAACCTAAAGAACTATTCACCTTCCAGGGAAACAATGTCTGGGAGGCGCACCGAACTTCACCTAAAGCTTCAAAAGGGCAATGGTCGCAAGAGGTATACGGTGTAAATGACGAACCTCGCTACAGTGGTGCAGCCACCTGGTTTCTAGCAGATGGGAAAAAGGTATGGGAGAATACTTCCAATGCACCGCTTCCTCGCCGTGATTACAGCAAGCGCAGTGATTATCAAATTATGCGCAGGACCAATGGGCACATCATTCATGACTGGGGCTGGGTGCATGAGCAGGATAATCAGAAGATCGTCCTCTCAGAAGATGGTGAAAAAGTATTGGTGGAAGAAAAAGGCCGCAATACTTACCGCCGTACCGATGAAAACCGCTGTGCCAAAGCTGCCGAATGGTGGCAAACCAAAAAGGATTTCTGGACGCACGTCAGAGCAGACTGGGACGAGTTTTTAGCCGCTCCCAATACATTTACCGTCCAGCACAAAGTGGAAGATGTCCGCTTTACCAGAAAAATGAGAGACCTGAAGAAGGCAGAATTTAACAGTGGAAAAGAAGCACGTATAGCCATTCAGGAAGTGATGAATGCTTACCGAACGCCAATAGATAAGGTCAATCAATGATAAACAAAACCTAAATCGAAGAAATATATATGCTTATCCTTATCGATGCTTGCATGTATTCTTCCCTCAAGACTTTCATTATGAAAAAACAAATACTCCTTTTTACATTTTTATTTACAGCTGGTTTTTTGTCAGCACAAACTGATTTTCAATTGATTTCTGTTGGGGCAGGGTATAACCTGCAAAGCTTTGTAGATATCTCTGCCGGGACGGAAAACCAGTCACCAAATGATGCCTGGGATATTGCTTTCAATGTAGGCCCGGGAAGTGCCGGTGTGCTTATCAATGAAAGTGGTGGCTCAAGCATGGGACAGGGGCTTCCTACCATCGAATTATATGACACTGGATCGGATGATTTCAGTATGACACCCGATCCGGTAGTCTTTGAAGAAAGCCAGCTGCACAATCTTGAGCAATCTTGGTCTTCTGGAGCTTTTAACGAAGTGGCCGACCCTGCCGATCCATTTGACTTTGGCTGGGGCAGCTATGATGTCACCAACCATACGGTCAGTGGAAGCCATGTTTATGTTTTGAAACTCCGCAGCGGCGATTATTTAAAAGTACAGGTACAAACACTGCAAAGCGGCACTTTCACTTTCCGGTATGCCAATCTGGACGGCAGTAATGAAGAAACCAAGACTATCGTCAAAGCAGATCATGCTGGCAATGCGCTGGCCTATTTCAGCTTTGCCAGTGGCAGTACTGTAGATATAGAACCTGCTGGAGGCTTTGACCTGTCCTATCTCCGCTACAAGGCTTTACTGGAAGATGGAGGCGATCCGATCCATTATCCGGTCACCGGTATCCTTTCTGGCCCTGGAGTGGAAGTGGTACAAGCTGACGGAGTAGACCCCGAGACGGTAGATTTTGAAACTTATGAAAGCGAGTTGTCTGCTGAACTGGACATCATCGGTCATGACTGGAAGGACTTTGACCTCGGCACCTTTTCTTGGGTTTTGCCTGCTGACCGGGCCTATTTCGTAAAAACTGCCGATAACAACATCTGGAAAATCTGGTTCCTGGATTTTGAGGGAAGCTCCACCGGAACGGCCACCATTGAAAAAGAGGACTTGGGAATGCTGAGTGCTGTTGTGGACGAGAATGCTCCCTTGGAGTCTATTGATGTTTTTCCAAATCCCGTAAGGACGCAGGCGCAGCTTGTTTTTTCCATAAAAAATACATTCAACAACCAGGTGAACCTGCAGATTTCGGATTCATTCGGCAGATTGTTGTCCCAGACTGAACTGCAAGGTGTCGTACAGGGACTGAACAGCTTTAACCTACCTGTGGATGAACTGGCATCGGGCATGTATTACGTCACCTTGATTGTTGATAATCAGCCATTTACTGAAAGGATCGTTATTTTCGATTGAGATTGGATTTAGGTAACCGTCTGCTGGTCAAGAGTCGGGCGGTTGCCTTGTCATTCCGTGAAATATTATTGCCCCTCGATAGACCTTCGGCATCAAAAAATGGGATTCTATGAAATATCTTGGCTTGTTTTTGTTTTTGTCCGCCTGCTTGTGTTGGCCATTGTCTGGCGTCTCGCAATCCGGGCAGCCCGCCGACGACACGCTTGACCTCAGGACGGTGGTCGTTACGGCGCAGTTCGCCCCGACGGACAGTCGCGAAACGGTGAACAGTGTCCGTATCCTTGACCAGAAAACCATCGAAAAGAAAGCGGCCGTCAACTTGTTGGAGCTTTTGCAGACGGAGGCGAACCTAAGGATCAGCCAAGATGCCATATTTGGCGGTGGCCTCGAAATCAATGGGCTACGCTCGGAAAGTGTCAAAATTCTGGTAGACGGCGTGCCGGTGATTGGCAGGCTGGACGGAAATATTGACTTAGGACAACTGCCGATACAATCGGTTCGGCAAGTGGAGATCATAGAGGGGGCCCAATCATTGATCTACGGATCTGCAGCTTCAGCGGGAGTGGTCAATCTGGTGACTAAGTCCAGCCAATTGCACCAACTGGAAGGCGAGGTAACTGGCCTGACGGAGAGCAATGGCTTCCGCTCGTTGAATGCGCGTGCAGGCACTAATATGGGAAAAACTTCTTTGTCTATAAATGGAGGTACCCTTCGCTTCGAACCGGACGGCGATACAACCCGCAACCAGTTGTGGAACCCGAAAGAACAAAAAACAGCAAGGGTACTATTCACCTTTTCACCAAATAAAAATTTGAATTTGAGAGCTACGGGCAGCCACTTTTCTGAAGAGGTCACCAATCTTGGAGAAATTCGACGTCCCCAGTTCATGCCCTACGCGTTCGATGAATATTACCGGACTACACGAAATGATTTGAACCTCAACGGAGATGGTTGGTTGCCCGGCAATCTGTACTGGCGGGCAACCGCTGGTTACAACCATTTTAATAGAAAAAGGAATAATTACCGCTACGATTTTGAGTCGGATACTTCTGAGTTGGTTACCGGGGCGGGAGTGCAGGACACCAGTATTTTTACAGGCTTGCTTTTCAGGGGCACCTTGGCCAGTAGCAGAAAGGACCGGGACTGGGATTTTTTGAGTGGTATTGAAATCTACCGGGAGACGGGGTCAGGAGGCCGCATTTTGGATACAGCAAAAAGTGAAAATGATTTTGCCACAGCCGCGGACTTAGCTGTGTTCGGAAGTTTGAAATACCGTTTTTTCAAAACATTTACTGTACAGGGCGGTGCCCGCCTAACACATAACACCCGGTTCGGTACAGCACTGACACCAGCGGTCTGGATGGCGTGGCGGCCAAACAGAAATTGGGAAATGAAGGCCAGTTATGCCAATGGCTTCCGCTCTCCCAGCTTGAAAGAGCTGTATATTAATTTCATCGATATTAGCCATTTTATTGTTGGCAATCGGGATCTCCTTCCGGAAAAGTCGCACAATTTCCGATTGGAAATCAATCGGAAGCAACAGTTGGAAAATGATTGGACAGTCACGCTGGGGGCAAATGGTTTTTACAATACGGTCGAGGACCGTATCATTTTAGCAGAGTTTGACGAACTTAAATTTAATTATCAGAACCTCGCCAAGTGGAAAACCGCCGGGTCTGGGCTCACCCTCTCTGCCAAGAAATGGCGGCGGCTCAGTGTCCGCTCCACCTTCATTCTGACCGGCTATTTCAATACCCTCTCGGAGAGCCGCGACGTTGATGAGCTTTCCTGGTCACCCGACTGGGCCAACGATGTTTCATTTGAATTTTTCGAAAGCAAGGCAGCACTGACGGTATGGCATAAATGGACCGGTGCTACGCCCGTTTTCTTGGTAAGGGATGGTGAGACGGTTGAAGGTGAGCGCGAAGGTTGGCACCTGCTCAATGCTTCTGTTCAGGGGCAGTTTTTGAAAAAGTCTTTACAGTTAACTGCCGGTGTTAAAAATATACTCGATGTCACTGATATAAGGACTGGTGGTTCAAGTGATAGCGCACATGCCGGAGGTAACGGTAGGCAGGCGGTGAATTGGGGGCGGTCGTTTTTTGTGCAGGCCAAAATATTCATCCATTCAAAAAAATAAAGAACGGCTATTTGTTTAAACCGGGAGTGAGTGAGCATTCACGGTTTGACAGGTAGTCTGTTTTTAATCAGCTTTTAAATAAATAGTTATGGACACATGTGAATTCGAAGTCATCATTTCAAACAGGCAAGGCGTTGCCACCCGGTGTAAATGTTGCGGTGGACTGAACGTCGGTTACGGCCAGTTTATGCTCCTCTTCAATGCCGATAGTTTTGAGGGGTTTTTAGCGGATATCAAACTTCATTATAAAAGAAGGAACCTGCCCGGTGAAGATAGAAGACTCAAGAACATTTTTATAAAAACACCGGCCAAAGAAGTTTCCCTGCTTTTTTGTTTGGATGAGTTGAGTGAGTTTATCAATTTTTTGCAAAAAATAGAGGATAGCCTCTTGGCAAAAAAATTGGCCCGAAGAATATCAGAAAGCCCGGACTGGTCGTGCATGAATTAAGATCATATTGTTTTTCACCAAAAATAAAATCCATGCAAAAATGTGCATTTAAAACCATTGCCATAAATAGATATGGTTTTGCATCCCAATGTCTGGAATGTGGTAAAATACATCTTGGCTTCGGCACTTTCGTCCTCGCTTTTCAGCCTGAAAATATTGGGCCTTTTTTAAAAGCGTATACCCTGGCCTATCAACACTACAGAAATAATACAGAGGGCCGTCTGGTCAAGGAGATTGTCATCCCTACTCCTTCCAGACAGATATCAATGCTTTTTAATTTAGAAGAAATGGAGGCATTTTTAGATTTTATGAAGGAAATTCAAAATGCCATGTTTATAAAAAAATTGGCCGACCATGCCGTCAGCGGTAAGGGGTGTGCGGCATTTAATTAAAAAATAATCAGATGTTTTATTGTAATAAATAAATACTTTGATAATAATAATTAGAAAATGAGAGCTTTTTTTTTACTTGCCCTTTTTATCTGTTCCAATTTTTTATTGGCACAAGAGTCAAATATTTTTTTAGATCGATCATTTTGGAAAACCTCACCGGATATTAAAACCGTTGAGCAAAAAATTGCGGAAGGCAATGATCCCGTTGCGCTCAATCCTTTTGCATTTGATGCGGTCGTATATGCCACTTTGGAAAATGCACCTTTCACGACCATCAAACACCTGCTATCCATAAAAGGGAATGAAGTAAATAAAATTACCCACGATGGCCGCAATTATTTAATGTGGGCCGCGTACAAGGGCAATTTGGAATTAATGCAATATTTAATTGACCAAGGTTCCCAGACTGATATTGTTGACGATCATGGTTATAATTTGATGACTTTCGCCGCCGTAGCCGGGCAGCAAAATCCAGCAGTCTATGATGTGGTTTTAAAAAATGGTGGAAAAATAAATGACACCAATCGGGCCGGTGCCAATTCGTTGCTGTTGCTGTCCATGCACTTAGAAGGGGAGACAATGCTTAATTATTTTAAAGAAAAAGGGTTGGACCTGAACAGTAAAGATCATGAAGGAAATGGCCTCTTTAACTATGCGGCCAAAATGGGTAATATAAAAATGATGGATAAATATATTGAAATGGGATTAGATCATCAGAACCTGAATAAAAATGGTGGCAATGCCATGATCTTTGCCAGTCAGGGTTATCGGCGGTACACCAATCCATTGAACGTTTATGAATACCTGGAAAGCAAAGGCGTTGAGCCAAATGTGGTGACAAAAACCGGAAAGACACCATTGCACGGCATTGCCTACCGCACAAAAGATTTTGCCATTTTTGAGTATTTTATAAACAGAGGTGTCGACATTAATCAAGCCGATGATAATGGGAACACTGCCTTTATCAATGCAGTAAGCGGAAGCAACAATGAAATAGCCAAACAATTATTGCCACAAACGAAAGATATTAATGCTGCTAACGATGATGGATATTCTGCGCTCACGTATGCAGTGAGAAGAAACAATGAAGAGTTGTTCGAATTATTATTGACTAATAACGCCGATGTGCAAGTCGTGGATAAAAAAGGGAATAATTTAATGTACCACGCATTTGATGCATTTGACAAAAAAGAAAAAGATATTTTCGAGAAACACATCGCAGGTTTGAGAGCTAAAAATGTAAGCTGCAAAGGTCAACAAGCCGGCGGAAACACGTTGCTGCATTTGGCGGTCGAAAAGGGCAATGCTTTTTTGATAGATCAATCAATTGAATGGGGAGTGAACATCGATCAAAAAAATAATGATGGGCTGACGCCACTCCACCTCGCAGCCATGAAAGCAAAAAACAACAAGGTGCTGATTCAACTGTTGGGTTATGGTGCCGATAAAAACATATTGACAGATTTTGATGAAAGCGCTTTCGACCTGGCCCTGGAAAATGAACTGCTCGGAAGGGGAGAGGATGTCCAATTTTTAAAACGAGATTCAAAATAAAGAATAATAATGTGAATAGATAAATTGTTATCACTCGGGGTAGCATCATTTCTTTATACAATTTAATGGTTTAGATAAATTGACAGATTGTAAAAAGCAAGAGATGTTGCCACTTTTTTTACTTCTTAAAACACAGCAGTGATCAATGGTTTATTAATTTTGTTTTAATTGCAATTATGAATAAATTTAAAATAGCACTTTGCCTCTTTATCTGCCTGTTTATATTTTTATCATTTCGGTTGGCAAATGAAAAAAATATTTCTACTAAATATAAGTGCATGGTTCAATTGGTCAACTATACTGGCGAAGGTGCCTACGTTGCTATATCACTGTTGGATGCAAATGATAATTATTTCAAAACATTGAGGATTTTAGGAGACGAGGAGGAATGGTATCCAGACCTGACGGACTGGTGGTCATATCATACCGGCGCAAAAAAACCGAGCCTTGATGCCGTGACGGGGGCTACCCTTGCTGGTGGAGAACGCTCTGTTTTTGTAGTTGAGATTGAGAATGAATTATTGGATGCCGGGCATAAAATCCGTTTTGAGACTGCGGTAGAGGATCAAAAATACGTCAAAGAGGATTTACAATTTCCACTTACTTCTGAAAATGTAAATGGCAAATTTGAAGGTACTGGCTATATCCGATATGTAAGGATAATTCCAAGTAATTAAAGGTGAAGTATATCCTAATAAATGTTTGGAGGTATAGTCATTTTATCCTAGCTGTATCCTCCCTTTTTTTTGTTTTTTTAGCAACTGCTACTGGACTTATTTTGGCTTTTGAGCCGATTCAGAAAAAAGTCCAGCCTTTCCATATCGAAGATTCGGGACATGTTCCGCTTGCCCAACTGATCGACAGCCTTTTGTATCGATATGATGAAATAATTGAAATAAGCACAGATGAAAACGGATTTGTTATAGCCTCGGTCATAAGTATGGACGAAGAGGCCGACGGCGAATTTTATATTAATCCTAAAAATGGGAAAAAAATAGCGGATATTCCCGGACGGAATAAATTCTTTGAATTTGTTAACAATTTACATCGTTCGCTTTTTCTTAAAACTACTGGCAGGGTACTGATCGGAGTGACCTCGTTTTTGTTGTTTCTGATTGCGGTAACCGGACTTATGCTATTTATTAAACGGCAGGGGGGCATTAAACACCTTTTTTCTAAAATCGTTAAAGAGAAAAGCATACAATATTACCATGTGCTGACTGGACGGCTCATGCTGATCCCTATTGCCATAATTACGCTGTCAGGGGTTTATTTATCTTTGTTTCGATTTGAAATTATTCCCGAGGCTCCAAGTCAAAATATAACCTATCTTATTAATAATACTGGTGGAAAAAGAATTCCTTTTGGAGAGTTTGAAATATTTGAAAAAACGAAAATAGGAGCAGTACAAAAGTTAGAATTTCC
>JBCBRY010000033.1:0-71195 GCA_039819485.1 Bacteroidota bacterium | reverse complement strand
CCCCTAACCCCCTCCAAAGGGGGAAATTAAATCCGTTTTTTCCCCCTTTGGAGGGGGTTAGGGGGAGGATTTTCAGGCATAAATTATCAATGTTGAGTTTTGTCCTGTACTTATAATCAATCATTAAAAAGCATTTTCTGATTAAATGATTTACTTTGCAAAACAAACGCAAAGTAAAATCTAATCATAAAATAATTTATCCATCAACTCATGAGTAAGCAATTATACGAATTCGGAATGATCGGCCTCGGTGTAATGGGCAGAAATTTTTTACTAAATGTCGCCGACAATGGCTATTCCATCATCGGCCTTGATACCAGCGAAGAAAAAGCCAGTGCCCTGAAAGAAGAAACCTCCGGTAAAAATGCCATGAGCACTACAGACATGAAAACTTTCGTCGCTTCGCTGAAAAAGCCCCGAAAAATCATGATGCTCGTCCCCGCAGGCAAAGTAGTCGACCTAGTAATTGATGGACTTTTAAAACACGTGGAAGAAGGAGACCTCATCATTGATGGTGGCAATTCATTTTTTGCAGACACCGACCGGCGGCTGGCCTATTTAAAAGAGAAAAAAATTGACTTTTTAGGAGTGGGTGTTTCTGGCGGGGCCAAAGGAGCGAGGTTTGGACCGAGCATCATGCCGGGCGGCTCCAAACGAGCTTACAATAAAGTCAGAAAAATTTTAGAGGCCGTTTCAGCCAAAGTAGATGGAGCGCCCTGTGTGGCCTACATGGGAAAAGGTTCGGCGGGGAATTATGTAAAAATGGTGCACAACGGTATCGAATATGCCATGATGCAATTACTGGCCGAAAGCTATGATATCCTGAAAAACATTGGCGGCCTGAACAATGATGAATTGCAGAAAGCCTACGCTAAATACAACCGGGGTAAATTGAAATCTTTCCTCGTTGAAATCACCGCAGCCATTTTTAATCAGAAAGATGAATTGAGCCGCGGAATGTTGGTTGATAAAATCCTCGACAAAGCCAAACAGAAAGGCACCGGAAAGTGGACCTCCCAAAATGCCATGGATTTTGGCATTCCCGTACCAACCATCGACGCAGCCGTAACGATGAGGGGCATTTCTTCCCAAAAAGATGAACGGATCAATGCTGCCAAAACCTTAAAGGTACCGGCAACCAAAAGCAAAGTCGCAAAAGCAACGATTGTAAAACTGGTCGGGGAAGCTTTGCATTTTGCATTCATCACTGCTTATGCGCAAGGGCTGGCGCTGTTGAGCGAGGCCTCCAAAGAAAACAAATACGGGCTCGACCTGGAAGCAACGGCAAGAATCTGGAGAGGAGGTTGCATCATTCGGGCGGCGCTCCTGGAGGATATTCGAAAAGCATACGACGGCCAAACAGATTTACCTAATTTGATGGTGGATAAAAAAATTGCCAAACAACTAAAAGCGACCCAAAAGTCGACCCGCAATGTGATAAAAAGGGCGATTGATGCCGGAATCCCGACCTTGGCCTTCAACGCATCGCTGGCCTATTTCGACGCCTACCGAACAGCCCGTTTGCCTCTTAATCTTACACAGGCACAACGAGACTACTTTGGTTCCCATACTTACGAGCGATTGGATAAAGCGGGTATTTTTCATACGGAATGGGAGTAAGGAGAGAAATGCTGCCCCCATCAATCTTCATGATTTTTACTCACCTTATGGCATTGACATGTCCGGAGATGGTGAAATCCTTAATCTCCTCTCCTATTTGCCATTGATAGGTCAAAAGCCAGGCGTATACCCCCAAACTGACCGGGCGCCCCTTGACCGTGCCATCCCAGGAGGGTTCAAGCAATGAATTGCTTTTATAGACCAGCTTCCCCCACCTGTCAAAAATGCTCAGATGAAAATCATTCAACTTATCCGGATGTGAAAAATAGGGCGTGAATAAATCATTTACGCCATCATTGTTTGGACTAAAAGCTGTTGGCAGATAAACCGAAGGAAGGCATTCCTTCACTTCGATATTGACGGGTTGGGACTCGACATGACCACAACCTGTCTCCAGGCGCAACCTGTCTCCAGGCGCAACCTGTATGCACCGGATTCCGTAAATGAGCGTTCTACCCCGACAACCCCATCGTTCCAGACATAATTTGGGCTTAAAAGCGCATACTGCCTAAAGTGACTGCGACAATTCAGGATCGATCAGTTTGTCCCGCGCACGAACCTCACATATTACTAATTGAAAATCAATTCGAAATCAACCTTTCCTTCCTTTAAGTGGTCATTTTCAAACCTCTCCAGAAATGGAATGCCGTTTTTAACGCCCCGTTCCTTACATTTGCCTAAATCAATTGCAGAACCTAATTTCCAAATGATAGACTGGGACGACCTTATCAAATCAATCAAAAAACGCAAGTGTGTCTTGTTTTTGGGGCCTGGCGGCTTCTCCGATCCCAATGGCATTCCCTTGCAAAAGGCATTGCGCAAGTACCTGTTTAATTGGGAAAGCCGCGACCAATACATCGAGAACTTTTACCGGCGGGACGGATTCTTATCCCTCAAGCCTGGCAGTAAAAGCCGACGTAAGGTCGTCGATCAGGTTAGGGATTTTTACAAACAGCCTTTTCCCGAAACAGAAGAACTGTTCAAGGAACTCGCCAAGGTGAAATTACCGCTCATCGTCAGTCTCATGCCCGATGATTTACTGGCGGAGACCTTCCGTCAAAATGGCGTCAACAACCTCTCCGTTCACTACAGCAAGGACCGTCCGCAGGCCGAAGAATTAAAAGAATTGCCGAACGATCGTACGGTGATTTACCGCTTTCTGGGCCATCTCGACGAACAGGACGAAGGCCTTATTTTGACCTACGAAGATTTCTATGCATTTATGGACGGCATCGGTTCGGGAGAAGACCTGGACATTGCAGTGCGCGAAGCTATGCAGCAGGCCGAATACCTGCTCATGGCTGGCCTCCCTTACGACAAGTGGTACACCCAACTGCTTATTCGCTGCCTGCAAAAACACGCAGAAAACTGTGATTCCGACCGCTATGCCGCTGGCTACCGGCATAAAAAAACAGAAGTATTTTACCGGGATTTTTTCAATATAACTTTTGTGGATGATGAGGTATCCTCTTTTATCCAACGCCTGGTAAAAGAATGTGGCGAACGGGCTCCGGGCCTATTGCGGAAATTATCAGCTCCAGTGGCCAAGACAGATTTGGAGCCGCTCAATTTTGATGACCTGTACACGCTCATTAGCAAGGCCGAGCAGGGAAAGGTACTGGGGTGGCTGGTCGATTTCCTGACGACCCATCGCCAAATGGCCCACCCGGTCTTCGCCGACCTGATAGTAAAAAAAAGTGAATGGCAATCCAATGAAGAGGAAATGTTGGGTGACCGGATCAGCCATGAAGTTTACTCCCGGACCAAGTCAAACATCACTTATAAGCTACTATCACACATTGGTACCGTCAATGAAAACTTTGGCCATTTGATCACCCAACCTACCAACTGACCCGTGGCTACAGAAAAACGACACCGATATCCCGGCCCTCAGCCGTTCAGTTCGGCTGACCAGGACCTGTTTTACGGACGGGCCAAAGCCATCCGGGAGCTTTACCGGTTGATCCAACTGGAACAGCTTATCGTACTTTACGCCAAATCCGGTTTGGGAAAAAGTTCCCTGTTAAATGCCGGTATCGTTCCCAAAGCAATTGCCGACAAGCGTCTGGCCCCCATCGACGTTCGGTTTCATGCCTGGACGGAGGGCAGTACGGAAACACCTCTCTCCATCACCCGGCGAGCTTTAGTGAAAGAACTTCCCAAAGGTTCTTTTTTTGAAAAAATATTTCCCGATGACGGTTCGCTCTGGCATGCTGCCAAACGCTGGCAATTAGCGAACAACACCAATCAGGTGCCATTCCTCATCATGGATCAGTTTGAAGAGCTGTTCACTTATTCCGAAGGTGCCGTGCAACAATTTGCGAGGGCATTTGGTGAAATGCTTGCACCAGGAATACCCCGGCGGGTAGAGCTGGTAACGGGACTTTCCATCGATGCCCAACCCGACATGCTGACGGACGAGCAGGAGGAACAATTGTATGATCCAATTGACATCAAGGTCGTCATCGCCATCCGATCCGACCGGTTGAGCCTGCTCGACCGGCTGACGACTTATGTGCGGGATATTTTAAAACACCGTTACGAGCTGGCCCCGCTGCGCCGGCCGCAAGCCAGGGAAGCCATCCTCCAACCCAGTCAGAAAGAAGGTGTTTTTATCAGTCCAACATTCAACTATTCTGATGAAGCACTGAACCTGCTTTTGGATTTTTTAACCAAAAACAACACGGAGCACGTGGAGAGTTTTCAGCTCCAAATCCTCTGCCAGGCAGCCGAACAACGGGTGATCAACGACCGGATAGCAACCATCGAGGCCAGTCACCTTGGCGACCCAAGAGTCCTTTTCGAAGAATATTACCTGCGGCAAATCGCCCGGTTGCCCGAAGAAATGCAGCTGCCCGCCCGCCGCTTTGTCGAAGAGGGATTGATCTATGAAAAAGAAGAGCGCCGCTTGAGCATCGACGAATCGCAGGCCATGTCGAGGTTTGGCCTGACGGAAGCCCTCACCCGAAAGCTCACCGCTACCCACCTGGTCCGGAGGCAGTCCAGTCCATTGGGCGGCCATACCTACGAGTTGAGCCACGACACGCTGGTAGCTCCCGTGCTGACAGCCAAATTGGAGCGAACCGCCGCCGAACGCCGCCGAAAAGCCGAAGCGGAACGACGCCGGAAAGAAGCAGAAATGGCCGAGCTGAAACAACAGGCGGAAATCGAACGGAAACGTGCAGAAGAACAAGAGGCACTAAGGAAAAAAGCAGAAGCAAGTGAAAAAATGGCCAAGCGCCGTACCCGGTTAGCCTGGATATTCATGGCCATCGCATCGCTCCTGGCGGCCTTAGCTGCCGGATTCTACCTTGAAGCCGAGCAGGCTAAAAATACAGCCATCGAAAATGAGGAGCGGGCCATACAAAGTGAAAAACTGGCCAGGCAAAATGAACAACTGGCCAAGGATAAAGCAGCAGAAGCGGAAGTATTGAGATTAGATGCAGTCAAACAAAAAGAGGAAGTTGAAAAACAAAAGGAATTGGCGCTACAACAAAAACGCGAAGCCGAAAACAACCTGCAAAAATTCCTCAGGGCCGAAGCTCAACGCGAGGCCGCCGAGTTCGCTCAACTTAAAAGCGATGCCAAAATCTACATAGAGGCAGAGGAGTGGGAGCTGGCCAAAGGCAAACTGGTGGATGCCCTGTTAAGGCAACCACGGGATAAGGAGGCCAATGAAATGCTGGGAAAATGTGAGAATGAACTGAAAAAATAAATTGACAACCATTTTAAAAATGAAACAGCTATTCATTTTTTTATTCCTGATAACATTATCGAGTGACCTCCACGCACAGTCCTGCGATCAGCGGATGCAAGAAGCGGAGCAGGCAATGGCCAACGGAGATTTTGGAAACGCCTATACCTTTTACCTGCTGGCCAGCGACACTTGCACCGATACAAAAGGAATAGAAAAGTTGGCGGAGGAGGCCTACCAGCAATTCCTCTCTGCCACTACCCCGGGCCGCTGCCCCGAATTCAAACGCCTGATGACCGAAGCCGACCAGCTCGCCCTGGCCGGCAATTACGAATTTGCCTTAAAGAAATACAATGCCGCCGAGGTCTGCGATCCAAGTGCAGAGACTGTCAAAAATGCACGGGTCGATGAAGTGTTTAAACGGATCTTGGATGAGCGGGATAATGCCCTCAATACTGCACGAGCCAGTAACAACTCCGCCCTTATTTATCAAACATTAGAAAAAGACCCAACCCTGGCCCTGAGAATGGCCGAATACAATTACTTACATTTTGCGGATAATACAGGGGCTGTAACTGCCCTGCGAGAAACGGCCAAAAAAGTGTACAAATATTATCAAAACTTTTTCAGGTTAAGTGAAAGACAAATTTTATCGGTCGCTTTCTCTCCCGATGGAAGAACCGTTGCTACTACCAGCAAAGATCTGACTATCCGTATTTGGGATACTGCAACCGGTGAGCAGAAACTTGTGATCCCGAATTTGGCATCTTTATATTTTGCAATAAGCTTTTCACCCAATGGGAAAAATATCGCTGCGGCAAATGAAAATGGTACGATCAAGCTTTGGGACGTCACCACTGGGCATCAGATTCAGACGCTACAAGGGAATATTCACAAAGTATTTGGATCGGCCTTTTCACCTGATGGTAAAACCCTTGCCGCTGCTTGTGTCGATGGCCCTGTCCGCATCTGGAACCTTTTGACAGGGCAGCAATCCCCTTCTTTGGAAGGACACGAAGGCCCAGTTTACAATATTGATTTCTCGTCGGATGGATCTACTGTTGCCTCTGCAGGGGCAGACCGGACTGTCCGGCTTTGGGATGCCAGCACCGGGCAATCCATTTTGACCTACGATGATCATGACAACCCCGTTCATTCAGTTACATTTTCTCCTGATAGTTTAATCATGGCTTCGGCAGACCTGGATGGTGACATCTACATTTGGGACCGTACAACCGGGGCGTCGAACCGGATTCTCCGGGGCCATCAGGGAAAAGTCTCTTCACTTACCTTCTCTGAAGATGGCATCAGTATCGCATCTTCCGGTGCTGATCAGACCATCCGAGTTTGGGATGCTTATTCCGGAGACCTCGACCTTACCCTCCAAGGGCACGATGGTGAAGTCTTTTTGGCCGCCTTCTCTTCCACCGAAGAAACAGTCTTTTCTGTTGGCCAGGATAATATCCTCCGAAGCTGGGGGGTTTTTATCGGGCAACCGGAACAGACCCTCAAGGGAGCCGAAAGTGAAATCGTTTCAATCGCTTTCTCTCCTGATGGTACCAGCATTGTATATGCAGCAAAAAACAGCGGGGTACATTTGTGGAATATTTTCTCGGAACAGCCACTCCAAATAATGGAAGAAAATTTAAGTAAAATATCCTCGGTGGCCTTTTCTCCTGACGGAAAGAATTTTGCCGCAACTGGCGCTAATGGCATTATCCGACTCTGGGATACTCACACACCACAAGAACCACCTGTAGCCCTTGGAAAAGATAACAATGTAGTCTATGCAATTGCCTTTTCACCTGATGGAAAGACAATCGCAGCAACTGCCTCGATGACTGACGATAGCGGTTTCACCCAACTTTGGGATATAGATTCCAGGGAAAGAATACGCAACTTAGCTTATATGAGAGAGCGGGAAGTGTTCTCAATAGCCTTTTCTCCTGACGGAAAAACGATCGCATCTAGCACCGAGGACAACACCATTCAACTTTGGGATGTGGCATCAGAACAATTAATCCTTACTTTGAAGAAAGGACATGACGAATGGATCAACTCGATCAACTTCTCCCCTGATGGAAAAACCCTCGTGTCCGCATCTGATGACAAAACCAAAAATCTCGTTATCTGGGATATCGTCTCCGGACAACAGACCCAAATACTTACCGGGCATGAAAAAGGTGTCAACGCAGCGGCTTACTCACCTGACGGAAAAATGATTGCTTCTGCTGATGAAGATGGTAATTTGCGAATCTGGGATGTCTCCTCCGGACAACTAATCCTGGCCCATCAAGAGATTAATAATTCAATCAACTCGATAGCCTTCTCGACTGACGGAATAAGAATTGCTACGGCCGGGGAAGATGGGATTATCAGGATATATCCGACAAGGCCTTATGCAACACATCTTGCCGCTAAATTTTCGATAGAATGGTTTCTCCAAACCGGGTTAAGTCTTACCGACTACGATTTGCAGCATATGCCGACCCCCGATCTCCAGGCAGTGGCAGCTGCCCAGTATGAACGCTATGGAGAATGGGAACGTGCCCGAAACCTATACCGACAAGCCTATAAAGGCAATAACTCATTGCCCTATCTATTAAAATGGTACGACCTCTCCGACCACATCGGCCAACCAATGGAGCTGGATAAATTAGCACTCCGGGATTCCAGTGATTGGGACGACATCCTTCAGCACTTTGAAAAAAGCAAGCAATGGCCAGCTGCACTTTACTTCCACAAAAGAATTACCCTCGAATTGAAAGGCGAAAAAGCAGATGTAGAAGACTACCTGAAATGGCACCGGCTCTCCAAACTGGCCGAGGCACATTTTGACATGGCCATGCTCGATCAATTTGATTCTGAAAAAGAATTGGGTCGAATCGCCAGTTACTTTGCAGCGGCAGGAGAGAATGAGATCGCTTATGAATACCGGGAAAAAGAATTCTGGGCATCCCCGACCATCACACCGTTTTTTGATTTTTACGACCATGCAAAAAGGTTGGAAAAACCTTTTACCGATGCCGATTATGTGAAATACACTGCAAAAATGGATGCCAGCACGCTGACCGACCTGGCCGAACGCTTCGATGGCCGGGAGCAATGGTCGCAGGCCGAAACCGTATTGGATGCAGCCATTGCCCGTGGCACTACCAGCCCTGAGCTTCGCTACCAACTCTATCTCGCCCAACAAGAACTTGGGAAGGACACTTTTGATAAAATCTTTTTAACGGACGACTTAAAAGAAGTCGATGAAAACCAGGCCTTTTTCTCCGAACGCGTAGGATACTTTTTCGACGACATGGGCGAGGATTTCGTAAAAATCAAATCCCTATCTCAACAGATCGTCCGGCTGGGTGAACATGCCAACCGGCTGGGTGGCCGCAGTGCATCACCTGAACTGTTGGAGATGCAGGCCAACCTGTGCCAGATCCACATTGTGCTGGGAGAATTTGCCGAGGCAGAATCCCTCGCCCGACGGATATTGGCAGAAAACCCTGATGAGGTGCAAGCCCACCTTTTCCTGCCGCTGGCCGTCCTCTTACAAGGTCGCCGGGCGGAGGCCGAACCGCTGTTCCGACAGTGGCGGGAGGAGGAACTGGAAGATGAACCACTTGCATCCGTTTACCAGTTATTTTTAGAGGAACTGGATAAAAAAGGCCTGATTCCGGAAGCCTATCAGTCAGATGTAGAGGCAGTACGGACGATGCTGAAGGAAGATTGATAGTTTTGATACTGAAACCTTGATTCCAATGGTCATCGAACCTGTTGAAATCCAACATATTTTCTGCCAGCTAAACAGAAGGAATATAACTCACCTTTTACTGGATCACAAACTCCACGCGCCGGTTCTCCGGATGGTATTTGCGCCCATCGTTTTTCGCCAGTGGCTTGGAACCACCATAACCTTTGGCGGTGATGCGCTCCTCCTCGATTCCTTTTTTCATCAAATAGGCCGCCACGGCATCCGCCCGGTCTTGTGAGAGGATGACGTTTTTGTAAGCGTCGCCCACGTAGTCGGTGTGGCCATCAATTTGTACTTTGAGGTGGGTTTGTTCATTTAGGAACTCGGCCAACTTGTCGAGGTCGGCAAACGACTCTGGAAGGATGTCGGTTTTGGCCCTTTCGAAAAAGATATTTTCAGGAATATATTTTTGGATGGTATCGATGGATGTTACTTTCTTGACTGGCTGCGGCTTTTTGGCCGGAGGAGGTGTCGGTTTTTTGGGCGCCGCCGGTTGTGAGACGGGTTGGGGTCTGGGTTTTTCAGCAGGGGTTCTGTCTGCAGTTTGCGGAGTCGGAGGTGTTGGCCAGTTCATGACCCATTCTTGTTCTGTTTCACTTTTGGGCTGGTAAAAATATTCGGCCTCCACGACTTTTTTATCATCGCTGAACCAATCGCTGAACCAGCTCTCGCCTGCTTCCGGTAATTCCCACAACAAGGTTATTTCACCTTCCACCAAGGCGTTGAAATATTCTATTTTCAGGTCGTACATTTTTCCTGCCTCCATTTTCACTTCACCAGAGAAAATGCCCACGTCGTTGAGGTGCCACCGGTCGATGACTTTTTTGCCTCCGACCCATACCCGGATACCGTCATCTACCCGCGCCGAAAAAGTATAGACCCCCGTTTTGGGAGCTTTCAGTTGGCCGGTCCAGCGGATGGAGCATTCATGCGGGTCAATGCCCGGCACAGGTGGACGGTTGTTCCAGTACATATCAATTTTATCATCGATCCGGGTGGCAACTTTGCGGTTGAAATTAGTGCCGTCATAATATTCAGCCAGCAGGCCATTTTGGGCCAAAGAATGATTAATGGAAAAAGCAACAAAAAGGGCGGAGAGGAAACATACCAGTTTTTTCATGTTTAAACGGTTTTAATAATTTTTAAAATCAGACTTGGTAAGTTTCATATGAGCGGCAGGGCGTGCTGATGAAAAACGCTTTTTTACGTTTTCGAAATCTAATGCAATTATAATTTAATAAACGTAAACCCACACAATGCTTCTACAAAAGTTTGTTTGGGATGGATGAAATGTCAGACGGGCTGAGCAGTAGTGCGGTTACGTTTTTTAAAGTGTGGCGAATCGCCAAGGTCGCAATTCTTCAATTTTGCAACATATGTACAAGCGATTGGAACATTTGTTCATTCTCCATAACAATTTTGCGCGCAGCTTTGTGGTATCAATAGATTTTATTGAAAATCAAGAAATTGACAAGACATACAGCATCAACAAATGATGCAAATTACGGGCAAAAAATCATGGCTGATTTTCAGTTTTTTTGGGATTAGGTCCCTCTGGTTTTTGAAACCTGGCGGACCTGTGGCAACGTTCAGTTTTTAATTTTCAAACAACTTCTCTCTTAATTTTTCCAGGAGCCATTCACGCTCGGCAATGGTTTTCAGTTGAGTTACTTTTTCGATCAAGTCATGGATGCGTTTGGTTCGGCTCTTTTTGTGGCTCAGCTTCAAAAATTGTCTTTCTTCATCCTCTCTCAAGATGGTGAAAACCTGAAACATGACTTTAGAGAAATTGTTATTGGAGTCAAATTTATCGGTCGGGAGCAGCTTTTTTTGTTCGTACACAAAGCTCTTCAAAGCTTTCAGGCGAAACTCAAAGACGTCCAGTTCTAATTGGGTTTCATAATACAATTTGGTTTCCAGCCTCCGGGCTGCGAGGTTGTAGAACATTTCACGGAAGTGGAATTTTTCCAGCGTTTCGAATGCCTCCTGGTATTTCCCTTGATGGAAATAGATATTGGCGAGGTTGAATTGGTAGACCCCCTCGACATCATCCGCGCTTTTGATTCGGTTTTTATGTTTTTGCAAAAAATTCATGGCCCATTCATGCTCTTTCATCCATAGGGCGAGGGTGACGGCACTTTGCAGGGTACTGGCCCAGATATGGTGCCCGTCCTGGTAGATGGTGCCAAACTTGATCTGTTCTTTAAAGAGGGAGAAGAATTCCGGAACACAGTCACGGTCGCCGTTTACATAGCGGTTGGCCAGGAAATTTCGCATGTAATTGTGGATGGTCTTTAGTTCTGCCATTGAGATTAAATCAGCCTTATCGCTCAGCACTTTTTTTAAATTTTCATAATTAGCCATATTCCCTTGGCCGGGTTTAAGCAGTGGAAAAGCATGATAGTACGCGGCGATTACTGGAATATCCAAAAAATGATTTTCAGCAGTTTCCATTACTTCATCCAATAGTATCATCGATTGGCTGGAATCAAGCACGGTGCTGATATTCTGGGTCAGCAGGTAGGAACAATATTCCATTTTCGTAAGACTGTAAAATTGGTCAAGGTATCGAATAGCAGCAGGTAGATTTACGTCGCCCTTATTGTCATTTGTTTTCAGGAGATATTTGATGCGTTCGGTCTCCAGGACAAACCGATGATAGAATTTTTCCTGTTCCCGCAAAGTTTGAGTTTCCAACATTTTTTCAGTTCGATTAAATGCGGAAAGAAAATCCTGGTCCATCCCTCTGTCCTGAAAAAATTTGACCTGTGCCATGTTTGCATGGATGCCCGGTTGATTGTTCGGCGTGCAAAACAAGATAAAATGCTGAATTACTTTTATCGACTCGGAGGCGAGCTTGCGCAATTTGTGTCTTTTGAAAGTTTCGTCAGGAAATACAGCTTCAAACACTTGCTCTTCAGTAACATTTTCTGCCTCAAATCCTGGATAAAACAGCAGCAGATATTGTATCAATGCCTTGACTTTCAAAGGCCTTTTTCCATTATTAAAAAGCTCTAACGAGATAATTTGAGATAAATCCTTGATTTCCTTTTGGGTGAACACTGATAAGTACCGAACTAACTTTGATTTGTGCATGTAAAATATCTATTAAAAAGTAGGTGGTAAAATCTGAAAAAAATCTAACACTCCATCATTATTTATTAAATTCATCTTTGTGGAAAGATGTAAAAAGTCATTGGTACTTTCATCCGATGACTTATACTTTTTGAAGCTATTTGAAAATTCCCGTTGAGTCGAAAATGGTAGGATTTGGGGCCAACAAAAAGTTTTCAAACAACTTCTTTGCAATATTTTTTCATTTCACCTAAACAATACATTTAACCATGAGAACAAGGAACATCCTCTTCGTAATTGTCGTCGTTGCCGTAGCCATATTTTTAGCAAGGACTTTTGTTTTGCCTCCTCCTCCACCTATCCCCCCTCCCTGTGAACTCGAAGCACCTGACTCCGCTTATGTCGTCCCAACCAATTCTACAACTGCTGAGCTTTTCTGGTCCCCGGTGGACAGTGCTGCGGGCTATCAGATAACGGTTTTTGACTCAACTACCCAACAAACAGATACCATAGATATTCTGAATGGACAAACCACTTCATACCAATTAACTGGTCTGGTCTTAGGGAATAGTTACAGTATCGTGATAGCAGCTTATTGCGATGATGATGGGCCTCCGAGCATCAACACTATTCAACTCGGGCACGAAGTTCAATTGATCATCAATGATGTGGTCATGATGCTGGACGCCCCCGATGATACCAGAGGATTTGAATTATGCAATTGCAGCCGGACGTTGGAAGAAGTGTATACCAATGATCCGGATAACCCGTGGATTCCAGGATTAGCGATAGGTGATCGACGGACCTTCCTGTTTCGATTGGATGCTGCTGAAGATGGACACCGGAACCTGAAATTGTCGTTTACCCATAACGATTGCGGATTGCTTAGATTTCATGCATGCAGCGGAGGAGCAGGATCTGTTTCCCCCTTAAGACTAACCCCGGAAGGGGACCTTGAGGCAATAGAAGTAACAATTGGTGATAACACTTTTCGGATAACATCATTTCACTTGCCTGGCTTAGTAGACAAGAATTTATTGATTCAAACCATCAGTTGCGGCGCAGTAGGAGGATGCAGGGTTTTATTTACGGAGTGTACAGCTTTAACGGGAATTGGTTGTGGTGAATGAGTCTGAAAGCACTTTTACAAATTGAATTAATTGCTTTTTACACGCTAATCAATTGACAAAAGGGAGGTACGTCACAAATGCCTAACTGGTTTAAGAGCCTTTCTTAAATCCCTCATTCCCGGCGTCTCTGGTGTGATTTTGCAAAACACATAAATAGATGTGAAAGCACGTCAGAGACGCCTAAAATATGGGGATCAGTTTTTAAAACCGAAACCAACCACTTTATTTCAGACAGAAGTTTTGTTTCCTCAGATCATCCGTCAACACAGCTAATGGCTCCCATCACAGGCCATTTGCCCTTCACTTTCCGGATCAATGGTATAAAGTGAAAAGGATATCTTATTACAACGCCAGTCAAATATTTAACCTTATGAAACCCCGAAAAAAAAGATACTACTTACACCCAAACGCAACAAAGCTATTCTACCCTGCTTATTTTACCTCAAACACCAATTCAGAATCGGAAGATGTGAACAGCTCACATCTTCCTGATTTTTTGAAAAAAATCAATGACCACATCCAGCAAAACCTGTCCGACGAGACCCTCAACGTCCAACGGCTTACCCGCCTGATCGGCATGAGCCGTTCGGACCTCCACCGCAAACTGACCAAAGCGACCGGGCTGTCCGCCACAGCTTACATCCGTCTGGTCCGTTTACGGAGAGCAGCCGATTTGTTGTGGCAGCATCCTGAATGGGGCATTTACCAGGTGGCGCTGGAAGTCGGATTTGGCAACCAGAGTTATTTTTCGAGGCGGTTTAAGGAAGTGTTTGGCGTCTCCCCGGTGGACTGGCGGGCCAGCCAGCGGGATATGGAACATATGTTAAAAGAGTTGGGACATAAGTAACATTCCTCTGTGCCAAACAACCGGATATTTGTACCAAAGACCCAAAACCAAACTCCATGAAAGCCGCATACCGCACCATCCACGAAATCGTACCAGCACTGAACTGGCTCTGGAAGGAAACAAAGGGTGAACCTACTATTTCCATAGCGATCATCGATGGGCAGGTGGACACGCAACACCCGGCATTAAAAAGAGCCAATCTTACAAGATTGGGAACCAATAGTGGCTGTACCAATAGTGCGAAGGGAGCGTCCATACAACATGGGACGCACGTAACCAGTATTATTTTCGGACAGCATGACAGTGGCCTGAAAGGCATCGCACCACATTGTAAAGGCTTGCTACTACCGGTCTACTTTAACGATAAGCAGGGAAATATAACACCATGCTCGCAGCTTGACCTGGCGAAGGCCATCACCACCGCTACACTGGAAGGAGCGCACATCATCAATATCAGTGGTGGAGAATGGAATAATTCAGGGGAAGCACATCCGCTGCTAAAAAAAGCAATCGAGCAATGCGCGAAAAAAAAGGTATTGGTGGTCACTGCGGCAGGGAATGATGGATGCGAATGCCTTCACATTCCAGGTGCCCTGCCCTCAGTGCTAACAGTTGGTGGGATGGATGCCAGGGGCGCCCCTTTACCGTTCAGCAATTGGGGGAAAGCATACCGGCAGCATGGCCTACTGGCACCAGCCGAAAACATACCTGGGGCCATCGACCAAAACCAGCTGACGGTGCGTTCGGGCACCAGTTTCGCCACGGCGATCGTCAGTGGTATCGCTGCGCTGTTATTGAGTATCCAAAAGCAGCACTGCTGCCTGCCCGACCCTGCGGCAGTGAAAGCGGCATTACTTGAGGGTGCCGATGGCTGCAACGATTGGCAAAACACATTTTGCCAGCGCTTGCTGAAAGGTCGGATCAATATCAAAAAAACTTATTCAATTATTCATTCTAAAAATTTATGCAACATGGAAAAACTCCAGCAAAACCACAGCAATGTCGAAATCACCGGGCCTGTACCTTCCCGGGTTGACGACCAGACAGTTGAAAAAGTGGAGCCATCAGGTATCAATCCAGAGCTACCTCCCATGCATGAGATGGTCCAGAATAATTCATTGGTAAAAAATGAGCCTTCCAATGGTATTCTACCTTCCTGTGGTGGAGATAAATCTTGTAATTGTAAAAACAAACCCGCTGTTCAGTCACACCAAAAAGTTTATGCGTTAGGATCACTGGGTTACGATTTGGGCTCTTCATCCCGTCGTGAAAGTCTGTCTCAGCAAATGGGCGACAAACATCCGGACAACCCGCTTCAATTATTGGCCTACCTCGAAAAGCATCCTTGGGAGGCAGCTTCCATAACCTGGACGCTCACTCTCAATTCCACCCCCATTTATGCTATTCGGCCCGCCGGCTCATTTGCCGCGGAAGGCTTCAAAAGGTTGCAGCAATTCCTCCATGATCAGATCAACCTGAAGGCAGACCGAATTTCTGTTCCGGGAGTAATCGTCGGTCAAACCAAATTGATGAGTGGTCAAACCGTTCCCATTATCCATCAAGAACTCAGGGGCATGTACAACTGGAATATTGAGGCACTGACGAATTCCATTGTAGGGCAGCCTCCGGCCAAAGGGACAGACAGGAGCGCCTACGAGCAAAAAAGTTCTGCCATTGAGAATTTCCTGCAGCGAATCTATCATGAATTGCAAAACCTCGGAGTCGCTCCCCAGGAACGAGCCATCAATTATGCAGCTACGAATGCACTGAATGTCGCCAACATATTTACCGAAACACTTCAAGACAATATGCAACTGGACACCATTGAGGTTGAAAAAAGTGCAGTCTGCCGGATGGGGGCCGATTGCTGGGATGTTTTACTGACCTTCTTCGACCCCGAGAATCAGATGACCCGGGCAAGAAGAGTATTCCGGTTCACAATTGATGTCAGTGATGTAAGCCCGGTCATGATCGGTGCAGTGCGGAGCTGGAGTGTGAGATAATTATTTTAAAAGTCATTTAATAAATCAAAATAGCGGTTTTGAATTAAGTGAACTCTTATTCAGAACGAGACAAAAAATTTAAAGATGAATATTCCAATTCTTAGCCCGGGCAACAGAATAAGACAACCTCGAAATTTGAACAATATCAGGTTATTTCCCTCCCCCAAAAAACGACTCAATTCCTTTCAGGCCTATCAAGAATTTTGTTTTACGGGAGCATGCAATGATGGTCAAAAGCTTCGAACCTGCTACCGTCGGGTGCGTGTATGCCCACCCAGCGAACCAGGCCCTGCTAACAGCTATGCCAGCCGCTTAGTCGATAACTGCTACTGGGAGTACATTCCGACCCGTTCTTCCTTGATCCCGTGTGTTTCCGTGACCGACGACATTGTGGCTTTTCCGGACAATGCGGAAGGGACAAGGTGCCTTGGTTATGATTTTTGCAACCAGTTGATTGCAGATTGTATAGGGGGAGGGGGTGATTTTGGTTGTGAGCTTTACAACAAATGGGGTGGCTGTGTACAGGGAGGATGTAGCCAGGATGTCCCGATCAACCCTCCCATTTCTTAACTTTTTAGAAGATCATCATCGCTGGTCGCCAGCTCTGTTTTCAGGCCAGTGAACTAATTTTCTTCTGGAGGTGTGCTGCATTATTCAATAACGCTGTTTGAAAATAACCCGACACACCTCCTTTTTCAGCCATTAACTTTAATTTCAATAGCGGTTTTATTGGCCATCAAACCTGTATTTACAGCGTCTTTTTCTTAATGAAATTGTTTAAAACAGCTTCTGTAAAACAACTTTCCGATATGAAGTATTTACCTTTTCAGACACTGGGCAAGCAGTCACAACCAAATCAAACAGCAACTCCCGCAGCTATTTACCCTTCTCAGAAAACAGCAACTGATTTTGCCATCAACAGATGTTCCTTAGCTCCAAACCCGGGCCTTTGCCTTGCCTACTTTCCTAAATATTTTTATGACCAAAATGAAGGAAAGTGCAAACAATTCATCTGGGGAGGATGTGGAGGTACTGTTCCTTTCGACACGTTACACGAATGCGAAACGCATTGTGGTTGTGGCTGTCGTTCCAAACGGTAATCTATCCGGAAACTTTCTTTGCCTTTCATTTTATCTGTGATTCGCAAACTTATACCCAGCCCTGATGTTGGCAAATCAGTACATTTACCTGCTAACTTAGTACAGAAACCATTGCCCGCAGGTAGGTTTGGCAGCGGAGCTTATCTGGCCATAAGTTCAAAATGCCTGACCGAGTATTGCAAAGGGAAATTTTCAATCCACCAGTCGCCAATTAATCCCGATGCGCAGCCCACCGTCATTAAAATGAAAAGGCAATGGATAACTCGCTGCCTGGTAATAATAGCGCTCGGTCAGCAGTGGCAGGACGTTTTCGACCTTGATAAAAAACCGGAAGGTCTTCACTTTGAAATTGAGGAAGCCGTCGATAAGTGGTGTAAAAGTGAGGTCTTGTTCATTCTGTAAAAAGAACTGGCCGGTGAGCGGTTGGTAGTTGTAAGGTGTAAAGCCCGAAAACAGACGGGCATCAAAGCCCAATCTGGTGAGCATCACTTTTTTGAAGATCCGGCCTTCCCAGTACAAGCTGTGCCGGGAATAATAAGTCGGCAAACGCAGACGGCTGGAGGTACTTTGCTGAATCCCCAGCCAATTTTCCAGGTGAAAAGGTCCGGCATGGAAATTTTTCAGAACGGACAGTTGCAAAACACTGATCGCACCGCCATCCTGCTGCGCCAATCCTTCCGTATCAAAATAGACGAGGTTGTTCACCAGATGGGATTCACCGACAAGCGCAACGTCAATTTTCGGAAGCGAATAGGTCGCTTTGAGGCTCGTCTGCAAGGTTTTACCAAAATCATTTTGCCAAAACTGCTGCTCCGAAATATAAAACTGCCGCGGCACCAATGACGGGGTGGACAATTGATTTACTGCCTCAATCTTCAGGATGCCGATTTTTTTCAGGCTCAAAAATAGTTCACCGCTGAGTCTGAAATCACCAGCATTGGCACCAATCCCCAAATGTGCGTATGAATTGATGCGGATGCGGTCGTTCGGTGAAAAATTGAATTTCCCAGTCAGGAACAAATTGTTCAGCCGGTCTCTCGCCAGCGGCTCCTGGTCGATCAGATGCAGCGAATGCACCAGCCCAACCTCCAACAGGTCGCTTTCAGCCGGCAATGCCCGGCCAGTAGAATCGGGTTCAGATTTGCGGAGCTTAAAAGTTTGCAGCTTAATGGTGTTCTGCAATTTTTTGGTTTCCAGAAAATGGCGCAACCCGCGGTCGTCCACCCAAAACTGGTCGAAATAGCTGGAATCGGACGCCAATGCCGAAAACTTGTAACTGTCCGTCCGCCAGGCAATCTGGTGGTAAAGGGTAAAAAACCGTCCTTCCTGCACTTCCAGGGCCGGGGATGAACGCCCTCCCTGAGAACCGATTGGAGGGGGGCTTGAAGGTGGCCTGCTGTAAGGAGGTGGTCCTCCTCCCGGTTTGTTTTTGTTGAGTGCAGTTGGGTCACGCCCTGGCGGACCATTGTTTTTACCACCCGTTTTCGGTCGTTCTCCGGGCGCTTGCGAAAGAGAATCTGCCGGAGGTTCCAGTTTTAGCGAATCCGCCTGTAGGAGGGAGTCAGGAAGCTGCACGGTCGAGTCTTTTGATAAAGAGTCCCTCAAGGTCGAATCTTTGGCCATCAATTTGGCCAGCCGTTTTTCTTCTTTTCGCTTTTCCTTTCTTTCTTTTTTGGCCTTCCGTTGATCGGCCCGGCGCTTCACATTTTCCGTATTGAAAATTTTATTCAAATAAAAATATTGTGTGTAAGCGTATTCCCGGTTGGCATAGCGGGAGCCGGAGTTAAGCAGGTTGACATCCAGGCGGAAAGCGTCATCGTATACCGTGTCGGCGCCGTTGGTGATCCCCCCGTTGTCCTCTTGCTCAATCGCATTGTTGACGAAAGTGAAAAACCCATCGTACGTATCATATTTGTTATGGTACCAAAAACCGACCGCTACATCTGTATTGTCGGCCCGTTGGTTGTCATATGCCCCCTGGTTGTCGATCCGCCGGTATTCGATGGAAAAATTGAGGCCATTGGCAAAATTGCGACTAAAGCGGACATTGGTGTAAGCATCGGCCTGAGTCTGCCCCTGGGAGTAGCCCGCCTGTGTGTAGGCCTGTTCGATTTTATAAAAACGCACGTCCGACGTTTTCATCTGGTACAGATCGAACTGGTGCAGGCCGACATCGAAACCCTGGCGAAAATCAGGTTGGTAAAACAACGGATAGTGAGCTGACCCCAAATTGCCCAGGCTGGCGTAGTCATAGGGTTGCAGGCGAATGGGATCATACTGCTGAAAATTACTCAACAGGCTGTCTTCAAAAGGAAAGATCTGGTTGGGATTGTCCGCATAAAAATAAAAGATATCGGAGGTGTCCAGCGTCAATTGTCCCAGGCCGCCTCCACCCCGACTGCCCCCTTGCCCGATGTTCCCTAAACCTCCCAATCCACCACCGCCCAGCTGGGCAAATGCCGGCATGGCAAATACCAAAATTGAAAACAGGAATAAATGGCGGTAAAATTTCATTTCAGTCGTTGGCCGTTGAACAGGCTTTCAGTTAACGGCAAACTTAATCATAGCCGACCTTCATTTACCAATAATTAACGGGTAAGTTGGATAATTAGGGGTTTTTCTCTTTGGACGGATCACTCGTTCGATTTTCGCAGGTTCGATGCTGGCGCAAACCGAAAGCAGTACGCCAATAAATTGTACTTGCCGCCTGATTTAGCGTTGCAAGAAGCCATTACTTGTGCAACACCTCAAAACCGACTTTTATTCCCAGGTCAATAAAGGGGACAATGTTTTTACCTTCATGTTTTTCGAAAGACAAACCGCTCAACGAAAGTCCGGAACCTGGCCCCATGAGGATGGATCGGGCCTGGTCAAAATCATGGCGCATGTTTAGGAACTTCATTCCGAACCCGGTGTACACTTCCCAAAAAAATTGTTTTCCCAATCGCATTTGGCTGCCAAAAACAAGGGTAAGGACAGCTGCGTCTTTTCGGACATCCGCCAATGGATACTGGAAAGACCGCCCGTCCTCGAGCCATACCCGGTCATCATAACTCCTGTAAGATTGTGGGAAGTGAATAAAATCCAAACCTATAAAACTTCGTCGGTCAGCCGGTAAAATACTCCGGCGGCCCAACAACCACCAACTGTTTCGGATCAGACCGGGGAAATAATGGTACCGAAAACCAAATTTAAATTTCTGGTAATACCAATTTTCTTTGTTTTGATTAAAATGATTTTTGATTAAAAAGGTGGCTTTGTGGCCATATTCGACCTGTACATTTATTTTTTCTGAAAGCCATACTTCCACACCGGTGAGCAGCACGGGTGTACTTGGATTAAATAACGCGGTAGGTGTCCATTTTATGTTCAGGAACGACCGCTGAAATTCGCGGCCGGTTTGGCTTTTTAATAAAACAGGAAAAATCAGCAGCGCGATAATTAAAAACATATTTTTCATAACCGAGCGATCTTTTTAATAAATCGTGCAAGTGTTTTTTCTGCTGCTTTAACAGGAACATTTTAACATTATAAAAACAAGTGGATGGTCAATAATAATTTTTATTCAACCTTTAAGGTTATAAATTAAAGAGGTAACAGGTGGTCAAAAAAAATGACACTTTTCCTTTACCTGAAAAAGAGTTTTGAGACTTGGAAATCAAACATTTGTCCAAATAAAAGTATCATTTTTAGTGCCCCTTATTTTTGTCCAAGCACTGATTTATAATTACATCTAAAAAATCAACAAAAGTTAATGTCACCACTTTTAACGCAATGGAAAAATTCAGGAAAGTATTTTTATTTTAAATCGAACGCCTTTGAAAGTTTCTGAAAATATTGGGTCGAAGTTTCTTTCATGAGAAAACCAAGTGAGATGGCCGCTTTGTCCAATAAATTAATTTTAAATAAAGTATAGTCAAATTGATGTTTGATACCACTGGTCAGGGCCTGCCGCTTGCGCGTCATGATCGCCACTTCAGATGCAGAAATATTATTTTTCCCACCAGCGTCAATATATCTTTTAAATCGTTTTTCGGTTTGCTCCATTGCTTCGGTCAGAATTGATAAATCCTCTGCTGCATCGCCCAATATTTTCCGTTGTAAATTAATTCCATCCACTGCATCATTTATTTCCGACTTTACCTGAGCATCTTCTTTATCAAAGGAATAATAATTTTCATCAATATGCAGGTTAAATTGTTTGCAGGTCTTGATATGTATTTCGGCCAGCTCTTTCATGGGGTTAATGATCTGGTGAAAATTTTTTTCCAATTTCCCGTAATAAGCTCGCTCACCATATAAATTTCCCTGGTCGTGGGGATCGTCCAAAACAATAAAAGTCCCCAATAATTTATTTTCAACTTTATGATCCACTGCCCGTGTATGCGTCAACAATTCAGAAAAGCTTTCAGCTTTATTTTGAAAAACACTAATTAAATCAAGAATTTCATCGAGTGGTTCTTTTTCATTTTCCGGGTAGTCATCCTCCGGCATATGAAATTCTTGCCCGGTTGGTTCCACTGGGTCATTGGAGTTGTTTTTTTCACCGAAAATATCGTCGTATGGATTGGGCATTGTCAAATAAAAAAAGCAGGTTAAAAGTAAGCTGATGGTCAAAAAAAATGACACTTTTCCTTTGCCTGAAAAAGAGCTTGGAGGCCATGAAATCAAACATTTGTCAAAATAAAAGTGTCATTTTTAGCGCTCCTTATTTATGTCCAAGCACTTAATTTCGGAATTTTAACAAGACAAATATAACGGATTTCAGGTTACCCCAAATATGGGAGAGGCCCTCCCATTGGGAAGGCCTCTCAGGTCATATAAAAAATCAAAGAAGTATTATCACAGTGCATTATTTTGCACCAAAGGTATAAGTCAATCTTCCAAGGGTTCTTCTGCCAATTTTTGGCATGTTTGGCAGATAACGGTATTCGTTATCAAGCACGTTCTGAGCCGATACGTCGATCGACAGTCCGTTGCCAAATGAATAACCAACTGCTGCATCCACGAGGTTTCTTTCTTCTGTGTTACCGGCAAAATCACCAGAGGCAGAGAAATAAGACTCATCATGCTGGAAAGAGATATTTCCACGGATACCTTTTTCAGGTGTATAGTTTACACCGAGACGGAATTTATTTTTCGGAATGTTCAAGTAAGATGGCAGTGAGACTCCTTCGATGCCCACTACATTCTGGGTAAATTCAGTATCACTCACCCAGGAGTAGTTGAAGAACGCAGAAAAGTCATTGGAGAAATAATACTCCAGCCCCAAATCAATTCCCCAGAAGCTACGCTCGTCAAAAGTACGGTAACCAGCCGAAAGGTGAGAAATGCCATTGTCAGGCACCTGGTCGGTTGGTGTGGTAGCGTGGAACGGTAACGGATCAATTGCGTCGGCAAATCCTTGACCACCAGCGGCATAGGCACCGATCAGCAGTGGAGCAAACGCTGCCCATTGTTGTTCAGCAACTTCCTGAGGGAAACCATTTGCAACCAGACCACCGATAAAAGGAGCTTCGACCTGAGCGGCGACAGCATTCCCTAATTCACCACCAATCAAATCCAAATCCTGCAAACGGTACGCGGGAGAAATAGCCGTAAACTGTGAGTTGTTTTTCTGGGTCACCCGGTAAAGGTCAAAGGTTACACCCAACTTATCATTGAACAATCCCTTGTAGCCAATTTCCCAGACATCATCTGTGGCAATTTCTGAAATAGGGGCATCTACCAGCCCTAAAGGAGTACCATCAAAAATGTTGAACCCAGGCCCAAGTTCACCCGAAAACAATCCAAGTTGGTTAGGGTCAACACCTGCCAAAATACCACTTACAAGTGGTTCTAATGGAGCCGTGGCTGGATCGGCCAACAAGGCAGCAGAGATACCAGCAGCCACATCACCGCCAACTGCACCGTAAGGTACCGCCAATGGCATTTGATCGAAACCGGTGATTTGTTGTGAAATCAACCAAGTGGTCTGTGGATCATTGAACGTCTGCGTCGTTTTATTTCCATACAGCCAGATATCAAAGTCCGGAGCAAGTACTGCGAGTGGGAAGTCAATGTTCAACTGCAAGTTGGAAACGGTTGAGTTGGCCCGGTTGAACGAAGCCCGGAACGTATGCTTAGGATCAACCTTGTAAACCAGGGCTGCCCTTGGAGCAAATGCTCCGTCGTCGATAAAGTTGAATCGGTCATAGCGTCCGGCCAATACCAAATCCAGCTTGCTGGTCAGTTCAAACTTACCCTGCACATAACCACCTACAACTGAAAAGTCATCATCATCTTCATTTCTGCCGTACACCAGGTTTTCTGTGTCCTGGTTGACGAAACGGTAATCAACACCGGCCGTCCAGTCGGCATTCAGGAAGCTGGGCGTCCCAAAATTGTATTGAGCCTGTCCTTCAAATTGATTACGTGCTACCGGCGAACGGAGGCCGGTCTGGTAGAGGAAGGTAGGATTATCTTCGTCTCCTCCATCATTGGTCACACCAAATACCTGAGCAAAAAAGCCACCTTTCTGAACCCTTGCTTGTCCCCACCACTCTGTTGCCTGTGCCAAACCTTCTCCTTGTTCATTGTAAAAAACGGAAGAAGCTTCGTTGTAACCACCTGACACAAATATACTCAGGTCGTCTTGTGGCCTGAATTCGAGGGTTGCGTTAGCGGAAAAATTGTACCAGTCGTCCGCCATTGGGTTGCCGTCTCCATCTTCATCCAAATCTTCCTGGGAAATAAGTTCTCTGGGCTCTTGTGTGATATCTACCACCCCACCCGATACGGCAGGCTGAGAGATCCCAGTAGTGGTAAAAGAAGATATATGCAATGAATCAGCAGGGTCGTTTGGATCAAGGGTAAATTCATTACCACGACGGTAATGAGCATTTATTTTAAAACCGAATTTATCGCTGACCTTGGTGGCATGGCGGGCAGTTGCTCCGAAAGTATTCAGTTCACCTCCCACTACCTCTACTGCAGTGCCAGGAAAATCAATAGGGTTTTTTGTGATAAAGTGTACCACACCCTGAGTAACACCCGGGCCATAAAGTGCAGACCCTGGTCCTCTTACGACTTCAATTCTGGCGAGGTCAATTGTACTGATACCTGATTGATCGGACTGGAAAGTCCCGACCCCAGGTCCTACCAGGTTCCGGTAATCCATGATCGGCAATACGCTGGTTCCAAACAGTCCGGCACCTCCCCGCATAGAGATATTGATACGGTTGGCAGATTGTTGTTGAATTTGTACTCCGGGAGTATTGATCAGGTTCCTGGTCGGATCAGTCGCTTGTGGGCTGGTCGCCAGTTTTCGGGTTGTAATAACGGAAATAGAAGCTGGAGCCTCCTGCACTTTTTCCCGTTTTCTTGAAGCCGATACAACTACCTGATCGACCAGTATACCTTCCACAAGAACGATGTTCAAGGCTGATCCATCTGTAACAGTCACTTCCTTGTCTGAAAAACCGGTATAAGAAACTTCGAGTGTGATCGGGAAATCCATATCAGCATTGATAGAAAAGCTGCCGTCTAAATCAGTGACCGTACCGGTCGTAGTACCTTTGATAAGAACATTGGCACCAATCAAGGGTAGTCCCCCATCATCTGACACCTTTCCGGTAATAGTTTTTTGGGACATAACCACGCTTGACATACCAAATAACACAAACATTATCAGGCATATTCGAGAGTAAATGTGAAACTTCATGATTATTGAGTTTAAGATGATATTTAATAATTTAAAAAAAAAGATTTTATCCAAATGGATTGCACACAATTAGCAGAAAACTTTTCAAGATGGAATTGGGAACTATAAATCGGGGGCAACATACGGAATCATTTCCAATGATCGACAACAATCAATTCAAAATATTAATCTGTTTTAATGAGATAGGCGATATTATTTTTTGCTACACCCTGCTGTTTGCTGATTCCGTTCGGGTGAGAGATGCGAATTACTGCAATTTTTTTTATTTTACCAATTGTATTTGAAGCATTAAAGGAACCTTTTTGAATTAAGCTTTGTCCTTATGTATGAAATTTGCGAGATTATCTCGTCTTGCATTTGTATTTGATAAACAAAAAACTATTTTTTGACCCTGTAACATCTAAAATCAAATGAAAACAAATCAGCTGCACTGCTTTATTTCCAACCCAAACTGATTCCTGCTACTTATTTTCCTATTCCATTAAATTAAAACACAAGATTGTAATTTGTTAACCCTTTAGGTATGTCTGACCCGCATACAACAAAAAACCTCAACTATTTGACCCAGTTAGTTGAGTGCCTCAAAATCAAAATTCAAATGAAAAGAAAATCTGCATCCAATTATGATCGGCAGGTGCTTATGGAGAATGCTTTTGGTATTTTGTTCTCGCTTGCGCTTACAGCCATCCTGATCATGAACCTGGACCAGCTCGCCGAGCTGGGCAACAGCATTGGCATTTTTAACTGACCGCCAGCTGTACGAAGCAAGGGTTAGCAATTGACAATCAATGGTTTAAACCAGGCCATTGCTAACTTTGTTTCGTTTTAACTCAACTGCCCAAACGCCTAAACCCCTTCCAGATAATTTCCAGGTCTCTCCACACATTATAGTCCTTCGCATACAAAAAATTAAGACGGTGAATCGTTGGCCCGTCCAGTTGACGCTGGCTAAATGCATTCAATGGAGATAGCACGCCCTTTCGCAGACTGGGCAATAACATGGTCTTTTCCAGGGCCTTTCCATCTGTTTTCCCTCCAAACTGCCGGGTGCTTGTAGCGTAACCAACCCATGTTTTTTTGCCAGTTAACGTTTTGAAAATGTTGCTCAAAAAACCCAGTGGCCGTTTCATAAACGGTAATACCAACCAACAAATCAACAGGAGACCTACCGAAAGTAGCACGTCAAATACCCGTTTGTTGCGCCGGGCCATGGCCGTGGCTATTTTATAGCGGATATCGATAGTATACAACTCGCCCGCCGAATCCTTGGAGCTACTGCCAATGATACTGATGCTTTCTTTCGGTACAATTTTAAAATCAACCTTCGATCCCAACTGCGTCATCCAGTGCATGATCTGTTCCGCACTGACATCGTGGGAACAAAAAATCACCTCCTCTACTTTATAAATTTGAGCGACCTCATCTAACCGTGAAATATCTGCCAGGAAATTCGTGGTATCATCTGTTTTTTGTGGGGACACATTTCCAATAAAATTTTTCCGCACCTGCGCTTGCAGCAATAATTGCTGTACCCGCTGGCTTTCTCCTGCCGACCCCACGATGACCATATTCTCCGGGCGTGCCAGGCCCACATTAAAATTGCCTTCTCTTAAAAAATGTATCATCATCCGCAACCCAACCAGGCTGGCCACGGCCCACACCGCCCCCAATAAAACTATGGCCCTCGATGGTCTTAAATGCAACGGTAAATACCCATAAACTGCCGATATCAAAATGGTACCGATCACCAATCCCCGGACGAGCCTCCTGAGATTATACCGCTCATCGTAACCGCCCGTAAAAAATACGGAGCCCAGCCATAGCGCCGTGTAAAAAGGAATATTAAAAAATACAAAAGTTGGATCATAGTATCCCGGATCATCGTAATAATAACGGGCCCAGAAATATTTAATAAATACCAGTCCGCCAAATAACAATAGTGCATCCAGTAAAGGCAGCGCTGCCTTCCTAAAAAAATTACTCACCACCGTTAGGCCCGCCCGAAAATAAATGGCAGCATAAATACTGGCAATAAAAAATTTTGCCTTATTTCCTTGAAAATGTTTTTTCGCGAAAATGATCATCGCATTATAAAAAGTACGGACATAATTCAAGCTGCCTTTTTTAGTACTCTCCCCTTTATAATGAATGATGGTGGTGTCGGCAAAATAATAATTTTGATACCCCGCTTTTACAATCCTGTAAGATAAATCAATGTCTTCTCCATACATAAAAAAAGCTTCGTCCAATAAACCGATTTCATCCAAAACACTTTTGCGCATTAGCATAAATGCGCCTGCTAACACATCCACTTTATGCGTTTCATCATTGTTTAAAAAACCTAAATGATAACGGTTAAACAATTTTGATTTGGGAAATATTTTGGAAAGGCCAAATGTCTTGGCAAATGCGACAAACGGGGAAGGGAACCCCCTTTTGCTTTCAGGTAAAAAATTTCCAGAGCCATCAATCATCTTTACGCCCAACCCGCCAGCATCTGCATGCGTTTCCATAAAATCGACACATTTTTTAAAAGTATCTTCCCGCACTACTGTATCGGGGTTTAACAATAAAATATATTTTCCCTTGGCTTGCTTGATGGCCTGGTTATTTGCCACTGCAAAACCAGTATTTTTTTTATTGGCAATTAATTTTATTTCCGGAAATTTTTCCCGTACCATCGCCACTGAATTATCGACAGAATTATTGTCGACAACAAAAACCTCTGCTGTTTTTTCACCCCTCTTACCCTCCTCAAAGAGGGACATAGCCGCAATCGCTTTTTCGACTGACAATAGACATTGTTCGAGAAAATACTGAACGTTGTAATTGACGATGATGATGGAGAGAGTCATTTAGCAGCGTCTATTTTTTTCGAAGATTTTTGATTTGCACATGCGTAGTAGCCGTTTCCCTTCAGACTTGGCCGTTCGCCTTCTTTAAATTGATCAAACGTTACTTTAATTCCACTTTTAATAATATTTAAATTTTTCTGACTAATAAGATTTTTATTTTTGATAAAATTATTTTTTTTAATTATTAAAAATTCTATAAGCTGCACGATTGAACAATTTGGTTCTGCATTAAAAAAGACACTACATAAATCAATATTTTTTCCTCCGTCCATCTCTAAAATATATTTATTAAAATCATTTCCGAACATTGCTCACCATCAGGCATCAAAACAAAATTGCCATAAAATCGGCGAGACCCACTTTTTTTTGTTTTGCCAACAATCAGGTTCAGGGAAAAGCTCAAGAATCTTCTTTTTTAAAAAACCAATTTTAATTCCAACGAACTCACCAGCGGCAAGGAAACTAAATAAGTCAATTATTATTCGATTCTTTTTACCCAAAATAAAAATCAATCATTGTTCAACCGATAAGGCACCCGCGCCACGATACTCCGTCCAAGTGTAACTTCATCCGCATATTCCAGTTCCCCTCCAAAGGAAACACCGCGGGCAATGGAACTCACCTTCACATCGTAGTCCTTCAATTTTTTGGTGATATAAAACATCGTCGTATCCCCCTCGATGGTCGGGGAAATAGCGAGGATGATTTCTTTGATTTCCTGCTCCCCTACCCTTTGCAGCAACGAGTCTATTTCCAGCTCGCCCGGACCAATCCCTTCGAGTGGATTGATGAGGCCGCCGAGCACATGGTAAAGCCCTCGGTATTGGGAAGTATCCTCTATGGCCATCACGTCCCGGATGCTCTCCACCACACAGACGAGGCTCCGGTCGCGACGTTTGTCAGAGCAGACGTTGCAGATGGCTTCGTCGGAAAGGTTGTGGCAAATACTGCAGTGTTTGATATTTTGCCGCATGTTCAGGATGCCTTGTACAAACTCTTCGGTCTCTTTCTGTTCTTTGCCCACCAGGTGGAGCGTCAGTCGCAAGGCGGTCTTGCGGCCAATGCCCGGCAGGCTGGCAAATGATTCAACGGCGTTCTCTATTAATTTGGATGAAAAATTCATTTTTTTAGTAAGCTGGTAGCAAGTAGGCCTGGAAACAATTTTCAAACAACCAGAATTGCAGAAAAAGCTGGATCGGCTGATATAGATTGACCGAAACTCAATTTTAGGTTGAAAATTGCAGATTCGCGATTTTCATTTCAAGTCTGATCAACTTTTTATCAACCTCCGGATCAGCCACAATATCTCTAAAAGTGCCAGATCGAACCAAAGCTACCCATCTTTGTTTGAGTTATTTCAAAAAGAGGTAAAATACCATTTATGAAAAAGCGAAAATATTGCATTTTTGCGAATCTTTGTTAATCGAGCTTTCCTAACCCAATAATCCAACACTTAAAACTTAACAACTCAAAACTCAATAATTCAAGAAATAATGGCTGAAGTAATACGCATGCCCCGAATGAGCGACACTATGGAAGAAGGCAACATTGTCGCATGGCACAAAAAAGAAGGTGAAGCCGTCGAACCTGGTGATCTGTTGGCGGAAATTGAAACCGACAAAGCAACCATGGATTTTGAGAGCCTCTGGGAAGGACATCTCCTGCACATTGCCGTCAAAGAAGGTGCCGTTCCCGTCGAAGGGATCATCGCTGTGATCGGTGATAAAGGAGAAGACTGGAAGGCCGCGCTGGAAAGTGAAAAAGCTTCTTCCAATGGTCATTCCGAACCTGCAGCAAGTGAAGAAGCAGCGAAAGCTGCACCGGCACCCGCCGCCGCCGCTGTTGCCGAAGTGGAAACAGCTATCCCTGCAGTTACCCACGATACGTCCCGCATCATGGCCTCCCCGTTGGCGAAAAGCATCGCCAGAGAAGCAGGGGTCGACCTCAAGGCCGTCACTGGATCAGGCGAAAACGGCCGTATCATAAAAAGGGATATCGAAGCTTTCATCGAAGCTAAACCAGCTGCAGCTCCTGCTCCCGCTGCCAAACCCGCCAAGGAAGCACCTACCGCACCGGCGGTCCCTGCTTTCAATTTTGGTGGCGGAGAAGCGTTCGAGGACAAACCCGTCAGTCAGATGCGCAAAGTGATTGCACGCCGTTTGGGTGAAAGTAAATTCTCCGCTCCGCATTTTTATCTGACCGTTGAAATCAACATGGATAAAGCAGTGGAGATGAGACCAAAATTAAATGAGATTTCCCCGGTCAAGATTTCTTTTAATGATCTCGTGGTGAAAGCATCTGCCGTAGCCTTGCAACAACATCCGGCCGTCAACTCCTCCTGGCTTGGTGATAAAATTCGATTCAATCAGCACATTAATATTGGAGTAGCAGTGGCCGTCGACGAAGGTCTGCTGGTACCGGTTATCCGCCACGCCAATATGAAATCACTTTCTCAAATCAATCAGGAAGTACGTGTCATGGCAGGAAAGGCCAGAGAGCGCAAATTGCAGCCTGATGAAATGAGCGGCAACACATTCACCATTTCCAATTTGGGCATGTTTGGCATTGAAGAATTCACGGCCATCATCAACCCGCCGGATGCCTGCATCCTGGCTGTTAGTTCGATTGTGAAAAAACCGATCGTGAAAGGTGATGAAATCGTACCCGGCAACATGATGAAAGTGACCCTTTCGTGCGACCACCGGGTGGTGGACGGAGCGACCGGCGCTAAATTTTTACAAACGCTTAAAGGCATTCTGGAAGAACCAGTGCGCCTGATGATCTGATACAGAAAAAAAATGAACTACCGACGCCGGGAAGTGTTTTGTTAACGCTTTCCGGTTTTTTTTAAATTGGAAATTTGAAATTAAACAATAAGAGTACTTTTTATGAAAAAAACAATGGTCCTCGGTGCTTCCACCAATCCGGTCCGATATTCCTACGCAGCGGTCAGAAGATTAAAAGAGCAGGGCTTCGAAGTCGTCCCTGTGAGCAATAAAACAGGGGAAGTAGAAGGAATTCCGATACTCAATGGAAGACCAGAGGTGGAAGATGTGCATACCGTAACGCTTTATATGAACCCAAAGCGGCAAGAAGATTATATCGATTATATTATTGGCCTGAATCCGAAGAGAATCATTTTTAATCCAGGTACAGAAAACGTGGAATTGATCAACCGGGCAAAGGCCGCCGGTATTGAACCTGTAGTTGCCTGCAACCTGGTGATGTTGGCTACGGGGCAATATTGAAATGCAAATGACACAAAAGACGCCAAAAACCGATTGGCGACTCTTGTGTCATTTGCGACTCTTGCATTTAAAAACCTCTCTTCTTCGATTTGTTATTTAAAACATGAGGAGCGGGCGGCATGTCGAGGTCTTCGGGCACTGCGGCCCTGAATTCTACCCGCCGGTTCATCAAATTACTCCCGGTCGAAGGTACCAGCGGAAATTCTTCTCCACTGTACTGCAAAACGAAGCGGCTCCGGTCAACGCCGTGGATTTTCACAAAATGCTCAATCGTGGTTTTCGCACGTTGGTAGGATAAATATTTGTTATACTCTTTGGAAGCCGTCTTATCCGTATAACCTGTCACCACAATTCGCAAGTCTGGATTGGCTTTCATCATTTTGGCGATACTTGACAGGTTGCCATAATCCACGTACCTGAGCCGATAGCTGTCAATATCAAAATGGATCAATGGTAAAAACCAATTGGCCATCGCAGCCCGCTCGGCCCGGTTCCGCTCCGCCAACCTTGAGTTGTAATCTTTGCCAGCTCCCAGGATGGGGGCTCTGCCTCCTTTGCCTTCCGTTGACGGTTCAGGGACTTCACCGGTTTGGTCGTATTGGTAAAGACGTTGGGTGATGATGCGGTCTATGTCTGCATCAGAGGCTATAGCTTGGCCGGAAACGACACCATTGTCATCGGAATGAATGTAAGGTTTGACATCTTCGTGATTTGGGATGCCATCTCCGTCGCTATCAAGAGGCAGGCCTCGGGTGTCCACTTGCACACCGGCGGGCGTTGTATTGTCCTGATCCAATAAATCGATGACACCATCTTTGTCTGTATCCGTCAAGTCGAAAACTGGTCGGTTTTTTAGTTCGGTCACATCTTGCAGCATTCGGTCCATCGGGTTCACCCAGTACAATGGCTCAGCCTTTTTCCCTTTTTTGCCAAGATTATAATTCAAACGAAGACTGGTGTAAGACAGGACATCACCTTCCTGGCGTTCCACGGCATCGAGTCGATCACCGTCCTTGCCAAACATGACAAAAGCTTTTGATTCAGCACTTATATTTAAACGCTCGTTGAGTCGTACGGAAAATCCAATACCGGCCCCTCCGTGTGACTGCCAGGAATATTCCTTGGGTAAGATTTCGGGCGAAAGTGACCTTATGACATCTACTTTGAAGCTATTTACGCCGATGGCGACAAGGCCATAAAGATTGGTCTTTTTACTTTTAGAACTGCTCCAGACCAGGTTGTTGAGGGAGGCAATGATTTCAAAGGTGCCACTGCGCCAGGTGGTTCTGGTACGGCCGTCGTTGTTATCCTTATTGTTCATCCGCCCCACCATAAATTCGCTTCTCAGTGAAAAGACATAATCAAGCGCCCTGCGAAAATGAAAGCCTCCGGCAATGCCCGGAGTAAAGTCAATGTCACCTAAAACAAGCGGAACCCCGGTGTGGAGCCCGAATTCCCACATATGGGCAGGCGTAGCCCCCAGGTACGGGGCTGGCTGTGTTTCCAATGAGGATTCATTTTGTCCAAAACCATTGTTAACGAAAATGAAGATGATGGAAAAAGCAGTGATGAGCGTTGTTAATTTTTTCAACATAGTAATCGAGTTTTCATGAATTAAAAACCTCCTTGAGGTCAGCCTTTCTCCATTTCCTGTTCTGAGAATAATTCACCTACGAAGTTGTAATTATCTGATCTACAGGCTTTAGAGCATACATAATTTTCTCTTTCATTTTGCCGGTAGCTGGATTTTATCATCAAATCGAAGTGAAGAATCTCCGAGGTGTATATTACAGCGAATTTCATGCAATTTTTTACTAATGCCAAATGAAGAGGGTACTAATGCCAAATAATGGTAGCTATTTATACATTTGCCCTTCTTTTTGACCCATCCTTTCGTATAATGTTAGAAAACTGGTTAAAACCTTTAGACGGCCAATTATTGAAGAACAGCTCCGACAAGAGTAAAATCGGCCACAACCTGCAGTGCTTCATCGACCGGTTGCCCAATTTGAAAAAAACCAAGGTAGCTATAATCGGTATCGGCGAAGAAGAAGCCAACTGTGTGAGGAAACATCTTTATGAAATGAACTTTCCATTTAGCAAAACCCAAATTGCTGACCTGGGGAATTTGAGAAAGGAAGAAACCGGTTTTATGACACAACTGATCCGAGAGCTGATAGAGGGGGACATTTGCCCGGTCATCATTGGGCATGATGGCCGGTTTACCCAGGCGCAGTTTTTGGCGCACCATGCCTGCCAGCCGTCGGTCAGTTTAATCGAAGTCAAGGAGCGGATTGCCTATCATCCTAAGAAATCGGAGTTAGATGGATTTTACCTAAATTCTATCCTGGAAGGTGAGTACAGGCTTTTTCATTTCAGTACCATCGGCAGCCAATCCCATTTTGTGGCAGATAGTGTCTACCGTTTTTTGGAAGAATGCAGCTTCGATTATGTGAGGCTGGGTAAAGCAAAATCAAATCTTTCTGGCTTGGAGCCGTTTATTCGGGATGCAGATATGATGAGTTTTCACCTCAGTGCCTTAAAAGCATCTGATGCGCCAGCTACAGACCAGGCATCCCCCAGCGGATTTTTTAGTGAAGAGGCCTGCCAGATCTGCCGGTATGCAGGCATGAATGATAAATTGACCTCCATCGGCCTATACGGATACCAATCACAACTTGATCAAAATGAACTGACAGCCAAAACCGTTGCGCAAATGGTCTGGTACTTTTTGGATGGTTTTAACAACCGCCAGAAAGATTTCCCAGCCTCGATGGACCAGCTTGTAGAGTACATTGTGGACCTAAAAGATTTTGACCAACAACTGACTTTTTGGAAAAGCAACAAAACCGGCCGGTGGTGGCTACAGGTGCCTGTAAGGACCAAGAGAAAGCTCCAGCGTCATCGCCTGATCCCTTGCTCTTACAAGGACTATACTGAAACTTCGAAAGGAGACCTGCCCAACCGTCTGATAAATGCTTTCAAACGATTTGATTAAAATTGAGATTTCTGGTTGAGGGCTATTCAATTTTTTTGGCAAACTTTTTTCATAATAAACTTCTCAGATTAAAATTTTTATCATCCAGACTGAATTTTCACACCCTCCCCGTCACCTCATAACTTCCTGTAGATAAGTCTGTTACATTTCTATTTCAAACGATTTCCCTGCTTTATTAACAAGAATAAGATGGCAGCATTAATTGCTGCAAAAAACTGCTGCCCCCTGTTTGCAGTACTGAGAACTAATTTTTAGAACAAACATTTTTCTGCTGTTTTCTATCCCTCCAATCCAGCAGTTGTAACAATTTTGAACATATCCAGACATCTATGAGAACCAACCCATGTACATTTCTCATAGCCATGATTTGCTTCATGGCAAGTGTTTCGTTATTCGCAAATAACGGCGAACCGACTCACTTACGGCCACCCAACGGTGGTTACGAAATAGATATCATCAAGCTACGGCTAAACATGATGGACTGCCCCGTCAAAGCAGAATACAACCGCGATGTGGCAGCTTACCTTCGACGTTTCCTGACCTACGGCTACAAGGATACTGAACGCATGCTGGGTGCCGGGAAAACTTATTTTCCCATCTTCGAGCACTACCTCGAAATGCACAACATGCCCAAGCAATTAAAGTATCTGCCAATGATCGAATCCTCGATGGTCCCTTATGCAGTTTCCTATGCAGGAGCAGCCGGCCTGTGGCAGTTCATGCCAGCAACAGGAAAATATTTAGGGCTTTCTATCGATAAATACCTAGATGAGCGAAAAGATCCATACAAATCAACCGAGGCAGCCATAAAGTACCTGAAGAAATTATACAAACGGTTTGGCACCTGGGAGTTGGCACTGGCTGCATATAACTGTGGGCCAAGCCGACTGAACCGGGCCATTCGGGCTTATGGAAGTAAAGAATATTCCAAGATCAAGAACGGTTTGCCTCGTGAGACACAGAAATATGTAAGTCGCTATGTGGCAGCTTGTTATACAGGAACCTATCATACGCTTCACGGTATTCATGCAACTACTCCTGAATTTTACCACCTTCAGCCAATGGCAGCGCGCGTATATAATAAAGTTTCCTTGAAACGGATTGCAACCGTCATTGGAGTCGAATTGGACGTTTTGCGGAAAATGAATCCATCCTTTAAGCTGGACTATGTACCCGCCCGACCTAAAGGGGTATTTCTGGTGTTACCAAAAAATTCATGGTACGATTATTTAGATGCCAACAAAAACCGGTCAAATGCCATGGCTGCCAGGCCATAGTGTTATCTAAGTGATTCTGAAAAAATCATAAATAAAAACAGGCGGTACCTGAAACCAAGTACCGCCTGTTTTATACAGTATTTAGAAAAACTTTACTCTTCCTCCTGAGTCGCTTCTTCTGCCTCTTCAGCAGCTTCTTCCACTACTTCAGTAACCGCAGCTGCGCTGGCAGCGGCTCCAGCACTTTTTCCTCCTCCTCTCCTGCGACGGCGTTTTTTCTTGCCTGTGGACTCATCGGAGGCAGAAGGTTTGCCAGTATAATCTTTGTTGAAATCGACGAATTCGATCAGGGCCATTTCAGCACCGTCACCTTTACGATGTCCAGTACGAATAACTCTTACATAACCACCTGGACGGTCTCCAACTTCGGTTGCAATGGCACCGAACAATTCCTTGATGGCTTCTTTATTTTGCAAATAACTAAACACGACACGACGGTTATGAGTCGTATTGGTTTTAGCCTTAGTTACCAACGGTTCGATAAAACGACGCAGAGCTTTAGCCTTAGCTACTGTAGTCTGAATCCGTTTGTGCTGGATCAAGGCGATGGACAAGTTCTTGAGCAATGCTTTTCTGTGCTCTGATGTCCGGCTGAGATGGTTGAATTTTTTACCGTGCCTCATGTCTAATTAATGTTTTAGGTTATCTTCTCAACACCCGGATTTCTAGAGCGAACTCGACGGGTAATTGAATTATTAAATGACTGATCATTGATTGCTGATTGGAAAAACGATTGACAATCAGCAACCAACAATTAATAATTATTCTTCATCAAGCTTGTATTTCGATAAGTCCATACCGAAAGTCAGACCTTTCTCCTGTAACAATTCTTCGATTTCCACGAGTGATTTTTTACCGAAATTCCGGAATTTCAATAACTCGTGCGTATCATATTTTACCAATTCGGCGAGTGAATTGATTTTCGCTGCTTTCAAGCAGTTGTAAGCACGCACTGAAAGATCCAGATCTTCCAATGAAGTTTTGAGCAATTTACGCATATGCAGTACATGCTCATCAACTACATCATCGCGGCGGCTGGTTTCGTCCGGCATGCTGATGTATTCATCAGTGATCAACATCAAATGATGGATCATGATCCGCGATGCTTCTTTGATTGCATCTTCCGGGTGGATGGTTCCATCAGTTTTCACGTCGATGGTCAGCAGTTCGTAATCCGTTCTTTGTCCCACACGGGTATTTTCTACTTTGTAAGCCACATTTTTGATGGGCGTATAAATAGCATCGAGAGGAATTACTCCGATCGGTGCATCTTTCGGAAGGTTTTCAGTGGCAGGAACATAACCACGTCCCTTGGTAATGGTCAATTCCAATTCCAGGTTAACGAAAGGCTCCATGCTGCAGATCAGCAAATCAGGATTCATGATCTTGAAGACGTTGGTGTGTTCTTCAATATCGCCTGCCCGAAACTCTTCTTTACCACTGATTGTCAAATATATTTTTTCGCTGCCAAGGTCTTCGCCCTGGATCAATTGCTTTAATCGAACTTGTTTAAGGTTGAGCACAATATCCAACACATCCTGGACTACACCTTTAATGGTAGCGAACTCATGGTCAACGCCAGCGAAACGCACAGCGGAAATGGCAAAACCTTCGAGCGAAGAAAGCAGGATTCTTCTTAAGGAGTTACCGATGGTTTGACCAAAACCTGGCTCTAATGGCCTGAATTCAAAAGTACCTTCAAAATCAGTTGCTTTTTGCATAATGATTTTGTCAGGTTTCTGGAAATTAAGAATGCTCATATAAATTGAAAACTTTTAGATAGGATGAAGAAAAAACGAATAATAGCGGATTTTCCAATAATGCTGCTCAGCAAGCAGTCGGTGTAATAAAATGGCAAAAGGATGGGCGGGAATTTTCTCCTGCCGATCCTTTTGTTCACGTTATTTAGAGTAAAGTTCAACGATCAATTGTTCGTTGATCTTCTCCGGTATCTGGTCTCGTTCTGGATAGGAAAGGAAAACACCCCTCATTTTGTCGGGATTGAATTCCAGCCATCCGAACTTTTTGATGTCTGTCTTTTTGCCAATCTGTTCAACGACAACGTTCAATTTTCTTGATTGTCCCCGTACTTCAATCACATCACCAGGACGCAATTGAATGGAAGGAATACTGGAAAGTACACCATTTACCACAATGTGGCGGTGGTTGACCAACTGACGGGCCGCCCTTCTCGTTGGAGCTATTCCCAAACGAAAAACAGTATTGTCCAAACGGGCTTCCAGGAATTGGAGCAGGTTGACACCGGTAACACCATGTTTGCTGCTTGCCTTTTTAAACAAGTTGCGGAACTGGCGTTCCAGTACACCATATGTATATTTTGCTTTTTGCTTCTCCATCAACTGGAGAGCATAATCAGATGTTTGGCGGCGGCGGCGTGAATTACCGTGCTGACCCGGGCGGTATTTTTTCTTTTCAAATGCCTTGCTGAAACCGAAGATTGGTTCCCCAAATGCCCTTGCCTTTTTTTGTTTTGGTCCAGTATATCTTGCCATTAGTTATTAATTACGATTGTCGTTATCTGAATAAGAAATTAAACTCTTCTCCTCTTTGGAGGACGGCATCCGTTGTGAGGAATCGGCGTTACATCCTGTATCTTAGTAACTTTCACACCAGATTGATCAATGGATCGAATAGCAGCCTCTCTTCCAGCTCCAGGTCCTTTCACATAAACCACAACTGTACGAAGCCCCGCCTCATAAGCAGTTTTAGCAGCATCAGATGCTGCAACCTGAGCGGCGTAAGGAGTATTCTTTTTAGAACCCCTGAAACCTGCCTTGCCCGCTGATCCCCAACTGATTACGTCTCCTTTTTTATTGGTAAGAGTAACGATGATATTATTGAATGACGCTTGGATGTAAGCAAATCCTTCCGGATCAACTTTTACTTTGCGCTTGGCCTTAACTTTTGATTTAATCTTTGCCATTTGAATTAATTTGCTATTGACTGTCTAAATGAGTCCAAAAAGATTTGAATTTGTCCTTTCGAAAAAAGATCAAGTTCCATTGGCTCACTACTTGGAAACCATCTTTTTGTTTGCAACTGTTTTTTTACGTCCCTTTCTTGTTCGTGCATTGGTACGAGTACGTTGTCCACGCACAGGAAGTCCCCTACGATGACGAAGGCCACGGTAGCTTGCAATGTCCATCAATCGCTTGATACTCATTTGAACCTCTGATCTAAGTTCCCCCTCTACCTTGTAGTCATCCTGGATAATCTGGGAAATAGAACGGACGTTATCATCCGACCAGTCATTAACCTTTACATTTTCATCGATCCCGGCTTTAGCAAGGATTGTTTTGGCCCTGGTTGGTCCAATACCATAGATGTAGGTCAAGCTGATGACTCCTCTTTTGTTACGTGGTAGGTCGATACCTGCAATTCGTGCCATAAAATTTATATTTCGAAAAAACGACGAGCGACGAATTTAGTTTAAAACTAAACCCAAGGCGTTCAGGCGTTTTTATCCTTGACGTTGTTTGAATTTAGGGTTCTTCTTATTAATGATGTAGACTTTACCTTTTCTCCTCACGATCTTGCAGTCCGAAGAACGCTTTTTAACTGATGCTCTGACTTTCATAATTATGAATTAATTGAGTTCAAAAATTATTTAAAACGGTATGTTATCCTGCCTCTTGTAAGGTCATAAGGGGACAACTCAACGGATACCTTATCACCAGGGAGGATACGGATATAATTCATCCGCATTTTACCAGAAATAGTCGCTACAATCAAGTGGTCGTTCTCCAATTTTACTTTAAACATCGCATTCGAAAGTGCCTCAGTAACGATCCCATCTTGCTTGATTAAGTTCTTTTTGGCCATGCTTCAAAATTTCGAGGCGCAAAGATAAGAAAATCAAGCGTACTATAAACTTTTGGAAAAAAATTAATCAGCTTTATTTCTGTTTCAGTTGGCTGCCTCTGCCAATTCATCAGCAGATAGCACTTCTTGTACGTTGGGGTTCTTTAAAATAGCAGCCTCGATGGGCTCATGGTTGGACAAAAGATCGGCCCTTCCTTTTCTAACTGCAATCGTATGCTCATAATGAGCGGAAGGTTGGCGGTCTTTTGTAAAAATAGTCCAACCGTCTCTGCCCTGGGCAACATCTTTTTTACCTAAATTGATCATAGGTTCAACTGCGATTACCAGGCCTTCCTGCAACCTTAACCCATTTCCTCTTTTGCCAAAATTTGGAACTTCCGGGTCTTCGTGCAATGACTTGCCTACACCATGCCCGACCAATTCACGAACAACAGAATACCTGTGATCGCGCTCGGTGTATTTCTGAATGGCATAGCTGATATCCCCCATCCTATTCCCGTGAACTGCCTTTGCGAGTCCTCGGTACAGGGAGGCTTTAGTTACCCGACACAGCTGCATGGTTTTTTCATCCACTTCACCTAAAGGGAATGTATAAGCTGCATCACCGTGAAATCCACTTGGCATGATGGTTCCACAATCTACAGAAACAATATCGCCGTCCTTGAACTCTTCCTTCGAAGGAATTCCATGGACGATGACTTCATTTATGGAAATGCACAATGAGTTGGGGAATGGACCATGTTGGCCTTCATAGCCTTTAAAGGCAGGAATTGCCCCATGATCTCTGATGATCTGCTCAGCCGTGGTATCCAGTTCCTCTCCGGTAATACCCGGTCGGATATTCTCTCCAACATAGGTCAAAACTTTACAAACCAATAGACAAGCTTCTCTCAGCATTTCTATCTGCTCATCTGTTTTGTAGATGATGTTGTTTGTCTTTTGCCTATGTATGAGTCCTCTTACCATTGATTATCCAAAAAAAAGTTTTATGAAATGTGATAGTTATATCAAAAAAAATTCGTGCTTTGGAGTACCGGATAAAATGTTTTTCCAGCTTGCCCCATAGCACGAATCTTATTTTCAATACTTCAAAAAGTAATACTCAAAATTAAGTTTACATGCTGGAACCAATTCCCTGCATCCGGGACCGGCCTTGCAGCCTACCGGATTTAACCAAGCCATCATAACGACGCATCAAAAGGTGGCTCTCTATCTGTTGTAGTGTATCCAAAACTACTGCCACACCGATCAAAAGGGAAGTTCCCCCGAAGAATATGGCAAAAGCCGGATTTACCCCGAATGCCGCTGCCACAGCTGGCAAGACTGAAATCAATCCAAGGAAAATAGATCCTGGCAAAGTCACTCTTGTTGTGATGGTATCAATAAAATCAGCAGTCGGTTTACCGGGCTTAATTCCCGGAATGAAAGCATTCTGTCTTTTCAGATATTCTGCGTATTGGGTAGGATTTACAATCAACGCCGTGTATACGTAGGTAAAACCAACAACCAGTAAAAACACAATCACAGAAGATATAAAGGAGAATGGATCGATGAGCTGCCGCATTATTCCAGTCGGTGCCGCATTGCCCGTGTAGGCGAATTGGGCGACGGTCGCTGGAACAAACATTAATGCCTGGGCAAAGATGATGGGCATCACACCCGCAGCATTTACTTTCACCGGTATATAATCTCTTTGACCGGCGGCAGGCATTTGGCTTGATCCCCGCTGCACCATATGTTTGGCAAATTGAATCGGAATTCTTCGCACACCTTGAACGATCAGCACAGTTGCCATGATGATGAGGAAGAACAAGGCCAATTCAAGAATCAGCATAAAGAATCCATTGGTACTGATTTGCAGGGCAATTTCACCCGCAAATGCTTGAGGCAAGGCTGCTATGATACCGATGGTGATCAGCAAAGAAGCTCCGTTTCCGATACCTTTATCAGTGATCTTTTCACCTAACCACATGGCGAACACCGTACCCGCAGACAATATAATTGTACTTGACAACCAGAAGATCCCCTTCGGCATGGTCGGATCAATCGCACCCGGAATTGAGTTGATGTATGTCAAATAACCACCTCCCTGAACGAGGGTAATGGCCACTGTAAGCAAACGAGTGATCTGCTGGAGTTTCTTTCGGCCACTTTCTCCTTCTTTTTGTTGCAACCTCTGGAAGTAAGGCATTGCAAAACCAAGCAGCTGAACAATGATCGAAGCAGTGATGTAGGGCATGATTCCAAGAGCCATGATGGAAGCATTTTGGAAAGCACCGCCAGTGAACAGATTCACCAAACCAAGTAAATCATTGGCATTGCCGCCAGCACCTGCGTTATCCAAAGCAGCTGGGATGACACCTGGCAAAACGACAAAGGAACCAAAACGGAAGATCATTAACATCAATAATGTCCATCCTATTCTTTCTCTCAGTTCTTTGATTTTCCAGATATTCTGGAGAGTAGCAAAAAATTTTTTCATCGGAATTCTTAATGCTGTTTCGTTTGCCTAAATCAACAAACGGGATGTCTGATGCTCAAACTCAGTGATTAATGTGTAGTAAAATTTCTAATCCGGCTTTACCGGTACCACCGTGAATTAAGCTCCAAGTAGGTTAACAGTACCACCTTTTTCCTCAATAGCTTGTTTAGCCGCAGCAGAAATTTTATGTGAAGTTACCTGTACTGCGCAATTGATTTCGCCTTTACCTAAAACTTTAATACGGTCATTTTTCTTGATAAGTTTCTTCTCACGAAGTGCATCAGGACTTATCTCTGTCATATTGTACTTGTCCACCAATTCTTGTAAACGTTTTAAATTGACAGCGATGTACTCGACCCGGTTAGGGCTTTTGAAACCAACCTTTGGAAGACGACGCTGCAGCGGTGTCTGACCACCTTCAAATCCTCTTTTCTGTTTGTGACCAGAACGGGATTTCGCACCTTTATGTCCGCGCCCGGCTGTACCTCCCCATCCAGAGCCTTGTCCCCTGGCAATTCTTTTCCTTTTTTTGGTAGCGCCTTTTGCTGGTTTAAGATTATGAAGTTCCATCTTATGAATTTCTATTAATGAACGGATACTGATTCAACTTTGCTGAAACAGGAACCCAATCCTTTTTATACGTTTTCTACCTTTACCAGGTGCTGTACTTTAGCGATCATGCCCAAAATTTGTGGGGTAGCTTCGTGCTCAACAGTTTGGTGCATTTTGCGGAAGCCCAAAGACCTCATGGTATCTTTCTGTTTCCTTGGGCGATCAATAATGCTTCTGACCTGGGTGATTTTGACTTTAGCCATGATTCTTTTTATTTTCCCTTAAAAGGGTAGTTTATCCGTTGAATACCTTGCTCATTGGAATGCCTCGCTGACGAGCCACATCTAATGGGCTTCTTAATTTCGACAATGCATCGATTGTAGCTTTCACAACGTTGTGAGGGTTTGACGATCCCATTGACTTAGAGAGAACATTATGAACTCCGGCAATCTCGAGAACTGCACGCATTGCTCCACCAGCGATAACTCCTGTACCGTCAGACGCCGGGCGAATCAGAACACGCCCTGCTCCGTACTTCCCTTTTTGCTGATGAGGGATCGTTCCGTTGATGATAGGCACCTTGATCATTGTCTTTTTAGCATCCGCAATAGCTTTGGTGATTGCTTCGGTCACATCACGAGCCTTGCCAAGGCCGTGTCCTACCCGTCCATTGCCATCACCTACCACCACAACTGCCGAAAAGCTGAATGTACGACCACCTTTGGTCACTTTAGCTACCCTGTTGAGGCTAACCAACTTTTCTTTTATTTCTGTCTCTACGACTTTAATCTTTTGAACGTTGCTTTTTGCCATCTTTTTTTTTATTGGACTCTAAGCTGAGTTTATGTTTTAAAATTGAAGGCCTCCCTCGCGGGCGCCATCAGCCAATGCTTTGACACGGCCATGGTATAGATAGCCGCTCCTGTCAAAAACCACTGTGGTAATGTTGGCGGCTTGCGCTTTTTCAGCTAATGTTTTGCCTACCATCTTGGCCTGTTCCACTTTAGTGGTGCTTTTATCACAAACACCGGCATCACGTGAAGAGGCAGCAACGAGGGTATGGCCGCTGCGATCATCCACCAGTTGGCAATAGATTTCTTTATTGCTCCGGAAAACGCTAATTCTTGGCCGGTCTGCCGTGCCTTTGATCTTATTGCGGACACGGTTATGAATGCGCTTTCTTCTATTTTCTTTACTGAACTTCATTGTTCTTTTGCTTTTTATAAAATAGAAAATGAATTCTAATAATCTGCTTACTTGGCAGCAGTCTTACCTGCTTTGCGGCGAATCTCTTCTCCCCTGAAGCGGATACCTTTTCCTTTGTAAGGTTCTGGCTTCCGGAAAGAACGGATTTTAGCAGCGATTTGCCCCAATAGCTGTTTGTCAGCACTTTCTAGCTTGATGATTGGGTTTTTACCTTTTTCCTGAGTGGCTTCTACCTTCACTTCGTCCGGAATATAGAAATAAACAGGGTGTGAAAAACCCAAGGTCAATTCAAGCAACTGGCCTTTGTTGGAAGCTCTGTAACCGACACCGATCACCTCCAGTTCCTTTACAAATCCTGTTGATACTCCTACCACCATGTTATTGACGAGCGAACGATACAATCCGTGCATTGCACGATGGCGCTTCTGGTCGGTCGGCCGCTTTAAGGTTAATACTCCATCTTCTATTGTTAATTCCAGATCTTTATCAACCTGTTGACTTAACTCACCTTTAGGTCCTTTAACGCTGACCAGGTTTGAGTCGTCAATTTTGACTTCTACTCCAGAAGGAATGGAGATCGGCATTTTTCCTATTCGAGACATGATTCGATTAGTTAAAATTTGAAAAATAAAAATCAAGAAATATAGCAAAGCACTTCACCCCCAACATTCTCATCCCTTGCCTGCTTATCGGTCATGATTCCCTTTGATGTTGAAATAATGGCAATACCTAGGCCGTTGATTACTCTCGGTAAATCTTTAGCTTTCCGGTATTGGCGTAACCCAGGACGACTGACTCTTTTCAATTCACGAATGGTAGGTGCTTTGGACGCTTTGTCATATTTCAGAGCGATCTTGATAACCCCTGAAAGAGTAGCTTCATCGTCGAATTTATACTTGAGGATATAACCGTTATCGTAAAGGATTTTAGTTATAGCTCTTTTTTCATTTGAAGCAGGAATCTCAACGATTCGGTGACCAGCCTGCTGTGCGTTGCGGATGCGGGTCAGATAATCTGCTATTGGATCAGTTACTATCATTGATATTATTGATTATGATTGTGGGTTTGCTTAGAACAATTTTTATTGTTTAAACACCTTACAATTCAAAACTATTTTACCAGCTTGCTTTGGTTACACCAGGGATCTTACCGTTGAGGGCCATGTCCCGGAATTTGACACGGCAAAGTCCGAATTTGCGCATGTAACCTTTTGGGCGTCCAGTCAACCGGCAACGGTTGTGCAGACGGACCGGCGATGCATTGCGTGGAAGCATATCCAGTTCTTCATAACGGCCTTCTTTCTTTAGCTGTTTGCGCAGCTCTGCATATTTGGCCACCATCTTCTTCCGCTTTGCTTCCCGTGCTATTAATGATTTTCTTGCCATTGTAAATTTGATTTATAAATAGCCAGATGGCCTGATTAATTATTTTGATTTTTAAAAGGCATTCCCAAAGATTTCAACAAAGCCAACGCTTCAGCATCAGTCTTGGCAGTCGTAACGAAGGTGATGTCCATGCCGGTAATTTTGTTCACCTTATCCAAATCAATTTCGGGGAATATGATATGTTCAGTGATACCCATTGAGTAGTTGCCACGGCCATCAAAACTCTTATCATTGATTCCGCGAAAGTCACGAACACGTGGCAGCGCAACGGTGATCAACCGGTCCATGAACTCCCACATTTGGCTGTGCCGTAATGTGACTCTGACAGCAATCGGCATTCCTTCTCTCAACTTGAAGTTAGAAACGGAGCGTTTGGCCTTGATAACGACTGCTTTCTGACCTGCGATCTGGGTAATCTCTTTTTGAGCAATATCAACGAGTTTCTTATCCTGAGTCGCACCTCCTACCGCTTGGTTGATGCATATCTTGGTCAATTTCGGCACTTCCATTATGTTGCCATATTGAAATTGTTCCTGAAGGGCAGGTATGGTATCTTTTTTATATTTATCAAGAAGCCTTGGTGTATATTTCATCTTTTGATAGATTATTCTTTTTCAAAAAATTATTTGATCAGTTCGCCTGATTTTTTGGCATATCTAACCAATTTACCATCAACCAATTTGCGGCCGATACGAGTTGGTTCACCTGTTTTGGGATCGATGAGCATCAAGTTGGACAAGTGAATTGGCGCAGGCATATCAATGATTCCACCTGGGTTGTCCTGTGTAGGTTTCTGGTGCTTTTTGACCATGTTGAGATTGTCAACGATCGCACGGTTTTTCTTTGGAAACACTTCCAAAATTTCTCCTGTCTGGCCTTTGTCGTTGCCAGCGATCACCATCACCCTGTCGCCTTTCTTAACGTGCAACTTTGGGGCGAACCTTGTTTTTTTATTATTTTTTGCCATGATAATCAGTGAATTATCGCGAATTAATGCTTAGTTGAAAATTAAAGAACCTCGGGTGCCAGTGAAACGATACGCATATAGTCTTTTTCCCTCAGCTCACGGGCGACAGGGCCGAAAATACGGGTCCCTCTTGGTTCGTCATTGGCACTTAAGAGTACACAAGCATTGTCATCAAAACGAATGTAGGAGCCATCTTTGCGGCGGATTTCCTTCTTCGTCCTTACGACAACAGCTTTGGAAACGGTACCTTTTTTCACCCCTCCAGGAGAGGCATCTTTTACAGTAACTACAATTACATCTCCGATAGATGCATAGCGGCGGCCAGAACCTCCCAACACCCGGATGCAAAGCACCTCTTTTGCCCCACTATTGTCTGCTACCTTGAGTCTCGATTCCTGCTGGATCATTTTATTTTAAATTTAAATGGTTTCTATTAATTGTATAAAACCCAAAAAATTACTTGGCTTTTTCCAAAACCTCTACCAAACGCCAGCGCTTTGACTTGCTAAGTGGACGGGTTTCCATGATTTTCACTTTGTCCCCAATGGTACATTCGTTTTTTTCATCGTGCGCCATGAATTTCTTCGAAAGCTTTACCGATTTTCCGTAGATGGGGTGCGGGAGCCGACGTTCTACCATCACATTGATGGTTTTGTCCATTTTGTTACTGGTAACGATCCCGATTTTTGTTTTTCTAAGATTTCTGCTATTCTCCATGAATAGAAATGATTGTGGTTGAATGCTATTTATTTCCAACGGCGTCTGGCTCTGATCTTGCTGCGCTTTTCAAGCTCAGCTTCTGACATATTGGCCAATTCACGGCGACGAATTTCCGTTTTGATACGGGCAACGTCTTTGCGTAGTTCCCTGAGATCCATTGGATTGTCAAGTCCCTGCACATTGTGATCGAAACGCATTTTGGCATATTCTGCCTCAATTCCTTCTAGCTCAGTCTTTAAGTCTGCATCTGAGAAGTCTTGAAGTTCAAGGTATTTCTTACTTGCCATTTTAAAATTTTATATTTCCTTTGATTAGAATTTTACAACCTCTGGACGGATGGTTACTTTCGTCAGAACGGGCAATTTCTGTGCGGCAAGACGCAAAGCTTCCAATGCCACTTCATGACTCACACCGGCCAGTTCAAACATGATCCTGCCTGGTTGTACCATTGCCACATAGTGATCGAGCGAGCCTTTACCCTTTCCCATCCTTACTTCCAAAGGCTTGCGGGTAATCGGACGATCGGGAAAAATGCGAATCCATACCTGTCCTTCCCTCTTCATATAGCGGGTCATCGCAATACGAGCAGATTCAATTTGACGGTTGGTGATCCGACCAGGTGTAATGGCTTTCAAACCGTAGTCACCAAAAGCAACAGTTGTTCCTCTGCTGGTTTTGTTCTTGATCTTTACCCGATGGGGTTTTCTGTATTTAATTCTTTTAGGCTGTAACATTTTAACCTTTATTTTTCACTGTATTTATTTAAAACACAGCGTGATTAAGCACTAAATCAGATAGGTTTTTTGAAAACGGCTGCAAAAGTACGCCGAATTTCGGGAATCTCCTATCAATAAACCATTCAAATTATCCTCTGCGGCCACCGCCTCCACGACGGTCTCTACCTCCACCTCGGCGATTATCTCTACGGCCACCACCTCGGCGATCTCCTCCTCTGCGGCCTCCACCTCTTTCTTTCTTCTCATGTCCTGCATTCAGGTTAAGATCCCGCTTGCCAAACACCTCACCTTTACATATCCAGACTTTGATACCAATGATCCCGTAAACTGTCAGGGCTTCGGTCAAAGCGTAATCGATATCTGAACGGAAAGTATGCAATGGGGTACGGCCTTCTTTGTACTCCTCGGTACGAGCCATTTCCGATCCAGCCAATCTACCAGAAATCCGCACTTTGATTCCTTCGGCACCTGCCCTGATAGTCGATTGGATGGACATTTTGATGGCCCGGCGATAGTTGATACGGGCCTCAATTTGCTTGGCAATGGATTCGCCTACAATGGCCGCATCCAGCTCTGGCTTCCGGATTTCAACGATGTTGATTTGTACACCTTTTCCAGTCAACTTTCTCAACTCTTCCCTGATCTTGTCGACCTCTGCCCCACCTTTACCAATTACAATACCTGGCCGGGAAGTATGAATGGTTACGGTGATGCGTTTGAGGGCTCTTTCGATTATGATCTTGGCAATCCCTCCTTTTGAAATACGGGCTTTCAAATACACGCGGATACGCTCGTCTTCTACGACTTTGTCGGCATAGTCGCGATCAGCGAACCAGTTGGATTCCCAACCTCTGATAATGCCTAAGCGATTTCCAATTGGATTAGTCTTTTGACCCATCTATTTTGAATTGTTGATTGCTGATTGTTCATTGTAGTTGATTGCAATTACCAATCAACAATAAGCAATTAATAATTTATTCTTCTGTGGTTTCTTCTGCTTCTACTTCTTCGTACTCCGTCTCTTCATCGGTACCAGTTTCTGGCAGGGCGATGCTGTTTTCGACTTTGAGTGTCACGTGATTACGGCGCTTGCGGATTCTCTGTGCCCGTCCTTGAGGTGCCGGGCGGAATCTGCGCAACATGGTGCCTTCATCAACAAAGATTTCGCTGATGTACAAGCCATAATCGTCGGCACTTTCCAAGCCGTCCAATTTGTATTCCCAGTTGGAGATGGCGGAAAGCAACAGTTTTTCCAACCACTCTGCAGCCTCGTTCTTGGTAAAACGCAAGATGTTCAAGGCATTGTCCACATTTTTGCCCCTGATAGTATCAGCGATCAACCTCATTTTACGAGGAGACATTGGACAATTTTTGATCTTAGCAACTGCTTCCATTATTTTGATTTTAAATCAATTATCAATTAAATTCAGCAAAAGGCAAACGCCTGATGATTAGCTCTTACGGTGTCCGGCATGACCCCGGTAAGTGCGGGTCGGAGAAAATTCTCCCAGCTTATGTCCAACCATGTTTTCCGTAATGAAAACAGGGATGAAGTTTTTGCCATTGTGCACGGCGATCGTTTGCCCGACCATATCCGGAATGACCATCGAAGATCTTGACCAGGTCTTGATCACCTGCTTGCGCTTTTGACCCTGCGCCGCTTCCAGCTTCTTCATCAATTTGTAGTGGACATAAGGTCCTTTTTTTATCGAACGAGGCATATCGTTATGGTTTGTTGGTTTCTGGTTTTTGGCTTTTGGTTCTTTCGATCCATTTACCATCTACCGTCTACCGTCTAATTATTTTTTCCTTCTTGAAATGATCAGTTTAGTTGAATATTTCTTCTTGTTCCTGGTCTTTTTACCTTTTGCCATAAGACCTGTACGGGACCGCGGGTGACCGCCGGAAGCACGTCCTTCACCACCACCCATTGGGTGATCTACCGGGTTCATCGCAACACCTCTTACGTGTGGCCTTCTTCCGACCCACCGCTTAGCACCTGCTTTACCAAGGTTGGTCAAACCGTGGTCTGGATTCGAACAAGTTCCCATGGTGGCTTTGCAGGTAACCAGAATACGACGGGTTTCGCCGGAAGGCAACTTTATTACTGCGTACCTGTCTTCCCGTCCCATCATAGTTGCAGAAGTACCTGCTGAACGAACCAGAACCCCTCCCCTTCCTGGGTCCAATTCGACATTGTGAATTGGAGTACCGAGAGGAATGTCACGCAAGAACAATGCATTGCCAACAGTTGGGGGTGCATTTTCACCGGACATGATTTCATCACCTACTTTTAATCCGTAGGGGGCAAGAATATACTTCTTTTCGCCATCCTCATAAACAACCAAAGCGATGTAAGCGGAACGGTTCGGATCATATTCTATGGTTTTTACCACAGCTGGGATACCGTCTTTGTTGCGCTTAAAATCAACGATCCGGTAACGACGCTTGTGCCCTCCACCACGCTGGCGAACGGTCATGCGACCTTGGCTGTTACGCCCACCAGTTTTATGAAGAGGTGCCAGCAAACTTTTCTCAGGTTTGTTTGCGGTCACTTCCACTCTGTCGACTCCGACTTTGAATCGCATACCGGGAGTGATCGGATTATATTTTTTCAGTGCCATGACTGTATTTTATTTGCTACCGGCTAAGGTTATTGGCTATCAGTAAAAGCTAAAAGCGAATGACCTGTTGCCCTGTTTTCTTTAAATATCACCAAAGAAGTTGATGGTTTCGCCCTCTGCCAATGAGATAACTGCCTTTTTAAAACCCGAAACACGGCCACGTATAATGGAGGATTTGGTGTTACGGTTTTTGGCTTTAGATGGCATGATCATCGTATTCACTTTAGATACTTCAACGTTGTAGAGATCTTCAACTGCTTTTTTGATCTCAATCTTGTTGGCATCCTTGTTCACCACAAACGTATACTTGTTTGACTTTTCAGCCAGCGCATCCGCTTTTTCTGTGATGACCGGTTTTATTAAAATTTGCTTTGCCATTGCTATATTTATATGGTAAACATTTGGATGATTGATGAGGCATCATCGTGCATCCAGGAATACCAGTTAAACGTTTGCTACAATTTTTTCAATCGCTGCTTCCGACAATATCAAGGTATTGGCGTGAAGAATCTGATACGTGTTCAAGTCCTGGGCACGGGTTACTGCTGCTTTCGGGATATTGCGGCTGGAGAGGTACACGTTCTTTTCGTGATCCCCAGTAACCAGCAATGTTTTCTTACCATCCAGATTCAAACTATTAAGGATGTTCACGTAAGCCTTTGTCTGTGGTGCATCAAAAGAGAAATCTTCGATGACGATCACGTTACCGTCCGCAGCTTTTGAAGACAAAGCAGATTTACGGGCCAGGCGGCTCACTTTTTTGTTCACCTTTTGGCTGTAATCTCTTGGCTTGGGGCCAAACACCCTTCCACCACCTCGTAGCAAAGGACTCTTGATGTCCCCCCTACGGGCATTACCGGTACCTTTCTGACGGAACATTTTGCGAGTAGAACCTTTAATTTCACTCCGTTCCTTGGATTTGTGGTTACCCTGACGCTGGTTGGCCAGATATGCTTTCACTGCCAACCAAACAGCATGCTCATTCGGTTCGATACCGAAAACATCTTTTGGCAATTCTATTGATTTGCCAGTTGATGTACCTTGAATATTTAAAACTTCGAGTTTCATTCCTTGGAAGTCGTTAAGTCGTTAAAAAATTAGGCCGATTAATAAGCCCGTTTTTCGATGATGACAAAAGAACCATTGTGTCCAGGAATTGCTCCCTTCAGCAAAATCAGGTTCTTTTCCGCAAAAATCTTCAACACCTTTAGGTTTTGGACTTTTACCCGGTCGCCACCCATTCTTCCAGCCATCTTCATCCCCTTAAATACGCGAGCCGGATAAGAGGCAGCACCGATAGAACCCGGAGCCCTTTCCCGGTTGTGCTGGCCGTGCGTTCTGTCTCCAACCCCTCTAAAACCGTGGCGCTTCACAACGCCTTGGAATCCTTTCCCTTTGGAAGTGCCCACTGCATTGACATTATCACCTTCAGCGAAAATTTCATCCACTTTGACCAAATCACCCAACTTCTTCTCCACTGCGTCGAAATCTCTAAACTCAACTACTTTCCGCTTAGGCGCAGTTTTAGCTTTTTCGAAGTGACCGATGAGTGCCTGTGAAGTGTTTTTCACTTTGGCTTCGCCATATCCCAATTGAATAGAAGAATAACCATCCGTATCATCAGTTTTAACCTGAGTAACCACGCATGGGCCCGCTTCTACAACGGTGCAAGCGACATTGCGACCAGTGTCATCGAAAATGCTGGTCATGCCTATTTTTTTTCCAATTATGCCGTTCATCTGGCAGGAATTTTATTCAATAGTTCAGCGCCCGCTGCCTTCCTGAAAACGGAAGACTCCGAGGCAGAACGAACATGATCAATTAATAAGAAAGACTTGCGAGGAGATTGGGCAACACCAATCCAGTCAGCAATTCTTTTAACCCGTAAAAAATTTAGTCAAGAGGAACTTATGTCAACTTCACTTGAATATCCACACCACTTGGGAGTTCCAACTTGGACAACGCATCGACCGTCTTCTGGGTAGGCGTATAAATTTCGATCAGACGCTTGTGAGTGCGCAACTGGAACTGCTCCCTGGATTTCTTGTTGACGTGCGGTGAACGCAGGACAGTAAAAATCTCTTTCTTAGTGGGCAGCGGAATCGGGCCAGTCACAACAGCACCGCTTGAGCGAACCGTCTTAACTATTTTCTCCGTACTCTTATCCACTAAGTTGTGGTCGTATGAACGAAGTTTTATCCTGATTTTCTGATTCATGCCTTATTTTGTGATTAGATGGCTGGAAATTTAAATAGCTAAAAATGCTTTTTGACCATTTAACGATCCACCCTCTTTTTCAAAGCGAGCGCAAAGGTATAAGTTTAGCTTTTAATTCCAAATACAGATAAAGATTTTTTTAAAAAAAGATATCTTTTTCTGTTCAGGCAAAAAACAAGGCGCTGATGAGATAGACCATCTCATCAGCGCCTTGTTTTTTGACCAAATATTTTCACCCGGTTAAGACGATGTACATCTTAATTTTGGATGAAGCGTACAATGTTAATCTTCCAACTGTAAAAACGTAGAAACATCAATAGCATTGGTAGGCGTAGTGGTTATCATGAATACCGCATCATTGTAATCTTTATCTCCACCCCCACCGGCAAGGGCAATGTCTTCAAAGGCTATGACCGTGGCTTCACACTCTTGGTCATAAAAAATAAGGCTCTGTACATGGCCATCATTAAATTGCGGGTCAGAATACCTGAACCCTAACCCGTCAGTCAGGCCATTTCGCCAACCATCGGCGATGAGGAAAAAACCAATGACTGTATTTTCCGAAAAGGAGCCGAGCAGTTCCATGGTATTGCCCGGTTTCAAATCTCCCCCAGAGCCACTGGCTGAAGCATTGGGAAACACAATGATCTTGACCAAATCTTCCTCGGAAGCAGGTGGATTGTCCGCATCATAGTAGTAATAACCAAGGGTATTTTTATATCCGGCTCCTTCATGCAGGAAAGTCAAATAGACGTCTGCTCCCTGAGACAGGTAAAGATTGTGAATTACCTCCTGGTCGAAAAATTCAGGATGGGCAGTGGTTGCATCTTGTTTTTCCGGAAGTGCCTGCGTAAACAAATTGGACAACAATTCGCCACAGACGGGCAAATCAGCGGCCAGGCTCTTAGGCGTGCCATCTTCATCATAATCTCCCAATGGTAAAAGGTCACCCGCATCTGGCCGTTTTAGGATTTTCAAGCCTCCCTGCCCTTTGGCAACAAACACATAATCTTCAGCTGCTAATACAAAATTGGCAGAAGCTACCTGGTCTTGCAGATCCCAGGTAAACACAAGGTTGGGATCCTGGTCTTCCAGTAACTGAAACACAGCCAATCCATCGGCACCGTTGGCAGCATATAAAAAGGATGCGTCCGATGAAATGCCATTGCAGTTGCCGGCAGTCAGCATAGAGGCTGGCGCTTCCCAGACTTCCCTGATACCACTGGAAACATCGTAGGCTTTTAGCCCTGCAGTACCCATGGAGACATATATTTTATCCGAACCGGTACTTTCGAAATGGATGGTATTTTTTCCCCGGCTCGCAGCATCAACATTCTGGTGTGCGATTTCACCGATGGTCGTGCTCGTAGTAAAGTCGTAGTTGCCCAAAATATCCGTGCGCAGTAAAGAATTGGCCCCAGCTTGCAGTGTCACTACCTTTGAAATACCATCTTCTGAACCATTGGTCGTAACATATTTTGCTTCCGCAAATTCTGTAGCCCCTTCTACTTCCAATCGGTCAGCATTGATTTTGAAAACCCCACCCTGCGATTTACCGCTGGTCACATAAAGGTGATCACTGGCGTGTTTGACAGAATTGGCAGAAGAGGTGATACCGGATGCGATGTGGTTGGAAAGGGAAAGGTAGTTGAAATGATTTTCATTGAACAAGCCGTTCTCTACTTTCAACTCCCCCAAAACAGCTCCTTTTTTAAAGTCAGACAAGGCGACCCAGATGCGGGTATCCGCACCGGTTCCGGCATGGTCCAATTCGATCGCATTTACATCTGCATTTTCAAAAAAACTTTGTCCAACTACCGCTGGGTTTTCTGCATCTCTCATATCGATGATCTCCACCACTCCCAAGTGTTCATTTCCTCGCAAATGATAACTGACAAACGCATATTCTCCCTGTACTGCCACATGAGTGGCACTCAGCAGTTGGCCTTTGAACTCGAGAGGCCGGACATCGGCCACGTGCAACCAAAAAATATCATCATTGGGATCGGGATCATCATTCCGGTCTTCTGATTGACTGGACTGTACACCATCCTTGATCAGCCCTTCACTTTGCCAAATGACAATTTCATTGGTACGTTCAACTCGGTCGGGTTGATGACCGGTGATGAAAAGTGGAAGTTCCTCCGGCTCCTGAGAATCATTAACGGGTAACTCTGAAGTGACATCTTTTTGACAGGAAACCAATATGAAGACGAGACCTGCTACAAAGGACAACGCTGTCCTGATATTTTTAATGATCATAGTGTTCAATAACATTTTCTGGGAGGAAATGAGTGAATCGATCAAAAGATCGTTAGAGTGAAATTTGAGAAAGTTGTACGGGAATTTTTGAATGTCGGAGAGGAAGAAGGTAACGAGGAAGAACCAAAACTGAGCCAAGATAGGTACAGTACCGACTCCAAACAAAAAAAGCCCCGATCTGAACAGACCGGGGCTCTAACATTTATTATTTTCTTAGCAATTAGGCTTTTACCAAGCCTTTTGCTTTTTCAATAATCTCTTCAGCAATGTTCTTTGGAGCTTCTGCATAGTGCGAAAACTCCATGGTAGAACTGGCACGGCCAGAAGTGATCGTACGCAACTGGGTCACATAACCGAACATTTCGGAAAGTGGCACATCGGCCTGGATAGCGATGGCGCCACCGGCACGTGGTTCCTGGCCTTTTGGCAATCCACGACGACGGTTCAAGTCACCGATGACTGGTCCAGTGTACTCATCCGGTGTTACAACTTCCAATTTCATGATGGGTTCCATCATAGCTGGTTTGGTCTTAGGCGCTGCAGCACGGAAACCTTCTTTGGCACAAAGTTCAAAGGCAATCGGCTTACTATCAACAGCGTGCATAGAACCATCGAACACCTTTACTTTCATACTTTCGATGCCATATCCTGCCAGAATACCATTGTTCATCATGGCAGTGAAACCATCGCGAATCGGCTTCTGATAGTTCTTATCAATTTTACCACCAACGATTGCCCACTCGAACTGAAGCTTGGTTTTACCAGTTTTAAAGTCTTCAGAATCCAGGAATTCCTGATCGGCAGGACCGAGTTCAAATTCCATATCCGCGAAAAGACCCGATCCACCGGACTGTTTTTTCAAGCGTTCGCGATGTTCAACAGTCTGGGTCAATGCTTCTTTATAAGTTACCTGTGGCTGGCCTTGGTTACACTCTACTTTGAATTCCCGCTTGAGGCGGTCAACAATGATTTCCAAGTGCAACTCACCCATACCAGAGATGATCGTCTGGTTGGTATCGTGGTCGACCCTTACCCGGAAAGTCGGATCTTCTTCCGCTAATTTGGAAAGAGCCAAGCCCAATTTGTCCAAATCCTTTTGTGATTTAGGCTCAACGGCAATTCCGATCACCGGATCAGGGAAAGTCATACTTTCCAATATAATTGGATTTGCCTGGTCGCAAAGGGTATCACCCGTACGGAGGTCTTTGAAACCAACCGCAGCAGCAATGTCACCCGCCTCCACAAAATCAATTGGGTTTTGCTTGTTGGAGTGCATCTGGTACAATCTGGAGATTCTCTCTTTTTTGCCGGATCGGGTGTTCAACACCGCTGAGCCAGCATTTAAGCGACCAGAATATACCCGCATAAATGCCAGGCGTCCTACGTATGGGTCGGTTGCAATCTTAAAGGCCAACGCTGAGAAAGGATCGTCGACAGAAGGTTCACGAGAAATTTCTTCTTCCGTCTTTGGATCAGTACCAGTAACGGCTCCAATATCAAGTGGAGAAGGCATGAATTCGCAAACAGCATTCAGCAGAGCCTGCACACCTTTATTTTTGAACGCAGAACCGCACATCATTGGTGTGATCGACATATCGATGGTAGCTGCACGGATAGCTGCCCGTACTTCATCAACGGTGATGGAATCAGGATCTTCAAAGAACTTCTCCAGTAAAGAATCGTCGTAATCCGCAACTGCTTCGAGCAGTTTTTCACGGCCTTCCTGCACTACATCGACTAAATCTTCTGGAATGTCAATTACCTCATAAGTCATTCCCTGATCGGCTTCGTTCCAAACGATGGCCTCCATGGTGATCAGATCAACCACTCCTTTGAAGCGTTCTTCTGCACCGATAGGAATTTGCAACGGAATTGCGTTGGCGCCCAATTTTTCTTTCACGTCGTTTACAACATTCATGAAATCGGCACCACTACGGTCCATTTTGTTGACGAAACCAATCCGTGGCACTTTATAGCGATCAGCCTGGCGCCAAACAGTTTCTGATTGTGGCTCAACACCAGATACGGCACAGAACAAAGCTACTGTACCATCCAATACACGCAACGAACGCTCTACCTCAACGGTAAAGTCAACGTGACCGGGAGTATCGATGATATTGATTGAATAGAGCTTTTCTTTCCACTTCCAAGAAGTCTTGGTTGCAGCTGAAGTAATGGTGATACCACGCTCCTGCTCCTGCTCCATCCAATCCATCGTAGCGGCACCGTCATGTACTTCACCAATCTTGTGGGTCAAGCCCGTGTAAAAAAGAATACGCTCGGTAGTGGTCGTTTTACCGGCATCAATGTGGGCAGCAATGCCAATGTTCCTGGTGAATTTTAAATCTTTTGCCATATCTGTTTCCCGAAAGAATTATGTTGGTCGGCTGGTGAATAAATGGTTTGGTAGTACGTTTTTCTTAAAATTCACAACAGCAACCAAGGTCTTGAAAAAATAAAAATCTAATAGGTTAAAAACCCAACGAGTTTGAAAAGCGCAGTTGGTGAAGGCTTTTCAAACTCGTCGAAGTTGTATTTCCGTATCTGGAATTAAGCCTTAAAGTGGGCAAAGGCACGGTTGGCCTCAGCCATCCGGTGGGTATCTTCTTTTCTTTTCACAGCAGCTCCTTCCCCTTTGCTGGCAGCGATCAACTCAGCCGCCAATTTTTCAGCAAATCCTTTTCCGCTACGTTCGCGAGCAAAACGGATCAACCACTTCATACCGAACATCATCTTGCGCTTGGCACGGATTTCTTGTGGAATCTGAAAAGTTGCACCACCTATTCTTCTCGCCTTTACCTGTACCTGAGGCATGGCATTCTGCAAAGCTTTCTTCCAGATACCGTACTCATCCTGCTGAGTACGCTCTTTGATGATATCCATGGCATCGTAGAACAAGCGGAACGCAGTGGACTTCTTACCTTGCCACATCAAGTTGTTCACGAATTGGGTGACCATCGGATCGTTGTATCTTGGGTCTGGCTGAATTACTCTTACCTTTGGTTTATGCTTCCTCATTTCTAAATGATTGAAGATTTTTATGAAAAAGAGAAAAAAATCCTGCTCTTCTCTTTACATTAATATATATGTCAATAATTGATTGGGCTATCGAAGAAACCAAACACCTTACTTCTTAGGTGCTTTTGTACCGTATTGGCTGCGGCTCTTTTTACGGTTTTGAACACCGGCAGTATCCAATGCACCACGAACGATAGTGTAACGTACCCCCGGAAGGTCTTTCACACGACCGCCCCTCACCAATACGATGGAGTGCTCTTGCAAGTTGTGGCCCTCTCCTGGGATGTAACAAATTACTTCTGTACCGTTGGTCAAACGCACCTTTGCCACTTTCCTCAGGGCTGAGTTAGGCTTCTTTGGGGTGGTCGTATAAACCCTGGTACAAACGCCCCTGCGTTGTGGGCAGGAGTCCAATGCACGTGACTTACTCTTCAGCACTATTTTCTTTCTTCCCTTACGTACAAGTTGATTGATGGTTGGCATAATTGCTAAGTTTATCTTGATTTTTTTTCGATAGCAGCTTCTGCGTTGAAACCCATTGAAATTCGATGTTTTTTCACCCAAAACCATAGGTTTCCGAAAAGCGAGCGCAAATGTAGAACTTTTCGGTGAAAAACAATAGGCAGATTTCAAAAATATTTGCCAAGCTTCCGTCCTCAAACGGCGATGAGTATAAAATGATTCAATTAATCGAAATATGCAGATTTAAAATGCAGTGCCATTGGGCTGATCGTCCCGTAATCATTGGTTTATTTGTTTTTGGCTCAAAAAATTCCAGTTTCCCTCTTTTCCCTCCCAAACACTCATCTGACAGGCTAGGCCACCTGGATAGCTCCGTCTGCTTTACCAAACATTTCCGATAGCTCGATCTTTTTCTAATGGGCTGAATGTATCTTGAAATAAGTAAAACAGTTCTTTATATTTACATAAGTTAAAACTGATTCTGGTAACTCGCTTGCAGCTTGCGCAGTTCGATGAACGCGAAATCAAAAACGCATGAAGAGATTTCTCCTGTCTCTACTTTTGTTAAGCCTCCATGCCGCTATTAACATTGCCCAAACTGTAGCCATAGATAGTTTGAGGAACCTGGCATCCACTGGGCTAGATGACACTACCCTGTTCAACGTACAGTTTGCATTAGCCAGTAACTTTGCACCAATCAACCTCGACAGTACTCACAGGTACGCGGAGCTCAACTACAAACTGGCCCAAAAGCTAGGTGACCATCAGTCAAAAGCCGAGGCAAATCACATTTTCACCTTACTATACCTGAAAAAAAACCAGCCGGCCCTGGCCCTTCCCTACAGCTTGGAAGCTAAAGAATACTACAGGATCATTAATGACAGCTCAGCATTACTTAAATCCATGAACCTCATAGGAGGGGCCTACCTACAAATGGGCAAATATCCGCAAGCACTTGAGCAATTCTACGAAACCAAAATCATCGCAATGAGCAGGCCGGCCTGGAAGCCGATTGCCGTTTCCGTTCTCAGCAACATCGGCTTGATAGAGCTGAATTTGGGCGATAGTTTAAGGGCCAAACAGACATACCTGGAGGGGCTGGAACTTTACAACAACGAGGTTGCACCAAAACATGAACAGCTGAAATCAAGTATTCTGAACGGCTTATCAAATGCATACAACCTGCTAAAAGAATATGACAAGGCTATTGAGATCAGGGAAGAACAAATACAATTAACTGAAAAATTAAACGATCCCCGGGGAAAGGGCATCGCCCTCATCAACCTTTTCATGATTTATAAAGACACCGAACAATTTGAACTTGCTGAAGAAACCGCATTTGAAGCTGAGCAACTATTGGTAGAAACCGGCGCCCAAAATTATTTAGCCAACCTTTACTGGGGAATAGCGGACTTAGAATTTAAAAGAGGCAATTTTACTGAAAGCACCTCCTTCGGTGAAAAAGCACTTAAAATATTTCAGGAAATCACAGACATTGCCTCCGTGTCCGGCACCCATGAATTTTTGTCGGAAGCTTACGACTCAATGGACAGGCACGAAATAGCATTACAACATTTCAAATCATATTATGCCTTACATGACTCCTTAGACGACGTAAAACTGGAAGAAAAAATCCAGGAATTAAATACAAAATATGAAACCAAAGAAAAGGAAGAAGAAAATATTTTACTGACCATAAAAAACCAGACATTGAAACTGGAAAGAAATATTTTGTTGTTGTCCTCTATTTTATTCCTGGCATTCCTCGCCACTCTCATTTACCTGATCCGGAAAATAAAAAAGCAGAAAGACGAAATCGAAAAAAACAATCAGTTAAAAAACAAATTGTTCACCATCGTTGCACATGACTTGCGCTCGCCACTGTTGTCCATGCGCTCTATCGCGAAAAAAATTAATTATTTAATTAAAGAAAATCGAGAGGAAGAAATAATGGAAATGGGCAACAGCATCGAAAATGACATGAACAATGTCAATCAGTTATTGGACAATTTTTTAAAATGGGCAATGACCCAGGGTGGACGTTTCCCGCACCGTCCGGAATTATTGAACCTGGCAACAGTGCTAAAAGAAGTGACCGCTGTTTATAAAAGCATCGCCGATGCCAAAAAAATTAAATTAGACGTTCAGGTAGAGGACGGCACTTCTATTTTTTTTGATAAAAACGCTTTAACGACCATCGTTCGGAATTTGGTGGACAATGCCATAAAATTTACAGATGAAAATGGAGAAATAAATTTATTTGTCAATAACGACGAAAGTGGCACTTCCCTATTTGTAAAAGACAACGGCATCGGTATGAAAAAAGAAAAGATCAATAAATTATTTGAAATAAATAACGACCGAAAAGAAGTCACAGAAGAACAAGGCACTGGAATCGGGCTGGCCCTTTGCAAAGAATTGGTCGAATTAAACAATGGGAAAATCAATGTAGAAAGCCAGCCCGGAGATGGAACCACTTTTAAAATAGTTTTCCCTGCACATAATTGAGTGTAGTTGAAAACGAAAAATAAAAGGTGGCCTGTCCCGAACTCACTTTGGTACAGGCCATTCTTCATTTTTCATTAAAAAAGCCGAGCCCTTACGAAGAGGGCCCGACTGTTATCGAATTGCTTAAAAGTGAAGCTTATTTGATCATTAATTTCTCAACAAATATTTCACCGTCAATGGTAGTCTGTACCAGGTAAAGGCCAGCTGCCCAGCCATCTACATTAAGTTCAAGTTTCGCAGTGTTCTGCGGCATTTGCTGTACAAAAACAACCCTGCCGGTATAATCCGTCACCTGAACCTTTCCTTTTTCATAAGTCCCGTCCAACCTGACCGAAACCAGGTTACTGGCCGGATTCGGGAACAAGGTGACGGCATTTGCATCCACCGCCGAGGTAATGGTCAAACCACTATTGTTTCCTCCTCCGTTAAAAGGATTTGGTGTAGGATTACAGTCTGCAATAATGGCTGCCTGACTGTTGCAGTGTGAGCCTGCCTGGTTAAAGAAGATGACCACGGCACCACTTACGCCGCCATTGTCCAGCAAAGCAGCCACCGCACAACAATCTTCCAATGTAAAATTATAGTACAGGTGGAAGAAACTGCCCACCGAGGTAAGCCCGCCAAGACCATCCAGCGTATTCAATTGACTGTTAAAAAAGATCTTAAAGGCCATCCCAATCGTCTGCAATGCATCCAGACCGCTCATGTCGGTGATGGATGTATATTGAATCGTAACGTTTCCGGTCACTTCTTCCAGGTTGCTCAGTGCATTCAGGTTGGTAATGTTGTAACCAGAAATATACAATTCACCCTGAATCTTGTTGTAGCAAGGAGAGAAAGCATCTACATCCGCTTGTGTGAACAGGTAAACATTGCCTACAAAAGTCTGATTGCCAGAAACCCCTTCATCTATCTGACCGTCACAATCATCATCGATGCCGTTACAAACTTCAGTCGCACCCGGGTTGACAGCCGCATTTGAATCATCACAATCATTGTCAATACCACCGGGAAGTTCACTGGCAGCCTTATAGCCAGACGGCCGGTTGCAACCTGTGATAGGTCCGCCACTACTTCCACCGCTGGCGTCGCCGTATCCGTCATTGTCCTGATCACTGTACCAAACCTGGCCAGGGAAAGCCAATGGGTCGTCATCATTGCAATCACCTGAAGTTTGCCCATTCAATTCAGCAGCCGTCTTGTAGCCAGATGGGCGTACACAGGAGCTGATGGTCGTTCCGTCCGAATACCCGTCATCGTCAGCATCTCTGTACCAAATGGTAGGCGTTGGTCCGGGATCGACAGTGAAAGTGCCCTCCGCAGTACACAGAGCAGTTTTCTGCACTTGTACCAATACCGTATAAACATCAGGAGCGAGATTTTCGAATACACCGCTCGGAGACAGGGTCACACCTCCGTCAATTGAATAGAAAACCTGTCCGGCAGGAGCAGTAGCTTCCACAATGATGGAGCCATCGCTGGCACCACCGCAAGATTCATCACCCACCATTGCATTCGTAATGGTGACAAACGGATTGATCGTGATGGTAGCTGGGCAGTTGCTCTCATTGCCTGACCCATCTGTGACGGTCAGCACCACACTGACATCTCCAACATCCTCGCAGTTGAAATTCGTTTGACTGAGCGACAAGGTGACTGCCCCACAATTGTCAGTTGAACCATCGTCAATTTGGGACGCATCGACCGTAGCATTGCCTGCATTATCTAAATCGATATTGAGGTTCTGACAAAGCGCCGATGGTGGTGTATTGTCTCCTGATACAATGGTAGCAGAAGTAGCTGCTGTACAACCGTTGTCATCTGTCGCAATAACGGAGTAAGTTCCTTCTGACAGGCCAGTCCGGTCTTCCAAATCGTCCATGCCAGGCAGGTCGTCCCAATCAAAAGTGAAAGGCGGCATTCCTCCGGACACGGTCAGTTCTATTTCACCGTCCGTTCCGCCCGGACAACTGGCAGGAGTGGCAACTGCATCCAAACTAATGGCAGGAGAAGATGCTACCTCGATGGATTTGGTAATGGTACATCCATTGGCATCGGTCACAGTCAGGTTATACGTTCCGGAGGGGAGGTTGTCGCGGTCTTCCGTATTCGTATTCCCTGGTATATCGCCCCAGTCATAAGTGTAGCCTGGGGTGCCACCTGAAGCAGTTACATCAATTGCCCCATTGTCACCGCCATCACATGCTGCGGACACGACGGAGGTGCAGGCAAGGGCAACTGTTGGTTCATCCACGTCGTAATTCTTGATCACTTCGCATCCTTTATTATCAGTTACACTGACAGTGTAGGTGCCGGCCGACAATCCGGTTCGGTCTTCCGAGTTGCTGGTACCTGGCATATCAGCCCAGTCGTAATTGTACGGTGCCACGCCCCCGGAAGCGGTAATATCAATCGCTCCATCATTTCCTCCAAAACACAGTACATCAGTTACGGCGCCAGTCACATCGAGTGCTGAATTAGACTGCGTCACATTAAAGGTTTGTGATGCGGTGCATCCGTTGGCATCCGTTACGGTGACGGTATACTGACCGGCGGGAACGTTGGTGCGATCTTCAGGATCATTGGTTCCCGGGAGGTCGTCCCAATCAAAAGTATAACCCGGCATTCCATTGATGACAGAAACATTAATGATCCCTGTACTCGCCCCAAAACAATCCACGGGAGTAATGTCCGCACTCACGATCATTGGTGAAGGCACCGTAGCACATTCTGTTTTCTGCTCGCCAAACGTAACCCGGAAATCGTCCGGTGTTGCACCTGAGTTGAAATTGATCTCCATCATCACTTCGGAGTACGTACCGATCAATTGAACCGCTCCCCCTGCTTCTGGAAAACCGCCAGGATTGACATCAGTAATGGCAGTACCGTTCACCTCAAAACCACTGTTTCCACAAATTTCAGCCAGACAGCCAATCGGAGAGCCATCCTGTTGGGTAGAGCTGCCAAATCCAAGCTCATAGCTGTTCAAACCTTCTACGTAGAATATCGGATCGGTAACGGGTTCGCCAAACGTCCAGGTGACGATGCTGCCCACTGTGCCATTTGCCTCAATATTCACATAGCCACCAGTTGCAGGCGTGATGCAGGAAGTACCTGGGAAGCTGCACAACGCGCTTTGAGAAGTACTTTCAGTAAAAACAGCGTTGGCATTATTGATCGAACCAGTCAATGAAACGGCGCCATTGTCATAATCCGGGAATGTACCGGTTGCACTGTTGGAAGAATGAGATGTGAAAGAAGCAGCATCGGCACCGTTCATATTTGCAGGGCACTCAGCAATGGCTGGTTCACACGTTGGCGGTGTTGGGTCACAATCCTCACATGCTTCACCGACAGCCAGGTAAAAGCGGTCGTTTTGCGAACCGGCCGTTTTACTCACGTCGATTTTTATTTCTCTAAATGAACCGATCAGCTGGACGGTACCACTGGCCTGCCAACCACCAGGGTTGGTATCCTGGAAGGTTGTTCCATTGATTTGTGCCTGAACATTCCCTTCTAACAATGCAACGCATGCTACCGGCGCGCCATCTTCATCAACGGTCGGTGCGAAATCCAGTGAGGTTCGTCCTACACCACGAATATGAATGACCGGGTTGTACATTGCTTCCGCAAAAGTAAACGTCAACATACCGCTGTTCCCAGATCCATTTCGACGGTCCTCTACCATTAAGTAGCCGCCTTCCTTTGGACGGGCGTCGAAGACGTTCATATTTCTGAAAGCACTTGCTGCACGGCTGTAACGGTGTCCTACGATCGGCAGGTTCGTACCATCAGAGGAGGTCACGTTAGCCGAAAAGACAGTTCCATATTCTTCACTGTCATACACGCCGTTGGCCGAAGTACTGGTATGTGAGATGTAATTCGCCGTAACGGACCGAAGTTCACCCGGACTACAACTGGCCACATCGGCCTCGCACGGAGGAGGTGTTGGATCACAATCGTCATTTACCTCACCTACCGTCAGATAGAAATATTCGCGCTTGCTTTGAGTTTTCGTTACATCAATAATGATTTCAGAATAATCACCCTGCAACTGATACAAGCCTTGTCCCTGGGCATAAGAGCCATTGTCTTCCAATGAAAAACCATTATAAATCATGGATCCGTTCTGGGAAATTTCAGCCATGCAGGAAACCGGGCTTCCGTCGTCCTGTACGGTCGGGCTGAAATCCAACTTCGTCCACAACAATCCATTCCGACCAACGTAAATCAACGGATCGGTCACGGATTCAGCGAAAGTGATCTTGATCTGGCCGGAGCCATTGGCAGGTGAACGGTAGCACAAGTATCCATTCGGGCCGTTGGCTGGCCGCACTGCATAAAAGGTGCTATTCCGATAAACAGAAGAAGCACCTCCGGAGCGCACTCCGCTGATCGACACATTGCCAGTCGTGGTTGAAGAAACGTTTATTGAACCGTTATCACCTGAAGCAAACGTGCCGTTTGCCTGTGAATTGCCCATCTTAGAATTCCAGGAAGTGGTAGTAGACCGCAGTTCACCAGGGCCACATTCCGCTAAATCGACCGTTGCCTGGCAGGAAGGTTCGTCGGCACATTCTTCATCATTCGGATCGGCAACGGAAAGGAGTACGACCTCCGGCCCGGCCCCCCCCATTTGAATATTTAACGAAGTAAATTCCCCCAACACCTGAATAACGCCATCTGCCTGGCCTGAGCCTCCGGTATCGCTTACCAACGCACCATTAACAGCCAGCCCCTGGCAACCACTGACCAGTGCCAGGCAACAAGCTGCATTGCCATCAACATCGGCCGTACTACTAAAATCCAGATCACGGTTTACCAGGTTTCTGATGTACACCAGCGGATTAGAAACAGGCTCAGGGAAATTGATGGTCAAAACACCAGAACCAGCTGTCGTTTGGCGCAGGTACATCCATCCGCCTTCCCTGGCGTTTGGTGCATAACAATTTGGATTCCCAAAAGTACGAGGCCGGTCGGTAGCGGTTCTTACGATCCTTAGCCCAGTGCCAGTTACGGCTGCATTTATATTAATATTATCGCCGTTCAGAATCATGGCTCCGTCGGCACTGGTATTGCTGGTTTTGCTCCAGCCGGCTACCCGTACCGTCGGGGTTTGCGTACCTGAACATGTCACACCTTCCAATACCGGCCCACAGGCTTCCACTGCACTTGGTGACAAACATTGTAATTCACCAAGTGTAAAACGGAACGCATCAGCCCCGCCGGAAGAAGTATAGTCCACCAGGATCGGGTTGGCATTGTCAAAAGTTCCGATCAACTGGACGATGCCATATCCCTGGACCCCCCCGTTGTCTTGTATCTGTGTGGAGCCAACTACTTGTAGCCCGCCCCGCTGTTTTAATAACTGTATACAATCCGTTGAATTAACAAAATCAATCGTCGTATTGGCCTGCAACCTACCGATGTACACCACCGGATCAGTCACTGCGCTACTTGGCGTAATGGTCACCGTACCATTTTGCGAGCCGGAAGGAATCCGCATCATCAACGAACCACCTGTGGCTGGTTCCAATGACTGGTCAGGGTCACAACCATTGAAAGATAACGATGCCCCATTTCCATAATGGCGACGAACTTGCAATCCGCCCGTGCTGGACAACGCCATGCTGGTCGAGCCGAGGTCACCATCTGCGGTATTGGAGGTGTGAGCTGTCCACGAAGTGGTCACACCCCGTGCTTCAGTGCCTGATGCACAGGTCGGAATGTTTGCGGAGCAAGGAATGGCACAGACAAACATGTCGTATTCGACGATATCTGCATTTGCGTTATTGCTGTTTGCAACGATGGTAATTTCTACTCTTTTCACTGGCGTCGGCGCCTGAACTTCCCAGTTGACCCCCGTATTAGCGAAAGAGAACACTTCAATCACGTTGGCAGAAATATCCATGGCAGCCTGACCGTTCATCAGCACATTTGACTGAGAATAATTGGACAGGAGACCGTTCAACGCCACCGGTGCATTTGATGCATCAAACGCTTCAATACGCACATACTCCCCGACATCCATATCTGCCCCATCAGAATCGATGCGCAACTGGATGGGGTTGGTGAATTCGTAAGTGATTTTATTACCGGTACCGGCACCACCGCCTGTTTCCTGATCAATGCTTGGCGTATTGTTGTTCACATCGCTGGCCGAAGCAAAATTGATTGGACAGTGAGTTGGTGCAGAAGTAGAGATGGAAGCAAATACGATCGGATCGTCATTTACATCTTTGAACGGCGTAGCCAGATTTGCTTGTGAGCCACCATTTGTTTGCAAAGTGGTGTTGGAAAGAAGTGGGCTTAATGCCGCAAAATTGATCCGTTCTTCTGTTGTGCCCGAAGGGCAAGCATAAGGTACAGCAGGCGTTGTAGTTGGATCGGAACAAGCACCGATGCCCATGTTCCAGCCATCCAGGTCTCCCTGATTCGCGGCTCTTACGACCTTCAAAATGATACTGGTACGCGCCACATTGTCCTGAATCTGCACATAGCCAGATTCGCCACCTTCATTTTCATCAGAACCAATGATGTTAGGCGCCACTACTTTAAATTCAGCATGTCCGTCGATCAGCGCTATTGGGATCGGGGTCACTCCGTCTGCCTCCAATACTTCAATGGTCGTCTCGGATTCAATACCGTCATTGCCCACAAAGACAAACGGGTTGGTGATTGCTTCGCAAAAATCATATTTAAAAGAAACCGCATCGTTCCCTTCTGCAATTACCCGGATATAACCACCCTCATCAATAAAGTTGGTCGTATTGACAAAGCAAGAACTGAGGTTGTTATCCGCATTGTTTTCATTGTAAGTAATCTGTGGATCTTCCACAATGTCCTGCTCGGTCATGGCGACGGAATTTCCATCGGCAAAAGTGGCCGTCGTCGAAGTGAAGTGGCTGGTCGTGAAGAAGTTTTGGCCCGTTGCACAAAGGATCGGTGGAAGCGGCGGGACAGGAGAGCTACAGATGTAGAAATCATACTCCACGATGTCATTGCCCGCCGCATCGCTGTAGGTAACAATGGTGATTTCCACCTTGCTCACTGGGTTGACCGCCTGTATTTCCCAATTTTGGGCCGTATTCGCCAATGCAAAAATTTCAATCTCGCTGCCAGAAATGTCTGTAGTCGCCTGTCCGTTCAGCAATACATTTTCCGCAGCGGGGTAAGATGATAATTTCGCCGTAACGGGAACAGGTGTATTCGAAGCATCGAAAGTGCGGATGCGCACAAACTCCCCGGCGTCCATGTCCGCCCCACCCGATTCAATGCGGAACTGGGTCGGGTTCGTAAATTCATAAGTGATGGTATTTCCAGTGTTCGCACCGCCACCTGTTTCCTGATCGATGCTTGGGATATTGTTGTTTACCTCACTGGCCGAAGCAAAGGTAGCTGCACAGTGTGAAGGGCCGGAAGTAGCAATGGAAGAGAAGTTGATCGGGTTTCCGTTGTCGTCAAAATAGCCAGTGGCGAGGTTGGTCTGAGAGCCGCCATTGGTTTGCAAAGTACTGCTCAACAGCCCGATCGCATCAAAATTAATTCTTTCTTCGGTTGCCCCTGCGGGGCAGGTATAGGTTCCAAGTGGAGGGGTCGTGGTCGGAGTGCTGCAAGCGCCAATGCCCATGTTCCAGCCATCAAGGTCGCCCTGATTGGCTGCACGCACGACTCGCAAAATGATGGTTGTCCGGGCCACGTTGTCCTGCACCTGGACATAGCCGGATTCCCCACCTTCCAGTTCATCCGAACCAATAATATTCGGCGCAGTCACTTTGAACTGCGGGTCGCCATCGTTGAGGAAGATAGGGATGGGCGTGGTTCCATCTGCTTCCAGTACTTCAATGGTCGTCTCGGATTCGATTCCATCATTGCCCACGAAAATAAAAGGGTTTGTCACTGCTTCGCAGAAATTATAAGTAAAATCGACGGCATCACCTCCTTCCGCCAACACTCGGATGTAACCACCCCCGTCGATGAAATTGGTGGTATTGACAAAACATTGGCTCAGGTTGTTTTCTGCATTGTTCTCGTTATAGGTGATGACGGGGTCTTCCACTATATTGGTTTCCGTCATGGCAACGCCGCTGCCCGTCGGGAAAGCCGCCGAGGTGGACGTGAAGTGGCTGGTGGTGTAAAACTTCTGCCCCGTGGTACAAAGGATCGGTGGCGCCGAAGGAGAAATTGGTGGGTTGTCACAGACATAAAAATCATATTCTACGATGTCGTTGGCAGCAGCATCGTTGTATGTGACGATGGTAATCTCCACTTTGGAGACTGGATTGAGTGCCTGTATTTCCCAATTGATCGATGAATTGGCCAAGGCTACAATCTCAATTTCACTGGCGGCGATGTCCTGCACTGCCTGCCTGTTCAGATAGACATTTGGGTTCGACGGGTAATTGTTCAGTTTGGCCGTTACATTAACGGGCGTATTGGAAGCATCAAAAGTTTTGATGATCACATACTCGCCGGCATCCATGTCCGCCCCACCCGATTCAATGCGGAACTTGGTCGGTTTGGCAAATTCATAGGTAATCGTATTCCCCGTGTTGGCACCTCCTCCTGTTTCCTGGTCGATACTTGGGATGGTACTGTTCACATCACTGGCTGATGCGAAAGTGGATGAACAGACATTTGGCCCAGCGGTAGAGATGGTGGAAAAAACGATGTCGTTTCCGTTTTCATCCTTATAACCTGTGTTCAAATTGGACTGCGACCCGCCATTGGCCTGCAGCGTAGACGTCAGCAAACCTAACGCATCAAAATCAATGCGTTCTTCCGTTGCGCCCGAGGCACACGCATAGGTGCCCAGTGCAGGTGTAGTGGTTGGGGTCATGCATACGCCGATGGCCAGATCGAATCCATCTGCCCCATTCGGCGGATCGTTGACCACCACCAAAACGATGGTCGTACGGGCTACCCCGTCATTGATCTGCACATAACCACTGACGTTATTGGAGGTGGCATTGATCTCACTCCCGGTCACACCAAAGCCGGTTTCACCATCGATCAAAGAAATGGGAATATCAGCTCCGCCCCCGTCTTTCACCGTCACCGTCGTACCCACCTCTATGCCAGAAGGCCCGACAAAAATGTACGGATCGGTCACCGGGTTGCAAAAAGTATAGGTATACTCCGCAGCATCGTTATCCCCGGTGGACAGGGAAAGGTAACCTCCATCGGTAATATTATTGGTGGTATTGACAAAACAGCCGTTCAGGGCGCCATCTGCACCTGAGCCAAAATCCGCCACTGCGATAGCCCCACCGGTTTCATTTTCGGTTACGGTAACCACATTGCCATCCGGCAGGAAGCCATAAGCCGTTCCATTGTCCGGATCACCAAAATGACTGATGGTAAAAAATTCCAGCCCCGTAGAGCAGCTTTGAGCCCTGGCCGTTTGTGAAAAGGCCATTGCCATCATGAGAAAAACCGTCGTCAGCAGTGGCCAACCACCGGCTGAGAAGTATTTGTTCCGGTACAAAAAGGAATTCCTTTTTGCGACGCCAACACTTCCAAGACAATTCGATAATAGTGTTAATAACTTCATTGTGAAAAAAATTTGGGTTATAGATATTAATTAGGATTTGAACCAAGTGTACAGCAAAAGCTCTTGCGAACAAGACCACGTCTTTTGGCGCACAATACTGTTTCCTGCCAATGAAATTGACAACCCTGCATAGGGCAGTGAATTAGGGGTGATACATACTTGTGAAGTAGACCGTTCGAGTCTCCTGAAGAGTCGATTGGAAGAGCAGTTTGAAGGAGACTGTTGTGTATGGAACCAGAAGATGGTGAGGATGGCAGGGGAAAGTGTAAAGCAATCCTGTTTTGTGTAGTCTTCGTCAGCCCATAGTATTTATTTAATCATTTGGCTCGAATACAAAGTTGATTTCAACAGTCATTATAAATGTTTTTAATCTTTAACCAGATTTAATTTATAATGAGCATAAATCGATAAACCTTTTGGGAATGTTAGCTAATTGTGCAGTCGAAAAGTACATTACGGTAAGACGGTACAAAGGTGACAAAAAGGAAGCAATTATTTTAATGAATGGTGACAAATCGTCAAGATATGGTGATATGCGGCGGGAAGTGGGAAGTAAAAACCAGATGTATATTTTGCTTATATATTTTTGTACACTTTACCAAACGCTACTTTCTTAAAATTAAAGAAATAATTCTCCCCTTCCATTCTTCATTTTCAATTAAATGCTATTTCAACAACTCAAAACGATCCAGTAAGTCTGTCTTAAAATTACGCCCTAATGGAATACTGTTTTCTCCAATATTTATTTTATGATTTAAAGTATCAATGGAATCAACTTTATTGAGTTGGATCAAATAACTTTTATGAACATGAATAAATAAATTTGAGTCCAGTTTAGCTAAAATCTTTTTCATGGACATTTTTACTACAAACTTTTTTTTATCGGTATGCAGTGTACTATAATTCCCTTCCCCCTGAATAAAATTAATGTCATTGATTTTCACTTTTTGAAGAACGCCACTCTGTTTGATCATAAAAAATTCTCGCAATAAAAGATCAGTTTCCCAGGAATTATTTTTTTCCGATTTTTTATTGCCGATTCCTTTTTCATACACAGAACGTACCGTCATTTCTATGGACGATTGCAACGACAACTTACTAAATGGTTTGACCAAATAACCATAAGCATTGGTTTCCATAGCTTCGGCATAAGTTTCCCGATCTTTAAAGGAAGTCGTAAAAATGATGGGAATATTTTTATTCTTAATAATTCGTGCAACATCAAGGCCCGTCAGTTTTCCTTTTAGATCAATGTCCATTAAAATTAAATCAGGAGCTGATTTTCCGATTATTAACAACGCCGATTCCCCATTGTCAACTACGCCGGTCAGTTCATATCCCAGTTCATCAATCAACATCTCT
>JBCBRY010000032.1:32367-75088 GCA_039819485.1 Bacteroidota bacterium | reverse complement strand
AAATAATTATTGACCAGCTAAGCAGGTGGTCAATAAAAATGACACTTTTCCTTTGCCTGAAAAAGATTTTTAAGACTTGGAAATCAAACACCTGCCAAAATAAAAGTGTCATTTTTAGCGCTCTTTATTTTTGTCCAAGCACTCACTAACATATATTTTTGTAGCGCTCAATTTTTCTCACAAAAAACATTTATAACTCTTTAAACAAAATAAAATGACTCGTCTCTACTCTACGCTATTTATTTCCATTTTCTTTTCACTGTTGGATACGGTAACTGTATTCAGTCAGACTAATCATTTCTGCCAACAAATTACCGTCTCGCTTTCTGATGATGGCGAAGCCACCGTTGATGCCAGTGCCTTTGCGATTCCTTTTGAAAATTGTTGCCCGGCCGAACTGAATGAGTATGAAATCAGTACAAATACCAACTTTGAACCAACGATTACTTTCACTTGCGATGATTTGGGACTTTCCATGATAAGGGTCCGTTCAATTGATTGCCTGGGGAATAACCACACTTGTGAAACGTCAGTGATTGTCCAGGACAATATAGATGTATGTTATGGCAATTGCCCAAACTGTTGTTATCCCGTGGTATTGGCCAGGCCAATCGGCGTTGCACTTTCCGAAGAGAATGAAGTGACCATATTTGCCAGTCAATTTAATGCTGGAAGCTTTTCACCATGTACAGGTGAGTTGCTTGCTTTATCCTTCTCCGCTGATCCGAACGATACCGTGAGGGTTTTGGGTTGCAATGAAATCGGGCTGAATGCCTTCCAACTCTGGGCAACCGATGCAAGTGGTGTTGCTAATTTCGGTGTTGTCCAGTTGGTCGCACTGGACAATGGTGAACTCTGCGATACGCCGGGGTGCCTGCCCATCCCGAGAATCATTCCCGGACTGCAGATCGAATTGCCCAGCTATGGCTCTGAAGTTTGTGTTGATGCGAGTGAATTTGACATAGCCAGTGAACTGCCATCCTGTAGTTCAGCGTCTTCTTTTACCTTCTCCTTTTCGCAAGATCCGACAGAAACCCAAAGATGCTTTGGCTGCAATCAACTGGGCGTGTTCTCACACACGATCTATGTGATTGATGATGAAGGGAATTACAATTCGGTTTTTGTATCCATTTTGGTAACAGCTTCGATTGGCCAGTGCTATAGTCCTTCTTTGATCGCGAACAACGATGGGGCCTGTGATGCCATAGCCGTGGATGACCTTTTTGGTGCCACCTGCAACATTCCCTTTTTCAATTTCGGAGCAACGGCACCTGCGGATGAAATCGCACCGACCACGGGTGGGTGTACCACCCAAAATACCTGGTGCGATTCGGGGGCCGAAGGTTCGGTCTGGTTTTCTTTTACCGCTCCCGATGCAGAAACTGTAACTATTTCAACAGAAGGAATGAATACCCAATTGGCGCTATGGGAAGTGGACGACTGCGATGGGATTTTTGATGGATCGGCGCTGTTGGTGGCAGCAAATGATGACGATCCCAACGGTACCAACGGTTCTTCCCTGCTTACCGCCAATTGCCTGGCCGTGGGGCAGACCTATTTTTTACAAGTAGATGGTTTTGAGGGAGCCGAAGGAGGTTTTTTCCTGATGCTGTCTGCCGAAGGGAGCGCTTGTGTGACCAACGAAAGTCCGGTTTTTCTGGCTTGTGGCACCTCCAATCTAAACTTGGTTCAATCAACCGGGGCAGGGGAGTGGCTGCACTTTCTCAATGAGGATGAAAAAATAATTGCTTCGATCAATGATAGGCAGCAAGCTCTGGGTGAAGTTTCAGCCGACTTCATGATCAATGCAGGGGATGTCAGGACGGATGCCCAGGGCGTTCATTATTTAGATCGAAACTGGATCATTACGCCGGCCCAACAACCTCAGGAAGAAGTTTTGGTGCGCCTTTATTTTACCGAAGCAGAATACGCTGCACTGGAAAATGCTTCCCCCCTTGTTGCCGCTACCGATGACCTTACCTCCACAAAAGTATCGGACGGTGAGTGCGGAAACTATGGAGCAGCGGGTGTTCTTGTCGACCCGGAGAACATTTTTACATTCAATGAAAATACCATAGCAGTTGATCTTGCCATCAATGACTTTTCTGCTTTTTATGTGCATGGTCCGACCGAGTTGACAAGGACCGATGATGAAGCACCCGTCCGTTCGTTCAAAGTTTTCCCAAACCCGGTGGCGCAGCAATTGGACTTAAATCTACCCTTGCACACTTTCAGCCAGTCTCATCTTAGGCTGATGGATGTGAAGGGAAAGCTGTTAATGGAAAAAGATAATTTTACCGAAACCACCCTAAATGTAGGCCATCTTCCCAATGGTATTTATTTGATTAAAATAAAAACGAAGGAAGGGATTTGGGTGAGTCGATTTTCAAAAATCAGTAATCCCGATTAATCGTTTTTACATTAAAAACTAATGCTCAATCCTTTATCTGAGCCAGCGGTGTTACTGTTCTAAAACGGTAACACCGCTTGAATTCAGATGGCAAAATCGCCAACATGCCAGAAATAACCGAAGTATTCTACCCAAAAACGCGTAAGGAGTGGCGCAACTGGTTGCAGAAAAACGGAACCCAAAAAACTGAAATCTGGCTCCGCCGCTTTAAAAAAGCGACCGGCAAACCCTGCATTTCTTACGATGAACTTGTGGAGGAGTGCCTGTGCTTCGGCTGGATAGACGGTGTGATCAAAAAACTGGATGATGAAAGCAATGTGCAGCGCATCACCCCCCGCCGCAAGAAGAAGACTTTCCTCTCAGAACTGAACCGGCAGCGGGTCTGGAAAATGCAGCAGCTCGGGCGGATGACTCCTGCCGGTGTCGAACCCATCAAAGACCAGATCGGATCTCCCGACGACCCATTCGACATACCGGAATGGATTGAAAATGAACTCAAAGCGGATCCCACTGTCTGGGCTACTTTTCAAGCCTTTCCTTATTTCTACCAGCGCCTGAAAATAGGCTGGATCAAAGAATGTGGCACTTCGCCCCGGCGTTTGCCAGAGGCAAAAAAGCGACTGGCTTATCTGGTGAAAATGACCGCAAAAGGTAAGATGTACGGCACTATTCCATTGCCTTGAACGAACACTAAAAACAGCCTTCACATTTCATCTTGTCAATTTTACAATTCATCTCCACATTCTGACGGCTCACCCCTTATTGCTTTCCTGGTGCGGCTTATTCCTCCAACTTTGTAGTGTTAATTTGATTTAGTCACCCGAAAATCAGGATCTCGAAAAATCTTGATGACGATACAATACAACCTTTATATTATGAAAAATTTAATTTGCCTTCTTTTCTTAGCACTGACTTTTTCTTTTGCTACTTCTTTGAATGCCCAGGAATACTCTGCGGTTAATGTCAAGAACAATGGCGGTGATGTTGAAATTCTGGAAAATTTCAAAGCCACCAAAGACCAGAAAAAAGTGATCAAGAAAATCCAGAAATACGTTGGACCGAAAGTATTGGACAGAGGAGTAAACGGTGATGCATTTCAAGGAAAAGCAGTTAAAGTTCAGATGGGCCTTGATGCCAATGGCGGCATTGACTACCTCGTGGTAGTTGAAGGTCTTGGACCAAAATTGGACGAAAAAGTAGTCAACCTGATAAAGGAATACACCGAAACCAAGTCACTGGCCAGCTCTGGAATGGCTACACCCGCAGTCATTCAGATGGATATTCCAGTGGTCATGAACAGCTACTACGGTAGTTTCTAAAAGCTATCGCTGAAAAAAATAGGGGGGCCGTCCTGGACGGCCCCCCTATTTTTTTGTGGAACAAGCTGATTCGGAGAATTTAAACCGACATGCAAGGGTTTATATCTTCGGATACTCCAAAGTTAAACACACTCAGCTACTTCACCAGAACCTCGTCAACCACACCGTAAGTCTTCGCTTCCGCAGCTGACATCCAGTTGTCCCGATCACAGTCTTCCAATATTTTTTCATACGGCTGTCCCATATGATCGCTCATGATTTGATACAGTTCTTTTTGCATGTTCTTAAAGAGATTATAAGTGATTTCCATGTCCGAAAACTGTCCTTGCATGCCTCCCGAAGGCTGATGGATCATGACCCGGCTATGGGGCAGAGCGGTGCGTTTTCCTTTTTGTCCTGCCGACAATAGAACTGAGGCCATGGAAGCGGCCATGCTGGTGCAGATAGTGGCCACTTCTGCATTGATATATTGCATGGTGTCATAAATGCCCAGGCCAGCCGTGACCGATCCCCCGGGGCTGTTGATATATAACTGAATATCCCTTTTGTTGTCAGTTGAATCCAAAAATAATAATTGGGCCTGAATGACATTCGCCACATAGTCATCTACGGCTCTGCCCAAAAAAATAATACGGTCCATCATCAGGCGGGAAAAAACATCCATTTGAGCAATATTTAATTGCCGCTCTTCAATGACGGCAGGCGTGAAATTATATAGACCACCATTTTTATCGCTGATGTATTTTTCTACATGCATCTTGGTCGTGTTTAGGTGACTGGTCGCGTATTTGATAAAATCTTTCTCTATATTCATTTTAAAACGTTTTTGGATTGCTGACAAATTTAGTGCGCCGTGAACCTATGGGTTCGAGGTATACTTAAACCTGCACAATCATATTTTATATAACTTCAATAAAATGACTGGCCGTGGTGTGACCACAACTGATTATTTTTTAATTGGATACCAAGAAGTTTTTAAACAACTTCTGAATTAATTGTCTGAAAAAACAAAACGTTGGAACAGGTCGAGCCAATTTTTTTTAGGTGCGGGTAGGGGTTGGTTTTTCAACCATTGCTGCACTTGTTCAAAGCTGACCTCAACGGGTAGTTGCCGGATGGCGGAAAATGTTTTTTTTATGTGAAAATTATTTTTCATCCAATGAAATCGACTGTATTAAATCATGTCAGACTTTTAGGCACTGACTTATCTTTAGGTGTTTTCAAAAACTAAAACAAAACTGAAGCATAAATGGCCAGTCGCTGTGTAAGTGGCATGGGCCGCCCGTCTTCCTGTAGCAGTTTTTTTAACTGCTGTCTGGCTCGGCTCAGCCGGGTCTTGACTGCTCCTTCACTACAATCTTGTATCTCACTGATTTCCTTAATTTTAAAGCCACTTATTTCAAATAAAACCAGTGCTTCCCGCTGCTTGTCTTTTAGTTGTTGTAAGGCTTTTAATAAATAATGAATATCCAGGGCCACTTCCGGGCTGTTGGTGCGGGCTTCCAGTTTTTCCAGTGCGTTCTCGTCCCATTGACCTTTAAATTTCATCCGGCGTTTTTGTTGCCGCACCAGATTGTTGGCTACACCGACCATAAAGCCCAGTAATCTTTGTTTGTCCTCGATGCGATAAAACGCTTGCAGTGTCTGCAAAATTGATTCTTGTACCAGGTCTTCCGTTTCCATCAGGCCAAATGCCCGGCTGCTGCAATAGCGCACAAATTGCTCATGTACCGGTTCATACCATTTTAGGAATGCTTCGTGCGGATGATTATTCATATTATAAAATTAGTTTTTATTTGCAAAAAGTCTAACGGCTACATGTAAAACAAACTTAAGAAAATTCCTCTGCGAACCTTGCGTCCTCCGCGTTACCCAAAAAGCGCAGAGGACGCAAAGATCGCAGAGAACTGTGTGGCACAAGTTTGATTGCCAATAAGGCTAAAGGCTTCATTCCGTCAGCTCTCAATAATAAAGTGACATGAGATTGAAAAAGGTTACAAAATCCTTTGATTATTTTTTCTGATTTTTTTTTACCCTTGTGGAAAAATTAAAAAATATGGATGCGGATTACTTTAATGAACTAAGTCTGGGAAAATTTCCAGGGCATGTAGGCGTCAGTATTACCGAAGTTGCTCCCGGAAAAATTAAGGCGGAAATGCCGGTTAAAAAAGAATTGTTTGCACCGAATGGATTCCTGCACGCTGGCAGTATTATTACCCTGGCCGATACGGTGGCGGGATATTCCTGCGTTGCTAATCTGCCGGAAAGCGCCAAACCATTTACGACGATTGAATTAAAAAGTAATTTCATGGGGGCCGCAAGAGATGGGGTGCTGGAATGTGAAAGTATTGCAGAGCATATGGGCCGCACCACCCATGTTTGGCGGGTAGAGGTATGGCATAAAACAAGCAAGAAAAAAGTTGCGGTTTTTTCTTGTACACAAATGATTTTGTATTGATTTAATGGTTGAGTTAAAATTTGAAAACCAGGTAAGAATTAAATCAAGTTATTAAAAGCTGACATATGGACATCATTGACTGGACAGGATTCCTAGGGGTCTCTCTCATTTTACTGGCGTACTTTTTAAATTTAAAAAATAAATTAACGACCACTTCCCTGACCTATATATTGATGAATTTATTTGGTGCTACATTGGCCTGCACCGCTTCGATATTAATGGAATATATTCCGTTCATTATTTTGGAAGGTGTATGGACGATCGTTTCGGTGGATGCTTTGATAAAATATATAAACGGAAGATGACTATTGGTACCGCGCGTTTAAATAAAATCACTACAGTTGATACCCAATCTCTGCAAAGACAAAAGCACTCCGTTCCTTTTTATAATTGGGCAACTTAGATACCTTCGTAATGGCAGCTTCCACTCTGGTGCTCGCGAAGAAATGTTCCCCAAAATATTTGGTCAATTCTAAAGGCAGAAATAAATGAACCGGTGCCAGTGATTTATTTTTTAATTTAAGGCTGGTTTTTTGTCCTTGCACAAAAGTTTCTCCATAATCGCTTTTTGAAGTGAACGTTCCACGGAGGCCGAGGCCCGCTCCGAACCGCCATTTTTGATTTTCCGAAAGTGAAAAAACAGGCATCCCAAAAAGGCTGGTATTTAGATTTGTATTGATACCGATAATGGCCCCGATGGGAGCGCCATTTACATCATAAAAAATACTGGGCATGTCGTAAAAGCGCGAGCGTTGACCGTTCAGCTGGATTTTTAATTTTATGTTTCCTTTTAATGGACGCGTATGAGAAACACCTGCGCCGAACCCTCCCACTAAAACACCCCGGTCGTCCTCTGAGGAATACCAGAGGATGGGATATGCACTTTTCAGGTCATTATTGACAGGGTAGGCAGTATTGCCATTGATGTGGAATGCCCAGGTCTGAGCAGTTACGTTAAATTGAAAAAGTAGAAACAAGAGAAAGGTCAGAATACACGTGTTTTTCATTTTTAGATAGTTATTTGGCTTTGAGAACAGTACTGTTAAAAGTCGTTCCATCGATTGCAACCTCGATGAAATACATACCCTCATCATATTTTGAAACATCGAGAGTCAGTGGGGAGGAGGTAACGGTTTCTAGCATAATTAATTCATCTTCACTTCCATCAAGGATGCTAATGGATACGGCTGAATTCGGGTAGCGGTTAGTATCGAAATAGATGCCCAGTTGGTCGACAAAAGGATTTGGGAACGTAGTGTAGGGCGGCACTTCCACTTCATCGATAACCTCATTGCAGGAGAGAAAACAGCAGGCGATCAAGAGAGTCAACATTGTTTTTTTCATGAGAGAATGATTTTTTTTCAAACGCAATTGTAAATTGGTTATTTGATAAAATCCAAAGGTTTTCTTCATTTATTCCCTTATCCGTAACTTCGAGCTCCATTTAAGTAAGCAGGTGGTCAAAAAAAATGACACTTTTTCTTTGCTTGAAAGTGAGTCTTGAGGCTTGGAAATCAAACATTTGCCCAAAGAAAAGTGTCATTTTTAGCGCCCCTAATTTTTGTCCAAACACTTAGCTAAGCAAAATAAAATATGAACAAAACACTACTCACAATGCTGGGCATATTTGCACTCGCCTTGACCGGCCAACCAGCGTTTGCCCAGGCCGGCAATGATGCAGGCGATAAAAAAGAAGAGAAATCTGATAAAGGAAAAAAGAATAAAGAGAAAACCTATGAAGATATTATCACCGAAGAGGCCATTACGGACGAAGGGTTGTTTACGGTGCACCAGGTGAAGGAAAAGTACTATTTCGAAATTCCCACCACTTTACTGGAAAAGGAAATATTGCTTGTCAGCCGCATCAGGGGGCATGTAAAAGGATTGAACTTTGGTGGGGCAGGCATGAAAAGCCGGCCCCAACAGGTGGTCCGCTGGCAGCTAAAAGGCAAAAAAGTCTACTTGCGTTCGGTCTCCTACAATGCCGTAGCCGACGAGAACCTCCCCATCTATAATTCAGTGAGGAACAACAATTTTGAACCGGTGGTCGCCAGTTTCAGCCTGTCCTGTTTTAATACCGACAGCACTGCGATCGTATTTGATCCAAGTAGTTTTTTTACCACAGACGTGGCCATGATTGGGCCGATGTCGGAAAGACAGCGGAAAAATTTCGGAGTCAAAAGTCTGGACAGCAAGCGGAGCTTCATTGAAAACATGCAGTCCTTTCCGAAGAATACCGAAGTGCGCCACGTCCTGACTTTCAAAGGAGGCGATAAATTGCCGGACAACCGTGTAACCGGAACCCTGTCCATCGGTATGAACCAATCATTTATTATGTTGCCGGAAGAAACCATGCGTCCTCGGGAATATGACAGCCGGGTCGGTTATTTCTCCATTCGCCAAACAGACTATGGATTGGATGAGCAGAAAGCGGCCCAGCGCCGGTACATCACCCGCTGGAAGCTCGAACCAAAAGATGTAGCCGCTTATAAACGAGGGGAATTGGTGGAACCGGTTAAACCTATTGTTTACTACATCGATCCTGCCACGCCTGAGGAATGGCGGCCTTACATCAAACAAGGAGTGGATGATTGGCAAAAATCGTTTGAAGCGGCCGGCTTCAAAAATGCCATCATGGCCAAAGACCCACCCACTAAGGAAGAAAATCCTGATTGGAGCCCCGAGGATGTGCGGTATTCCGTTATCCGCTATGTGGCCACCGAAATCCAAAACGCACAGGGGCCACATGTACATGATCCCCGCACCGGCGAAATTTTGGAAAGCGATATTATTTGGTACCACAATGTGATGAATTTGCTCCGCAACTGGTTTTTTATCCAAACGGCAGCCGTGAACCCAGACGCACAAAATGTGAAATTCAAAACGGAAATCATGGGTGAATTGATCCGCTTCGTGGCGGCCCATGAGGTCGGACATACATTGGGACTGCCGCATAATATGGGGGCGAGCCCCGCCTATCCGGTCGACTCGTTACGCGCGCCAGGCTTTGTGCAACGCATGGGTGTCGCACCTTCCATTATGGATTATGCCCGTTTTAATTATGTGAAGCAACCGGAAGACAAGGGTGCGGGCGTTATGCCTGTTGTCGGACCTTACGATGACTGGTCGATTGAATGGGGCTACACTTATTTCCCCGATGCCAACAGCGTAGAAGAAGAAGAAAAGATCTTGAATGAAAAGATCATCGAGAAAGCGGACAATCCCTATTTCAGGTTTGGGCAGCAACAGCGCACCGTACTTGATCCAAGCGCCCAAACGGAAGATGTTGGCGATGATCCTGTGAAAGCCAGTATGCTCGGTGTCGCCAATCTTAAGCGGATTATGGACAACCTGATCGAATGGACTTCGGAAGACGGGAAGGATTATTCCGATCTGAGGGAACTGCACCGAAACGTGGTCAGTCAACTTCGACGTTACACCGGCCACGTAGCCAACAACGTTGGTGGCGTTTACGAGTATGACAAAACTTCAGATGAAGAAGGAGCCGTTTATATGCATGTACCAAAAGAACGCCAAGCAGCCGCAGTTGAGTTTGTGAATACTTTGATCTTTCAGACGCCCACCTGGCTGATCGACAAAGAGATTCAATCGAGGATTGGTTCGACGGGGGCGCACGCACAAATCAATGGATTACAAAATTACGCCCTGCGTGTCCTTTTCAACGGCGACCGCATCAACCGGATGATCGAAAACGAAACCCTCAATGGTTCGATGGCCTATGCTCCTTCCCGTTTATTCCTTGAAACCCGTCAAGCTGTTTTCAGCGAGATAGACCATAAAAAAAGCATTGATCCCTACCGCCGGAACCTGCAGCGGGCCTACATTCAGCAAATGGGCTCCCTCGTGATGACTACTGGCAGCAAATACGAACAATCCGATATCAAAACCCTGGCTTCTGCCACCCTGGAATCTATCGAACACACCATTAAGCACGCCCGCAAACGCATGCCCGATAATGTATCCAAAAAACACCTGGAAGATTTACTGATCCGCATCGAAGCTATCGAGAAAGGTCGCCTAACGGGAGAAAATGGAGCGGCCCGGCCAAATGCGTTGAAACAAGATAGAATGAAAGGTTGTTTTGAGGAATAAACTAAACAGTCTTTAAACAACTTCTAATTGATGGTTGATAATTTACGATTGATGGAGACTTTATCAATCATAAATTATCAACCATAAATCAATAAACACTATGGATATTCTCTGCATCAATGATAATTTCTCTTCCGAGCAAATCGCTGAAATACCTCATCGCCCCATTCAGGGAAAAATGTATACGATCCGCGACATCATAAAATCCGGCAATGGCATTGGTCTATTGTTAAATGAAATCCATAATCCTAAAAATGGCTGGATCGTCAAGGATGGAATGAAGTTCACCTTCGAGCCCAATTTTAACATCAACCGTTTTTCAGACCTGGAAAACCGGCCGTTGAACTATGAAATGATCAAACAAGTGGAGAAGGTGAGAAGCTGATTTTTTCTTGTGATGCCCCTATATTTTGTATTGCGCAGAGAGCGCCAGGTGAGCAGAGGATTGCACGTAAAACCACTGCGCACTTGGCGCTCTCTGCATGAAAAACATTCTTAAAACCGTGATCCCCGCCCACCTAATCACGTCCTTTTCCGCATCTTCCTTATTGTTAAAAAAAGTTAGGCGCATGTAGCTTTTAATTTATTTCTCATTATATATCCGACACTCTTCAATCAATCATTTTAAAAAATATCCATTTTATGCGTTCTTTTTTCTTGACTCTTCTCGTAGCCCTCGCCTTTCAAAGTTGTAGCAATTACACGGACTCCAATACCCAGGTATCAAATGAAACAAACGAAAATGAAGCCGTCGCTCAGGCAGTAAAACAAACCATTGCACCCGCATTTGCCGATTTTAATGTAAAAACACAATCCTTAACTGTAAAAGGCACGCATTCTCAAACCCTTACTTTACAGAGCGGCTCTTCGATCAACGTACCCGAGGCAGCTTTTGTCGATGCGGAAGGCAATGTGGTGGAAGGCGATGTAAATATTGAGTTTAGGGAATTTCACAACGCCGCTGAGATCATCGCCAGCGGCATACCAATGAAAGTGATGGCTGAGAATGGAACCGAAGAATGGATGCAGACCGCCGGCATGTATGAGATCAGTGGCTCCCAGAATGGCCAGCCTGTTTTTGTTGCACCTGGAAAGTCACTGGAAGTCAATCTTGTTTCAGATGTCGATGGAGCATATGACTTTTGGAAATTTGAAGAAGAAGATGGCAACTGGGGCAACCTTGGTGTTTCTACTCCCGTGCCGAATCCAAATGGCCTTGCTTCTGAAGGTGAGTCCCCTGCCCGTACTAATGTTGGCCCAGCGCCCGCTGCGCCGATTGCTTTTGATGAAAACTCTACTCCCATAGATTTGGACGTCAACCTGAAAAATTTCCCGGAGCTGGCCGATAAGCAAAACGTCGTCTGGCAATATGCTGGAAAAGATTCCAAAAAAGACCCTGCCCAAAACCCCAACCTTTTTCAGAAAGAGTGGGATGAAATTGAGTTGGTAAAAAACACGTCTGGCTCGTTGTACACCTTGACCCTGGCCAATGATGAAGAGGAAATCAGCCTGCCCGTGGTGCCAGCCCTTAAAGGCAAAGACCTTGAGAAAGCGCTGGCCGATTATCAGGTTCGATTGGAAGAATATAAGAGGAAGTTGGCTTCAGTAGCTGAAGTCGCTAAATTTCAGAAAAAGCAAATGGCGTTCGTTCGCAGCTTCCAGATCGAAGGATTCGGCATTTATAATTACGACATTCTGCGTAAGATGGAGGATGTAGTCCCCTTGCTCGCCAATTTTGAATTTGGAACAGAAATCCCCTTGAATATCCGTAAGCAAATATCCGTTTACCTCATTGCGGAAAAAGGTAAAATGGTCGTCAAATTTCCCCCCAGCGATTGGAAAAAATTCCGCATCGATCCAGAAGCCGACAATTCGTTGGTGGCTGTTTTGCCCGACAACAAACTGGCCATCCTAAACGCAGCAGACCTCAAAAAACAAATGCCTCAGATCAAAAAGGCAAAAGGAAAAGATTATGTCTTCCAATTGAAAACCCAAGACGAGGCCGTTCAATCCGTGGAGGAGATGAACGAACGGCTGGTGGCGCTCTAATAGTTTCCTTATTTTAGTTTCCGTTTTTTGCTCTCCACTCAACTCAAGAGGGCAAAAAACGGACAAGTCTGACCTCAGTCAGCAAAGCATTCTGACCCCTGACAGCGAAGTGTCCTAACTTCTACTTCTAAAAAATGCGCCTTTCCTGCCTCATATTTTTTCTTCTCATCACCAGCACCCTTTCCGCACAAAGGGTTACTTACCTCTATCCGGTCAAGGTAGACCATAAATGGGGCTACATTGATAAACGAGGCCGAATGGTGATCGAGCCTAAGTATGATGCTATCGGCGATCAATACCTGAAATGGCACGGGCGCATGTCGGAATCTCCTTTTCGGTTGATGCAGGAAAATGGAAAATTAGGATTGCTGGGGGATCAATGCCGGGAGGTGCTGGCTGCCAATTATGATTATATCTCGCCCCTAAGTTCTCATCTCTTTATCGTTGCCAATGATACCTTGATGCGCATTGTTGACCGGAAGGGGCAACCAGCTGTAGAGGGTAACTTTACTTCCGTACGGCTGCTTGACACCTTGCGGGGGGAATATTTTAAAATGAATGAAAATGGCCTGTGGGGCGTGTACCAGGTGGGAGTCGGCGAATTGTTGCCTGCTCATTATTCCGACATCGAGATCCTGCGGGGTGGGGGTGTTTATTTCAAGGTAAGGAAGGCGGAAACTGGCGAAGCGTGGGGTTTGGTGAACAGCAGGCACAAGCAAATTTTGGCAAACGATTATTTCGACATCCGCTGCATCAGTGAGAATTTTTTCGCCACCCTGGAAGTCGACGAACGCTGGTCGATCCGCGATAGCACAGGGAAAAAATTCATGGAGAAAACCTGGAAGAACTGCAAACCTCTCAATAGTAGGTTCATCAGCCTTTCCAATGACTGGAGAAGGAAAAGCCTTTTCAGCCTGGAAAAAAAGGACACTCTTCCCGTTACGGTCGATTACAGTGACCTCTCGCCTTTTAACGAAGATTTTGTCCTCTTCCGGAATGGCTGGGCACGCGGACTGCTCGATACTACCGGGCGAGCCATTATCCCTTCTGTCTTTAGAAATATCCAACCAAACGGCGATTCACTTTTTCAAGTGCAAGACCGCACGGGGAACTGGGGTTTGTATTCCCTTGCGAGGGGGCAGGTACTCCCCTGTGGCTACGATGAAATTGGACGGTTCGAAGGTGCCTTTGCCATCGTGGAAAGGACTGGACTGAAAGGGTTGATCGACACGGGCATGGTCGAATTGATACCCGCTGCCTTTGACCGGATCGTCGTGACAGATTCGCTGATAAAAGCGTACGAGAGCGGTACCCTGAGCCTCTTTAAGGTGGTCGATGGACAGGTGGCACTGATGGATGAATTCAATAATGTACAGACCTTGCGGGTCGGTTATGGGAGCAAATATTATGTGGAAGCGATGATCAAAAAGAACCGCAACCAGCAGTCCGGTATCCTTGATGGAGAAGCCTCTCCTTTTTCTTTTCAGGTCGATGGCCGCTGGGAATGGCGCAAAGACCCCGATACAAAATTATGGGCTCTCTTTGACCGGGAGTTAGGGCCGAATGGAGGCCTGCCGCCTTCCTTTCTGGAGGTACTCTACTTGAAGGAACCTGCCCTGAGTTTTGTATTTACTAATGAAAAGACAACACCAAACAACGGTGAAATAATGCCCGCTCTTTACCCGGTACAGCGATTCCTGCACGCTGCGTTGTTCAGCCATAAAACCGGAAAATTTATTACTCCATTTGACCTGCTTGCCCTGCGTGGCAGAGACTTTGAATCGGGTCTGCCAATGGCTGTTTATTTACATAAAAATGGAAAATTTGGCTTGCTGGGCCGAGATGGAAAACGAGCCACCAAACCCAACGGTGACCCACTGCTCTACACCTGGATCGGGGCGTTCATTGATGGCAAGGCGCGTTTCTGCATGGGCGGCAAACTGGTGTTGGCCGATGCCGGAAAACAACCAAAAACCGGCGTAGGCCAGGTGGAGGACTTTGTGGTGCAATTTGGTCTGCATACCACGGCTTCCGTTGGGACCATAAAAGAGCGAAAAATGATCGTTGAAGCGAATCGGGCAGAGAGCCTCCGATGGGGGTACATCGATACTTTGGGACGGGTCGTCATTGAACCTGCCTACGATTTTGCCAACGACTTTGTTGATAGTTTTGCCGTCAATCAAAAGCAAGGAAAATGGGGCGTCATCGACCAAAATGAAAAAGTGGTTTTACCATTTGAATATAATAATATCGTATCCTTTCACGGTAATTGGAAGGTGGGGGTAAAATCACCTAAGCGCTTGGTTTTCAATTCAAATGGTTATGAGAGAGTAACAAAGATATATGTCCGCCAGGGCCAGTTTTCCGAAAACCGCTGCCGGGTGCAAATGGACAACCTCTGGGGCTACATGGACGAAGAAGGAAACGAGGTCATCCCCTGTCAGTTTGTAGAGGCAAGGGATTTTTCAGAAGGCTTGGCGGCAGTAAAAAAGGAGGGCAGGTGGAGCTTTATCGACAAGGCAGGAAATAGTCCTTTTGTTTTGAAAATGCCGGAAGGGGACATCTCTGCGGTAGGGGATTTCAGTGGCGGACTGGCTTGGGTAAAGGTTGGCTACCATTATGGCTATATCAATCAAAAAGGAGAGGTGGTGATTCCATTCGAATTCACTAAGGTTTTCAATTTTAAATTTGGGGTAGCGAGGGCCGTTTTCAAAGGAAAAACGGGACTAATTGATACGAAAGGAAATTGGCGGTTGAAGCCCCAGCGCTTTGAATACGTGGCCGATTTTAACCGGTGGGGCGTAGCAGAGGCACGGGAAAAATTCAATGGACTGCGCTGCCTCGTCAATGCACAGGGCAGGGTATTGACGGAGCTGAAATATAGGACCGTCGGCACTTTTCACGAAGGCTTTGCCAAAATTGGCGATGGTAAATTCTTCGGGCTCATCGACACCCGCGGGCAAGAAGTTCTTCCTGTAAAATATCAGGCCATAGGCGAAGTTTCAGAAGGACTTTTGAATGTTCGGCCACCACATAACACGGCCTGGCATTTTGTAGATACGCTTGGCCACCGGGCTTTTGCAGGTGATTTTGAAAAAATTGAGCCTTTCCAATTTGGCCACTCCTTTGTACAGGTCAACCATTTTGATCCTACCAGCCGGTTTGTCATCAATCAAAAGGGAGAGCGGCTCGTGCTGAACAAATACGACCAGTTCGAATTTTACGAAAGTGGCATTTTTGGCCTCTATACACCCAACGGTCAACGGGAGGGACTGCGGCGCCTGCATTATTATTTTGCCGATACGGAGGGGCAGCCCATGTTTGGTCGGTTATTTGAAAAGATCAAACCCTACAAAGGGGACGTTGCACTGGTGATGAAAGAGGGGCGATGGGGCATGATCAACAAAAAAGGCTTACTCCTACTGTCTCCAAAATACCCCATTGTCAACATGCACGAAAATGGCGAAGCCATCGTCAACCTGCCCATCGCCACAGGGTTGGTCGACCGGCAAGGCAATGAAATTTTTCGACCTGCTTTTGACCGTATTGAACTGGTAAGCGGCAACCGCTATCGGCTGGAGATGGGAGAGAAGGTGGGGTATGCCAAACGGAATGGAGAGGTTGTTTGGGAACTGCAGAAATAACCTCCGTTTCAACTCTGTTTTGTCCCTCTGTCTGAACTATGTGTGATTTTTTGTAACTCAGAGTTTCGGCGGAAGACAATACAGAAGTAAGACAGAAATAGGTCGCTGTTTAATTCAGCATCAGTTTTTCCTGATAACTATAACTGGATAAACTTTTCGATTTTTTTCCAAAAAATAACAGGCCGGGTATTTGCCAAAATACCCGGCCTGTGTTTGCCAGTAAAATAAAGAAGTTGTTTTATTAACTATTGAAGCAATAATTTTTTTATAAATCGAACATTGCCCGACCTGTACTCTACCAATATCTTTCCTCTCGGCAGATGATCTACCGGGACGTTTGCGCCGGGTAAGGATTGCATTTCCCGAATATCCAAGAGCTTTCCATTTATATCATAAAAGCGCAATACACCAGCATCCAAAAAGTCACCTGTAAAGTTAATGGAATTACTGGCCGGATTTGGGAAAAGGGTGAGTGTTATGTCAGGTTTAGCTTCCTTATCGTTTACCAGCGTCACTAAAGAATCCACCACCACAAATTGGTGCATCATACTGGTGTCCTCATGCGAAAGGATATGGCAATGGTACATAAAGCCATGTGTGAAAAGATCTTCCATGTCATAAGGACTTGGGAAACTGTCAAAGCGAGCTTCGTAAGACAGCTTGGCACCTGCCCGGACAAGTTGCACATCTTTCCAACCGACAAGCTCGTCGGGTAGATTTGGCCAGGTCCATACTCCTGAGGTATCCCTATAACCACCTTTGCCATCCGGGAAACCAAGCAAACCATCGTATTCAACCACCTGGAACTGCACCTTGTGAATATGCCACGGGTGAGAATGCATGGTTTGATTATCAATATTCCATCTTTCCTTTGTATTAACCAGCACCGTGTCGTTGATGACGTTCATGATCATTGGAGTGCCGTCAATCAGCCATGGGCCCCCACCTCCACCACCGGGAGCATTTCCTGTCAGCACTTTTGTCCTTGTAGTATCCAATGGGCCGGGGACAGGGCCAAGCGGCTTTAGAGTGGCAGGCAAAGAGGTAGTAGGGCTGACTGGATTGATACTGTTGTCAACTACAAATGCCATCAGCGCAGAACTGTACCAGTTTTTTCCATATGTTGCGTCAGCAGGCAGTTTGTTTTGATAGTGGACCAAAAACAGTGTATCCCCGTTGTCGTATTGACCAAAATCAACTACAAACTCCCTTCGGTCCCCTAGTGACAGTAAATTGTTTTTAGTCGGACGAGGATAGTCCAGATAGCCTCCTCCTGTCGCTATCATATACATGGTTTCATACTCTACATCACCATCAGTCTTTTCATAGAGCAACTCTTTGGTCAGACCGATATTCATTATTTTATTACTTGCACCATTCAACAGCCGTAATTTTACCATCGACTGTGGAACACGCTGTACACCACCAACCACTCCGTTCACCATCCCAAATGAGCCGGGGCCAGGTTTAACACCAGCCTTGATTGCAGTTGCCTTACCGTGGTTTACAACATTGCCCACTGTATCATTCGATTCGAAAATAAAATTTTTCGCCTGAAGGGCCAGAAGCAAATCATTTACCCCATATTCATGAGGCAGTTGTGCATACAAAGGGTCATTGTTTGGGTCTTGAATGATTATCATACCTGCCATTCCACGGGTTACCTGATCAGTTGTAAAATCCATCAAGTGACTGTGATACCACGCAGTTTGGACCTCGTCGATGACAGGGAAAATTGAATGCCAGGTGGAGTCTTTCTTAATTCTTTGGTGAGGACCACCATCAGCTTCGGCTGGTAAATTTAGCGCGTGCCAATGGACGGTAGTCAGTGTATCGATTAAATTGGTGATAGGAAAATCTATCCAATCGTTGGTTCTGGGCAGGACAAAAGTAGGCCCTAGGTAGGTCATGGCGCCGGACTCTCCTATGCTATCTGGAAAGTTGTAGCCAAAAGCCGGTAAATCAGTGCTTAAGTCAAATACATCCAATAAACCAGATTTCTGATTTACAGTCGTATCCAAAGCTCCATTAGGGTCAAAATTGTGCTCAGTAATCATAATGGCCAAGCGCCAATCCTGGTTCACGCCCTCAATCGTGTACGGAACAGGTACTTCGTTAATAAACTGATCTTTTTTTTGCGCCTGAGTGTCCAGTGTCCCAATGCACATCAAGAGCAAAGAAAATAGAGTGATTAAAGTAAATTTTGTTTTCATAATAAACAGGTTTTTTATATTAATAATTATTTGTTTGTTTTCAAAAAACGGGTTTTGTGATTCTTGAAATGCCAATGAGAGTTGCTATTGTTCTTTTACAATGCAACAAAATTGTTTTCATAAAAATGCCGTCTTATAAATGCTTTATTTTAGTTTAATGTGAAGATATCGGGTAAGGTAAAATATTAAAGATAATTTAAAGAAGATTGGCCTGTGTTTTTAAAAAAATTCCCTGCCATGAATTCACTTACAGGGGATGATTCACCTAAAAAACACCGTATTTTATTTTTTTTTATGAAGACGAACTTTATCCAAAATTAAACGGGATCGAAGAGCAGCGGGCACTGCCGGTTTTGCCTTCAATAAGTTACGGGTTCGGGTTTTAATATCAACTTGAAATACGCAGACCTGTAGGGTCCTGTTATTGATCTTTACCTTCCTGGACTATTTTTTTGATCAATGCCACTTGCCCCAGGTGATAAAAACAATGCTGAATAATACCCAGCACATTCTGCAAATAATTTCCATATTTTCCATCCAGCACATTTTCTTTTAATTGTTCTTCCGGCATCTGTGCGACCAGGTCAGCGAAGACCTTTCCGTCTTCCCATACCTGCGCCAGCAATTTTTCCCAGTCTTCCTGGGAATTAATGGGGGGCATGTCATAACTGTACTTATCACGAATAACCAACGGCCCTCCTTCCAACACTTGTCTTATACCAGCCACGTAATAATTAATATGAAATACGAGTTTGGCGATGGTATTCAGGCCGTGCACCTGTGTGGTCGCCTGTTGCCAGGTGACCCCTTCCAGCTGATCTTTTAGATTGGGGGCCGTCCAGTCTCCGTCGTAATAAAGGTCTCTGAAATGTTTGGCGAGTAATTCAGTTTGAGTCATGATTTTAATTGATTTTTCTCTGTTTAAACAGTGTGTATTTTCTGCTCAACACCGCGAAATAAAAAAAGGTTCCGCAAAGTTAAAAACAGAGCAGACCTAAGATTTTGCGGAGATATAAAAATAGTTAAGGCTTATCTCTTTGCAGCCTCGGATCAGGTTTGTATGTAATTTTATTTTCCTTTGGAGGGGTATTTTCCAAAGGTTTTTTACAAAATAATCCCACCTCCTCCGCATCATGTAATAGCGATCTGCGCCATAGTCGTGGCGGGCGTTGGGGAACATAATTAAATCAAAAACCTTGTTGGCTTTAATCAGTGCATCCACGACGAGATTGGTATTGTACGGAGGAACATTGTCGTCCATGCCACCGTGGCCCAGCAATAGTTTTCCTTTTAGATTTACGCCAATTAATTGTTGGGTGATCTTTTTTCTCATGTAGGATTCCATTTAATGCTTCCCGGTTTTTAAAGGTGGACCGCTTCTTTTTTTCAATGATAAAATGTACATATTCAACCCCATCCTGATCCAAAACACGGTACCAGAAAATATTGTCAGATAGCAAGCTGGGGCGAACATTCATGCGGTCTGCATACGGAGCGGTATTATAAGGATAACTGACCCTCCGCTTGTTGGCAGACTTCTATGGAGATTTGGGGTTGTGCAAAAGTGATAGGGCAAATGGAAAAATGAGAAGAAAATTATAAGTATTCTTAAAAGCATCTTGACGATCATATTTGTTTTGTTATAAGCAGGCCAAATTAAATAGAATTATCAGAGTAAATGAAAGTTAAATGAAGCCTGAATATTTCCCCTGACCCTTTTTCGGGGGTACAGTCTGAGGGGGGGTATGTTTATGCGGTCGTGGCGTTTTGTCCTTTTGCAATCTATGAACTTAATCAATTGATGACCGTTAATTAGGTGCCCATCAAAGATGATACTTTTAGTTTGGCCGGAAAAAGAGTTGAGCGTTTGAAAATCAATCATTTATTAAAAGAAAAGTAGCATCTTTCCCTTACTTTACGCTAAGTAAACTTTCAGTTTGAAAAATCAATGGAAAGATTTTCAACATAAGAGAAAAGAGCAATTTTACTTCAAATTCAAATGAAAAGGATTTTATTTTTTTTCTTGTTTTTTCCCTTCATCCTATCGGCCCAGATCAACGAAAGTGATACACTGAAATTTAAGGCAGACCTTTCACTGACTGGCTTTTGGCAAGGTGGGAATGTAGAAACCTTGATTTTCAGGGCACAATCAGGTATAAGCTTTAAGCCGTGGAAGAAAGGAGTTTTTAAAACCCAAAATTCATATGTGTATCAAGCGTTTGGAAGGGAAAAGGCAGATGAAGATATATTGAGTCTCAACTTTTTATACTTTAATCCCGAGCGTAAAATATACCCGTTGCTACTGAGCTTCTTGAGCACAAATTTTAGAAGGGAAATTGATTTACGGTACCTGGTAGGTGCGGGCGTCACTTTTCAAATTTTGAACAAAAAAAAGAATTGGTTGAAAATGTCCGTTACCAGTGAATATGAGCAGACCAATTTTTCTGAAACGGACTTTAACCGTTCCCAGTACGATGGCAACCGTTCGATCAATACACTCCGGGGCACAGTCTGGATAAACGGAAAATATCATCTGTTTAAAAATAAGATGATCTTCAGCCATGAAAGTTATGCCCAGCCTTCCCTGGAGGAGGGAGATAATTTTCGCTGGCGGGCTGATGTTGGTTTAGAGTTGCCGATATGGAAGTTTTTAAACTTTAAAATAAATTACCTGCGTACATTTGAAAGCATTGTGATCGAAAGCCAGACACAAAATGATGAGATATTAAGTTTTGGATTGACCGTTAAGAGTTATTGATATGAGGCATGCATCCCCGTTTTCTTGAAATTAATAAATGACACTTCTGCTATTGTGTTTTCTTAATATTTTCTGACTTCTTTTCTTTTTCTCCGATCAATTCCTTTGCTGCCGCAATTGCCGGGGCTACATGTTTACCATCTTCCACTATTCTTCTAAGGTCATCCATTCCACGACCTGCGAACTGCCGTTTAAAACTTTCCTTGCTTTTATTGAAATTTATATTTTTTTCTTCTTCCGAAATGTTTTTTTCCGGTTCTTTTAAATATTCTCTGTTGGTAAAATAAAAGAAGATCGCAACGCTAAGCATTACGAATTCAATGCGAATCCTCAACCCTCCAAAACCAAAGCTGTGCTCATATAAAAATGGAAAAAATTCTATGAACCCAAGAACTCCTACAAGAATGACGAACATGGTTGTCTTAGTGCCGTTTTCAAAATTACGGTAGCGGTATATGGTCGTGCCCGCCAGGAGGAGCGCTGCCAAAATAATTTTCAAATTCCCAATCATCCCTTCTAAAATGCAAAGCACAATGCCCATCCAGAGCAATATAACAGCAGCCCAATTAAGCATACTGGGTTTTTTCTTGCTGTCGTCGTCTAACTCGTAATCGAGGATGTTGTTTTTCATTTATTCAAACGTTTCGTTCAAAGAATGTAGCTTTTGTTTTTATATATTCCAACGGCAACGGGTAAGCACTTCTCATTCAGCCATTTTCCCAACCCTCCAAACTATATCAAATTATATCTTTCCAAGAAATTGTTGGGTATTATTCGAGTTAGGCATATTATAAAAATACTTAAGTGGACAACTCTACTGGAATATAATTTTATTGCTGACTCTGTAATAAAATAATTAATTAAATACCGTCCAAAAATAGATTTAACCTTCCATATATCCAAATCACATAGCGGGCATTGAACAGAGACTGAAAGTGTTTGACAATTTTAAGCTACAACCTTTGAGTCCCTAATATTTCTAACTCTTAACTGCTCCTAAAAAACCTTCTTCTTGCTTACCTTTCCAAAAAAATTATATCATATGAAATTCAAATGCTACCTCCCATTGTTATTAGCCGTTTTTTTTCTCACCTGTAAAAATGCGCCGGAGCAGCAGGCTGTGGAAGAAACAGCTCCAGAACCCCTGACCGAGCAAACTACCAGCAAACCCTCTACTGAAGGTAACGAAGGCGTCCGCATGATCGACATTCAGGCAGGTGACAGCACCTACCGGGTCTGGACCAAAAAAGTGGGTGACCACCCAACCGTAAAAGTGTTGTTGCTCCATGGCGGCCCTGCCATGACGACCGAGTACATGGAGGCATTTGGCGATTACCTGCCGCAGGAAGGATACGAAATGTACTATTACCACCAGTTGGGCTCCTACCTCAGCGACCAACCCGACAATGACGACCTCTGGACACTCGAGCGTTTTGTGGAAGAAGTCGAACAGGTGCGCAAGGCACTGGGGCTTACGAAGGACAATTGTTATTTAATCGGTAACTCGTGGGGCACCATGCTTGGCCTGCAATATTCGCTTAAATACCAAGACAACATCAAGGCGCTGGTTGCCGGCAATATGCAGGGCAGTTTTCCGGCCTATGCAGCGTACAATGCCAAGTTGCGCAGCCAGTTGCGTCCTTCTCTGATTGATAGTTTGAAAGTGTATGAGGATGCAGAGGACTTCCACAACGAGGATTATTTGAACCTCGTGGTTGAGGAGTATTACCGCAAGCATATCTGCCGTATGAACCCTTTTCCGGATGGATTTCAGCGGGCGATGGATCACGTGAATGGCCACATTTATGAACTGATGCAGGGGCCCAGCGAATTCGTGCCCGGCGGCCGCCTCGCTAACTGGGACATCATGGACGAACTGAAAAATATCAACATCCCGGTCCTGATGATCGGTGCTGAGTACGATACCATGGACCCGAGGGCGATGGAGGAAATGGCAGGATTGGTTCAAAACGGACGCTACCTGCACTGTCCCAACGGATCGCACCTGGCTATGTGGGATGATCAAGAGCATTTTTTTCCAGGAGTGCTACAATTTATCAAAGACGTAGATGAGGGAACTTTTGGAGATTAATGTTTGACGATCGAGGGATTTAACGATCGGAGATTTTAAATCAAAAACCGTTAACCCCTTAATCGTTATTCAAAAATATTATAGCTATAAAAAAATGACACTTTTCCTTTACCTGAAACAGCGTTTTGAACTATGGGAAATTAAGCATTTGCCAAAATAAAAGTGTCATTTTTATCGCTCCCTATTTTTGATCACCTGCTTAAGTGCCGGTCAAAAAATAACTGTCGATTTTTTAAGTCCAGGTTTCTACATGCTACTTTTGGAAACCCCGGATGGGTTTTTCCCATTAAAATTTATTAAATCAAAATAGCTTTAAAAATACCCCAAATCCCTTCTACTTTCTACCTTCAGCAAAAAAAAAATGAAAGTTAACGCCATCCTCGAAACAGTCATGTATGCAACCGACCTGTCGGCCACCGAAATATTTTATAAAGAAATACTTGGTCTGGAGCCTTTCAGTAAAGTGGAGGACCGCTACTTATTTTATTACTGCGGTTCGTCCGTGCTGCTGGTTTTTAATCCGGATAAAAGCAGGATCCAGGACTTTAAAGTTAATGGCGGTCTCGTCCCTGCGCATGGAGCAGAAAGCGGCGGCCATATTTGTTTTAAAATACATGAATCGGAAATACCGGCATGGCGGGAGTGGCTGAAAGAAAAAGGTGTTGAAATAGAGTCAGAGGTGACCTGGAACAATGGCGCGCAGTCCATCTATTTTCGGGACCCGGCAGGCAATTGCCTGGAAGTGGCTTCGGCCAGGTTGTGGGGGCTGTAAAACCGTGCAACCCTGAGCGAGCGTTCCCAACCAAAAATAACTTCCGTTGTTAGGTGGCTGCAAATTACAATTATGAAAAATAGCCATTTCCGCCTGACCCTGCGCATTGCTGCCGTTTACAACCTCCTTTGGGGCGCCTGGGTCGTCCTGTTTCCAGACCATTTTTTTGATCTGCTCGATATGCCCCGCCTCAACCATCCAATGATCTGGCAGGGCATGGGCATGGTGATCGGTGTATACGGGCTGGCCTATTGGTGGGCGAGTTTCGATCCGGTCAAGTTCTGGCCAATTGTCGCCGTGGGTTTTTTGGGTAAAATATTTGGTCCTGCCGGATATGTGATGAATTTGGTGATGGGGACGGCCTATCCGCAATTTGGATGGACCCTGATCACCAACGACCTTATTTGGTGGATACCTTTTGGCTGGATGCTTTGGGAAGCCCATAAAAAAGGTTGGCCATTATGAGTTGGAAACGAACGGGCCTCTTGCTGCTCATTGTTTTTTATTTCGTCGCCGGAGTCAATCATTTTGTAATGCCCGGTTTTTATGGGCCGCTCATTCCTGATTATTTTCCTGCAAAAAATGCACTGAACACCATCAGCGGCATCGCTGAAATATTGTTGGCCGGCGGGTTGGCTATACAAAAAACGAGGAGCATTGCGGCCTTTGGGATCATCGTTCTGTTGGTTGCATTCATTCCGGCACATGTCCATTTTATTCAGGCAGGGGCCTGTTTTGAAGGTAGCCTTTGCGTACCGCTCTGGGTGGCCTGGGTACGCCTTTTTCCGATACATTTATTGTTGATGCTTTGGGCGTGGTGGTGCCGGGATGCAGTTGCATTTTATGAAAAATAAGAACAAACTTGTGTCCTGAAGTGTCTATGTGTTTAATAAAAAAATAATTATCGTTGCAATAAAAACCACCTCATGGCAACCGCGGAACAAAAACGTTTAGCAGAAAATTATTCCGGCAAAAAAAACTGGCTCAAATGGGGCCCCTATCTCAGCGAACGGCAGTGGGGCACCGTAAGAGAAGATTATAGCAAAAATGGCACTCCCTGGGAATATTTCCCTTTTGATCATGCCCGTAGCAGAACCTACCGCTGGGGGGAGGACGGCATGGCGGGGATTTGCGATGAATATTGCAATTTATGTTTTGGCATCGCCTTGTGGAACGGAAATGATCCCTTTATCAAAGAGCGGCTTTTTGGCGTAAATGGCAAGGAGGGCAACCACGCCGAGGATGTGAAGGAGCTTTATTATTATTTGGACAATACGCCCTCGCATGCCTATATGAAACATTTGTATAAATACCCCCATGCAGCATTTCCGTACGGAGAATTAATCATCCAGAATAAACACCGCAGCCGGGAAGAGCCGGAATACGAACTATTGGACACGGGAGTGTTTAACGGCAATAAATATTTTGATGTTTTTACGGAATATGCCAAGGCGGACGAGGAAGATATCCTGGTTAAAATAACTGTGTACAATCGAGATGAACGATCCGTTCCATTAACCGTTTTGCCTACTTTGTGGTTGCGGAATTTATGGGAATTTAATTTGGTAAAAAAGAAACCGGATATTGTTTTAGAGAAAAATAACAAGGATTATGGCAACGTAAAAATAAAGCACGAAAAAATTGGCGATTATTATTTTTATTTTGAAAAATCAGACCATTTGTTTTTTGCAGAAAACGAAACCAATACCCAGAGAATTTTTAACCATCCCAACGAATCGGAAGTCGTCAAAGACAGTATTAATGACGCAGTGATTTCGCATGATTTTTCAAAGGTGACCGATCGAACAAACGGGACTAAATTTTCGCCGTATTATTTTTATGAAATAAAAGGGTTTGAAAAAATAGAAATCCGCCTGCGTTTGTCGAAGCATAAAAAAAATACCAACCCGCTAAAATCAGATTTTGAAAAAGTATTTAAAAAAAGAAAAGAGGAGGCAGACAACTTTTACAATCAACTCAATGACAATCGGGTATCATCGACGAATAATGACCTGAAAAACATCAGCCGCCAGGCTTTTGCCGGCATGCTTTGGACCAAACAATATTTTAACATCGATATCCCGTTGTGGCTGAAAGGTGACCCCGGACAGCCAGTTCCGCCCAAACAGCGGCAAAAGGGCCGCAATGCAAAATGGATGACCCTCAACAATGACGATATCATCTCCATGCCCGACAAATGGGAATACCCGTGGTATGCGGTCTGGGATTCGGCTTTTCATTGCGTGCCACTGGCCATGCTCGATGCAGAATTTGCCAAGCGCCAATTATTGATTTTTCTGCGGGAATGGTACATGCATCCCAATGGCCAGATTCCCGCCTATGAATGGAATTATGGTGACGTCAATCCGCCGGTGCATGCCTGGGGCTGCATGGAAGTTTACCGCATCGACAAAAATCAGACGGGCAGGGGAGACGTGCATTTCCTGAAGCGGGCTTTTCAAAAACTCCTGCTCAATTTCACCTGGTGGGTCAACCGCAAAGACCACAACGAAAACAATGTGTTCGAAGGTGGCTTCCTTGGCCTCGACAACATCGGTGTGTTTGACCGGAGCGATGGCGTTCCCGGCGGTGGTATCCTCGAACAGGCCGACGGTACGGCCTGGATGGCCATGTACTGCCTCAATATGCTCGACATGGCCATCGAAATTGCCCAGGAAGACCCTGCTTACGAAGACATGGCGACAAAATTCCTGGAGCATTTTATCTACATCGCAGAGAGCTTGAATCAAATGCATGAAGACCACGTGGGCTCTTGGAACGAAGAAGAAGGATTTTTCTACGATATATTGCTGATGCCGAATGGTCGCGACATACCATTGAAAATCCGTTCGCTGGTAGGATTGACGACTTTGTTCGCTACCTTGGAAATTGACACTGAGCGCCTCAAGAAAGTGCCGGAGTTTCTCATGCGGCTGGAGTGGTTCCGCAATTACCGGATCAAAAACAAAAGCTACGTCGTCATTGAAAAGCTGGAAAAAGGGAAGGATATTTTACTCTCGCTGATCCCCCGAAAACGCCTCGAACGCATGCTTCGAGCCCTCTTCGATGAGCGGGAATTCCTGGCACCGCACGGCGTCCGCTCCCTCTCCAAAGTCCATGAAACACCTTACCATGTGCAAGTCAATGGTCGCAGCTTCGGCCTGAAATATGAACCCGCAGAAAGCGAAACACCCCTTTTTGGCGGTAATTCCAACTGGCGGGGCCCCGTCTGGTTTCCAATGAACTACCTTATAATCCAATCGCTGCGGATGTACCATACACATTATCAGGACGACCTGAAAGTAGAATTCCCAACGGGGAGTGGTCAGTGGTGTAACCTGAAGGAAGTCGCCGATCATTTATCGGAGCGACTGATCAAATTATTTCAAATGGATGCTGCCGGCCGCCGGCCTTCACATGGCGAGGATTGGATTTACCAAAACGATCCGTATTTCAAAGACCTCCTCCTTTTTTACGAATTTTTTGATGGCAATAATGGCCGTGGTTGTGGCGCTTCTCATCAGACGGGCTGGACAGGGCTGGTGGCGGCGCTGATTAAGGAGAGGGGAGTTTAGCCTGCCCGCTTTGCTTTGTTTCCCGCAGAGGGGCACTGAGCTTTTCTGGGGGGTGAGAGATGTCATTTTTTTGAAAAATGACATCTCTGAGCTGTGCTATTCCTCCGGCATCCGCTCCACTTCAGCGATGGTCTCCCCGACGGTTTCTTTTAGCTCGTCGTCCAGGCGGAGGTAGTACATGAAGGCGTAGTAGACGGGTTTGAAATAAGTGGAAAACTTTTCTTTTTTTAGCTTTTGTAAGATCCAGTCAGAATGCCTTACTTGAAAGTAGGAAAAGTAGACCCTTTGAAAAGAAATGTATAAAAGTTTCAATAGATTCCGGAATCAATCAAAAATAACCGCATAATTCATCCATGCCCCGGCCCATTCTTCATACCAAAAGAATTTCAAAATATGCAGTGCTCATATTTTCAGGGGTTTTGTTTTTGGTTCTGACGCTGTTTGGGACCGTGTACTATGTAGCTTTCACCGATCAGCACCGGGTGCCGGAAATTGTTACGCGTATAGCAAAAGAAAAATTAAATGTGGAGCTTGGTTTTTCCGGATACGAATTTAGTTGTACCACTGGGTTCCCTTATTTTTCTTTGACATTAAAGGATGTTTTTATAAAAGGGGAACATGAAAAACTGCATAATAAAGAATTACTGCGGGTTAAAACTTTGAGTTTTAAATTTCAACCGATAAAATTTATTCGAAAAATTTACATGGCACATGAGGTTGAGCTGGACAGTGTAAGTGTGAATATCTATAAAGACTCGCTCGGTATTTCAAATCTTGACTTTTTAAAATTATTGCAGGCTGAAAAAGACAGTGTGGCCATTAGTCAGGCAAAAACAAATGGAGAAAAAGAAAAGAGTATTATCGATTTAGACATCGTCCGTTTCCATAATTTGCAATTCAGTTTTATAGACGATTTTCGTCACAAAGCATTTCAGTTTGACATGCCAATTGCCATCGCCAATCTGGGGCAGGTCAATACTTTTCATGATATTAGTTTTGATGCAGAATGTAATTTTCATCAGCTTTTGTTTAAACAAGAAAATGGCCCCTTTTTAAAAAACAAAACTGGAAAAATTCGGCTCGATATCGAACTGGACGACACCTATCACCAAATGAAACTTTTACCTTCCACGCTACAGGTGGACGAAAATGTTTTTCATTTAAGCGGTAGCCTGATTAATAGCGATACAAACTTTTTGGAATTAAAAATTAAAAATGATGGAATTTTATTAACAAACGCCCTCCCGTTACTTTCCGATAAAATACAAGAAAACCTAAGTAAGATAATCATGGATGCTCCGGTAGCTGCCGAAGTAACTATTACAGGTGGTTTAATACCCGGTTTTCCTCCCTCCATTCGTGCTGACTTTATGACTGAAAATAATAATTTAACATTCGATAGCCTACATGTACAGCACGCATCTCTGAGTGGACGGTTTTTAAATGATTGCAATGTATTTGATAGAATCGGTCCGCATACAGGATGCCTTGAAATCGATTCTTTGACCGGTCAATTAATGGGAAACATTCCACTCCAATTAACGGGTACCTTGACCGACTTGCGAAGTTTTAAAAAAATAGCTACCGACTTTTATTTGAATATTCCCTTAGTAGAATTAAATCATTTTGTACCCGCAAAACAAAGGATGAATTTTTTGAATGGAAATGCCATTTTAGAAGGCCATTTTACTGGTAATCCGAAAATGCTGGTAAATAGAATTATCAATAAACAATTGAAAGGTTTGGTCGGTGACGTTGAACTGTCCAATACCAGTTTTAAATATGGTGCGGAAAATCTTCTTGTCGAAAATGTTTCTGGAGCAATAAGCTTTGGTGAAGCTGATTTATCGTTGAATAATATAAAATTTACCATGCCCGGAATGGTTGGGAGTGTGACTGGACGTATTTCGAATTTTTTGCCAGTTATGCTTGGGGCAAATGAACAAGTAAATTCGGAGTTAAAGGTTAATTTAAGAAAACTAAATTCAGATAAGTTTTTAAATGTTTTCACAAAGAACAATGCATCAAAAAAATTGAACGAAATTCCTTTTGAAGAAAAGATAGCCGAAATAATAAAATCCGTTCATAAAAATACTTCGCTCAAAATTGATTTGTCCGTTGATGAATTTCAGCATAAAGAATGGGAGGCAACAGATGTTTCTTTCGGTTTACAAATTACGCATGTAGACAGCCTCTACCAAAATGAACCTTACTTAAAGGTAGACCAGTTGGAGGCGACTATTTTCGATGAAGTCACAATTAAAAATTCCTTTTCAATTAAAAATCTTGATGACCCACATCTGATATTAAATTTATTGGCAGAACTGCCAGCACAAGCACTTAACCGATGGTTGCCTAAGGATACATTTCAGGTTAAACAAGGCACCGCCGAGGTGTTGGTCGACATGGAAATTCCTTTAAGGAATTTTAGTCAGACTGATAGTTTATTGGATAATTTGCAGTTAAAAGGCAATGCCTGGGTAAAAAATGTTCACGCCGCTTATTTGCCGGAGAATAAAGTGTTTCAAAAAATAAACAGCAGTGTTCGTTTTAATGAAAATCAATTGACCATCGACTCACTTCTCCTTGATTATGAGGGCCTTGCATTAAAAACAAATGGAAAATTGGAAAAATACCTGCCGGTGGTTTTTGGCAAAAAGGAGCCGCTGACTGCACAGCTATTATTTAACCTTCCAATTTTGGATATCAAAGACCTGCAATTTTTGAGCAATCGGGAGAATAGATTTTCCCCTAAACAATTGACGGGTTTTTTATCAGATTTATTAAATTATGCCAACGGCAATTTTGATTTTTCCATTGCTGAATTTAAATCTTCGGAGTATCATTTAGATGATGTTTTTTTTTCAGCTCAATTAATGGATTATTGTGCGCAAAGTCCGGACGGAGCCTGTTTAAGTGTCAATGATTTTCGTGCGGAAATGTGGGGCTCAACCCCAGTTCAGTTAAATCTTGAACTAACGAATTTCGCTGATCCTTTTTTAGACCTCCATCTATCTTCACAAATTCCATTTAAAGAACTGGGCAGATTTGTACCGGATGATTTATTCAGTTTCTACAAAGGTGTAGCGGATTTGAAAATGGATTATGCCGGAAAATTGCAGGAGAAAGTCAATGCCGAAAATTATATCCTAAATGCAGACTTTGATGGAACCATTTTTCTGAAAAACGGCGAGTTCGATTATAATGGTCGGGGGCTTGAATTTAGAAACATACATGGCGAAATTCATTTCGATGAAAATAATTTGAGTTTTCACGACCTGGTTTTATTGCTCAATAAAAATAGAATAAAAGCGCAGGGATTCTGTCCCAGATTTATACCTTATTTTTTTACCGAAGGGCAGCAATTTCATATTGATTTTGACTTGTTTTCGCCAAAAATTGATTTCGATTATTTTTTGACACCGGAAGAGTTGGGAATTGATGACACGCAATTTGAGGGAAAAGAAGAAAAACACATTATTGAAGAAATACTCGAAACCGGAGCCATCGAAATGGCCCTTAAAATCGATCAGGTTTATATCGGTCATTTTGATCCAAAATATATTGATGGCCGGGTCAAGGTCAGTGCCGATGAAATTGAATTAAAAGAATTGAACATGAAAGTGGCGAATGGTGGGTTTTATATTCATGGCCATATCAGCGACATTGAAAAACATAACCCCAAAGCAGAAATTGCAGCAAAATTCACTGAAAATAATATCCGGGAAGTATTTAAGAGTTTTGAAAACTTTGGCCAATCGGATATGACACATGAAAATATTAACGGGACTTTTAATTCAGCCGTTAATCTAAATGCAAGCATGGACGCCAATTATGAAATCGTGCCATCCTCCCTTTCCGGCGATATGCGAATTAGGATAGATAACGGGGAGCTGATAAACCTGGAGGCACTGAAAAACCTGACCGGCTTTATTTTCAGAAAAAGGAAACTTGATAATATCGCTTTTGATACTTTGACCACGACCGCTACCCTGAATGGATTCGACCTGGAGGTCGATCAATTTTTTGTGCATTCTACCTCCTTTGATTTTGGGGTGGATGGGGTGTACCATCTCGGCCCCCATGACAAAACCAACTTGTTGTTTGAAATTCCGCTCGGAAATATTTTCAAAAGACACATTGACAAAGAAATTCTAATGCAACACGATACCAAAAGAAAGGGTCCACCGATCATGGTCTCCGCCACCGAAAAAAATAATCGACTGCATTTTAAATTGCACCTTTTAAAAGGACGTTCGAAATTGAAGAAATAGTTTTTTTAATTCGATAGCCGTGAATTTGCATCCTCAGAAAATTTCAGACCGATAAAAAGAAAAGGCGCCGTACTACGGCGCCTTCCTAATATTCAATTCAACATAGATATTTACTCACAATTAAAAAGGAAATGTTCATCAGATTAACGCAGGACAATCCTTTTGGTGAAGACCTCATGGGCATTGTCTACAACGACGGTGTAGCTGCCTCCGGGTAAATACTTCAGGTTGTAATCTTTGTCGATCACCTTTTGACCCTTGATCGCATCCTGGTAGACCCGGCGACCCATGTGGTCCATGATGAACATACTGATATCACTGTTCGTAGGGTTCATCAAGGAAAGGTGTACGTTCTGACGTTTCTGGAACATAGTGGCCTGGAAGAATTCTTTTCGCTTGGTTTCATCCATGATCACTTCTTGCTCAGAAAGGGTGATCGGTTGAACGATTTCCCTGGTGAGGGATTTAATAGTCAGCGTATACGATCCCAGGGGAAGGCTTTCCAGGTCAAATACCTTTTTGAAGGGGCCGGTCATACCGATTGCTTCCTGTAACCAGGTGACTCCTTCTCCGTCGTGAATCCGTACGGTCGTTTCTGCTGAAACATGATCCAGTGTTAAATACAACTTATTGTCTTCTACTTTGAAGACTGGCATGTAATTGTTGGCCTGCGAGAGATTGAGAAACAATAAACTCATGGCCAGGCTGATTAAAACACGCTTTAAAGTTTTCATAATAACAGTTGACTGTATCCGAAATCAGAAAATTGGAAATCCACAAAATTGATCTGCAATGTTTTGGATCATGCATTCCTCAATTTCAAATCCCGAATGATTTAGTCTTTTAGTTTTTTAATGAAGTAAGGTTGGTTCCGATATAGTTGGTAGCGTATAATTGGTAAAAGCTCCCAAAGCGTAGATCGAAACCTTGTTGCCGACTTTACGGCCTGTGTCAGTAATCAATTACGATGCAAAGTTGTGGGTATATTAAGCACAGTACCACTACAAAATTGACAATTATTGATGCTATTTTAACATGTTATTTCAAAAATGCATCTTTTTGTGACAAAATAGAATGTAAGTATCCGAATTTAATTTGGTGAGGCCGTCTGGTCGAACAAATGATTATTTGTGAGAAGGATCATAATATGATTAAGATTCGTTAATTGCTTAATTGACCAACAAAACGGCACAGATGGCAGCAATGAGCAGATAAATGAGGAAAATCAACTTTTTTTAGAAGATCGACTTGCTAAATTGGTACAGTGGAGCCAATGACGGTTGTCGAAACTTTTGCGGTTAAACTTTCCCAATTTGATTTTGTATTTCTATCTATGCTAGATGAACAGGGCATTGAAACTCGCTGCCTTTTTTATCTTTGAAAATCATAAATGAACGAACTATATGAAATTTAAAGTCTACCCTTTCACATTAATCTGCATTATTCTTCTTGCGTCTTCCTGTGCCAATTTCAAAATGAATTACCTGGATGAGGCCAAAGGTTGGGAGCAAAACCAGCCAGATCCTTCGTTGCAGCTGGAGCATTCCATCTTTTTGGTAGGAGATGCAGGTAAAGCTAAATTGGGTGAAACCCCCAGGACGCTCGCCTATTTGAAGAAGATTTTGCCGAACGAATCCAAAAATAGCAGCATCATTTTTTTGGGGGACAATGTTTACCCCGATGGGCTGGCCAGCAAAAACGATGACGACCGGGAACTGACCGAACATCGCCTGAAAGTACAATTGGATGTTTTGCAGGGTTATGAAGGGAACCCGGTGTTTATCCCTGGTAACCACGATTGGTACTCTGGGCTGAAAGGCCTGAAGCGCCAGCAGAAATACGTTAATAAATACATTAATAACATGCGGGGTGTAGAGGATAAAGATGATGATGACTGGGAAGATTATTTCCTGCCTGAAAATGGTTGCCCTGGTCCGGAAGTCATTGAAATCAGCAAGAAGCTGGTCATCATCGTGGTGGATTCACAGTGGTGGCTGGAAGACTGGAGCAAGCAGCCTAAAATCAACGACGAGTGCCTTGCCAAGAGCCGCGAAATGTTTGAATACCTGTTTTTGAATGCCGTCAAGAAATACCGTAGCCGCAACATCCTGATTGCATTGCATCACCCTCATTTCACAAACGGCCCGCACGGCGGCGATTTCACGGTGAAAGAACACATCTTTCCGTTGACCATGGTTTCTGATAACCTTTACATTCCACTGCCGGGATTGGGTACGGCCGTCGCCCTCTTGCGCGGCTCGATCGGCGGTAAGCAAGATCCCTCGCATTCCCTGTACAAAGGGTTGACCAGAACGATGTTGAAAAGTGCCAATACCTTTGGGAGTTTTACATTCGCCTCCGGGCATGAGCACAATTTGCAGTTTCTGAAAAATGGGCAGCAAAATTTCATCGTAAGTGGCGGTGGATCACAAAAAGACCCCAGCCGGATTGGGAAAGGGGCCCGCTTTGCTTACGGATCAGAAGGATTTGCCAAAATGAATTATTATGAAAATGGCGAGTCGTGGGCTGAGTTTTACGTGCCAAACAGTGACGGCTCGGATGCTAAATTGGTCTATCGGCAAAAAGTGAGCGACGCATTGGATATCATCGAGGAAAATATTCCGACCTCCTTTCCAGAATATGAGAAAGGGCTGGACAGTGTAGAAGTATTCGTTGTGAAAAACAATGTGCCTGAAGCCGGCCCGGTCCACAAAGCGATCCTTGGTGATCACCACCGGGACGTCTATTTGCAGAAATATAAGTTCCCAACGCTTGACCTGACTGAATTTGATGGAGGTGTTGTCCCGGTAAAAAGGGGCGGGGGCAGTCAGACCAACTCCCTGCGGCTGCAAAACCCCAAAACGGGCAAGCAGTTCGCGATGCGGGACCTGACCAAAGATGCTTCTCGGATTCTGCCATACCCGCTGAATAAAATGACAGCGGCCGTTTTTATTTTTGAAGACAACTTTTTATCCAGTCACCCATTCGCTCCTACGGTTATTCCGCCGATGGCCGATGCAGTAAATATTTACCATACCACGCCTAATTTTTACTACGTTCCCAAGCAGCCGGCCCTCGGAGTCAACAATGATATTTTTGGCGGAGGTGTGTACCTGGTGGAGGAACGTCCCGCCGGTGACTACAGTGATGCCGAAGTTTTTGGCGGCTCGGAAAAAATCATCAGCACGTTCGATGTAGGTGAAAAAATTGTCAAAAACAACAACCATAAAGTGGACCAGCCCTGGGCTTTGCGCAGCCGATTGTTCGATATGTTAATTGGTGACTTTGACCGTCATGATGACCAGTGGCGATGGGCAACTTTCAAAGAAGGGGATAAAAAAATATACCGGCCCATCCCGCGCGACCGCGATCAGCCGTTTTCCAAATACGACGGACTGGTGGTAAGGGTTGGAAATTTGGTCGACCCGTTTATGCGGCAGTTGCGGGTATATGGCCCGGAAATCAAGACCGTTAAATTCCTGGCGTGGAGTTCCTTGACGTTCGACAATGCATTTATCAATGAACTGGAATGGTCGGATTGGGAACGAGAGGTGAAATTCATGCAGGAAAACCTGACCGATGAAATCATCGATAATTCGTTTTACGTCTGGCCGCAGGCCGTGCAGGATCTGACGGCTGACCACATTAAAAAATCATTGAAACAGCGGCGGGACGATCTGATGGTGTACGCCCGCAAATTCTACGAAATCCTTTCCAAAGAAGTCGATGTTTTTGGAACGGACGAAAACGAACTATTTGAAGTGGAACGCATGAACGGTGGCAGAACGAGGGTTACCGTCTGGGAAATTTCAGAGAAAAAAGGAAAGAAAAAAGAAAAAGTATACGAGCGCGTTTTTGAAAGTTCCGTCACCAAAGAAGTCCACCTGTTTGGCATCGGTGATGAAGATAAATTTTTGGTCACCGGCGAAGCAAAGAGCGGAATTAAAGTGCGGTGCATTGGCGGACTGGGCAAAGATGAATTTATTGACGAATCCAAAGTTGCCGGCCCTGGTAAAAAGACATTCTTTTACGACGACAAGCGGAAAAACGACTTGACACTCGGCACCGAAGCAAAAGATAAAACAACGACCAACCGGGAATACAATTTGTACGACCGCCGTTCGCTCGATCACGATTATGATTTCTTTGTGCCGCTGCCCATCATCGGATTCAACCCGGATGATGGACTATTGGCTGGATTTGGCGGTCTTTTGACCACTTACAAATTCCGTAAAATACCTTACTCCACCATACATTCATTTACCGGGACTTATGCCTTTGCCACGAATGCCGTCAACTTAAGCTATGTCGGTGATTACCTGGAGGTATTTGGCAGTTGGGACTTTTATTTGGAAAGTACAATCCGTACGCCCTCCTTTGCTTTCAACTATTTTGGCGATGGCAACGATTCTGAATATTTCCCGGATGAAAAGGACATTAACTTCTACCGTACCCGGCAAACCAATATTAACATTGCCCCGGCCTTCAAAAAAAGGATCGCTGGTGATGGCGGGTTTTTCCGGATCGGGCCAGTGTTCGACCTGACTGATATAGAGGCGACGGGGGGCCGCTTTTTAAGAGATGGTGAATTTGGCCTGGGCCTCGATCCATCTGACGCTATCTTCCAGCGCAAATATTACGGCGGTGTCGAAATTGGTTTGGAATATTCCAGTACGGACAACTTCTTTAACCCAACACGAGGTATCAATTTTGTCAGCGCAGTCAATTGGCTCGAAAACCTCCGGAGTGAAGGCAGCTTCCGCTCGGTGAATGCCGAACTGGCTCTCTACCAACCGATGAACAAAAAGGAGACCATCATTTTTGCGACCCGCTTCGGGTTTGGATATAACATCGGTGACGATTATGAGTTTTTCCAGCAGCAACGCATCGGTGGTGGAGCGCGCAACTCAAATTTAAGGGGTTACCGCTCTGAACGCTTTTTTGGTAAAACGGCTTATTGGCAAAATATGGATATCCGTGCTAAACTATTCAGTAGTTATAACCGCACCTTGCCATTTACTCTGGGACTATTCACAGGGTTTGATTACGGTCGCGTCTGGCTGGAAGATGATAATTCGGATACCTGGCATTACAATTATGGTGGCGGCTTGTACATCGCACCAGTCGACCTGCTGACCATGTCTTTCGGCCTTTTCCAACCTGCCGAGGACAATGAGGACGGCCCTCGTTTCGTATTCAAAATGGGTATGGGCTTTTAAAATAATGGAAAATGGTCAATGGAAAATGGTCAATAGTAATGGTTAATTATTGACCATTAACCATTATCCATTGACCATTAAAAAATTGCGACATGAAAATGTGTTACCGACCCCTTCTTCTATTTTTATTTATTCCTACTTTTTTATTTTCTCAGAATATCAGGCACCAGGTTTTTATGTTCGGCAATTTTACCGATGTCGAAAATAAAACCGCTTTTACTGCACAGCTTGAAAAAGAAATAACCAAAACAGAAGGGCCATTTACCATCCTGTTGAATGGTGACTTGGTGGATGTCAAAATTGGCGAGTACGATCATCAGGACAAAATAGAGCCGGTTTTGAGATTAATTGATCTGGCGGAAAAAAACAAAAACGGGCAAATAATTATCCTTCCGGGCGATCGGGATTGGAACAGTAGCGAAAGGGGCGGGGAAAAAAGCCTGAACAACTTAGAAAAAAGAATTAAAGCATATATCAAGGACAAAAATTACGAAAGGTCTTTTTGGGCGGTAGAAGATGGTTGTCCCGGGCCAAATGTTTTTGAGGTAGATAAAAGTTTGGCCATTATTACCTTAAACACCCAATGGTGGAACCATCCGTTCGATAAACCCCGGCCGAGCGATGCAAAATGCGAAGGGCTCTCTGAAGAAAACTTAAAAGAGGAATTGGAGGATGCAGTGGAAGATTACAACGACCGGAATGTATTGATCGTGGGGCATCACCCGTTTTTTTCCGCAGGTAATTACGGAGGTGTTTTTTCATTCGCTGATCATTTTAAACCATTGCCGATCATCGGTTTGTTTTATACTTCTTTCCATGCCCATGCAGGCAATTCGTTTGATCTTTCCAACGAGCATTTGCACGAGTTTACATTTACCATGAAAAACCTTTTTTATTTTCAGGAAAATATAATTTATGCTTCAGCTCATGAAAAAAATCAACAGATTTTAGAAGGCAGCGATAATTACATCATTAATAGCGGGGCACCCGTAAAATCCAAATTTGCCGGGAAAAGAAGTCAAACTGTTTACAGCGAAAAAAAGGCTGGCATCATGCGGCTTGATTATTTTGACAACGGGCAGGTCAATGCGGTTTTTTTGGAAAATTTGTCTGCCAGGCAGAATCAAACCAACAGCGCATTGGTGGAAAATGATAAATATACTTTGTTCCACAGTGCATGCTCCGAAGAACCAGTGAAAGGAGAGGGCGAAATTATTTTAAATACTTCTTTCGCTCCGTGCATGGCAGGGGCAAGGGCCACGCGCAACATGACTTTTAATTACTCTATTCAAGCAAAAACCAAAGGCGGCGAAGGGTATTTAGCAGGAGCGGGCAAGCGATTCTGGTTCGGCAAACATTACCGGACCACGTGGGATAAAGAAGTGACCGTTCCCTATCTTGATTTGGATAATACACACGGAGGACTGACCATTTACAAAAAAGGTGGTGGCCGCCAAACGACTTCCCTGAAATTTAAATCCGGCAATGGCTCGGTCTATACTTTCCGTTCGGTCGATAAAGACCCGACCAAGGCTTTGAGCTACCGGCTGAAAAACACGATTGCTGCCCCGGTCGTGCAGGACTTTACCTCCACTCAGCACCCTTATGGAGCGATGGTGGTGGCACCACTGCTGGAGGAAATAAACATACTGCATGCAACCCCAACGCTTTATGTGTTGCCGGATGATGCGAAGCTTGGGCCCTTCCGCAAAAAATATGGAAATCTTTTTGGTATGCTGGAAGAAAACCCGGGCAAGAAAAACAAAGACGGAAAACATTTTGCCGACGCGGATGATATTGAAAAAAGTGTAGATATGTTCCAGCGTTTCTATAAAGATCAAGATACAAAGCTACAACTGGACGAATTTGTGCGGGCGAGGATTTTTGACATCTGGGTCGGGGACTGGAGCAAACATGAAGACAATTGGAAATGGGCCAGGTATAAAACGGACAAAGGGCATTTATACCGTCCGATCCCGCGCGACCGGGACCACGTTTTTTCCCGTCAGGATGGATTTATCAATTGGCTGGCCGACCGTAAGTTTGGAATGCAAAATATCGAGAATTTTGGCCACGATTTTAGTGATATACGCTCGCTGACCTACCAGGCCAGAAACATGGACCGGTATTTAATGCAGGAGGCCACCCGCAATTTATTTTTGGAACAGGCTAAATATATCCAGCAAAATATTTCGGATAAAGATATTGAAGAAGCGATAAAAAAAATGCCGCAGGAGATCATTGAACTTTCCGGAAAGGAAATTGAAAAAAAATTAAAAAACCGGATTAAATATTTAGATAAAGCCGCCGATACTTATTATTCCTTATTAAATAAGGAAGTAGATGTAACAGGCACTAAGGACGAAGAATATTTTGAAATAAATTATGCAGATGATGGAACGGTAGGTGTGCAAATATTTGACACGAAAAATGGAAAAAAAGGAAATGATAAATTATATGACCGGACATTTTATCCAAACGAAACCAAAGAAGTTCGGGTGTGGGGACTGGGCAACGAGGACATCTTCCATATGTCGGGAAACAATAAAAAAAGTAAAATAAAAGTGCGCGCCTTTGGTGGCCCTGGCGATGATGTTTTTGAAAATGAAGCAGCTGCAAAAACACTTTTGTACGATAAAGGTATTGGTACTAAATTTAATGCTGGCAAAAGTGCGAAAGTGGTTAAATACTGGAACCGGGAATTGTATGAATATGATCGTCTTCGATTTAATTACAATTATTTTCTGCCGCTGATTTCAATTGGCTATACTAATTATACCGGCTTCACTTCTCAGTTGTCCGGAAATTGGACGCTGCGGAATTTCACCAAGGACGAATACCACAGCAAGCATAAAATTTATATTGGCTATACCACAGAGGAAAACTTGTCCATCGGTTATTTGGGGCGTTTTCATCAGACCGTTAAAGACTGGGATTTTTTGATCGATGCGCATTTGGCCGACCCGCAGCTGCAAAATAGATTTTATGGCATTGGCAACAGCACCATCAACCTGGATGACGATCTCGGCGTCGATTTTTATCGCTCTGCCGTGAAAACAGAACATTTCTCCGTTGGACTGGCAAGGGACTTCTGGCAGCAGAGTTCTATTCGATTTACGGGAGGGATCGAGCGAAACGAATCCCAGAACCTTGAAAACACTTTCTTGAGTCAAAATTTAGATGATCCAAATATTTTCGGTGCCAATCAACGGTGGATGATGATTCCGTTAGGCGTAAATATTGACCTCGACTTCAGGGACAAAAGGGGGTTGCCATACCACGGTGCGCGGGCCGTCATCAACGCGAAAAATATCAGTGTCGTGGACGGTGCCACCTCTAATTTCTCCTACCAGATATTGACCGGACATGTAGAATACTACATGTCGACCCGGGCTAAAAGACCGCTGACGCTGGGCCTTCGGGTTGGCGGTGCTACCACAGATGGTGCCGTACCTTGGTATCATCTGCCGACTTTGGGTACTGACAATGGATTGCGGGGATACATAGAACAGCGCTGGACCGGGGATGAAATTGTTTATTTTAATTCGGAGCTGCGTTATGAAGTTGCCCGCGCAAGAACGGCCATTGTCCCCGTAAAAGTGGGTGTCAAGGCATTCTTTGATTATGGCCGGGTCTTTTCCGATGTGGAAAATGAAAGCACAGATTGGCGCAACGGTTACGGTTTTGGCCTGTATGTTGTGCCGTTAACTGAATCTTTGACTATATCTTTGTCGTTTGGTTTTTCCGATGAAGAATCAATTTATCCCGTATTCAGTGTCGGGACGCCTTTGCGGTAGCCAACTTTGGTTTTCCGCAGCGTTTCGCAGATTGTTTTTCAAAAAAACTCAGCGAAACACTGTGGGCTACTTCGCAAACGCAGCGGGAAAATTTGCCACATTTTATTTAGCGACTGAACATGAAATATTCCTTATTGCTCATTTTACTATTGACAACTGAGTCCATTTTTGCTCAATTAAAACCCGATATCTTCCCAGAAGATATTGGCACACCAGGAGGGCAGATTGTCCGTTGTTTTTGTAAGCCTGGGGTAAGAAATAAGTCCCGTTCCAAGGGGTTGGAAATCGCTTATGCCAATCGCGGCAACGGTACTTTTGGCGATGAGGAAAACAACGTTGATCCGCCCTACACGGATTACAGTAACTGGAGGAGTTTTGAATTCGATCTGAAAGGGCCGGTTTTGAATAAAGAAGGTTTCAAGTTTTTGGTCGGATATAAATATGCCGGTGAAATTTTCGATGTAACAAGTCCGGGGGTTGATTTTAAAGAGACTTTTGAACAACTCGGCAACGTGACTCTAAAAAGTGGAAACATCAGTGCCATCATTACCAAACCATTGAATGAGCGGCAGTATATGGCTTTCCGTTTTCGCTACACTGCCAACGGTAATTTCGACGGGATCATGGACTTTGACCAACGCTATGCGATCTACAAGGCAATGGGGGTCTTTGGGATGAAAAAACATTCGGATTTCGAATGGGGGGTCGGTTTGAGTTTTTCCAAAAGCTTTCGCCGCACGAACATCCTGCCATTCATCGTTTACAACCGATCCTTTATCAATAACTGGGGGATCGAAGCTGCCTTCCCAGGCTATGTTTACGGGCGGTACAACCTGAGCGATAAAACTATTTTCCTGGCAGGTACCGAGTACGCCAGCAGCAGCTATCGTATGGATGTACCAATGGGCAATGATGCTCCATTGGACTATGCCCTGAATCATTCAGAATTATTGTTTTTATTGAGATGGGAACAACAAATAGTCCCGTGGGTGTGGAGCAATATCAGGACGGGGTTTCAGATGAACTTCAGTACGGATTTTGAAACGAAAGCTGCCAATACCCAAACCTTTTTGGTCGACCCGACAAATTCATTGTTTTTTGAAATCGGCATTTTCATTTCCCCACCGGACGGAGCGTTTAAATAAAAAAAGTATCGCCGAGGTCCCGTTCTGCGCAGCACATTTATGCCAAAGAGGCTTTGGCAATACGGCCTCAATTGGCCGAAAACTCTTTTTCAAAAACCGGAACGTCAGCTGGGTTGTTTTTTTTCGCTTCAGCCGTCTTGACAAGTTGCTGTTTCCTGTTTACGGACCCACCTATGATCAGTGCAGCTACCAGTAAGGTGAAATTTTTAACAATATACTGCCCCACTAAAGTCAGTTGAAAAACTGTATCGGCGGCGGCCGTTTCGCCCGCAGTTAAAAATGGAAGAAACGTACATGGCAAGTGGATAAAGATCATTATTACGGCCAGGCGAACCGTAGCGCTGAACAACAATAAAACACCGATCAATACCTCCCAAAATCCCAGCGCCGGTACAAACCAGTCAGCCGAAAACCAAAATACCGTTTCCTCGACCAACCCGCTGGCCGGACTCATTCCAAGTGGTTTTAAAATGCCAAACCAGATGTAGACAAGTGCCAGCGAATATCGTAATAATTGAATGCCCCAGCGTTGGGTAATGGATTCAAAAAGGTAGTCAATTTTCTTTGTAAAAGTCAGTGAATTCATGGGACAGGAATTGATATAAGTTTTGATGAATGTACTGCCGAATGCTGATTCAGCCGGTGGTCGAAGAGACTTCGATCCTACGCGTTCGCAAATATTTTAAATTTCAATTTCCTTGCCCGCATGAATGAAGGTGATAAAAATCATATTTTTGGAAATATTCCTCATGATAATCCTACCCATCAAACCGCTCCAACCATATCCTCGTTCCTTCTAATAACCCAATAACCCAATAACCCAATAACCCAATAACCCAATAACCCAATAACCCAATAACCCAATAACCCAATAACCCAATAA
>JBCBRY010000032.1:0-32268 GCA_039819485.1 Bacteroidota bacterium | reverse complement strand
ACTCAATAACTCAATAACTCATGGCCACTATCACTTCCAATGTCAACCTCGATCAAATAAAAAGCGTATTCGAAGCGCAGCAAAAACATCAATTTGCCGTGGCAAAAACGACGGCCGGCCAGCGGCGGAAAAAGCTGCAAAAACTGAGCGATACCGTGATGAGGTACCGGCAGGAAATCAGGGATGCGCTCTGGGCTGATTTTCGCAAGCCAGCGGCGGAAGTGGATTTAACGGAGGTTTTCATCGTCACCAGTGAAGTAAAACACGCCAAAGCGAATTTGAGCCGCTGGATGGCCAAACAGCGGGTGGCGACACCGTTTTCGTTAATGGGGTCCAGTTCTTGGGTGCATTATGAACCCAAAGGCGTTTGCCTTTTGATTTCACCCTGGAATTACCCAGTGAACCTGACGTTGGGGCCTTTGGTCGGAGCCATTGCGGCGGGCAATACGGTGATCATCAAACCATCTGAGCATACGCCGCATGCATCGGCTATCATGCGCAAGATTGTGGAAGAAATATTTGATGAAAAGGAAGTCGCATTTTTTGAGGGTGGAGTGGACATGTCTACGGCTTTGCTGTCGTTGCCATTTAACCATATATTTTTTACCGGCGCGCCGGAAATTGGAAAAATAGTCATGCGTGCTGCCGCCAATCACCTGACCTCGGTTACCCTCGAATTGGGTGGAAAGTCCCCGACGATCATTGATGAAACGGCCAATATAGCTCAAGCCGTTACGCGCATCGCCTGGGGCAAGTTTTCCAACAATGGCCAGATCTGCATTGCACCTGATTATATTTTTGTTCATGAAAATAAAAAGGAGGTATTTTTAGATGCTTTTACCAAAAAACTAAAATCCTTTTATGGGGAAGATCCCTCCCAGTCACCTGACTACCAGCGGATCGTCAACAACAGGCACCACCGGCGGGTCATCTCCTATTTGAACGATTCGGTGTCAAAAGGTGCCAAAGTTATTTACGGCGGACAAAGCAAACCCGAAGAAGATTATCTGGCACCGACTGTCGTTACCGATGTGCCGCTGGATTCGGATTTAATGCAAGAAGAAATATTCGGCCCGGTTTTACCGATCCTGACGTATAAAAATATTGATGAAGTCATAGATGTCATCAATTCGAAAGAAAAACCACTGGCCCTTTATATTTATTCAAGAAATAAAAAAAATATCAATAAAGTCATCGGTGCTACCCGCGCCGGTACGACTGCGATCAACAATAACGGAGTTCATTTTTTCAATACCAATTTACCCTTTGGAGGCTCCAATAACAGTGGTATCGGAAAGGGGCACGGCTGGTATGGTTTTCAGGCATTTTCCAATGCCCGCGCTGTTTACAAACAAAATCTGCCGAGCGCACTGGAAATGCTGATGCCGCCGTACAATGATTTTAAACAGAAAATGATTGATTTGACGATCAAGTGGTTTTGAGATGAATTAATAGTTGAGCCAAATTTATGTTTGATGTTTTTTGTCTAAAATTTCACCATCAGTTTTAAGGGAAATTTATTGTAAAACTTTAAATTAAAATAAATTATATTTATATATAGTGTTAAGTATTAAGTCCTTATTGTCAAGCCGTTTAATAGGAAACCTACAGCCAGTTCTCTACGTCCAAAAAAATAAATAATATTATTTTTGAATTTAATATTTTGTATTTTATATTTACATTAATGCCAGTATTGGCAGTTAAAAACTTGTATTGTTAAATTGAAAGCCCTCAAGGCTGCATTTTACATTGCAGACAAAGAAAACAATTATGAACTTATCATTCGAATTCACTGATGCTAACGTATTGGTAACCAACAATGGAGCTGAAGTCTCTATCCCACTCTCTGGGGCAAACACCTTTCAATTGGCCAACGGTAGCTCAGTCGTTCCTCCTTCAGGCAAGTACTGGCACGTAGACATGAATACTGCAAAAGGCGGAGTAACGCTTGGCGGTACTCACGGTCCAGTTAACATGCCATCAGGATCATCAGTATCTTTCTACGTGGATAACCTTTAATTATTAGAGGGTATCAAAACTGATAATACCCCGAGACTTATGTCTCGGGGTATTTTTTTTGAACTTACTTTATAGATGGGTTGGTTTATGGCCAACAAAGAGTTTTTAAACAACCTTAATATTAAATCTTCATCACCCAGAGCGTTCTACTAAAAAAATCACGCTCGACATTTTCTTCTTCGTTTATTTTTTTTCAATAAATTCTAATTGCCCATTGGCAGTAGCAATGGTTGCCACTTTTAAAATTAGCCTCGTAATGAATGGTTTCTCCAATTAAGCAGGTGGTCAAAAAAATGACACTTTTCCTTTGCCTGAAAAAGAGTTTTGAGACTTGGAAATCAAATATTTGTCCAAATAAAAGTGTCATTTTTAGTGCGCCTTATTTTTGTCCAAGCACCTATTTCCTGATAATATTTTATACTTTTTTTTCGGAAAAATTATCATTTAAAAACTTTTTCAGCGGCTGAGGGGAACTCCCTTTTTTTAATGCGTTTTTCCACTTTTATCTTTTTTCCAAACAAGGTGATCTGGGAAATGGTAAAAATCAAAAAAGATAATAGTATTTTCATTTTTATAAGGCTTTGACAGGTTTTATAAAAACGAATGTAAATTAATGAGTTAATGAGTTCACCCCATTGGCGTTTGGCGCTTCTGAGGTGATCCAGGACATATGCTCCAAAATAAATTGAGTTGATTTTCTGAACGCCCTGGATTTATATCCTCAAACCTTTCCTACCAAAAATCATTTTTGGCAGTCATTTCCAAAGGCTGAAATCCGTGGCTTTATAAGAAGGTGGAAAATTATATTCTCGGTCAAACGAATCTGGAGTTCGCAGTATTTATCATCGAATCAGAGTTAGATCACCTGAGGCTACCGCTTCTGTGTCATCCTGCAATACTAAAACAGCTTGCCATATAAAGACGCCCGTATCCATCAACTTTCCTTTAAAATGACCGTCCCAAAGTGGTTCGTTCAAAGAAGGGATGAAATCTTTTTTTTCAAAAACGACGCCCCCCCAGCGATTGAATACATGTAAACTCCTGACCTCTGCGATGTTGCTGTTTTCTGCCGGATAAAACTGAAAAAAATCGTTGATGCCATCGCCATTGGGCGAAAAGGCGTTGGGAACAAACATCTTGTAAGGCAAGCAGTCATTCCCTGCATCAGGCTGCAGGACGATCGTTTCGATTGCCTGACAATTATCCGCATCCGTGACCAGTACCTCGTAGGTTCCGACGGCGAGCAAGGTTGGGTTCAGGTCATTGTTTACATTGGTCGACCACTCAATAATATATGGAGGTTGTCCGCCTTCGATGTTGATTTGGATAGCACCGTCCGTAAAATCGAAGCAGGTAGGTGCGACCACTTCGTAGGTCAGCTCGATGATTCCTTCTGTAACCGTCGACGAACCGTTAAAATCGCCTGTACAGTTAGCATCCGAAAAGCTGTTTATTTCATAAATACCCGGTACATCGACCGTGAGTAAAAAGGGATTTTCAGTGATACTCGAAAGGCTGCTCTGTGGTGTGCCATCAATACTGTATCCAAATGACCACGGGGCGGTTCCTTCAAAAAGTATTTCAATAGAATTATCTTCACTACAAACCGAAACGTCACCTGAGATTTGGGCATTGGGCACAGGTTGAATACTGGCTGGTATGATGACTGGTGTAGAAGTTCCGCATGCATCGGTGACGGTCAACAGGAAATCGGTTGACTGGCTGATCGTGGCCTGAATGGTGCTGGTAGTGGAGCCATCTTCCCACAGGTAGGTGTACGGTTCCGTCCCGTTCAGGATGATGGGACCGACGCTGAATTCCTGTCCGGCACAGGCTGTGACTTCCGTTTCATCAATCTCGATTAAAGGAGCTTCCCTGATAAAAAGCGTGGCAGCAATAGGATCTTCACAGTCGCAGGGAAAATCTAATTGAAGACTTAACTGCTCGATGGGTTCCGTGATCATGTCGTCAAAAACGATAACAGGAAGAACAGCCTCTACCTGTCCGGCGGGAATAATAATTGAGTCGGGGAGTGGAGCAAAATCAATCCCGCTCTCCGCCGTGCTTGACGGGCCGATGTTAAAATACACGACCAGGGGTTGGTTGATATTTTCTTGTTCCCGGCGAAAAACGAACTGGCCATTTCTGCAACCTTCCAGGGCAACCTGATCGTCACTTCCCGGCACCTCGGCTGAGACGTCCACGTCTCCGGTCAAATCAAAACTTTCCATTTCGAGAAATACACCGGAATCGAGTTGGTCATCCCCCACGTCGGCTACGACCAGGCGAATGTGGTAAGTCTCGCACGGAATGACATCGATCGTGGCTGTCAACGGGACGGTCATACCATCGTACTGAATGAGGTTTTGAAAAGCTTGTACAAATGGCAAACTGCATTGGGCTGCATCCTCCTCAATTTCATTCCTGACATAAAGATTGGTGTTGTCGAGGTGGTTGACGGTATTGATGGATACGAATTCGCTGGAATTGGGCAGGAGCGCTACATTGATCGAGTTATTCGAATAAGGGCCATTGATGCCCGGACCACTGACAAAGAATCCAAAGACATCATTGAAAATACTGCCCACAAATTCACAATATTCTTCCGAGGCAAATACATAGTTGAAGGTCACCTGCTCTCCGACAGGCACAAAATCAAATTCGATACCCGCCACATCAAAAGCTGGATTGGTGATAAAGAGATCGATGTCCGGATCACCTGAGCCGTCCCCGAAAGATGCGCCTGCCTGAATGGTTTCGTTTGGCCCCTCTGCCAGAGTAATGTCTCCACTCGAAATAATGATTCCTTCATCAAAGCCAAAAATTGGCTGCCCTCCGGCGAAATATCCCACGCTCGCCAAGTTGCCAATCCGCTCGACATTGCTCACGTTTTGACAATCTCCATTTACAAAAATATCCCTGACCAACTGGGTCGGTGAAAAAGTACCGCTTGTCTGAATACCCATCAGTACCGGCGGCGGCATCGTGCTTCGGGAACCGGAAGCCAGCAGTAATAATGGGAATATGAGAAGGATGCGGTGCATTTTTTTTGCTTTGCTTTGTGGATAATGATAAATATGGAACTGTACGGAGTTTAACTTGATAAAGTCGCAGGACTTGTTTCCAATGTTAAATTTACAGTTACGCTTCTGCGCAAGCATTTGGTTTTTTTACAGGGTTAAATAAAAGTCAGTAATCTTTAATCAACGACCACCTCATCGGCAAAGAGCCAGCATTTATTTCCTTGGCCGGTGTGCCATTCGGGGCAGGGCCGGTTGGTAGCTTTTATTTTTATATAACGAGTTTTGATGGATAAATTATTTTGGGCAAAATAGCTGGTCTGTGTCTGTGTATTGGATTTAGGCGGTTCAATCTTAAAATGTTTGACTTCAGTAAATTGTTTCCCATCCGTTGATCTGTAAAATGTAATGTCGGCGGGAAGAAAAATCCAGCTCCTGGGATTTTGTATAAATCCGATCTTGATAGACTCGACCTCGGTCCTGCCTCCCAAATCCAGTACGGTTTCAAAATCATTCCCTTGCCATCCCGGAAGCTGCTGGAATGCATCTGGAGCTTCTGATAATCCGTCAGTCAAAGCCAGCGCCTGGTCAGGGTTCCGCGTTGGATTGTTTCGTAGCTCCGCCACTTTTCCAAAAGCAAGATGCGTTAATTTATCCTTTTCCCTATCTAATTGGTAGAAGTTTGTGTGAGATTTAACAAAACTGTTTTGGTTATCGATTTCCTGTATTAATTCCTTAACAATACCAGGGTGCCGACCGGCAACGTCATACTGTTCGGAAGGATCTGTGTTTAAATTAAAAAGCAAGGGTAATTTCCCATTAAAATAGTCTTTTCCGGTTTGGCTACTGGTACGGACGTGGAGTTTCCAGGGACCTTTTCGCACCGCGTGCAAGAGATTGGAGCCATAGAAAAAATAAGCGTGGGGAGCAGTTTCATTAGTTTGATCAAAAAACAATGGGCGGATATCCCTTCCGTTAAAATGATGTGCCTCAGAAAATTCATAACCCCCCATTTTTAAAAAAGAAGTATATAGGTCGAGTGTGCTGGCGGGCGATTGCACTACTTTATTATTTGCAGTTTTTCCTTCCATAAATGCGATACCCGGCACTCGCATACCGCCTTCCCACGTACTTCCTTTGCCATCTCGCAAGAGTCCGGATGAGCCACCTTTTTCATCCTTAATAATCCACGGACCGTTGTCACTGGTAAAAAAGATCAGTGTATTTTCGGAAAGACCATTCTTCCTGAGTGCTTTCAAAACAGCCCCAACGCTCCAGTCTATTTCTTCAATGACATCTCCGTACAACCCCCGGGTCGACTTTCCAGCGAATGTTTCGCCAGGGTGCAAAGGGACATGCGGCATGGCGAAGGGCAAATAGCAGAAGAAAGGCCCGCTCTTGTTTTTTTCAATGAATGAAATGGCCCGCTCGGTGTATCGTCGAGTCAATTGTGTTTGGTCCGGGTTGAGCTCAAGGGTGTCGTTGCCGGTCATAAGGGGAATGTCCGGCCACTTTGGTGGTATCATATCGTTCGAATAGGGTAGACCTAAGTATTCATCAAAGCCGTTTTGCAAGGGCAAATATTCCTTCCTGGTTGTGCCCAGGTGCCATTTGCCAAAGATAGCGGTGGCATATCCCATCTTCTTCAAGCCCTCCGCTAAGGTAATCTCACCGGGGTGGATGCCCCTGGACGAGTCAGGGTTCAATACCCAACCAAAACCAGAATGGGCCGGGTATCGACCTGTCAGCAACGCATAGCGGCTGGCCGTGCAGGCAGGAGAGCCAGTGTAAAAATTGGTGAACTTAACGCCTTCGGTGGCCAATGCGTCCAAATGTGGGGTTCGGATCGTCGGATGACCATAGATGCCCAGGTCGCCGTAGCCCAGGTCATCGGCAAAGAACAGGACAATATTAGGGCGAGGCTCTTTTTCTTCATGGTTGCAGGCTAAAAGAAACAGGGGTAAAAGCAAAAAGAGGTACTTTTTCATAATGTGTTCAAGGTCGAAATAAAATGCTGATTTAAGTTTACAATGTTTACTCATTCGTAATTTTCTTACTAATAAAAATTTATTTATTAGAATTTATCCCACAGGTGCAAACTCCCCAAAATTTTAGCCGGGAAAAGTTAAATTTCATGTGCAATGACAATCCTCCTGCATCATTGAATTCTCTGCGGGCCTTGCGGTCTCTGCGCAAATACGTTTACAACCTAAAATACTCTTCTTTACTGGCAACCATAAAAGCTTCGGCATATTTCATCTTCACTTTAGGATAAAGGCTTGCCCGATATTGATTCAGACCGGTGATCGCGGAAAAGTAATCAAGCACTTCTATTTGACTTTGATGCGCGCTCATCGCCTTTTGTTTTTGGGGCATTGCCCCGGTGATATCGACGATGCGGTTGGGAATGTGCGGGGTCCAAACCTCGTAAGCTGCCAGTAATACATTTTTGCATTTCACTGCTTTGAGAAGTAAATTAGTTTGCAGGTGGTCATGGTGTTGATCGACAGGGGAGGGCAGGTAAATGATTTTTGGCAGAAACGAATTGATCAGTTCCTCTAATTTTTTGATCAATCGCTGGTTCACCTTTAACTGCTCGTCCGGTTGATTGAAGAAATATAGATTAACGGCAGGAATGCCTATTATGTTAGTTGCGGTGATCGCTTCTTGTCTTCTGATCTCTGCCGCTGCGTTTCCTGTTTTGTGAGGGATTCCTTTTTCTCCCTGGCACAAATAAACCACCCGCACCTCGTGTCCTTCTTCCAGATGTCGGATAAGGGTGCCACCGCAGCCAAAAATATCATCGTCGGGGTGGGGCGCCAAAACCAATACTTCCGGTCCCTCTAAAAAATCTACATGGTGCAGTCCGGAGTATTTTTTATAGGCTTTCTCTTTGAGTTGACGGAATTTTTTCAGCAGTTGACGGTTGATCATGTTTAATTAATCGTTGGTATAAAAACGTTAGTTCCCGTATGGATTTTTGTTTGGTGAAAGTAACTTCCGCATATTTTCTGCCATTGTATCGAAGCTTTTCTCTCAACTCAGGATTTTCCAAAAGAAATTCAATATTCAGGGCCAGTGCATGTGGATCATTCGGGCGAACGGTCATACCTGTTTTACCGTGAAGGCACCACTCACGGATACCTGGCAAATCGCTGGCGAGTACCGGCAAACCGCTGGCCTGCGCTTCCAGTCCCACGAGTCCAAATAATTCATTCTTAACGGTGGGCACTACTAATAGGGTAGAGGCGTGAAAAATTTTCAGAATATCACGGTGGCTTTTCGGGCCGACTATATTTATATTTTTCGACAATCCTTCAGCTATTATTTTTTTTTGGATACTTTCTTTTTCGTTGCCTTCTCCGATAATAGTTAAATGCACAGAATTATTTCTTCTTCTAAGAATTTTTGCTGCCTTGATTAGAACATCAATCCCTTTTAGTTTTTCCAATCTGCCAACAAATAATATTTTATTTTTAGCACAGTAATTATTTAAATTAAATACCCATTTATTGGTATCTATAAAATGAGGTATAAAATGAATGTCGGGAATATTTTTTTTATTTAATGAATGAAAATAATGACTGGCCGGAATAATATATTTATCCGCCAAAAAAGCATGGTCTCTTATTATGCTTTTTACATTATTTTTTATGGTAACCGGGAATGGTATTGTATAATAATCATGTACCGTGACTACGGTCGGTATATTAAATTTGGATTTAATCAGTTTTAAAAATAAATCACTTTTGTTTAAATGGATAACATCCGGCCAGAAATCATTTATCGTGTTAATTAATAATTTCTGGTCGCCTTTGGTCAGGGATAATTTTAAAACATTTACCCCGTAGTCGGCGAGCCCTTTAGTTGTCTCATGCCAGTACGTTTCAGCACCGCCATAACATTGGGAATAGTAGTTCAGGAACAGGACTTTCATTGTTTAGAGCGTTGGTTTGGCCAGGCATATAACTAAACAGTTTTAGTTGATATGCTGAGTAAAAAAATATTTATAACAAATTAACTTTCAGTTAGGTAGGTGCATTGTTTCCCAAATGTCTGCCACATACCAAATTCCCAGTGCTTTGTCAGAAAAGGCACCGTCACCCAATGGACAATATTCATCGATCAGAAGAAATGGTTCAGGAAAATTAAAGGGCGAACGTTGCATGTTCAAGGTCCGCCAATCGCCATTTTTAATATCGTAATTGAATTTATTTTTGGCAAAGGTCGTACAAGCCAAATAAGTACTTTCGCTATCAACTATATTTTGGATGGCCTGGTGGATTTTATTAAAATCAAGATGCACCAAACAATCCCGGCAGATAATTAAATCTACTTTTGGAAGGGAGTTGGAACAGATGTCAATTATTTTAAAATTAATATGATGGGCACTATATCTTTTGCGATTATTTTCAATCATAGCCGGCACAATATCGCCGCCTAAATATTTTATATTATTCAGGTTCATTTTATTCATCCAGGCGAAATCCCCACAAGGAACATCGAGTATGGTTTGAATATTATAATTAGAAATAAAGGACTGAAGTTCTCTGCGCAGGTCTTTGGTTGCCTCAATCCCAGAGGTCACTCCACAAATGCTTTCTTCTCCCTGCCAATAATTATTTTCATAAATAAAATTAAAAATGGTTGCTAAATGTTTTCCGTTAAAAGGATCCGGTTTAAATGGTTTTTTCAAAACGCGGAAATAATTTAGATAACCAATGGGGACTATTTTTTTTATTAATTGGATCATGCAAGTAAAAAGTCAGTAACATCAAATTTAATCATTTTAAATTTCAAATGATTGTTGACAAATGACAATACATGAAGTTCAAAGAAGAAATCCATTATTCTTTCTCAAATTAGCTTCGAAAATTTCTTATCGATTTAATGCTCAAAGAACTCCATAGCCGGTCCATGTATTAATGAATTGAAATAAACGTTGAAAATTGCCCTTATAGAAAACGGTTGATAAAAGGGCGGAAGGCGTACTTTATCGAACTATTATAGATGCAGTTCCTAATAACAGCCCTATAATTTTCTCAACACTTGAAATAATTTCGACTTATTCCATTTCTCCTTAATTAGTTGCACGTTTTTTTCCACGCTGTTCATACCCTCAATTCTATCTACTTGCTCTTGGGCGGCAGAGTTCCCTTTTTCGGCGGCCCTTTTGTACCATTTCAGGGCCTTTTCCAGATCCTGGTAAAACCCCAGGCCACTTTCGAACATGGCCCCGATCCTTACCTCTGCCCGGGCATATCCCTGGTCAATGGCTTTTTGATACCAATAGACCGCTTCTTCATAATCCACCTGGACTCCGATTCCATCGCGGTACACATCTCCCAGCTTAACCTGTCCATATGGGTCATTTTGGTTGGCAGCCTTGCGGAACCAGTACACAGCATCTTCTTCTTCACCTCTTTTCATAAAAATACTGCCCAATCGAACCTGACCGTAAGGATGATCCAATTCCGCAGCATCTTCGTAATATTTCATGGCAAGTTTCTCATCTTGCCATATTCCTCCCAGGCCTTTTTCAAATATCCGTCCTAATCGGACACAGCTCAGGGCATGGTTTTGGTCGGCAGCCGCTAAATACCAATCGGCCGCTATTCTTATATCCTTTTCGACAGAATGGCCTTTTTCATGCATCCACCCCAGCCGGTACTGAATTTCAGAATCAGTAATCAAATTTGCATACTGAGCATAGATTTGGACGGCCGCTCCATATTTTTTGGCAAGGTATAGATCGTTCGCTCGTTGCAGATTGTCGTTCATTTCTTTTTGGAATTCGGCCGTATCTTCTTTTTTGAGTCCATCGATGAATGCAAAAAGCTTTTTCTTGATTATACTCTCTCGCAGTCTTGCGTCATTTGGGTCAATGACTCCTCCAATTTTATCTTCTATCAGGCTATTAATTTGACTTTCTAAAAGAAATATGGTTTCTCTTATTTTATATCCATCTCCCAATACTGCTTTTAATTCAGCAATCGAATCCTTAAGAGGATTATCGGATTGAAGCATGATGTTCTTTATTTTTGTTTTTTGGTGTATATCCATAGTTTGTTGATGTTGTCAAAAATTGAATAATTACAACCGCCTGATTTTCAAGTTGCGGAACTGCACCAGGTGCCCGTGGTCTTGCAAACCAATGTGTCCGTTGCGGGTACGGCCATAATCGGGGTATTCCCTGAATTTACTTTTTGCTACCAAAGCTTCCCACTCCGGTGTTTCCAGGTCATAGGACACGACGAGTTGTCCGTTGAGCCAATGTTCAACGTGGTTGTTGTTGATTAAAATGCGGGCAAGGTTCCACTCTCCAATGGGTTTGGTATAATCCGTCTGTGCGGGGTGAAGGTCATAATTGGCCGCAGTGAAATGCATGCTGTCGACTCCCATCTCAGCGTAGCGCTCATTGTCCAGAACCTGGTATTCAGGAGCATTGTGCCAAATGGGCGTTCCTTCTACTTCTTTGACCCGATACAGCACTCCACTGTTGGAGGTGTCGGAGCACATAAACTCAAGTGTCAGCTCAAAATTTTCAAACTTTTCCTTGGTAATGATATCTCCGCCAAATCCTTCCTCTTCCGTACCTGATTTTTCCACCGCTATGTTACCGTTCATCACTTTCCAGCCCAACGTCGGGAAGGTTTCATGGTTGTAGCCCCTCCATTTATCGGTTGTATTTCCGTCAAAAAGCAGCTCCCAACCGGCCGCTTTTTCTTCTTCCGTTAAAGTATTTTGTGCAGGGGGAACTGGGGCCGCTGCGTTTTCTTCATGGGCTGCTTCGTTAGTCGTTGAACTCTGGCAGCCGATGGTCATCAGCAGGATTAAAATCAAGTAGGGGAAATTTTTCATTTTTAAGTGAGTTGAAGATTTGCACGGAAAAAGGTTTCCGCTCGGAAAAAAATTGATCGAAGACACATTCCAGTGCCTCATTTTTGAACGGAGCTAATGTCTGTTTTTTTGCTGGAATGACCTAATATTTTTTCAGCTACAACCTTCCGACAATCGTGTTCTCATGTAAAGGGCTGGTCATGTAAAAAAATTGGCCAATTATGAAGAGTCTTCCATTTTTGAAAATCAGCGAACCAAATTTATTTTTTCACTATGCTTCTATCGTGTAGCTCATGTTTTTCAGTTTCTTATATATTGATAAATTCGCAATGAAGCAGGCAATTTATTATCACTCGTGCCTATCCCGATAAATTCAGATTTTACATCCGAGAAATTGCCAGGCATGTAACCTGAAATCAAGTCAAAAAGTCCTTATCTTGCCCATCTCAAGGTAGGTGGCACTTTGGACTGTAAAACTAATATTCGTTACTATTAAGAAATTATAGCCATCAATTTCTGTAAGTAGATCAAAGCTATTCTATAGAGGTGTTCAAAATAAATGATGGAAAATATCGTACTGCCAAGGTCCTCTTTGGCGGTCCCTCGAAGCAGGCTTCGACTTTACTTTTTCAAAATTTAGTGAAAAATTTATTTCATCATATATTTCAAAGCATTGCCATTTTGTTAGGGCATTTAAATATTCCTTGAATTAACATTTAAAACCGGTACCAAAATTAATTTTTAATGAATAATGGGGTAGTGGCATTGCCTAAGTAATTGCCCCTTCTAAACTAAAAACAGCCTTGGTCATAACCGATCATTATTTTGACCACCTGCTTCAATTTAATTATTACAATTTAATCCGTGTCACAGGGAAAAATAAAAGAAATATTTATTTACATGAAAAAATTACTTCTTCTTATCGCATTCATTTTTAGCATAAATACCGCTTATGCCCAAAAAATAACTGATGCTCAACCTACAACTGAAGAAACTGACACATCTACTATTCTTCTTATGCTCACCCTTGACAGCCCCCCCCTCAAGGAATGGGCAGATGAGCCCCTGATGGAATCTGTATTTACTTATTTCAAAGGAGTACATAGTTATAACAGTCTACCAATCGTAGGAATAGCCCTACAGAAAAACCACAGAAATTTATTAGACACCATTTTTAACTATTCGTACGCATACGAAGTCCCAGAGTCAAGTAGATCAGCTTATCTAGGTATTATCTCGTCTATTAATCAGGTGATTTCTAATGATTCCGTTTCATATGATTTTTTAAATCTCAGCTTACAGCCAGCTTTTCCCTATGAATTCAATGAATTGGAGGCGATGAATATCGCAACAAAAGTCGCTGCACTGAAGGGGATTGTAATTGGGATGGCAGCAGGAAACTGGGGAGGTTTTGGGGACAATACACTGAGTCCCTGGTCGGTTGCGCCTTGGGTCATTGGCGTGGGAGCCACCAATACGGCTGGAGACACTCTTTGGGACAGGTCTTCCAGAGGCATAAAAGGAAGTAACCTGTATCACCCCACAGTAGTAGCTCCGGGCATCAATCAACCTTTGAACCTTTCTACCCTGGAAAGAGATGACTTGCCTGATAGTACCATTATTGTACCTGGGGGAACAAGCCTGGCCGTACCTCATTTGCTTGGCAGCACCGCACAAATGATAGATTTTTTGGACACGTTGACAAATAACGAAAAACTCAAAAAATGCGCTTGCTTTGGTAAAAAGACCTACTCCATAGATATACCAAAACAGAAGTACCCATTTGCGATCAGATTGCTGTTAGAGGATATGGCAAGGCCTATGGAAGGATACGAAAAACATGAGGTGGGAGCTGGCTTTGTTGGTGGAGACATCATTGATGAATACCTGGAAAATTTTACCTGCCAAAAATTGCTTTTCTTGGCTACTTATATTCAGGCTCTTTTTCCAGCAGACCCTGTCCTCCTACCTGATTCGGCACCCAATGACTAAAACCACAACTATAAATAATGAACTATTTAACCTTTGTTTTACTACTGGTAATTTCCTGTCTTAGTTGTAGCGTTCAAAACACTGCCCAAATAGAAAATGTGGATCACGGCGCAGGTATCAATAGTACGCTTTTCATGCTCACCCTTAAGGACGGTCAAATGTTTAAGGAAAATACTGATAGTATTTTGATCGACTCGTTTTCCAAATCGACAACTGGAATTTATGGCTATCCAAATCTTCCCATCATTGGTGTGGATGTAAAGCACGGCCATAAGGATGCTATCGATTTAATATTTGATTATGTCTATATCTTCGAAGTTCCAGAACAGGATAGGGCTGCATACATGGCTGCCTGTTATCGGTTGAATAAATCAATTGACAATGTTTCACCGGCTTATGGCGTATTGGAAATTAACGTTGCCCCAACCACTCCTTATGCTTTCAATGAGTTAGAAGCTATTAATGCAGCCACTAAGAAAGTTGCAGGATTGGGGATGACCGTATTGGTTCATACCGGTAATTATGAAAGTAAAAAAGAAAGAAAATTAAGTCCCTGGTCGGTTGCTCCGTGGGTCATTGGAGTTGGTTCAATTGGGGAGGGGAATCAAAAGAACATGCAGTTTTCTCCTTCGAAAATAAAGGAACAAACCGTACCAACCGTACTCGCAAACGGGATGAAAATGCCTGCGGACCTAAGTTCCAATTGGAACCTATTGGGCAAGGACAGCCTGCCGGAGATCGTAATGAATCGGCAAGAACTTAAAGATTCTATAATATCCGCAACACCTGCGGTGGCGGATTTGGCTCGAAGTATAATTTACTTTCTAATGCAAATACCGGTCGAAGAAAGATTTAAACCCTGTACTTATTTTGGCAAAAAAGATTTCGTTGCTCAGATTCCCTGGCCCAAATATCCTGTCGCGGTAAAGTTAATTCTGGAAGACATGGCCAGGCATGAAGAAGGTAGTGCAGGTGCCGGCATAGTCAATGATGCAATTCTAAAAGAATATTTTAAAAATTTTAACTGTGAAAAACTGCTTTTCCTGACCGCATTTTTACAACATAATTTAACCGACCACATTTTAATGCATGAATAAAATCAATATTTGCAAAGCTACTTTCAACCTGAAATGATTTTCGGCAATTAAAAATTCTACTTTTTGCGAATCAAGGGTAAAATGGAATACCTTATAAAAGGGAGGGTTCGCATACTTTACAAATTCCTCTGGAAAATGGATCGCACAAAAAAAATTGAAGAGATTAAACACCTGGTTATTAAAAATAAAATTAGAAAAGCAATTTCTCAAATTAAGCAGTTGGCAGACATGGAGGGCAACAAAAAGATCCAGAAAGAGTCAATCGCTTTATTGGGCAGGTTAAAACAACTTGAACACAACGAAGACCAAGGAGTACTTACGAGGGGTGAAATATCAATAGAGCAAAACAAAATTCGATCTGCCACGCTCCATATTTTAGAATGGATGGATGAAGCTTCCTCACAGGCACAAATACAAAAACCCAGATCGAATTATTCCAAATATTTTATCCTTTCAACTGTTGCTATCATTCTGGCAATATTGCTGATAATAATAAATTCCTCAAATGAAACTACAGGTAAGGATTCAATCCCGGAAATGGCCCAAAGTTCAGAACCTGAGCAGCTACAATCACCAAAGGAAATCAGTGATAAACTATTTAATGTAAATCAACCGGAAGACAGTGTAAATAACAATGTCCAGTCAGGCGCAGATTCACTTACCAAATCCCCAACAAATGTTTCAATAGAAAAAAATCAAACAGAGACTGGAAGGAATACAGAAGAAAAAGAAAAAGAGGTAAATCAGCCAATTGATGAGAAAGATACTACCCAAATTAAACACAAAGATCCATTGGCCATCCTGAGCATATTGGAGGGAACAGTCAAAGACAAGTCCAGTAAAATTTTTGAAATAATTGTTCAAAATAATACGTCGGAGAAAATCTTGCTTAAGTCTTTTAACCTCTCTTATCAATACCTACCGGGCACTACCTCGCTACCGAGCGAAAGTGAAATCATAGTTCCTTTGACAAAATATGTTTTGGAAATGCCCATCGATGTCCTTAAACCCTTGAAGGAATCCTTAGTGATTACAGCTTATCGTCCGATAGCTGTTGCGGCTCATGATATAACCTCTTTCCAGGTTCAATTACATTATGACTTAGGAAAAGGCGGATACCATCCATCGGGAGGATGGGACATTAAATATGCCCTTTCACTGACTACATCTATCGAGCATGAATTGGTCATCATTCCTGAAAATACCAAATGGAGAGGCCAAGACGAGTGAGTGTATCGTCCTGATTTTCATATAGTTATAAAATGGGTGTCAACCCATTTCAGGACAATGCAAAAAATGCTCATAATCTGTCTTATGTTAAATTAAGGATTTAGACTCTATGTTTTAGATCTTAGCTCTACAAAAGGACAAAATGTCCCACTTTTATTTGCAGACGGGCCTGATTATCAGCGTCTAACAATATATTTTCGCTATCCCAAAATGGAACCCAGGTTCAGGCGGTAGTTTTGGGAAGCCGTCAAATTGAAGGAATCCACCAGTTTTTCATCCGAAAAATCGTACAGGCCGTGGAAGTAAACATGCTTCCAGGCCATTGCCGAACCTGATTTTACAGTCTCTATTATCTCCTTTTTCCTCCGTTCTGTGTTCGCTTCCCGGATGCAGTGGGTGAGGTACAGGTAGTTCCAGCAGATAATGGCGTTCGTTCCACGCAGGCCCTGGTCAACGCACTAAAGGAGTTCCAGTCGCTCGGCGTGGACTTTATTTCCTTCCCAGTTTCTGTGGGGTACTCCAGATGGAGACCCAGACCGTGACCGTGAACGACGATTGTACCAATTCTGGTTTTACGGCCAGCCAGAGTTCGGTGGTCTGCTTTGGGGTACAGTTCCAGGCCAACTGTATCAACGGGCAGCACACCTGGGATTTTGGAGATGGCACCACGGGGTCTTCTGCCGACCCAGTGCATATTTACCAAGGTCCGGGTACATATCAAGTCACTTTTACACTTATGGCACCCTGTGGTACGACAGTGATTAATTCCCAGCAGATAACAGTTGTGGATGATGGTTGCCTCAATAATTTTGATTGCCACTGCCCGAATATGCAGGGCATCTACATCAATGCCGGTACTGGGACTTCAATCAACGAGACGGGCATCATCGACTTGGCAGGGCCAAATATTTTCGCACCTGGAAGTAATTTCTTTTTCAACTCCTGTATTGCTATTAGCGGCTCGTTGGTTTTTGACAACCAAGACAAACTTTTCATCTTTGATGGGGAAATAGCTATGAGCTCCGGTTCGGAAATGGTTGTAGCGGATGGTAGTGAACTCGTACTTTTGAAAGTGGATCAAAATCGAGGTATCCATGGCTGCAATATTATGTGGAAGGGGATTACGGTAAACGGTGAGGGGAGCCTCGAAACAAATCAGTCCCTTATCCAAGATGCACATTATGCTGTCAATGCCATGGGAGGGTCCGAGATTATTCCGTTTAATACCATATTCCACAACAACCACGTAGGAATTTACGCCACAGGTGGTAATATCAATACGCCGTTCCCATTGCAGAACATGGAGTTTGCACAAACCAATGCCCAGTTGCTGCCTGCATCTGGTTTTGTGCCAAACTTTGACGAGAATATAGCATATGCTGGGGTAGAATTCGACGGGGTAGACGTTTTTGAGATCGGAAACCTTTCTGGGCCGGCCAATACCTTTTCCAATATGCGGAATGGGATCATAGCTTTAAACAGTCTATTGGTGGACTGTAAGAATAATTCTTTCGATGACCTGAAGGGAGACCAAACGAACAGTCAAAGCATTTTTCCGGGAAATGCATTGGAAGGGATCGGAATATACTTATTTAATTCAACAGGGCTGGTCGAACGGGGTAATACATTTACCAAAATGAGCCGGGCAGTCCATTCCCAGAACTCCAATTTGTCATGTATCGATAATTCTTTTGATGCTGATGATTGTGTTATGATATCCGACGGAGATTTTCGGTTTAGTATTGTTTTGGAAAACCCCAATATTACCTTTGTCCATCACGGAGTGAACGTGAGTTCAACAGAAAGTCCGGGCATTCTCATGATTAATGAAAATACGTTGTCAAGAACAGAAGACAATATAAACGATGGGGCAAGCAATGGTATTGATGTAAAAGGAGGGAACTTAAACGGTAATACTACGGTGCATACGGGCCAAATAAATGGTAATACCATGACATTAAGTTCAAATGTCTCAGGCAGTGCCAATCAGGGATTGACAGGTATTCGTATCTGGAATGGCTCTAACTACGAAGTATTCCGAAACAATATCAATATTCAGAATATGGGCCTGGCTGGTTTTGAAGTCGGAGGTATCGATTTGAACAATACCCGGAGCTCCTATCTTTATGGAAATAATGTATTCGCGGATGGGCAGGCCCCTTTCAGCATAGCTTATAACTTAAGCGGATCAAGTGATAATAAAATGTGTTGCAACTCATCAATAAATAATAGTGTAGGTATTGAATTTATAGGCAACTGCGATGGGACAATACTCCGTCATACCTCCATGTCCAGTAATCAAGCAGGGATATTTGCCCTGAACGGAACCATATTTGGGCAGCAAGGAGGTAATGCTCAATTGATGGATACCCATGGCAACCTCTGGAACGGTACTTTTGGGACCGGTGCCATACATGCTGGCACTGACGATGAAATACAAGCCTCTCGCTTTTTTGTGGAGGACTCCGATCCAAGTACGCCAGGGATTGATATGAATCCACCGCTTTGGCCTCCTACCATTTCCGCTGCAACTCAGTGGTTTTTCGGGACGCAGTTTGATTCCGATAACTGTGCAGGGGACCAGGCTCAATGCCCCACCCCTCCCAACTTTACAGACGACGATCCGGACAAGGTTCGGGAGAATGACCTGCAGTTTGCCCAGAACGTCTTTGATCTGGGAGGCAGCCCTCCGGCCCTCAACTGGGAGGGAAAAAGAAATCTCTACCGGCGGACCAAATCATTCCCTTCCATGTTGCTTGATACGACAGTCATCGACTCTTTCCACTACGCCATGGAAAACAGTAATTTTAAGTTATTCCACGATGTGGAGCAGGCCATTGCCAATCTTTATCTGGTCGATGATGTAGTTATGTCAGGCATGGAAAGCAATTTCAATACATTGAAAGATCTCAGCAGACAGGTCAACATGGTGGATAGTCTGCTCCAATATGCAACCAACGCCCAAGATTCGGCGGCATTGGCAGCCCAACGTCAAAGTTATCTTTCACAAATGACCGTGCCCGCCCAGGACCTACATCAACGGCAGGCTCTGTTGCAATCAAATAGAAGCGTCGGGGCGGATGCTGTCATTACGCTGAACAACCAGATTATCACCAATAATATTTTGGAGTCCAACCTACAAACCGTGAACGACGTTTTCCTGAATACCCTGGCCAAAGGCATCACGAGGCTGGACAGTACCCAGTTCCATCAAATCAGCAATATTGCTTTTCAATGCCCATACCAAGGAGGCAATGTGGTATACAAGGCGAGAGAGCTTTATCTGCTTCGTGCTCCTTTTGACTTTAACGACGATTTAACCTGCTACGATGGTGAGTTGATGGAAAACCCAGCTGCTTTATTGGCAAAAGAGACAAAAGGAAGGTTTCAGTTGCATCCGAACCCTGCCGATTCGGATGTGGCGGTTACCCTTGTCCAGCCACTTGAAGGATGGGAAAGGGTGGAAGTCGTTCTTTTTTCGATGGCAGGGCAATTGGCCAAAAAAGAGCAGCTTTCAATAAACGGATCTTCCCTACAATTTGATACCAGCGAACTACCAAATGGTGTTTATTGGTGCGTGATAGAGGTAGAAGGTGAAGCCGCAGGCAAGAAGAAACTTGTTATCCTCCGTTGACATTTACTTGAATGAATAACCAACACCAGGAGAGGGCCTTTTTGACACGGCTGTCTCCTGGTACTTTACTCATGAGAAATAATATACTTTTCATTTTGTTATTGGTCAGTTCTTCGATGGCATTCTGCCAAAAAAACGACCACAATTGGATGTTTGGTTATGGCCTTCCAGGCAACCCTCTTTTCGGGGTCAATATCATGAACTTCGGGGAGCCGTCATCACCGACCATTGAGCATATTCCGGAAATCTCATTTTTTTTCATGGAATCCGTGGTCAGTATGAGCGATCATGAGGGAGACCTCTTGTTCTACACCAACGGGGTGGTCATAGAGGACATTTCCTTCGATACGATGCAGAACGGCCAGGCCATCACAAATGCGGATGGAATAGGCAGCCTGATCCCCCAAGGGGCGCTGGCGCTGCCCGTGCCGGAAGATGAAGGGCAGTACCTGCTGCTGCACGAAGAACGGACCTTCGATGACGAACTGAGCATCGTGGCCTTTGAAACCGAATACTCCATAATTGACATGGAGGGCAACAATGGCCTGGGCGAAGTGACGGTCAAGAAGCAGACCATCCTCTCCGATACCCTGGAAGATGGAAAGCTGCAGGCGGTCCGCCATGCCAATGGCAGGGACTGGTGGGTCCTCAAAAGAAAAGAGTTTGTCAGTAGCTACTACAAGATGCTGCTGTCACCGGAAGGGTTATCTGTGGTGGACAGTCAACAGATTGGTGAACCTTTACGTACCGGTCTGGGACAGGCCGTTTTCTCTCCTGATGGAAAGTATTATGTCCAGTTCAATTCCATAAGTCAATCGGAAGGTGCTTTTATAGATATTTATGAATTTGTCCGGTGTTCTGGAGAGTTACATGAAATAGAAAGGATTCATTATGATGAGAATGCCAGCTCTGGTGGAGCGGCTTTCTCTCCCAATTCTCGCTTTTTGTATATTTCTTTTCATTCCAAAATATACCAATTTGATCTCTGGGCAGACAACATCGAGGCCAGCCGCGAAACGGTCGCTGTGTATGACGGGGCCGTTGACCCCCTGCCCACCCGATTTTACCTCTGCCAGTTGGCACCAGACGGAAAGATCTACATCTCTGTCCCCAACGGTGTTTTTTCGCTCCATGTCATCCACTTTCCAGATAAGAAAGGGCTTGCCTGCCAGGTCGAGCAGCGCGGGGTGGAACTGCCTACCTTCAACGCTACCTCCATGCCCAACTTCCCCAACTACCGCCTCGGCCCCCTCGATGGCTCTCCCTGCGACACCCTTGGCCTCGACAACATACCTGTCGCCAAATACCGCTACGAACAGGATAGCACAGAGTACCTGCAGGTCGAGTTCACCGACCTGAGCTACTACGAGCCTGCCGAATGGTCGTGGGACTTTGGGGACAATACTGTTTCCCAGGATACCAGCCCGGTGCATACCTTCCCCCAGGACGGGGCCTATGAAGTCTGCCTGACCGTCAGCAACAATAACGGGCAGCATACCCACTGCCGTATCCTTGAACTCGGCACTGTCTCTTCCTTTGAGGAAATAGGGAAAGCCGACATCACAGTGTTTCCCAACCCCTGCCGGGAAGGGGTGAACATCATCGTCGGCGATTATTTGCCCAGAGATGCCAATGTGGTACTGTACAACTCAATGGGACAGCGCCAGATAATACAGTCCGTCCAAACGGGCTGGAACACCCTACAGTTGGATGACCTCCGGCTTGGTTTTTATTTTTATGAGATATGGGAAGGGAATGTGCTGTTAGATAGTGGGAAGCTGGTAAAGGTAGAATAAAGGTCTTTTTAAAATTTGGCGGATTTTGCACGATTAGTTGCAAGAAAAGACTTCAGTCTGAAGCCCAATGAATATTAAATTGTCCTACTACGAAAAGTGGGACATTTTATCCTTTTGTAGAGTTGAGACCGTTTTATCATAAAAAAACCGGACAACCAATGGTGCATTTATATGGAAAAGGGACAGAAAGCGCTCGGCCACGACAAGCACACGAAAATTGTTTTAAAAATTACTGTGGCCGCTGCTCTGGTGATTGATCACAAGGAATTGGAAAAGCAGAGTTGTTTCCTTTCAATCTCCTTTCTTAAACAAAGTATTCACGATCTCACCTAGGTAACCCCCGACTCCTACTTCCACCAACCCCAACATTACATTCATCCCATTAAAGTTAAGAGCACCAGTGGTTTTTAAGGTAATGATAACCAAGAGAAGGCCACCATATAGGGGCAAAAGCCAGCGGGAAAAGGTAACAAGTGGACCGGACATATAACGAGGAGGAGGAGCCCCGGCCCTGTGTTCTTTCAGATAACTGCGAACAATCACAGTAACATAGGTGAGCAAGGTAGTCACGAGCAAGGTAAGCGTTCCAAAGTACTGATCTTTGGTGAAACCACCGGCTGATTGCAGATAGGTCAACCAGGCCAGCACTACTATTTTTACGAAGAGTAACCGGTAAAAAAGCTTCTTTTTCAGTTCATCTTCGGTCAGGAATTTCTTTTTCTTCCCCGCACGGGCCGGCACATCGGGCAGCCGATCGACCCACAGGGTAATATGATGAGTCAGCTGCGCATACACGACGGCGTGGTCTTCATATCTGACCTGACCGGTATCCCATTTATTCTGATGGTCACTGGCCCGGCCGTTTAGAGTAGTCAGGGCATTGGCAATATCGGTCAGGCCGCAGTATTCGGCATATTCCAGTGCGGCAGCAATGGCACTTTCCAAACGGCCTTCTCCAATGTCTGTTCTGATGGATGCTTTGGTATGTTCCATTTAATGCATTTGTTCAAGATAAGCTTTCAGTTGTTTTTGGAACAGACGGACATATGGTTTTAGGAAATCGTCTTCAAAATCGGGATCCATATCCATGTAGGCGCTGTTGCGAGGTTCGAACGGGCCAATCCCAAATTTGCCTTTTACGGAACCTGATAACCGGAATCCTGTTCGGCCGGGCGTGTAATAAATGGTGAATTCCAGCCGCTCCCGACGCATGTCGTTACAGTTACGGCCGATCAACACCATGAATTTACACCAGGGGGAAAGATCTTCCTTATGCAGTACTTCCTTGCTCAGGTCGGTCACGCTGAACATCAACATGTCATCGGTCCGATCCTCCTCAGCTACCCTCGGAAAACGGTCGTAGTGCTTCTTATTTTCGAAACGCCGTTGAGCGTACGCCAATATACTGTCAAACACTACCCTGGCCCGCTCGTTCTGATCTACCATCACCGAAGCCTTGTTCGAGACTGTTGTTATTTTGGGTGGCTGAATCAAGACATTGATCCGCTCAGCTCTACAGGAGTGAATACGACTTTCTTCTTTCACCCTGCCGTTTTCTTCCCATATCCAGATATAAAAGCAGGCATCGTACCCAAAGCCGTCCTTGTGAGGCACATATACCTGCACATTGCCTTGGGCAGGGGGTATCTCCATCATTCGGGTGAAAGTTTTAAAAAGGACTTCTATCAGTTTTTCACCTTGGTTGGCATCATCGTAGGCTCTGACCAACTGTATCCACATAGCGGCCGCCGAATCGGGATCGCGGGTATTGACAGTAAGGAATAGCTCCAGTTCGTGGCCATTCTTTTTAAGTTCGTACTTGTCGACTTTAAGCATTTGCCCAATACCATTGTTCTCCATCCAGTATTGATAGAGCTTGGATTTGGTCTGGTAAAAAGATTCAGCTTTTATCCCACCTAGATAATCCTGGGATAAAAGGGCGGTGCTAAAGAGCAAAAGAAGCGTCGTTAATTTAAGGGGGCTGTTCATCTTGCTGAGGTGTTTGATTTGGACAAATATAGGGAATCAAATATGCTTGATTAAATATTTATGAAATGGTTTGTGTACATTAGCATAGAAGTAATTTTTGATTAAAAAGAATCTATAATGATTAAAAACGTATTTCAGATTCCGATAAAAATTTTCATTACAAATTATTTATCTATTCATGTTAAAATCAAAAAAGGAACTGGTAAAACCCCCTCTTTTAAATGACACCTTTTAGAGAAAAGGGCTGGCCAAGCCTCCCAAAAAGAAGTGGTAAGTTTTCTTATTTTTAGACTTTAAAATCTCCCAAATTCTTAACCATGCAACAACACACCAACCTCATCATATCTTTGCTGTTCGTGCTGGCCGGGTTCCAGGTAACGGGACAGAACCCCACCCGTTCCGGCACCGACCGCGCCATCTTCTTCTATGTCACCGACTTCCAGCACGGCTGGGAAGCCCTGAGGGAAACCAAATTGGAAGTGGAGGCCATTGGCCAAAAACTCAAAACAGATTATGGCTTCCAGGTAGAATACGTCCCCAACCCCACTAAAGCTGAGATCAAGAACAAAGTGCTCGAACTCAATCGCCGCAATTACCGCGCAAAAGACCAGCTTCTGCTTTTCTTTTCCATGCACGGCCACTTTATCTCCGATGCTGACCGCGGCTACCTCATCCCCGCCAATGGCAAATTGCCGGCCGATGATTTGCTCGGTGATTCCTGGCTGAGCTACGAAGATCTTGGCACCTGGATTTCCCTGAACAAGTGCCAGCACATTCTGCTCTCCCTCGATGCTTGTTACTCCGGTGCATTCGGCATCCGACAGAGTGCCAATGAACGCATGAAATCCTATCCCGGTTCCGTTAAAGACGATGCTGCCCAGGAGTGCAAAAAAAGAGAAACAAGAGCCCTGCTCACAAATACATACCGGTATTTTTCGTCGGGCGGATTGGTGCGCACACCCGCCCAGTCGAAATTTGCCGAAGCATGGCTACAGGCACTTGACGATGGCTGGCGCAAAAAGGTCATCACCACCAACGACCTGTACTATGCTTTTGGCCAAGTAAACAACCCGGCCCCGGAAGGTGGACTGTTTACCCGCAAGACCAATGGTGGAGATTTTGTCTTCATCCATAAAAATGCCTGCTCCTCTACCCCGGTCATTGACAAAACTGCCGACCGCAACGCCTGGCTCTCCGCCAAAAATGCCAATAACCTCAATGCCTACAAAAGGTACCGGGCTGATTTCCCAAACGGCGAGTTCCGCCCTCTGGCCAATCAGCGCATTGCTGAAATGGAAGCGGTGCAAAAAGAGGAAAGGGACTGGGAAACGGCCAAAAAAAAGAACACCACCAAAGGCTACAATGATTTCATCGGCCAGCACCCAAAAAGCATTTACCGGGATATGGCGGAGTACAACCGCTCCCAACTGGAAGATGAATCTTCATTTGATGACCTGCCAGATATGGTCTTCGTAAAAGGTGGTACTTTCCAAATGGGTAGTGCCGATGGATATGACGATGAAAAACCTGTCCACAACGTGACCCTCAGCGACTTTTATATGCATAAAAATGAAGTAACGGTAGAAGACTTCAGCCAGTTTGTAGCAGCCACTAATTACCGAACTGACGCTGAAAAGGAGGGCAGCAGTTACATAGTTGATAGATCAAAATGGGTCGTTAAGCAAGGTATCAACTGGCGACATGACACGGAAGGAAAGATCCGCCCAGCTTCCGAATTTAACCATCCGGTTGTCCACGTTTCCTGGAACGATGCGGTGGCCTATTGCAACTGGCGGAGCAATAAAGACGGCCTGCAAAAAGTCTATGCCATTTCCGGCTCCAACGTCACTGCCAACTGGAACGCCAACGGCTACCGCCTGCCCACCGAAGCAGAATGGGAATTTGCTGCCCGTAGCCGGGGTGGCAACGATAAATGGGCGGGGACTTCTTCTGAAAAAAGCCTTTCTATGTATTGTAATTCCTCGTTGGATGATTCGAAAGGCAAAGATGTTTTTGAACACACCGCTCCAGTCGGTTCTTTCTTGCCCAACGGTATTGGTCTATACGACATGAGCGGCAATGTCTGGGAATGGTGCTGGGACTGGAAAGACTATTATCCTTCCACTTCGCAGACCAACCCGCATGGCCCTGATACAGGATCCAACCGAGTGTCCCGGGGTGGTTCTTGGTATAACAGTGAAGCCTTACTGAGTTGCACTTCTCGCAACTTATGGCAACGAGGCAGTGTGGATCGTTGCGTAGGATTTCGCGTTGCCAGGTCGGCACCTTGACCTAGAATAAGAACTTACTTTTTTCCCTGGACGGCCTATCCTCCGAAGGAGCCATTTTGAAGAGGTTGTTCGGAAAGACCATATTGTTAAAATCTAATTTGCCGACTTGGCAAGGCGGAACCCCAGGCTGTGAAGCCTTCCAGCAGGGCTACGAGATGCTCGTTTTGTGCATCGGGAGAAATTTTTGCTAAAGTTCCATGAGCCGCCCCGACGCACCCGATTATCACCAGAAGCAGGACCATGCGGGTCGGTCTGTGCAGAGGAAGGATATGGGCTGTGCCAGTCCCAACACCATTCCCAAACATTACCGCTCATATCGTACAGGCCGAGGCCATTAGGGTTGAGCGAGCCGACCGGAGCGGTGTGTTGAAATCCATCGTTGTTGAGATTACAGTTTACAAAAAGAGGCAAATTCTGCAAATTGGAAGTGCCCCCCCATTTGTCTCCCCCACCCCGGCTACGGGCAGCGTATTCCCATTCGGCCTCAGTGGGCAGGCGGTAGCCGTTGGCGTTCCAGTTGACAGTGACGTTGGAGCCGGAAATGGCATAGACTTTTTGCAGGCCGTCTTTACTGCTCCGCCAGTTGCAATAGGCCACGGCATCGTTCCAACTTACTCCAACAATGGGGTAATTCTCTCCGTTAAGAGCATCTCCCAGTTCTTTGTAATGCCCATTATTGCCATTTTGATAATGATATTCACTGCCCTTTTCCAACCACTCCGGGTAATGGGAATTGGTACTATTGGCAAACTCCAGATACTCACTGACGGTCACTTCGTTTTTGTGCATGTAGAAGTCACTGACTTTCACACGGTGGACGATCTGCTCATCATCATCACCATCTTTATTGCCCATATCAAAAGAGCCGCCTTTTACAAAAACGAAATCGGACAGATCAGTGATATACTTAGCTGCGCTTTCAATGTTTTCAACCGCACCCCCCAATTGAGAACGGTACAGTTCGGCCAGTTCCCGATAAGCACTATTCGGGTACCGCTGCATGAATTTGGAGTAGGCAGCCACAGTATTTGTACTTCGAGCCTTTTGCCAATCAGCAATTTCTTGTTGCTCCTTTTCAAATTCGGCAATCCGTTGCTTCGCCAGTGGCCGGAACTCACCGTTCGGAAAACGTGCGAGATAACGGCGGTAAGCAGCTATCGTATTCGACTTTTGGGCTTCTTGCCAGCCTTTTATATCAGACCGTTGATCGTTAAGAGCAGCAGGGTCTTCATTGTTGCAAATGTATTTATGGACAAATACGAAGTTGCCGCCGGTTTCATGCTCTAAAAAATCGCCATAGCGAGGTGTAGGGCTGGCATCCAGGAGCACGCCAACGAGGTCGCTGTGATTGAGCACTCCGTCGGTATTGCGGAGACGCAGGGCCTCCAGCCAACGTTCGGCAAACTGGGAATTGATCGGGGTGCGTTCCTTTCCACCGGAAGTCAGGAAGAGGCGGCTTTTGTAGCGCAGTGCATTTTGTTCTTTCGCCAAACAATCATCGCCGACTTTTCCGGCATGGCCCGAGGGCGGTCCCTTGGCGCCTTCAAACGTTCCGGAGTAGCAGGCATCCAGGGCTAGGGTGATGTGGTCACAGTCAATGCTGTTGACCAGGTCGGCCAGCAGTGGGTGCATGATCCACGTCTGGTAGGCATTGTCTTCTGTTTTCCCATCTTTTGGGATCAGTGCCCCGATCCGGCCCTCTTTATAATGTCCGTGCATGGAGAAATAGACCAACAACTGGTCTTTATCACCAAAAGATCGTTGGGCATAAGCATTCAATTTGTCCAGCACTTTCTGCTTCGTTGGGTTCAGTACAAACTCGGAAGTGAAGCCGTAATTTACTTTTAGTTCCTTCTCGATGTCCCGCACCTGCTGTACCGATTGTTCGGAGAAGTCAGGCCAGTGGTCGAAGTCTTTTACGACAAAGAAAAGGGCATGGTCAGCGCCGGAGCGGGAGGAGTTTTGGGCGTCGATATTGGCCAGGCAAAAACAAAACAAAAACCAGATAATCAGGTAATCGTATTTCATAACTGTCATAAAATCATTTTGCTGTAAAAGAGTAATACCATAAACCAGAATAATTCTCGTAATATCCTTCTAGAATAACTTCTTTTCCCAATCTCGCTTTCATCTGTTCGATAAATTTTGGGATGGATATGACTTTTTCACTGTCAACCTTAGTAATTATATAGCCAGGATCCATATTTTTTTGATACAAAATTCCTCCCGGAAAGACTGACTCAACCATTATTCCTGAAGTTTTTAATCTTTTCCTTTCCTCCATCTTTAACTCTCGCACTTTAATTCCAAGGTTAAAAGGCAACTCACTGTTTGAATTTGGAAGAGGGTCATTTCCATTTTGCTTGCGCAGTTCTTGCCGGTAAAGCTCTGCCAATTCCGTAAAATAGCTATTTGGGTATTTTTGGATGAAGTCAGAATATGCCTTAATTGTATGAGTTTTTTTGGCTTGTCGCCACGCTTTATCTTCCTCGTTTTCCTGGCCTTTTTCAGAAATTTTCTTTTCGGCCAATTGTTTGAATTCACCATTTGGAAATTGAGCCAAATATCTACTGTATCCAATCGCTGTGTCATCTTTCCTGGCTTGCATCCAGGCATTTTTATCCGCTTCAAGGTCATATTTAAGTCCAGTCTTATTCTCACATGATTTTTTATGGACAAACACAAAATTCCCGCCTTTGACGTGCCCTTTGAACTCACCATAGCGAGGGATCGGGCTGGCATCTTCTAAAACCCCTACCAGGTCGTTGTGGCTGAGTACTCCGTCGGTATTGCGCAGCCGGAGGGCTTCCAGCCACTTTTCAGCAAACTGCGAATCGATGGAAGTTCGTTCTTTGCCTCCAGAGGTAAGATAGAGCCGGCTTTTATAGCGAAGAGCAATAGCAGCTTTGGATGCACAGTCGTCTGCCGTCTTGAAAGCCAGGGCTTCCGGTTTACCGCGGGCGCCGGCAAAGGTTCCGGAGTAACATGCATCCAAGGCCAGGGTGATGTGGTCACAGGGGATACGATTGACCTTGCCTTCCAGCAGTGGATGATAAATCCAGCTGTCCTGATAGGGATCTTTTTGCTTGCCGTCCTTTGGAATCAGTGCCCCGGTTGCCCCTTCCTGATAATGGCCGTGCATGGAGAAATAGATCAGCAACTGATCCATTCTGGTAAATCTTTTTTGTTGGTACTCATCTAATTTGGCGAGTACCTGGTTTCGGGTTGGGTTCAGGACGAATTCTGTTCGAAAGCCATAGTTCTCTTTCAATTCCTTTTCTATTTCCCGAACCTGTTGAACCGAAATTCCATCAAAGTCTTGCCATTTATCAAACTCTTTTACTACAAAAAACAAGGCATAGTCAGTACCGGTACGGGAAGGGTTTTGGGCATAAAGGGAGTTGAAGGCGAATCCTCCACAGAGCATTACCAATAGTAATTGTTTTATCATACAGAAGATGGTTTTGTGGCAGATCAAAGATAGGTAAAAGACCATGCACGGCCGAACTTTTGCCCCCGAGGTCTCAGGAGACAATACAAATTCATGCTCCACTAAAAATATCCTGTACTTCCCACGAATATTTCTGTCAGAAACACCAATATTGCCCCAATTACAAAATCAATTTTTGCATGACCTACGAAAAAAAAAGCATCGACCTGAAAATGAAGTACCCGGCCATTGAAGACCTGGCTCAAAAAGCTCGAACAAGAATCCCGCACGTGGCCTGGGAGTATTTACAAACCGGCACGGGCCGGGAAGAATTGATCCAAAGAAATCTAGATGCCATCCAAAATGTCAGGTTAAGCCCACAATTCTGCAAAGGGGCATTAAATCCAACAACCGAGACAACCCTGTTCGGCCAACGATACAACGCTCCTTTCGGTATTGCCCCGGTAGGGCTGACAGGTCTGATGTGGCCTCGGGCAGAAGTTATTTTAGCGAAAACTGCCAACAAATACCGAATTCCTTACTCGCTCAGCACAGTGGCAACTGAAACACCCGAAACAGTTGGTCCCCACGTTGGTGATATGGGTTGGTTTCAACTTTATCCACCGCGGGAGGAAGAGCTCAGAAAAGCATTCATCAACCGGGCCTGGAAGGCCGGATTCCGCACCCTGATCATCACCGCCGATGTACCTACGCCAAGCCGAAGAGAACGCACCAAAAGAGCCGGATTGGCCATGCCACCAAAAATGACACTGAATTTTATTTGGCAAGGCATGACTCATCCTGTTTGGTCTTTTCATACCCTGAAAAACGGGTTGCCCCGGCTACGTACCATCGAATCGTATTCGGAGTTCAACACCATGATGTCGGTCGGCGCGTTTACCCGAGACCGCCTGGGTGGCAATCTTTCCTGGGAACATTGCAAAGCGCTGCGGGATGAATGGCAGGGGCCCGTGATCGTCAAGGGATTGCTGCACCCGAAGGACGCAGAAACCGCTGTTGGAATCGGAATGGACGGCATCGTGGTTTCCAATCACGGGGGACGACAATTTGATGGTGCTCCTGCATCGATGGAAGCCCTGCCCGAAATCGTCAGAGCGGTAAAAGGGAAAACGGCCATTTTATTCGATAGTGGGATCAGGTCAGGTCTGGATATCTTGCGAGCGTTGAAAATGGGCGCAGACTTTGTCTTGCTCGGCCGGTCATTTATTTACGGTGTAGCTGCTTTGGGGAAATATGGCGGCGACCATGTAGCAGAAATATTAATGGAAGAATTAAAAAATAATATGGTGCAACTTGGAATAGAAAATTTAAGTGGATCAGCGAATTAATTAATTCAAGGTAAGTGCTTGGACAAAAGTAAGGAGCGCTAAAAATGACACTTTTATTTGGGCAAATGTTTGATTTCCAAATCTTAAAAATCTTTTTCAGGCAAAGGAAAAGTGTCATTTTTTTTGACCACCTGCTCACTGTTTGAAAAGCAAACAACTCTAATTAAAAACGGTCTTGCTACTTTCTACCATTTATGCTCTACCAAGTTGTTCATAACTCGAAATAATGAGCCAATATCTTTATTTCTGATCCGACTTCAGAACCAGAGTTACGCAGGTGACCTGCTGATTTCATGTTGAATTATTAAATATTTATTTCATCAGAAAATTAGTCGTTCCTGGCAATATTATCTCAATAAAATTACGACCGCCCCAACTGCGGTTAATATTAAAATCAATTGACGATAAAATCTTTCCTTTATTTTTTTCACTAAAAAAACACCAACAAACAAGCCTGCCAAAATTCCGGGCAAAAGTCTCAAATCAATGGCCAGCGTTTGCCAGGAAATCGTTTTCCAAACAAAAATATGGAAAGGCCATTTAAACAAATTAATAATAAAAAAAAGCCAGGCAGCCGTACCGATAAACTGTTCTTTTGGCAGGCGCATCGCCAGAAAAAAGATATTGGTAAAAGCACCTGCCAGATTGCCGATCATGGTCGTAAACCCGGCGGCCAATCCCATTATACCAGCGAACCACCAATTGTCCGGTACCTTTTTTATTTTCGAACGCTCCCACCAAAACATCATGACGACTGTTATTAAAATAATAACGGCCATGCCCTGTTTGAAAATATCTTCCGGCAGGTTTTCCCCTACCCTCACACCCAATAAAACGCCAGCCACCATCCAGGGCAAAAGTCTTTTTAAATATTTCCATTGTGTATGACGATGGTAATAAATAACTGCGAAAATATCTCCCGCCGTTAGCAAAGGCAGCAAAATGCCCGTAGAAGCCTTGCTCCCGAAGACCAGCGCCAACAGTGTCACCACAATAATGGCAATCCCTTTAACGCCAGCTTTGGAAACGCCCATAATAAAAGCAGCGACCAAGGCCAGCGACCAATCGAGCCAGGAAAGTTGAAAAGGAAGATCGAACATTTAGAATTAATGGAAAAAATTTAAGGACAGGCAAAAAAAGAAAACACGGTGGAAATAAACAGCCATGTTACTATTTATTCCCACCGCATTTCAGCACTTTTTCTATCAAATTAAACAACGGTGAAACCTACCTCTCCCAAGCCCTCAACAATTGCCTTCACGGCATTTCCCTTTTTCAGGTACACCGCCGGGGTAGCCGCTCCTGCTAAAATATAAGCACCCATAGGAATCGGCTTTGCATATTGCAGTGCCAGCCTCGCAGCCGCCACAACAGACTCATACGGGTTGCCGAGGATGGCAGCTGAAGAGCCGCTCTGTACCACCTCCCCATCGATGATCAGTTCAATTTTTAATTTTTCAATGGCCACATCCAGTGGGTGCCAGGGGCCGATGATAAATGCTGCAGAGGAACAATTGTCGGCAATCACGTCTTCGAGGGAGAATTTGAAATTTTCGTACCGGGAATCGATCACTTCAACGG
>JBCBRY010000031.1:0-79841 GCA_039819485.1 Bacteroidota bacterium | reverse complement strand
AAAATGAAAATTCTTTGCAAGTATTAAGCTGCTTATCAAAAGCATCTATAAATATTGATGCAACTTTTTTAGAGTTAAAGCTACAGAAAGGAGCTATATGTTGATCGTTATCTGTTTCTATTCTAATCATTGAGTCGTCACCTATAGCAAAATGACTTAAAGTATTATTTGCAGATATTTTTTGTATTTCTTTCGTGAATGATTCACTAGCCTTTAAAAGGTTTACGTTGTTATTTTTATTGGATTCTTCATATATAAATCTACAGGCTTGAGATAATTTCTTAATAGGAAAATCTTCTTTTAGGCCATCAAGAACGACGGTGAGCCTTTTACCTGATTCAATAAAATTTACTAATGATTGATAATAGCCTGCTAAATTAGATATTTCACCATTCATATTGTGAGCAAAAATGCGTACTTCGCTGCTGTTGTCGAAAATAGTGGTTACAACAATAGCTGCATGAATTGCTCCTTTATTCCCAAAAGATAATTCCAGTCGCTTTGATGCAAACTCTTCAATTGCATTTTTGTATTCTATATCTTTTTTTGTTAACAATGTTCTGCTTGCTTCTGTAGTGGGGGGATATTGATGCATTATTTGAATGGTGTTTTAAAGATTTAACTTCACACACTATTCCAACATAAGGAAATAATCATTCCAATTTAGTATGTTGGATATAGGTTGGTTTCAAAATATAAATTTGAGGAAATATTATGTTTATACAAATGTATTTTAGTTACAGGATAAATGTATGAAAAAAAAATCATATTCTAAACAAAAAAAAATTAATCAAGGTTTCGTTCGGTCAAGAATAAACGTTGCTTTATTGAAGTGTTTCTTTAAAAAAGGGTTATAAAAATTTGTTTATTAAGGTTTTACCATGCCATCCGCCGAAAAAAGTGAAAAAATTAATGCCTAAGTTTTTACTTAATATAAAGTAGGCCTATATAGAAAAGTAAGTAATCCTGTTGTTTCACTAATTGCGTAATCCATATTGCAAATACTAAGCAAGCATCTTCTCAGCAACTTCATTACTTACTTGGTATGTAAACGGCAAATAGTTTATTCAAAAAAAAACGACAACTAAAACAACAACTCGACCAATTAAAAAACCCTTAACTAATTGATAGTTAAGGGTTTATGTTTTAAAATTGTAGCGGAGGCAGGACTTGAACCTGCGACCTTTGGGTTATGAGCCCAACGAGCTACCAACTGCTCCACTCCGCGATATTTGTTCGTACAAGCTCATTTGCTTGCATAAAAAGGAGTGCAAAGATAATAACCTTTGTTATTAAACACAACCCTTTGCTCAAATTAATTTTACCGGCAATGCATAGATGGTTAGTTGGAAGGCTCTATTGTCCGGCATTCAGCAGATCGACGACGGTGTTGGTAATGTCCATGTCATTATTGGCAGAAAGCATAGGGCTGATGACGCCGCCATAGAGGAGGACGTAATCGTAGCCATTGGCCAGCCGCAAGGAATCGGAGTAACGTTTGATATCACTCGTGAATTTAGTGTCAAAGGCATTGGTTCTGCGTTCCAGCTCAACGGATGCAGTTTCTTGCAACTTCAAGAGATTTTCTTGCTTTTTGGCCAATTGTTGCTCAATTTCCTGTGCCTGGTTAGGGGTCAACAGACCGCTGGAAAGTTTGGTTTGGTAATCTTTAACTTCTTTTTGAAAAGCTTTTTCTTTTGAAACAAAATTAGCACGGGCACGCTCAAAGCTGGTCTCCAACTCTTTGCGCGTGGCCTGGTAGGAAAGAGACTTATCGTGCAGGGTATCAATATTGATGTAGACGATCTTTGGAGTTTCTCCTTTGACGGTTTCTTCCGTCTGGGGTTTGGGGACTTCTGATTTGGTGGAAAAGCGATCGGCATATAGCCAGGCAACGGCCAACAAAAGGATGACATTGAGGATAAGTGATAAGTTTTTCATTCGTACGATTTAATTGTGTAGATAAGTTGAAACTGGATTTTTTGATAGCAAGGAAACTAAATATTGTCAATTACAGATCGTTTGTCAGACGTATTCTTTCCATTTGTTTTGTTTCAACTTATACTTTGTCATAGTTTGAGGTGCTGACTCGCCCAAGCGAAAAGCGGTGCAAAGTAAAGAAATTGCGGGCTAAAACGGAGTCAAAGGTCAGGTGTAGCATAAATGCATTATTCATAGGCTCAAAGAGATACTTAATAGTGACCAATCAAATCATAGACCCAAAGGGACACATTAATTCAAATATAAAATGTGTGCTTAAGCAATATTTTGATCATTTTCTCATCCCGACTTTTGGAAATTATGCGAACATAAAAGAGGGGTTTTTCCTCAATTTTAGCACTTAAAAGGCGGAAATAACGCTCTGGATATTAATAAAAATGAAATGTTTTGAAACATTTCTGCTTAATAACTGCTACGGCTGACTGTCCTGTCTTTCTTCGAATTTCACCAAAAAAAGAAAATATTACATTTTTATTTGATATATTGAAACAATTATTATACATTGTGAAACAAAACATTCACCACCTAACAAACACTTCTTTTTATCACCAATAAGGTGTCAAAAAACAGCTTGCCCTTTTATAATCCCCTTTTTGATTAAAAAAAATTGTTTTAAAATTTGCTTTATTAAAACATTACTTGCAACTTTGTCAAGTAATATTAAAAACTGATATTATGGATCTTCAAATTCTTGTAAGCAAAAAAGGGACAAAAGTGGTGAAAGCCTCCAACCTCTATCTAGTCTTGGGCCTGCCTAACAAACAGTACGCTGCCAATATGCGGCGATGGCTCCACGACGTGTACGAGTTCAGGGACGGCATTCGTAAGCCACAGTCTATGAAGGATTTTGCCCTTCGCTCCAAACAATCGGCAGATGACCGGGAGAAATTAGTGGATGACTACTACCTCTCTCTCGAATTTGCCAAACTGGTCACCTTGAATACCAAAAGCAAATCCAAGCAGAAGTACGCAACCTTCCTACTCAACCTGGAAGAAAAGGAAGAACAAACAGACCTGTTGAACATTGATCAGGTGATGGCCGTGTTGGAACTTGCCAAGGTCATGGGACTGGTAAGCTGCCAGGCCGCAGCCGAACAAAAACATTTGGAGACTTACGAAACCCGCAATAACGGGAGTGCGGCTAACTGGTGGACCTTCCGCTCAAATGTGATGGGGTACTCATCTGAAAAGTTGAAAGAAAAAATGAGGCGCATCGGTAAGAATGCCACCGGGAAATCTCAAAGGCAAATGCTGATGCAAGTCGATAAATATGAAATGGTCCGTACTGCAGTCATCGACCTATTTATGGCGATGGGAAAATCGGAGAAATACGCGCAAAATCTTGGCAAGTTGGCCAAGGTATTTGCCAAGGAGCTTAACGTCGAAATATTCGATGACAGGGGAACTCAGCTGCCATTCAAGCCCCACCTCAACAATGAACTTGCCACCGAGGTAAAACAGCTGAAAAAAGGGAGATATTTACAACTATGGGAAGCCCAGAAGATGGCATCGTGAAGTAATGATAAGGTGGAACCGTGATTAGTGATCAGTTGCTCGCAGCTGATCACTAATTTTTTTAGTACATACCTTCTGCAAGATGTAGCTTATTGTAGGCCATGACTGCAGTGATGAACAAATAAAGGAAGTAGCTGATAAAAAAGCTGGAAAGGATAATGCGAAGTGATTTGACGAATTTACTTTCTTTCTTGAAAGTGTTGGTGTTTGTTTGTTGAGACATAGTCCGTTGTTTTTTGTTGGAAACCAAGTAAGATTTTAAAATTAAATTGCTGAAAATCAGGGGGTTGTAAACAGAAATGGAAGGGTTTTTTGATAAATGAAGAGGAAGTGGCGGGATGGATATAACATACCTTATCGAAAACCTCGCCAATTATCATTGCCGCTCAGCAAAGAGAAACGGAATTTGAATGGTAAGCGAAATTCGCTCTACGTTCATCGAAAAATTTTTCAAACACCGGTTCTAAAGAAGAACTTGGTTTCATCTTTTTAATAAACTAAACGTAACTATAACATGTCTGACCTATCATCTCCAATTCTTGATTATGATGCCTCCGAAGAATATGACTACCATCCAACCCAGGACGAAAAAAATATAGCTTTATTGAGTCATGTCCTGACCTTGCTGGCTTGGTTCATTGCTCCACTGATTATTTATTTAGTCAAAAAGGACGAGTCAGATTATATCAGGGAACATGCCGTAGAATCTCTCAATTTCCAGTTGTCTTTGACGATTTATATGATAGCAAGTGTTGTTTTGATCCTGGTTTTTATTGGGTTTTTCCTACTCATCGGATTCAGTATTATGGCCCTTGTTGTTGTGATCATTGCAACGATCAAAGCCAGCGAAGGAAAACCTTACCGTTACCCGCTGACGATTCGCTTTATCAAATAATAACGCTATCAAGCGTCTTTTCATGCTAATTTCTCAGAATAAGGGCGTTGCCAACCGGTGCGCCCTTTTTTATATGACAATCCCATCAATTTCTTTTCAACCAATTCTGTGCATTTACGTTGCTTTCCTTAATATTGAGCGAATTTGGTTTCTGGAGGTCGGACCGTGCAATTACCAAACATTACAAGCCGGACGATTGGCCTTTTGGATTGGCCGTGCCCATAAAATACTGGGAATAAACGACCATCAAGCCTGCCTTCTGTTATAAATTGGGTAAGGGTGCACAAACAATTAGAAGAGGCTCGCAGCAGGGACAATTCTTTTTATTTCGTCCTTCCCGATTAAAATACGAGATTCCGTTTTACTTCATTTCACTTATTAATAAATCATGGAAGCACTTTTATCATTTGTTGAAAACCTCACCCCTCTGCAAAAACTTGCCTGGATATTGATCGTATTGAGCATCACCTGGCTATTTGAGTTTGGGACGCCACTGGTAAAACTCAACTATAAAAAATGGAAACATGCGGGCATCAATTTCATTTTTCTGGCTTGCAGCATGGCCATCAACGTGATCTTTGGCCTGGCTACGGTCGGTATTTTCCTTTGGCTGGATACCAACAATTTTGGTTTGCTCAACCTGATTGGCCTTCCCGTCTGGGCAGAATTGCTATTGGCCATTATGGCCCTCGATTTTATTGCACAATATGTAGCTCATTATTTGTTGCATACCTATGCGTGGATGTGGAAGTTTCACATGGTCCATCACAGCGATACTCACGTAGATGCAACGACGGGAACCCGGCATCATCCTGGAGATTATGTGATCCGGGAATTGTTTGCGCTGGTGGCTATTTTCATCATGGGCATGCCGGTCTCTTTTTACTTATTTTATCGGATTACTTCCATTCTTTGTACCTATCTGACACACGGCAATTGGCGGTTGCCGGATTGGGCGGATAAAGCCATTAGTTACGTATTTGTCTCTCCGAATATGCATAAATTCCACCATCACTTTGAACGGCCGTGGACCGATTCCAACTTTGGAAATATTTTTTCACTGTGGGATCGATTGTTCGGCACTTTCGTTTATGATGATCCATTAAAAATAAAATATGGTCTGGACGTGCTTGACCCGAGCACCGATGAAGATGTGATGTTTCAATTTAAAATCCCCTTTAATCCCGATATAAAAACGGATTAGTGGAGATGTCTCAGTTTATTGAGTCGGTGAGTCGGGTTTGTCCTGGTTTCAAATGGCTGTCTTAGTCTTTTCCCTTGGAAAGAAAAACTTTCCCAACAACGTATCACTTGGTTGAAAATACTGCCAGTTCTCCTCCTGAAATTGCAGCCGATCGGCTATGATATAAAAGACAGAAGGATTGACTCCGAATCCTAAATGACTTCCATGAACCCTTACATTCTGATGCAGGTGGTCTTCTGCTTGTTCTCGGCAGACTTGCCACGGAATGATCCCGTCTTCTTTGGAATAGATGGCCGTAGTAGGAACCGGGGCCGGGCAGGGCAGGTCGGCCAATGTTTCCGGATCGATTTCAGGCGTGCCTTCTCTTGCCTTTACCCGCTCATACAACCAGCGAGCGTTGTTGGGTTCGTTGGCGCCATTAAACGGAGAACCCATCGTAATGACCTGCCGGATTTTTTCTTTTTTTGCTTTCGCCAATTGCCGGGCATACACACCGCCCAGGCTCCAACCGATCAGCGTGATTTTATTGCCATGTTTTTTGAAAAGTTCATCAATCTTTATTTCCAAAAATTCAACGTCTGCAAAATTGGCGAGGTTTCGGTCCAGGCCCCAGTCGTACGCATGGTAGCCAATTTTGTTGATGAATTTCCGTAACAGCTTTGTGGAAAATCCACTGCCCATAAAACCAGGAATGACGAGGACCGGATGGCCGTCGCCATTTTTTTGATACCGTTTGAATAAATGATAAATAAATAAAGAGAACCACTCCAGCAAAGCCCGCAGCCCGTCGGTGAATAACCAGAATTTATTTGGTTTATTTATTTTCAATTCTTGGTAGTTGTTGGTTGGCGGTTGTAGTAGGACTCAATTTATATTAAGCCCTTGGATAAGAATAAGGGGCGCTAAAAATGACACTTTCCTTTTGACAAATGTTTGATTTCGAAGCCTCAAGACTCATTTTCAAGCAAAGAAAAAGTGTCATTTTTTTTGACCACCTGCAAAAATAAAAGAAACAAGTACGACCAATTTCTATTTTATCAATGAAACAACCAGCCAGGGAGCCTGAAACCGATATTCTTCCATTTTTAAGAAACTCGCAAAGCGGGGAAGAATAATGGAACGGCGGCGGTTGCCTAAATCAATCACCAGTTCATCACCAAATTTTTTCAATTCGATTTCTTCTTTTTTTACGAACGGTAATTTGGTTTTGAAAAAATAGCCTTTTGGGTTTTCAATTAATTCATAGGGTTTGTCCAAATGGAAAATCTTTGCGGGGTTTTTTTCGCCATAAACGGACTGGCCAATATTCTCCAACAATTGGATACCGAATACTTCCTGCCCCTGGTGGTGGACTTTCAGAACGGGGATGGGTTCAAAACTTTCTTCAATTTCCTGGATATATTTTTTTTGCGATTCAACATATTTTTTAAAAATGGAACCGACTTCTTTTTCGGGCAAAATACGGTTGATTAAAACGGCATCGACATTGTACCCATATAGCTGCAAATAAGTATAAGCCCGCTTCGCTTCCTTGACGACCATGCGTTCCGGGTTTGTCACGATGCGGATCGAACATATTTCCGGATTCAAAAATACCTTTTGGATCTTTTCCAGTTTGTCAAATAATTCATCGAGTTCCTCCAGTCCTTTGTCCAGTGGCACACCGGTAAAAACCTGTACCCCTTTGGTCACCGTTCGCACCGCTAAATTCTTGCGGGAAAAAGCTTTGGTCATCCACGATTTGGCCACTTGCGGCAACGACAGCAAAGTCAGTGTTTCACCTGTCGGTGCGCTGTCAATAACGATTAGTTCATAAGTGCCTTCCCGGTAATATTTTTCCAGCCACAAAAAAGCAGATGCTTCTTCCATGCCCGGCAAAACCGACAACTCTTCTGCCACTACATTTTCCACCCCTCGCCAGCGGAAAATAGTTTGCATGAGGTTGCGCATGTGGTGCCAGTTTTTCTCCATTGAATAATATACATCAAACTCCTGCGCAAATAAATTGGGCATGATTTCCGTTGGTTCCGGTTCCAGTTGCGTGTCCATGGCGTCGGAAAGGCTATGTGCCGGGTCGGTGGAAATGACCAAGGTCTTGATGCCACTCTGGGCAGCTTTTACGGCTGTTGCGGCAGCCATGGTGGTTTTGCCTACGCCTCCTTTTCCCGTAAATAAAATGATTCGCATGAATTGTTTGTCGTGGTTAAAAATTAAACAGAAATCAGTAGGTTGCTCAACCTGATTTCTCTTTCTAATCGCTGTTTTTTTCTGCGTGACTCTGTGCAACAAAAAGTTTGTCAGGAATTAACACAGGATTAAACGGAGAAAAAAACAGCGTTTAGAAAGAGTCTTTAGCTCGTTTTGTTCATTGATCAACATTATACTTTTTTGAGGCTATAACAGTTTTAAAATTACTTGTTTTAAGTTTCAAAATGAGGTGCGAAGAAATGAAATTCATCACTGTTTTAGTATGATTTTTTCAATTTCCCAGCTCCTTGTATTTTTCGATATAAAAATCATCCAGCTCCTCTGAGTCTTGGTATTTCGTCCGCAGTTCCGATAATTTTTCATGTAAATTTTTCACTACTTCCGCATAGGCCGGATCATTATAAACGTTGGTCATTTCCTGTGGATCATTTTTGCGGTCATATAATTCCCATTCGTCCACATCATAATAAAAATGAGCGAGCTTATACTCCTCCGTCACGATACCATAATGCCGTTTGACCATGTGTACCGAAGGGTATTCATAGTAATGGTAATAGACAGCGTCGCGGAACCCTTCATTGTTTCCCTGCCAAAGTGGGATCAGGTTTTCCCCCTGCATATCTTTCGGTGCATCAATGCCCGCAGCGGCCAAAAAGGTCTGGGCAAAATCGAGGTTCTGCACCATTTGGGTATTGACGGAGCCTGGCTGGATCACACCTGGCCAACGCACCATCAGGGGCGTTTTGAAAGATTCATCATAAATGAACCGCTTGTCGAACCAACCATGTTCACCTAAATAAAAACCCTGATCGGAAGTATAAACGACGATGGTATTTTCAGCCAACCCATTTTCGTCCAAATATTTTAATACTTCTCCCACACCGTCATCCACCGCGGCAATCGAACCGAGGTAATCCTGCATGTACCTTTGGTAACGCCATTGCATCAATTCCTCCTGCGACATGTGCTTGTAGTTCTTTTTAAATTCTTCGATCATCGGGGCATAAACGGCATCCCACCTGGCCCGCTGTTCGGGTGTCTGCCGACCGACCTCCCTTGCAAATGCACCTTTGTCCCAGCCAGCTGTTTCGGGAATGCCCAGCTCGTCCATGACTTCCGGAGGGATTTTCGAATCACCTGCCCAGTTCATGTGCGTCAATAAATTCATTTCAGCTTCTTTGGCTGCACGCCCGCGTCCTGTGTAATCATCGAAAAGAGTGGCCGGTTCGGGAAATGTTTTTTTAATGAATTCTTTGTAGTGTCTTTCGGCGGGCAGCCATTCCCGGTGCGGGGCTTTGTGTAAATACATCAATAAAAAAGGCTTTTCTTTTTCCCGTTCATTTTTCAACCAATTTAAGGTGAGGTCGGTGATGATGTCCGTGGTGTAACCTTCCATGCGAATTTTACCTTCCTTTTTGGTGATGAAATCAGGGTTGTAATAAGTCCCCTGCCCGGGCAATATCTTAAACTCGTCGAACCCTTTTGGGTTGTTTCCAAAATGCAGCTTACCAAACATGGCGGTCTGGTAGCCATTGTCGTGCAAAATTTGGGGGAAGGTGATGTTGGTGGTATCAAATGGAAAATGGTTGTCGATTTTTCCATTTAAATGACTGTGCTTGCCCGTTAAAATAACAGCTCTTGAAGGGGCACAGATTGAGTTGGTCACGCAAGCATTGGTGAACATCATGCCTTCCTGGGCGATGCGGTCGATATTGGGGGTAGAGGTGAGTTTGTCGCTGTATGCGCTGATCGCCTGGTAGGCATGATCGTCCGACATGATGAAGAGAATATTGGGCGTTTTGGGGAGTCCTCCTGTTTCGTTGGTTGGCTGGTTTTGACAAGAAATGTATAGCGTGCCCAGTGCAATCAAAAGGAATAAAGTGGTGAGGTTTGGTTTCATTTTGTTGTTTTTGAAAATGAGAAGATTTCGAAGCCAAAATAATATATTTTTCAAACCAGTTCATTCAATTGAAATCAGCACTCATTGGTTTTAATTTTAAAAGCAGTACACCATTCAATCAATATTGTTTTGGACACTGCATTGACCGGTTGATTTGATCTGTTTTTGTAAGGATCTAAAAAGATAGCAAAGGTTTTAACATTGAAGTATCTAAAAATCTCAATTTTCTTAAACTGTAAGTAGGTTTTTCCTGGACTGACTGTCTTTAGTTCGCTATCCATCAAATTAGCAACACAGCGAAATATGAAGAGAAAAGCTACTTTATTGTGGGTCGCCGTGAGCGACTTGTTCCTGGCGCCGCGTGCACAGGGTTGCGCTGAGCAGGAAGGTTTATTTTTTAAATAGTTTAAAAGCAAAATCTTCCTGTCCGGTCCACAGGTTTAAAAGATAAATTCCTTTGGGTAATGGCTGAATTTCTATTTCGGCTTGATGGATGTTCTGGTCAATTTTCAGGGTTCCCGTTTGTAATATTTGCCCGATTTGACTGGTTAACTGATATTCAATTATAACTTCCCGAGGTGTAGAAACCGGCAAAAATATGTTGTCGCTGACCGGGTTAGGTGAAGGGCTGCCGATCTTCAATTGGTCATCGCGCCGAAAAATGGAAATGATTTTATGTCTTTCAAACTGACCGTCCATGTCATGGGTCGTCAATCGGTAATAGCCAAAAGGAAGAGGCGCTGAGTCTGTCAACTGGTATTGAATGTTGCTGAACGAATTGGTTGAGCCCGGAACTGCACCGATCCTTTCAAATCCGTTTACCCCGTTTTCTGAACGTTCAACGACGTGTTCCCGCACATTGATTTCGGATGCGGTTTCCCAATGCAGCATATTGTTTTTCCCGTCAGCATAACCATAAAAATCAAGTAGCTCCGCTGGCAGCAACAAGGCTGCGCAGTTGACGCTCGTAGACATCAAAGGCTGACTGCACACGGCCGAAGTGGTGCTGCGATTGTAGACATGTTGGCCCCCGGCCTGGTCACTTGCAGCATCGAGTATTCTTTGATCATTTCCATTTGCCAGTCCAAAATGCATGACTGCATTTGGATTGACGATATGGGCCAATTGATGAATGTGTCCAAGCTCGTGCAGTGCGGCAGACTCGAAATCGTAAGAAGCGCCCCCGGTTGGGCCAGGGCCGAAATTCCAGTCTATGTCATCATTGAAGACCATATCTACCTCATTGACATACCAATCCAGATCATTCGGGCCATTGAAGCATCCGGAAAACCGACTTGTGCCGATCGCTAAAGTGCCGGAAGACAACTCCGAACCATTGTCAAAACGTACCACATTCACGCCGTCGTTTGCGTGTACATCTACGCTGGTGTTGTTCCATACGGTTAAATGAATATTGGTGCCACTGCACCATGTTTCCAATGCCCGCATAAATGGAGGCGCTCCGCTGCTATTGGCGAATTCAGTAAAATACTGGAAAGAGTAACCACCTTTTCCATCGTCATCTCGGTGTTGAGTGTTATAGGAAACATGGTTGCCGTTGCTGATGGCATCTGAGATTAAATTGATATGTGAATAAGTGACCGTCAAGCTGGTGGCAGATTCATGATTTCCGCCTCCATTGTCAACTACCCGGATGATGCCCGTACCGGCCCTGGAAGGCACTTGAACCTGTATTTCAGCATCTGTCCAACTGATAATTTCAGAATTCAACGCGGCAATAAAAGAGGCACCACCATCGTCCGCATTGGAAAAATGAACCTGTCCGTTGCCTTGGGATGCCCCGAAGCCTGATCCATTGATAGTCAGTAAAGCATCCGTTCCCCCGGTAACGGTGGTTGGGTTGAAAGAGGTGAGGGTAGACCTGGAACCAGCCACTGTTTGTGCCTGCAAATGAAAGTCTTTGATGGTGCGGTAAGCATGTCCAGTTTGGTCCTCAACCGGTCGGTACAACTCGGACGTCAGGTCTTTGTATTTCATAAACGGATCGCTGGCCGTTCCATCTGTCAGGTTGTATTTCACAAAACCCTGCGGACCAGCCGACGGCTGGTAAACGGGTAAATTCGATCGGTTAGCAGAAGGGATCTTCTCTTGGTTGTCTTTTAAAAAGAACAGCCCGGTTTCATAGGGTTCCAACTGCAGGGAAGGATGGTCAATTTGTGCTTCCAGCCCGACGATGCCCCCGCGGGTCAGCACTTCAATGTGGTCGGTCATTACCTCTCCGGCCAGCACTTTGTAAACCTCTACTTGATTGGCAGTAAAAATATTATGTTGTTGTTCGTCCCAGAATGATTGTTTTGCGACGACGCGGCCTTCTACGATTGCGGTTGCGTTTTCAATTCTTTGTTCCAATGGTAATTTCACCAATAAACACTGGGATTTCAGGTGAAAAGAAGATAAAATGAACAAGGAGAGGGTGAGTAGTGGTGTCTTTAACATGATGCAATTATTTGTTCAAACGCAAGCACAAATGAGAGGTGCATGCATTAATAGTTAATGCTTTACGTCAGCAAGAGGGATGTTCTAAAGAGGGAGGAGTAATTGAGTTGGTGGAAAAACCAGTAGGGGGAATGGTGGATTGGGGACGCTAAAAGTGGGATTTTGGTAAAATAAAATTAGAAAGAATAAAGGTGGGGGCTGGTAAATAAGTCTTCGGAGGTTTGTTGAAGTAGCATTTACTGCTATCGCAAATTAAGTGCCAATGGGATATTAAAGTGAGTTCTCCAAAAGTCATGGTTCGCCAAATTTTGAAAATTTGGCCCACCCGATCCAGCTGGCTTCTGATGGCTTTGTATCAATGGTCTTTAGGCGGCCTCAATCGCGAAGAATATTTTTAGAAAGAGACGTCCCCCAAAATTTGCATCACAGATTTGGGGGGACGTCTCAATTTGGTTGGGTAACCTAACCGATTACATCACCAGGTTCTGACAGACAACAAAAACTACTGGGTTCGAATCACCCTGAATTCTATGGTCACCGGGAAAGTGCCCAATGAATTGCCGGTAAGGAAGGATACGGACCCCTCTGGTGTAATATTGATCAATTCTACTATTTCAAAAGTATTCAAATCAGCGCTGAAGATGCCAGAAACAGGCTCGCCGATATCCCCTAATTCTGAAATGAATGCAGTAGCATTCCCACTATTGGTATCCTTCAGTGCAAAGTCTTCAGCAATACTGAACAATCCGTTAAAATTACTTATCGAAACATTGAACTGGTGGCTGCCCATTGTATTTTGACCTTCCGAAATTCGGCTGAGGCTAACCGTGATTGCACTTGTATCGAATGGAAAAATCATCTGTGAGCGAATGACTACTCCCAGGCCAAAGCTGTTGACCAATGCGTAACTATCGCCTCCACTGTTAGATGCCAAATCCCAGGTGTAGGACTCGTCATTGAACGATAACTTCATGTAGGTATCAGGTAAGACCACAGGATCGTTGCAAACCTCGATGTTGCCAGCTTCCACCAGGTTGTCGACCGGAAACTCAACTGGCGGGCTGAACAAGGTTTGGTCAGACGATAGGTCAGCACCGGACAGAAATATGCTGTTGGTATTGTCACAGATATTGGCCGGCACACTAAAATTTCCCTCGTCGAGTAAAAAAAATTCTTCCCCTGCTTCACTGCTGATTCTAAGAATGCTTTCATTCAGCGGCGCACCATCACAGTCTACCAGCGACCCCGTTACGAATATCAATTCCGAATCATTGAAAGTAGGCAGATTGATGGTGCCCAGGTCAGTATCATCATCGAAAGGGCCTATTTCTTCTTCGAAAAGTACCGTTCCGCACAAACCGATCAGTTTTATATTTAAAGACTCACCTGAAGGGACAAACCCGGAAAAACAGCCCTGATCGTTGGTATTGGCAAATGAACTCAGTCCGGAAGAAATGACCTCGATCTCCACCTGCGTGTTCGATAATTTGATTCCTTCAAAACCGGTGAAACAGCCTGATAATTTGACCAATGGAAAAGGTACGTCACAGTTCCAAAATGTAAAATGTTCCACTTCACCGACGTACTCATCCCCGATGAGTTGAGCGCTTCCTTCTTCCTTCCAGATTCCTGCCGTTTCATCAAAGTACCAAAGCGGAATGGTGGCCGGAGCGCTACCAATGATCTCGGCCGGGACGGGGAAGGTCAATGTTGCAGTTGCTCCGTCGCCCAGATTAAGTGGTGCGCCATTGCTGCTTTCCAATTCTACTGCCAGCATGCCGTAGGATTGGAGGAGCACCTGTTGGTTTGCTTCGTTGGTTGCTTCCAGGCTCCCGGGCATGATTTGGGCGAGGTCAGCGGCGGTCGGGTCGAGCCACTGCATCGCTACGTTGACGGGGCCGTTGTAGCTGTTGCCGTCAGCATCCACGAATCCATTTGCAGGCAAATCAATTTTTGCCCCGCTCTGGAGTGTCAATGCTCCACCGTTTGGTGAATCTACCGTACCAATTATATTTCTTTCGAGCAGCTTTACCTCCATGTAGCTGGTGGCATTTTGGCCAGGGTAGATGCGACGGCTCCCCATAAAATACCCTGGTTTTTCCACCTGTACAAAGGTGCCGTTTGCGTTCATTTTTACATTTTTGAATAAAAACAGACCGTCGTCATCAGTGGTTTTGATTTCGTCGCTATAAGCAACGGTGGCATTGGAAACAGGTTCATTGTTTTCGTCCAGTACCAAACCGAAAATATTTCCGTAAACATTGACAATCGGGGCCGGCGGGTCTTCATTGATGACCATGTCGTCTTCCACATTTTTTTGGCAAGACAAGATCAAAAAAATAAGAGAGAGTGAACAGATTAAAAATTTAATTAGAGAATTCATTTTTTTATTTTTTTGGTTAGTTGAAAAGACAGTTTGTCTTGATTTCAAATATAGAATCCGAATTTTATGGAAAGTGCTGCAAAGGAGCAATAAATTATTTCATTATTAAAAAATGATTTCAGGTCTGTGAAATGGTATCGGGCCGATTGAAAATCTAACGTGATTTATTCAGTATTTTAGGAATAGGATAAAAAGATATTCTGAAGCAAAGACGGGATAAATATTTTTAGCGTATCCGATTTTTATTTTTTTCCGTTAATTCATCTTTAGGAAAAGTGCCATCTTGATTTAAGGCAGTTTTTAGATGGCACCTTTTTTTTAAATTGTATTTAATCTTGGAGGGTTAATTAAGTGGCTGTTAAAAAAAAATGACACTTTTTCTTTTCCTGAAACAGTTTTTTAAACTATGGAAACTAAGCATTTGCCCAAATAAAAGTGTCATTTTTAGTGCCCTTTATTTATGACTCATGTTAAAAGTCTATTTATTGATTTGAAGCGGCTTCCTGAATTCACTTCGGCACTACCTCAAATCTAACTTGCTCTTCTAATTGGTTTTGCATCGCTGCTTATTTAAAAAATTTTATAACGCAGCCCCACCGAAGCACCAATCCATTGGTACTTAATTTCGACAGGATAGTTTTCAGTTGTAAATGAGGCAGGCATATTTTTATATCCAAATTGAGTGGATATCCCCCATCTTGGATGTAGTGCATAGCTGACTTCAATGTTGGCATAGGCGCCCAGGCCAAGATTGTTTTTATAAATAGCTGGGCTTTGGTTTTTTATTTCAACAATATTATTTTCTGCATCCAAGGTTTTTCCTTCGGCATTTAACATCGTCCCCCAGAGCAGTCCGGCGCTTGCTCCTAAGCTCCATCTTTTTTCGGTGAAATAATACCCGCCGCCGAAGTTAAATTCCGTCCAGCGCAATGTATTATAAATTTTTGTGGTGGAAATTATTTCTTGTGACTGCTCAAACATACCAATGATTTCCTGCCTTTCGCCGTTGCTCAGGTAATTGATCTCTTTTATGATTTCAATGTTTTCTATTGTGAAATCACTTCTTTGATCATTAAATCGTTCGGTCATTTGGTTAAAGTTTATTCCGCCGCTCAGGAAAAAATTATTTTTGTTTCTTAATTCCAACTCAATGCCCATGCTTAGAGTTTCCAGTGTCTTTTCTGCGCCGTTTCTCAGGAGTTTTAATGTTTCCCCGTTCTCGTTTTTCGGAGATATATTTCGAACTGTGAAATGTGCGCCAACGGATGGTGAAATATATAGGCTCCAATTTTTAACGGGTTTGATTTTAAGTGAATTTTTATTGATAATTAATTCGTTTTCTTTTTTAACAGAATTTATTTCTGTTAAATCCAATAAGTTGATTTTGTCGATGTCTTCAATTTTTGTGATTTGGTTTTTTAATTCATTGACGTCATTTTCTGCAACAGGTTTAGTGATTGTTTTAGCTGAATTGGTATTGCTATTTGAATAAGTAGAATGCTTGATCAAAGTCTCTTTTTGATCGACTGTTTTATTTTTTTCTTTAATTATGGACGGTACAGTTTTTTTCTTGTTTTCCGTCATCGTTTTTTTGCTGAATGCACTTTTTTTAGAGTCAGGATTTAAAACTGTGAGTTCATTTTCATTTTCGGTTTGATTCGTATTTTGTGAGGATATCTGAAAATCCTTGTTCGTAGCTTCGGTATTTTCCATGGCCATTGTGTTTGGTACAGCCGGTTCAACCTGAGCTGTCTGAAAATTATTACGAATTAAATAACCGATGGCCAATGCTGAAAGAAATAGCAATAGGATGATGGCCAACCTTCGTTTTTTCTTTTTCTCAAGGTCACTTTCCAAAGTCATCCAAAGTGATTCGGTATCCAGTGCGGATGGATATTCGTCCACTTTATTGGAGATGTATTTTTCAAATCTGTTTAACCGCATAGCTTAGTTTTTTTTTCGTGATTAAGTTGGTGGCGAAGCCATTTTCTGGCCCTGGTTAATTGTGAGCGTGAGGTGGTGGCCGAAATGCCCAGCAAGGCGGCGATTTCGTTGTGGTCATAGCCGTCGATGATGTAAAGGTTGAAGACTTCCCTGGCGCCTTTCGGCAGTTTTTTGATCAAATGTATAATCTCTTCATAATCGAGTTTTAAATAAGCTTCCGGGCTGATTGAGCTGGAATGCACGGGTTCAAATTCAACTACGTTTTTTAAAAAATCTTTATCCCTTAAATACTTTAGCGAAGAGGTAATAACGATGCGCCGCATCCAGCCTTGAAAGGAACCGGTCGGTTCATATTTTTTTATGTTCTTAAAAATTAAATGCAATGCCTCCTGTAAAATATCTTTTGCCGTATGGTCGTCGCGCGTGTAACGGCGGGCGACTGTGAAGAGGGTCGGCGCATATTTGTCGACCAATGCTTTTTGGTGGCGCCGTTTTTCTTTTTTACAACCTGCTATGATTTCTATTTCGGTCAATTTATTTTTTTTTGGCAAATTGAACATTACTCTTTTGGCCTGTTTTCCAAAGGCTATTCAGAGTAATTAAATTGGTTTCTATCGTTTCGAAAAGCTACAACAGCAACCCAGTCATCGGGTTTCTGTTGCAGGCAAAAAACTATTGCGTTCGAATCACTCTAAATTCTATGGTCACCGGGAAATTGCCCATTGAATCACCAGAGGTAAAGGATACTCCTCCCGTTGTGTCAAGACTGATTAGTTCTAACACTTCTAAAGCATCCATTTCCGTAGTGATGGAACCTGTTACGGGTTGCCCGACATCCCCTAATTCTGCGATGACCACATTGATATCATCGTTATTAAGGTTCTTGAGCGATATGTCTTCCCCAATACTGAACAATCCGTTAAAATTGGCAAGGGATATATTGTAAGAGAAAATATCGAGTATACTTTGGCCTTCGGACGTTGGAAGGTTTCTTAGATTGATAAAAATTATTGTTGAATCGAATGGGAAAATCATGCGGGATTTAATATCTACCTCTAAACCGAAACTGTTGATTTCGGCGGAGCTTTCGCCTGCACTATTGAATTCAAGGTCCCAAACAAAGGTCTCGCCGTTGAACGATAACTCAACGTAAGTATCAGGTAAGACCGCAGGGTCGTTGCAAACCTCAATATTGCCGGCCTGCACCAAGTTGTCAACTGGAAATTCTACCGGATCGCTGAAAGCCGTTTGATCAGCCGACGGGTCAGCGCCGGACAGAAATATACTGTTGGTACCCACGCAGACGTTGGCCGGAACACTAAAGTTTTCATCGTCCAGGAAAAAGTATTCAGCGCCGTCATCACTACTGATTCTGAGAATGCCGTCACTGATCGGTACGCCGTCACAGTCCACCAGGGTGCCCGTCACGAATATCAGCTCCAAATCATTGAAAGTAGGCAGGCTGATGGTGCCCAAGTCGGTATCCATATCAAAAGGTCCAATTTCGTCTTCGAAAAGTACCGTTCCACATAAACCGATCAGTTTTATATTTAAGGCCTCACCCAGGGGGATTAGCCCTGAAAAACAGCCTTGGTCATTGGTGTTGGCAAAAGAACGCAGTCCATTTGAAATCACTTCGATCTCCACTTGTGTGTTGGACAGCTTGGTCCCTTCAAAACCTTCAAAGCAGCCCGATAAATCGACCAAAGGAAATGGGACATCACAGTTCCAAAACGTAAAATGGTTTACTTCTCCGACGTACTCATTCCCAATGAGTTGGGCATTGCCTTCTTCTTTCCAGATGCCTGCCGTTTCGTCGAAATACCAAAGAGGGATGGTGGCCGGGGCACTGCCGATGAGCCCGGCAGGGACGGGAAAGGTCAGCGTTGCGGTTCCTCCATTGCCCAGGTTGAGTGGTGCGCCATTGCTGCTTTCCAATTCTATTGCCAACATGCCGTAGGATTGCAGAAGCACCTGTTGGCCTTCCTCGTCTATTCCTTCCAGGTTGCCGGGCATGATCTGTGCGAGGTCGGCAGTTGTAGGATCGAGCCACTGCATCGCTACGTTGACGGGGCCGTTATAGTTGTTTCCGTCAGCATCCACAAATCCGTTTGCAGGCAATTCAATTTTTGCTCCGCTCTGGAGTGTCAACGGTCCACCGTTTGGTGAATCTACGGTGCCAATGATGGTTCTTTCGAGCAGCTTTACCTCCATGTAGCTGGTGGCATTTTGGTCAGGATAAATGCGGCGGCTACCCGCAAAATATCCCTGTTTTTCCACCTGGACGTAGGTGCCGTTCGCATTCATTTTTACATTCTTGAAAAGAAATAAACCGTCGTCATCGGTTGTTATTACGTCATTATCATAAGCGACTACGGCGTCAGATACAGGATCATTATTGCTGTCCAGCACTAAGCCGAATATATTTCCGTAGACATTGACGACAGGAGCTGGCGGGTCTTCTTTGATGACCATTTGGTCTTCCACGTCCTTTCGGCAAGACAGAACTAAAAAAGTAAGAGAGAGCGTGTAGACGAAAAATTTAATTAGAGAATTCATTTTAAACATTTTTTTGGTTGTTCGAAAAAGCATGCATTTCTTGATTTCAACTATAGAATCCAAATGTGGAGGAGAGTGCTGCAAAAGGGGGGGATTTTTTTTTAATGCAGCAACAAGGGCCATCCCGAATTTGCGGGATGGCCCTTGTTGCTGCCCTTTGGCCCTTCTTTGTTTTAATAGGACCTGGCCTTATCACGAAGCTTGATAAATCGAGCCTGGTTAGGTGCTTACAGGTTTTTGTTGGGGCAATAGTGACTCGTCCTTGGTGGAGAATGGCGCTGGTTGTGCAGCATTGCCGGTTGTCCGTTCGTAGGTCGAATCATAGTCTTTTCGGATGGTTCCCAACCAACGGTCCCAGATCAAAAAATAGAGCCCGTAGTTGCCGTGAAATTTGTCATGGTGCAAATTGTGGGCAACGGAGGTATTCACAAACCGTCCGATCCAGGTCTTGTGAAATCCTTTGGGGAAAAGTTCAAAGCCCAGATGGCCATAGACGTTGTAAGTGATCTGGAACAAGAAGAACCAACTGATGGCGGGGGCGTGGATCGGAATGGAAAAGGCCAGGATCGGGATGATCATGGCTTCCAGAATTGCTTCGAAAGGATGAAAAGCATAAGCTGTCCAGGGCGATGGATTGGTGGATTTGTGATGGACCAAATGCACATGTTTAAAAAGGGTAGGGTGATGCATGGCCCGGTGCATCCAGTAGAAATAGGTGTCGTGTACCAAAAACATAAAGACCCAGGTGAAAACATAGTAACCCCATCCGTAGTCTGCAATTTGATCATAGGTGTGGGTGTGTTCGTCAAAAACAAAAAAGGTGAGCATCGCAATGGTCGCAAAAATGGCAACGGTCACGAGGGAGAAGAAAATATCCCTGCCGTAATCCGTCAGCCGGGGCATCTTTTTTTGCACCTTCCGGAACCACAAAGGCTTTTTCAATAAAATATAAAAAATAAAAAAAGCACCGGAAGCAAAAACTGCGTAGTCCCAAACAATACCACCGGCTTCATTCATCCAGTAATCTACAAAAGAATTAGTCATGATGATTTCAAAATTAAGAGGTGAAAAGATTGATGGGTCAAACTTAGTGACCGGAGCTGTTAGAATCGTCCGGACTGATAAAATCGGAGGCAGACGGACGTGCCGGGCAGGTACGGCTACGTACAATTGCATAGGACCGGACTTTTATTCGTCGGAGAATTTGGGGCATGCTGTGCCTGAAAGCTATTGTTTTAAGTCTCTGCGGTACTGGGAAGGTGTTTGGCCGGTCATTTTTTTAAAAACCGCGTTGAAGGTGGATTTGGATTTAAAACCGGCGTCCATCGCCAGTCCAAGGATGTTGAAATGAGCAAATTCGGCATTGGCCATTTTCTGTTTTACTTCTTCAACGCGGTAGGTATTGATAAAATCGAAGAAATTTTTATGCTCCTTGTTATTGATGATTTGGGAGAGATAGCCTTTGCTCAAGCCTATTTTTTCCGAAAGAATGGACATGTTTATATCCGGATTTCGATACAGGTGGTTTTCTTCCATCACGGCTATCAGTTTGCGGTAATGATCGTCTGCTCTGTCGGAGAGTTTGGTTGTTTCTTCTGTTGGGGAAACAGGTATTATTTCATCCATAATATTTTCCCGGACAAAAAGCTCCCGCCGCATGAGCATGGAATAACCGATCCAGTAGATCAATACAGATAAGCCGATCATCAAGAACCTGCTCATCATTTGGACATAACTATTTTGGAAATAATCACTAAATGCAACTATGAACCAAACAAAAATCAGAACCAACCCACCAAGCAGTGTATGGCTCAGCCACCGAAGGCTTTTGTCATTTATTTCAGCAAAATCATTGTAGAGCGATTTTTCATACCTAAACAGCGTTTTCAAAATCACAACGGATACGATTAATGCATAAAAAGCAGAGACGGTTTCAAACGTATTTTCTATTACGTAATGAACTGGCAGATACTCTGTCAGGTTTATTTTCCCAAGCAAAAACAAAATGAATTCGGAACTCTGGAAAATGAATTGTACAATGAAAGGGATAAATAAATAATATCCCCATCTCGGAAATTTATAAGCAGGGGCGGTCAAATATTGTACAAAAAAATAAGTGGCCGGCGGAATGATCCCGTACCACACTATCGGCAAAAATTCAAGTGCCGGATATTTTGAAAATAACCTGGCTTCTTCAAACACACCCAATAAATTCAAAGCCATAAAAACAATCAACATGGACGCCATGTACCCATTTGATTTTTTTGAAAAAGTTTGACTAAATAAAAAAATCCCCGCCAGAATCAACCCTTGCAACGTACCAAACAGGTAAATAATGCTGAATATATTTAATTGAAATTCTACCAAATGCGGTTTTTTTAATGGTTAATGGTTAATGGTTAATGGTTAATGGTTAACGGTTAACGGTTAATGGTCAAAATATTAATTTACCCAATCTCTTAATATCCCAATATCCCAATATCCCAATATCCCAATATCCCAATCCCCCCCTTACAACGGCTGCCCATCTTTGTCTATTTTCAGGATAATTGTATTGAACACTGCCCCTTGGGGCTCCGTTGCATAAATCCCCAGAATCAGGAAGTTCCCGTTGGCCATTTCTTCGATCCCGTAGGCTTGGTCGATATGGCTGCCTCCATAAGTTTTGAGCCATTTCTGGTTGCCTTTATTATCGGTTTTGATCACCATAAGATCGGAGTAACCATAACCGTAACTTTGGGAAGTACCCAGCATCATGATATGGTTGTCGGAAGTTTTGATGACGATGTTCGCCTCATCAGATTCACTGCCGCCATAACTTTTTGACCATGATTCATTCCCGTTTGCGTCCGTTTTAATCAATAGCGCATCCCCTCTGTAGCCAAATCCGTCTTCGCCCCTTCCGGAAGCTATCAAAAGACCTTCATCATCATCGACTGCAAGGCCATAATCAGCGGCTATTTCAGCCAAGTGATTGAGGGGCTTGAACCAGAGCGTATTTCCATCTGCATCAATTTTTTCGAGTGTCAGGGTGTGTTCAAAAAAGGTTTCTACACTGTCTGTAGTTCCCAGGATCACGAAATGGTTGTCGTTGGTCGGCACTACTTCATGCGCAAAATCATTAAATGCCCGGCCGCTGTTTTTGGACCAGATTACATTACCGTCCGCATCCAGACGAACGTAGTAAGCGTCCCAGTCCTGTGTGGTGAACTTTTCGGTTTGCCCTACAAAGAGGTATCCACCGTCTTCCATTTGGATAATTGACTCAGGGATTTCACGTTTATCCTCTCCATAGGTGTTGGACCATTCTTCGTTTCCATCTGCCCCTGCTTTGATGATGTAGGCGTCGATGGAATAGGCCCCAAAACCTCTGGTCGTCCCAGCAACGATAAAACCACCCTCATTCGTGGAATAGACATCGTTACTAAATTCCGTATCCATGCCCCCAAATGTTTTGGTCCAGGCAACATTGCACTGATCATCCAGTTTTGTTAGGTGAATATCGCTAAAGTTATTGCCGTCTGAGTGAGACTTGCCAGTCAATATAAATTCATCGTTGCCGATTGCGTCCATCGAAATGCTGCTGCCAATGTCATCTATGACCAGCGAATAAGAACTTTGATCGAAAGATTCCACGTTGGGCTCTAAAGGAGGCGTGGTGTCATCATCTTTATTGCAACTGAAAACAAGGAGGCAGCAGAGAACTGTAAATGTTAGAAAGAGGTGTTTCATAAAAATGTAGTTTTGTTTTGTTGAAATTGAAAATGATCGTTGATCAGTAGCCAAATGTACTAATTTATCGACTGAGGGGCGTTCTATGACGCTGTTACCGCTAAGCTGTCTCAGCGAGCTTTGCGAACGCTGCGTGAGAAAAACTAAAACGCTTGGGAATTTGCAGTGCAAGAATTATTTTCAATACGCTAATTTTTGGAAGGGAGTCTCTTCATCAACCATTTAATCTGACCGTTGTGATTCGATTCATGTTCCACCACATGAAACCATTTACAGTAATTATTGGTAGGGCCCCAACCCCAACCTTCATCGATTGCCAGCAACCACTTGTCGTCCCGCTTGGCCAATTCTTTTAAGGTATTTTCTCTGACTTCTTTTAATTTATCGAGGTAGAATCCAATATTGTTGCCTTTTATTTTTTTTCTGCCCATATCTCCAAGGTTCATGGGTACGTCCCACTCCTGTTTTATTTCATAGGACCAACTTCCCCATCGCAAATTTTCGAATGTATTTAATTGATAGTATCGCTCGGTGGCTGCCAGATGCCACAGCATAGCTCCGATTGAATTGGAATTTTCATCAAAAACAAAATCTAAATCTTTTACACTTAATCCTTTCACCGGGCGAAGGATAGTATATCGCATCCAGTCCATCATCGAAACCAAGGTGCTTATCTGTGGGCTGAATCCTTTTCTGGGGCCAAAAACATTTCGCTCCTCTTCAAATGAATTTTTGGACGGCTGGTTAAATGCTTTAGAGCTGGGAAGAATCATGGCTCCCGTGGTGGTTAGTGAAAGTTTGGCGGTTGTGTTTAAAAAATGGCGGCGGTTGTAATTTTCTTTTTTCATGAAAGTCGTGTTTAATGATTAAATAATTTTCTCTGTTTAAACGCCGTGGTTTCTCTGTCCAAGGCCAGCGTAACCAAAGTAAGTTTTTAGCTTGCGTACCATGCAGGTAGTTAAGACGTAGCGTTTTGCAAAGAAGGTTTGATTTTTATTTAATTAACTCAAGTTTCGATGTGGAAAAAAGATGGACAATAGTGGAGGGTTTAGCGGTAACACCGTTCTAAAACGGTGTTACCGCTGGGGCCGTACAAATTGTTCGCAACTTGAATTAATTAAATCAAATTATTGAAAATAAAGGTAGCGAAATAAGGTCTTAATGAAATGTGAAAGTTTTGAGGGTAGTTATATTTGGAAATACTTCATACACAGATCGTCAAAAATAAAGAGTGCTGAAAATGACACTTTTATTTTAGCCAATGCTTGGTTTTCATAGCATAAAATCCTTTTTCAGGAAAAGGGAAAATGCCATTTTTTTTAGTGCTTATTTCCATCTCGACTCTGCCCAAATTTTTTGTAGTTTCGGGGACAGGAATGTCCAGGCGACAATTCTACTTTTTTTGTTTCCTTGTCCCATTGCGATGGTTTTTATTGTCACAGCGTTGGCTTTTTTTAATGCTGCATAAATCATTTTCAAATTCGACTCTTTGGAAATTAAACTGGAGTACCAAAAGCAGGACTTAGCGAACAACCTACTTTCCTGAATCATATTTGTCACAAATTGTTGCTCCCCTCCTGGGTACCAGAGTTCATTGTTCTGTCCGCCAAAATTTAAAACTGTTTTTGATGTTTTGCCCTGGAGGTTTTTGAGCTTTCTACGGGCAGCCGCTTCCGCTTCGTCTTTTGAAGCATGAAATGGCGGGTTGCAAATCACCACATCAATATATTCTCCTTTCTGAAGAATGCCGGTTAAAATATTATGGGTGTTTTTTTGTTGACGGATTTCTATTTTTTCCTGAAGTGATTTATTTTCTCTAATTATTTTATTGGCAGATGCTATTGCGACAGCATCCGCTTCACTACCGATAAATGACCAGCCATATTCTTTGATTCCGATTATCGGAAAAATACAATTTGCCCCTATGCCGATATCAAGGCATTTAATTTTTGTTCCTCTTGGGGTTCTTTTAAAATTAAATTCTTTCAATAGATCGGCGATATGGTGAACATAATCAGCTCTGCCAGGAACCGGCGGGCATAAATAATTTTTGGGGATGTCCCAATAATCGATATCGTAATGATGTTTTAGTAAAGCCGTATTTAAATTCTTTACGGCCATTGGGTCAAAATAATTAATTGATAGGTTGCTGAACTTGTTTTTTACAACGAAAGGAGCTAAAGGGGGATGGGTCTTTATTAAGGCACTAAAATCATATTGACCGCGGTGCCGGTTGGCGGGGTGCAGGCTGTTTTTTGTTTTTGATGCTGTTTTCTTTTTTGCTGACATTAATGAATGTTTGCCCAAATATCATGAGAAATTATCTTTTCTTTGATAAGTATTATGGTTTTATTTTTCTCTATAAATTTGTTATTAAATATCTTTTTTTACCAAAAACAAAATTTAGTTAAAATGGCAAAAGATTATTACCATACAAAAGAATCTGTCGACGAATATATCGAATTGGCAAAAGATGTTAACGGCCGGCAGTTGATCGTAAAACTATTGACATTCTTGCCCGCCTCGTCCAGTTTGTTGGAACTGGGTTCTGGCCCTGGTACAGACTGGGGAATATTGGATGAACATTACCAGGTAACGGGTTCTGATAACTCTGCGGAATTTATTGGACGTTTGAAAATCCGACATCCGGGAGCTGAATTTCTGATTTTGAATGCAGTGACTTTGGAAATTGAAAAGGAATTTGATGGTATTTATTCCAATAAAGTTTTGCACCATTTAAATGATATGGAATTAAAAGATTCCATAAAAAGACAATATGAGGTTTTAAATAATAATGGCATCATTTGTCACTCATTTTGGAAAGGAGAAGGGACAGAGGTTTTTAAAGGGCTTTTTGTGAATTACCATACGGAGCATGCACTTGTTTCTTTTTTTGAGGAATACTTTGAAATACTGCTTTTAGAGCGTTATGCAGAATTTGAAGACGGGGATTCGGTCTTGTTAATTGGAAGAAAAAAATAATTATCTAAAAATGTTGGAAATAAAACAGGAAACGAATTATTGAATTATAAAGCTTAATCGATTTGCTTACCAATAAAAATTAATGTTTCCTGCCAACTATGTGCCACTGATTTGCCACAAAGAATTTTCAAACAACTTCAGGTAGATAATATCAATTATGCAAATAAAGTGTGAGAAAGTATCTCATAAATATTTTGGTGTCAATTGCCCAATTTAAAACTCTTTTATGTAATTAATCTTGTATACTCACTTAAATAGGTGGTCAAAAAAATGACACTTTTTCTTTGCCTGAAAATGAGTCTTGAAGCTTAAAAATCAAATATCTGCCAAAATAAAAGTATCCTTTTTAGCACTATAAAAGGAGTATTGCGGAAACGCAATAATAATCTAATTACACAATCGGACAATTGACAACAACGGGAATTCAAATCCCAAACTGCTCAAAATGGTGTGCATAGTGCTTCCTCGTCATCAAGTACCAATGGTATTTATCCAGATTTCCAAAAACAGGATTTGGAACCGTTGCACCTGGATTATTTTTGAAAAATAATTCCAGCTCATCATAAGCAGCGAAATAAGCTTTTTTGGCATCCTCCAAACTGGCGTGCACTAAATCTTCAGTCGCTCCTTTTTTCAAAGCGGGGTGGTCGAATTTTTTCGGCATTGGCTTGTAATTCCAGAGAGAGTCCTGGAATTTTTCAATGCGTTCTTCCGGGGTCACAATTTTACACGGGATTTTGCCCAACGCCATATTAGTGAAAAATTCAAAATGCTCGACCAGGTGTTGTGCGGTCATGAGGCCCCAGGCGGGTTTGGTATTTTCCGTCAGTGCATCCAGTTTTTCCTCCAGATATTTGCGACTGATGTCCGGGAAAGGGGACTTCTTCTGCACCAGTGTAAGGATGGTTGCCATGGCCACCAGTTCGCCGTCCTGATCAAAAATTTCCTCGTACCATTTCACGACACCGGAAGGGTGTTCTTTTCCCCGGCTGTCGCGCTCTACTTTCTCCTTACACGTCAGTCGAACCTGAATGGTGTCGTTGTGGTAAATGGGGCGGATAAAACGGCATTCATCCAAACCATAATTCGCACCGACAGGGCCTTTGGCCGGGTTTACAAACAAACCTGCGGCGGCGGACAAAAGAAAATATCCGTGTGCTGCCCGTTTCTCAAAAATGCTCCCTTCCAAAGAAGTAATGTCGGTATGTGCATAAAATACATCCCAGCTGAGATTGGCAAAATTCTGAATGTCAGAATCCGTGATCGTTCGCTTATGAGTCAGGATGGACATTCCGGTTTTGATGTCTTCGAAATGGTATTTAAATGGATGCTTCTCGGCCTCCACGACTTTTGCTCCCGGCTGATAAATGCCAGTGATAGCGGTCAATGTTGTTGGTGTGCCTTGCACTGCACAGCGTTGCAGGTAGTGCTTTACGCCTCGCATGCCACCCATTTCCTCTCCGCCGCCAGCACGTCCGGGGCCACCATGTACGAGCGTTGGCAAGGGCGATCCGTGACCGGTGCTTCGCTTCGCTGATTCCCTGTTCAGGACCAGGATACGCCCGTGGTGACTGGCCGCACCGACTACAAATTCACGAGCAATTTGATCGTCGAAGGTAGAAATAGACGCACAGAGAGAACCTTTGCCCATTTGTGCCAGTTCGATGGCATCATCCAGGTTTTTATATGGCATCAATGTGCTAACCGGGCCAAATGCCTCAATTTCATGCACACCGGTATTTTTGTGCGGTTCATCTTCTCGCAGGAGGATAGGGGAGAGGAATGCCCCTTTATTGGCATCTGCTCCAACCACGTCAATTTTGTCCAAATCACCAAAGACAATTTCGGCGGTCTTGGCCAGCTCTTTTACCTGGTTTTTTACCTCGGTCACCTGGTTGCGGCTGGCCAGTGCGCCCATTCGAACTTCCTTTACGGTAGGATTGCCAATAAGAACCTTGGACAATTGTTTGCCGAGGGCAATCTGTACGTCTTCCAACAGGTTTTCAGGGACGATGATACGGCGGATGGCCGTACATTTCTGCCCGCATTTCACGGTCATTTCTTTTCTGACCTCTTTGATGAACAACTGGAATTCAGGGGTGTCTGGCGTAGCATCCTCCCCTAAAACGGAACAGTTCAATGAGTCCGCTTCCATATTGAAAGGAACAGCTTCTTCGATAATACGCGGGTGCGATTTTAGCATTCGCCCGGTGGTGGCCGAGCCAGTAAAAGTGACCACGTCTTGTGAATCGACGGTGTCCAGGATCGTTCTGGCGCTTCCACAGATCAACTGCAGTGCCCCTTCTGGTAAGATGCCCGATTCGATGATGTCGCGCACGACGACTTCCGTCAAAAAAGAGGTTGCTGTTGCCGGCTTGACCACTGCCGGAACACCTGCCATCCAGTTGACGGCACATTTTTCCAGCATGCCCCAGATCGGGAAATTAAAGGCGTTGATGTGGATCGCCACCCCGCGCTTTGGAACCATGATGTGGTGCCCCATGAACCCACCTCCCCGCGAAAGGTCGATCGGGTCACCGTCCACATGAAATGATTGATTAGGAAAATTTCGGCGCAGGGACGCATTGGCAAAAAGATTCCCGAAACCACCTTCTATATCAATCCAGCTATCTGCTTTGGTCGCACCGGTGCGGTAACTGACTTCATAGAATTTATCTTTTCTTTTGGTTAAATAAAGGGCCAATTTTTTCAGCATATTCCCACGTTGCTGAAATGTCATCTTACGCAAAGGTGGGCCTCCGACCCTTCGGCCATATTTTAATATTTCACCAAAATCCAATCCTTTGGTCGTTGCGTGGGCGATCACGTCTCCAGTGACTGCGTCAAAAACGGGCTGGCCATCGCCGTCGCCATTGGTCCAGGCTCCCTGAATATAGTTACCTAATTTGGTCATGCTTTATTTATTTTTTAAAAACATAGACACAGCAGAACACATGGTTTTTTATTAAGCAATAATTTTATAAAAATTATATTTTCTATGTGTCCTACTGTGCCTAGGTGTTTAAATAAAACTATTATTTATTTTCCTTTAAATACTGGTTTTCTTTTTTCTAAAAATGCATTTACACCTTCCGAATAATCCTCCGTTTCACTTGCCTCGATCTGCAGTTTATTTTCTATTTCCAATTGAGCGGTTAAATCATTGCTCATCGAATCATTAAAAAGTTTTTTGGTAAGAGCCAATCCTTTGGTCGGCATATTGGCTAATTTTTGAGCCAGCGCAATTAATTGTTCGGAATAATCTTCAGCGGGAAATACCTGATAAATCATCCCCATTTTTTCTGCTTCGGCCGCTTTTATTTTATCGCCCAACATGGAAAGAGCGAGCGCTTTTTGAAAGCCGATTAATCGCGGTAAAATAAAAGTTCCCCCACTGTCAGGGACCAAACCGATGGCACTGAAAGCTTGAATAAAACTCGCTTTTTCATGGGCCACTACAATATCGCAGGCGAGTGCAATGTTGGCCCCCGCACCTGCGGCCACTCCGTTCACTGCTGCGATAACGGGTTTTTCTATATTTCTGATTTTTAAAATAATAGGGGCGTAATGTTCTTCCAATATTTTTTTAAAACCAGGGTGCAATTCAGGAGTGGTAACTTCCACCAGATCCTGTCCGGCACAAAATGCTTTTCCTTCACCGGTTATTACAACGCAGCGAATTTCCGCATCATTGGCGCAGTCATCCAAAGCTGCTTGACAGGCCAGTGCCATTTCCCGGTTAAAACTATTGTATGATTTGGGTCGGTTGAGCAGGATTTTTCCGACTCCGTTTTCCTTGGTGAGAATAATTGAATTCATATCGGTTGTTATTGTAAATCGGATGAACCATCCGATTCACAGGCATTTAAAATAATCAAAGGGCTCGTAACAATCTTCACATTTAAACAATGCTTTGCAGGCTGTTGAACCAAACTGGCTGACCATTTTGGTGTTGGTGGAATTACATTGCGGACATGCCACAATTCGTTCACCGTCGAGCAGGGCGCGCTTGTCGAGAGAGGCTTCGAGTGGAGATGCAATGCCATATTTTTCAAGTGCTCTTCGGCCTCTTTCCGTGATCCAGTCAGTTGTCCAAGCTGGAGATAAGATATTTTTTACGGTGGCTTTATATCCGGCTTGCTCCAATTTTATTTTTATTTCCATGGCGATGGTATCCATCGCCGGGCAACCAGAATAGGTCGGGGTAATTTTTATTAAAACATTATTTCCATCCATTTCAATATCCCGCACAATGCCCATGTCCATGATCGACAGGACAGGAATTTCAGGATCAGAAATATCCGTAAGTAAGTCTTCTATTTTTTTGTCGATTACCATTTTAGTTATGAATTATAAGTTACGAGTAATAAGTTATTTGTGAATCACAACTTATTATTCATAACTCATAACTAATATTTACCAGGTCATATTTGGATACGCTCTCTGCATGTATTGCAAGTTGGATAAAATATATCCCATGTGTTCGGAATGTACGCCTTTTTTGCCACCTGAATGGGAAAATATGTTTTCGGGAATTTTCAGTGTTGCTTCGGTTAATAAAGCTTTGATATTCTCAAAATAAATTTTCCTTATTTTATTTAAATCCGCCCCGATTCCATTTTCTTTCATTTCTTTCTCCAATTCCGTTTCTTCCGTCAATTCATTTAAGTAAGGGAATAAATAATTAACAGCATTTTGCATTTTTTCACGGCTGACATCAGTGCCGTCACCAAGGCGTTTTACCCATTCGCTGGAAAAGCGGCGGTGGTATTTTACTTCTTTGATCGACTTGGCTGCGATGGCTGCTATTTGTTCATTTTTACTATTGATTAATTCATTTAATAGTAAAATATGGTAGGCGTCGAAAAAATATTGGCGGGCAATGACAAATGCAAAATCGGTATTTTTTTGCTCCACCAACAGTGTATTTCTATAGTCATGCTCCAGGCGCATAAATGCAATTTTATCTTCATCAAAATCCGCTCCTTTTATTTCTGCTGCATATTGGAAATAATTCCGGACCTGTCCGAATAAATCCAGCGAAATATTCGTCAATGCAATATCCGTTTCGAGGCTCGGGCCGTGGCCACATAATTCTGAAAGCCGGTGTCCCAAAATCATGGCATTATCGCCGAGCATTAAAATATATTTATAAAGAGAATTATCGTTCATTATTAATGCTTCATTTTTTCATTGATTAAATATGTTTCAGCTCATTCGGCAAGTCGTAAAATGTTGGGTGCCGGTAAGCCTTGTCCGCAGCGGGTTCAAATAGTTCCCCTGCGTTTTCCGGATTGGAGGCAATGATTTCTTTAGAAGGAACGACCCAGATACTGACACCTTCCTGCCGGCGGGTATAGACGTCGCGTGCATTTTCCAAAGCCATTTGGCCGTCGGCTGCGTGCAGACTGCCCACGTGACGGTGTTCCAGTCCGTTTTTGCTTCTAATGAATATTTCCCAAAGAGGCCATTGTTTTGACATGATGTTGAGATATTGAGATATTGAGATATTTGGTTATTGATTTCCTGATATCTCAATATTTTAATTTTTTTTTATACAGCTTTTGCTATTCTTTTTTGTTCTTTTTTCTCTGCATGGGCTACAGCGGCGTCCCGCACCCAGGTTCCATTTTCCCACGCTGACCTCCGGGCATCAAGACGCTCTTTGTTGCAGGGGCCATAGCCTTTTACGACCTGCCAGAATTCGTCCCAGTTGACCTCGCCAAAATCAAAGTGCCCGCGTTCTTCATTCCATTTTAAGTCGGGATCAGGGATGGTGATGCCGAGGAAATCAGCTTGCGGCTTGGTCTGGTCAACAAATTGCTGTCGGAGTTCGTCATTGGTCTTGCGTTTGATTTTCCACTTCATGGATTGCTCCGTATGGGTAGACTGTGCATCCGGCGGGCCGAACATCATCAACGATGGCCACCACCAGCGGTTGAGGGCGTCCTGCGCCATTGCTTTCTGTACTTCCGTTCCCTGGCAAAGCGTCAGCATGATTTCATATCCCTGACGCTGGTGAAAACTTTCTTCCTTACAAATCCGCACCATTGCTCTGGCATAAGGGCCATAACTGGTGCGGGTCAGCATCACCTGGTTCATAATGGCAGCGCCATCGACCAGCCAGCCAATGGCTCCCATGTCGGCCCAGGTAAGCGCGGGGTAGTTGAAGATGCTTGAGTATTTGGCCTTTCCGGTGTGGAGCTGTTCATACAGCTCATCCCGGCTGATGCCCAGTGTTTCTGCTGCACTGTAGAGGTAGAGGCCATGACCTGCTTCGTCCTGAATTTTTGCCAGCAGTGCAACTTTTCTGCGCAGGGTCGGACAGCGCGTGATCCAATTGCCCTCTGGCAACATGCCGACTACTTCGGAGTGGGCGTGTTGGCTGATTTGCCGGATGTGGGTTTTGCGGTACTTGGCCGGCATCCAATCCTTGGGTTCGATGTTCTCATCCCGGTCGATACGGGCTTGAAATTCTTTTTCCAGTTGTTCTAAATTTTTCATTTTAATGATGGTCGTTGGTTGTTAGTTGTTATGGACAATCAACAACTAACAGCCAATGATAAATTATTCATGCATCGAAATCGACGACTACTTTTTCACTTTTAGGGATGGACTGGCAAGTCAAAACATAACCGGCGTCCAGTTCATCCTGCTCGAGCGCATAATTGGCGGTCATATCCACCTGGCCTTCCACCAGTTTCGCCCGGCAGGTGCAGCAGACACCGCCTTTGCAGGCAAATGGGAGGTCGGCTGATTTTTTCAATGCGGCGTCAAGAATGTTATCGGCACCTTGGGCAAGACTAAAGTTAAAACTTTTTCCACCTTCGAGAATGGTCACTTCGCACATTTTACCGTCCGCTTTTTGAACGGTTGCGCTGTCGGATTTTTGGGCTGTTCCTTTGGTGCCGAACAACTCAAAATGGATTTGTTTTTTGTCGAGGCCCACTCCCATCAGATAATCCCGGATCATAAAGATCATTTCTTCCGGGCCACAGATGAAACAGTCATCGAGCGCACTTTTTTCTATAATGCTCTTGAAAATAATGTCCAGTTTTTCCTCATTTAAACGGCCATTGAAAAACGCCACGTCCCGCTCTTGCTTGGTCAAAAAATGAAATATCTCTAACCGGTCCATGAACTGGTTTTTCAGGCCCTCCAATTCTTCTTTCAAAATAATAGAGCCGACAGTTTGATTGACATAAAATAATTTGAAAGTGCTTTTGGGCTCGGCGTTCAGGTGGGTTTTAATGATGGAAAAAACGGGTGTGATGCCGCTCCCAGCGGCAAAGGCAGCATAGTTTTTTTGCCTTTCAGCGTCTGTTTTTACGAAGAAGCGGCCGTTGGGTGGCATGACTTCCAAGGTGTCGCCTACTTTTAGCGTTTCGTTGGCAAAGGTCGAAAACTTACCTCCGGGCACATGCTTTACCCCTACCCGCCAAATATCATCAAAAGGTGCAGAGCAAAGTGAGTACGACCGGCGAACTTCCTCTCCTTCGATGGTTGCTTTAAGCGTTAAATACTGGCCTTGCTGATATTGGAATTCATCTTTCCATTCGTCTTTGACAGCAAATGAAATGAGCGCACAATCGGGCGTCGTTTTGACAATTTCTTTGACGGTAAGTGGATAAAATCTGGTTGCCATTTGTGAAGCTAACTTTTGTTTGTACAAAACTAACAATTGTTAGTTAAACGGACAAATCAGGGAATAGTTGATTGTAGAATTGTTAATTTTTAATGCCAAGTACAAAGTTTTGTGGTCATTCGGCGAGGAGCAGTCCTATCGGCAAAACTTGCATTTAGTTTATGTTGCTTGCTTTGTGACCGTTGTGTGATCAGTTTCGTGGTAAAATCTCACGCTGAGGTCGCAGCGTACGCAGAGAATTGCCTGACTTGGATTGATTCAACATTAGGGTCGGTAATCGGCGATCATGTCGTTATTTACGGAGCCCGGTGATGAGCATTTGGGTAATCTGTTGCTCCAGCTCCAATGGATTGGTTGTCTTATGTTTGGAATACCAGGAATACAGCCAGCGGAGGGTAGAAAGGGTAGAGAACAGGGCAATGTCCACGTCGATTTTTTTAAAATCTCCCGTCTGGATGCATTTGGTCAAGATTTGGCGAAAGCCATCCTCGTAATTGTCCCTTAATTTCAGGAATTCTGTTTTGGGGTTGTCGGCAAGGTGGACCCATTCGCCAGTGAGCAGTGAGATGGCATCGGTGTACTCCACCGTGTAGCGGACATAGTCAGAAATGAGTCGTTCCAGCTTTTGTACGGGCTGCAAGGATGAGGACTGCACATCAGACATGCTTTTTGTAAACAGGTGGGCCATATCCATGAGCAATTCTTGCAGCAGTTCTTCTTTATTGGAAATATGGTTGTAAAGGCTGGCGGCTTTTACACCTACGGCTTCCGCCAACTGCCGCATGTTGGTGGCTTTGTATCCTTGTTTGCGGAACAAGTAGGCGGCCTGGTCTTTTATCTGTTGGCGTTTGGATTTCATTGACAACAAAAGTAGAACCACTCAAAAGATTCTGCTTATTTTTAGTGAATCTTTTCACAAATTCACCAAAAATGAAGGTCAAACATTTCTCTCTAAAACTCGCTTTTTTTCTGTTCCTTTTATTTTCCTGCCAATCAGAAACCAAAGAATATGTTCCGCCGAAGGGCTTTCATAAAATGTCACAAGAAGAAATTCTCAATATGTTCCGGCAACCCATTTTACCTGATTTTGAACGGATGGTGAGGAAAGATTCAACGGGCAAAGTGGTTACCTTGGAGGAGTTACAGGCAGATACGACCTACGATAAATTTGCGGATTATTTTGCTGATGAAAATGGCGTTGTACAAGAGCTGGTGTTTCGTCAAAAAACGGCGGCGGACGAAGTTTTTATAAAAAAAATGGAAACGGTTTTCAAAGAGCGGCGCCACGGCTTCGATATAGAGTTGATGGATGTTGACTGCGGGGATGCAAAAATACTTTTGGAAGAGGCTTTGATTGCTGACCAGGACAACCGAAAGGGAGAAGGCAGAAATGATGATGCTGTCGAATTGAACAACCAGCAGGTTGTTTTCAGTATTATCGAAAAATGCGGTTTTCCCAGAAAATCTGAGTTGGGGCAGAAGGCAGTAGACGGAGCATTTTATGTGCTGCAACACGCCGGGCATAAGCACCGGGTCAAATATTTCCCATTGGTGCAGGAAAGCGTCAAAAGGGGAGATTTGGAATTGAAGCAACTGGCGATGATGGAGGACCGAATTTTGACACGAGAAGGCAAACGCCAAAAATATGGTACCCAAATCACCAGGTCTGGTGACGGTCCCTGGGTCTTGCGGCCGATCGCAGATGTAAAGAATGTAAATGAACGAAGGGCGGCCGTCGGCCTGGAACCCATCGAGGAGTATCTGGAACGCAATGGCATCGAATTCGATCTGGTCGCCCTGGAGAAAAAATGGCAGTCGGAAGGGAAATAGGGAGATGGAGAAAAACCAGGGTATTGAGGTATTTATTGTTTAAGGAATCTTGATCTTAAGTGAGCGCCATTTTTGCCCCACTAAGTTGCTTGGACAAAGATAGAGAGCGCTAAAAATGACACTTTTATTTTGGCAGATGTTTGATTTCCAAGTCTTGAAAATCTTTTTCAGGCAAAGGAAAAGTGTCATTTTTTTTGACCACCTGCTTACTTATTAAAAATCAAAATAATTCAATTTAATTCCCCAATACCCTGGTCATCAAATTTGATTTATGTGAAACTTGCATTTTTTAAATGAAAATTCTTCAAGTTCTAATCAATCCACCAGCGCACTCCGATATACCCTCTTGTGCCAACCAACGGCCCCCACACCTGCATGGCATTGAAGTATTCGCCAAAAGGATTTTCCCAATCCACAACAGCGTGTTCTTGTGTAAAATTGGTCAGGTTCTCTCCGCCGACATAAATTTCCAACTGTTTGAAGCGGCGGGTGACCTGGGCGTTCAGTAAGCCATAAGCCGGCGCATCTCCTAAAAAGTTGTCCCGGTTGGCATAATTGGGCGGCAGATGTTTTTCATCCATAAATCGCTGTTTACCTGTAATTTGGATATTGGTGTTAAACATCCATTTTTCATCCGGAGTCTCATAATTCACGGTTACTAACCCCCGGTGACGGGCCAGTAAAGGTCGCTCAATAGGACCGCTTTCGGTGAAATAGTCAGGTGGGTTGAATGCCGTCTTCACATCGTTCAGTTTATAGGCCAGTTTGATGTCGAAACCCCTAAAAACATTCCAGCTACCCAGCAGCAGCACACTGTTCGCATAACTCCTTCCATTGAGGTTGTAGATCAGCATTGAGCCGTGGACCGTTTCCATATCGACGATGACCTGGTTGTTGAAATTCGTGCGGTAGAGGTCGGCTACGAAGCTGGCGTTTCGTCCCAGGAAATTAAAATTCTGGGTAAAGTTTAAACCAATGTTCCAGGCGTCTTCCATTTGCAGCTGTTCCATGACTTCCAGCTGGGTGTTGGTGGCGAGAATTCGAAGGTTTTCAGCGATCACCTGGGCACTGCGTACGCCCCGGCCGGCACTCAATCTCACGATACTGTTTTCGGTGAAATTGTACTTTAAATTGACGCGGGGGGTCACAAATGCGCCAAAAACATTGTGGTGGTCGGCCCGCATTCCAGCGATGATCCCAAAACCGGTTCCGGGATTACTGAAGACATATTCGGCATAAGCTCCGGGCATGATTTCGCGGCGGCTGAAATCAGTTTCATTCAAGAACTCATCATAGTCATCGTATTCAATACTGGCGCCTACATTCAGGGTATGTGAGGTGTTGCCAAGATACGTAGAGAAAAGCAGGTTCGAATACAGTCGGTTCTGCGTACCGGAGTGAGCATTGATGCCCAGCAAGTTGTCAACATTCTGCCAACTGGCGTTATAGATAAAGCCGACGGACGTAGCTGGCCGGTCAAACCCGAAATAGCCGAACTTTCCAAACACGTCTACGCGCCTGCCAGTTAACTGACTTCGGTAAAATGATTCTGGGTTGGTCACGTTGTTGGGCATGATCTGACCACCTTCGTGCCGGTCATCAATTACTTGTACATTCAGTTGTGTACTGAAATTATCAGATTGATAAAAGGAACGGAAAAGGCCATTTAAGCTTCGCTTGGTCGTTTGGTCGAGGAAGGTATCGTTGTTTTGATCGAACTCGCCTTGAGTTGTGCTTCCGTGCAAAATGACGCCGGTACTCAGTTTGTCTGACCATTTTTTGTTCCAATGAATATTCGCTTCCCCGCGCTCGACTGTCGACCCGAACAGGTTCACAAAAAGTGGTTTGTCCTCCCAGGGTTTCACCAGTTCGATGTTGATCTGGCCAGTGACGGACTGAGGGCCGTTTTGTACGGTACTCGCCCCTTTCGACACCTGGATACCCGAAACCCAGGTGCCGGGGATGTTTTCCAATGCAAAAGGATAGCCCAGCCCAGTGTAAGCGGGCCGTTTTTCAACTAAAAGCTGCGAATAAATTCCGCGCAGTCCAAGCATTTGAATTTCGGTCGTACTGGCTACAGCGTCTGCTTTCATGACGTCTACGCTGCCACTGGTTTCGAAACTTTCTGCCAGATTGCAACACGCAGCCTTTTTCAACTCACAGGCCGTGATGTTCTCCATGTTAACCGGATCGAGCGTAGATGTAAATACATCGGCGCGCTGGCTTTCAATCTCCACAGTTTGTAGTTCGGTAACGCCTTCAATTTGAATGTAAGCAGTGTCTTCGTACGGAAACATTTCAATGAAAACTGCATCGTAGCCGACGTAGCTGATCATCAGGTTGGCCGTTGAGTCCATTTTGGGCAACCAGAAATCACCGTTCATATCGGTGATGGTGCCGATGTCGGTCCCTTCCCAAAGTACGGCTGCGCCGATCAGTGTTTCACCATCCTGGTTGAACACATTGCCATAAAGGAGTGGGATCTGCCTGGTCGATTGGTCTTCCTGGGCTGTCAAACCACTGATGGTCAGGCATATAAATAAGGTAAATTTTATCAGTGTTTTCATGGGTAAAAACTTTCTTTTAGATTTTAACCATATACTTGTGCAAAGCATGTTGATTAATATTTAGGATTGTAAAAAGAAGGAAAACGGGTGAAAGGAAAATTCCCCGTGGCTGGGAAGAAAACACTAACAAAGGAAGGTCTGGATAAGCGGCAATAGTTCTTTGCCGTAGGGTGGGGGAGGCAAGTCATGCTCCAGCGGAGCTATCGTAGCCCTTGGTGCAAGTTTAGCTGAAAAAAGAATGATTGGTTGACAAACGGTAACCGGTGAAAAGGCTATTTCGAAATGGGAAGAAGTGGGCAAAAAATCAGTGTCCAGGCTGATGAATTCGGAATTGCAGTTCGGGCAGTCGCTCGATTGGTGATCCGGTGAAGACTCCAGGCTGGCCATTTCACAGCAGCTTAATCCCTCGATTTCCACATTGGCATTGTGGCAACCGAACATGCAGCAAACACTAAAACCAGTAGAGAAAACCAACATTATGGTCGCCAATAAATAGATGGTAATATGTTTGATTGCGTTTTTCAACTCAAAGATTTGATGCAAATATAAACGCAAAGCGAGTGCCAAGCGAAAAGAAAGTTCATTTTTGTTGGAAGCTGACCATAATTCATTGGAGCTGTTACACTTTTCTCTGTGCAGCAATTGTTGAATAGGGTAAATTCTGTGTAGCCGGCATTTAATAAAAAAGGCTTATTTTAGTCCTCTAAATTGATAAAAGGCTTTGGTAATAATTTGTTAGAGATACCAGAGCTTGCTGATTGCTCAGTTCGAATGACCGACTTTCAAACAGCACCAATTCTCAGACCTGCACAATGTTTGACTTTGTGGATTATGTCAAGGCTCCTCTTCCCGACAGAAAGTTCAGCAACATCGGCTTTCTTGTTCTTGCCTTTGCTTTCGTTGGCTTTCCCAATGTTTCTTTCAGTCAGTATTTGGTGGATGTTCCGGGTAGCTCAAATACCCTGGTCCTGCATGATTCATCTGCCGTTTTTCGGAGCGGATTGATCAAGCTCCGGCCTTACCTGCACTACCTTCCCGATATTAATGGCGAGTTGACTTTTGAACAAATCACAAGTGGCGAGCATGACCATAATTTTAAACCTTTGGGCACCAATATGACTCAGTGGGAATCGGACACCTCCCATTATTGGCTGAAGCTCGAAGTCCATTCTGAGCTGTCATATGACCTGGAATGGTTGGTCAATTTTGGTTATCCCAAAGTCTGGTTTTATCAGTTAAAGGCGGATACGACTATTGTTAAATTATCAGGAACCCACGTTGAAAATAGTAGTCCTTTGCTGGGATACTCACCGGTGCCATTTATGCCGGTAAAAGTCGAGGCAGGTGAAAGGGTTGTCTTTCTTGCCAAGGTGGCTCCCAATTATTATGCGTACGTAACCCATGATTATTGCCATGAACGCCAACTGGTTTTGGCAAACCCTGTTTCGGAAAGGCACATCGGTAAAAAAAGGCTCCGTACCTGGTGTTTTTTGCTGGGGGTGATCATGACCTTTTTCCTGTATCATTTTCTATTGTATTACCTCAACCGGGACACCAACTACATTTATCTAAACATGTTTTTACTGTGCCTGGTCATTACCGCCCTGTTCTATAATGACCTGGCCATTCCCTTGTTCGGAATCAAAAATGGGGGCATCGCTTACGATCTGGACCCGCTGATCATGTGCTCGATCGTTCTCACTTATATTTTTTATCAAAAATTTCTTGATTATCCGAGGCACTTTCCCAGGGTCAATTTCTTTTTCAATCTGTTTAACGTCCTGATCCTTGTGGTAACCGCCGTTTTCATGTTGAAATTACTTTTTGACAAAGAAGGCTATATGCCTTTCATGAACGAACACGGCTTTTTCTGGGCGGGCATCTTCCCCAGTATTCCGATGCTTTTTCACCTCATTATGATGGTTCCGCTATACCGTGCTAAAATTCCTAATTCAGGGATATTTATTTTTGCGATTGGGCCGGTTTTGCTGATCACTTTTATCTATGTCATCATCTCAAACCTGCAGATAGATTCCCTGAAATTTAATCCTTTTGCCTTTCTGGTTTTGTACCTTTCATTTACTTTTTCCTACGCACTGGCCCGTAATTACCGTCTGTTGCGAGAGCAGAACAGAGCCGCCGAAATACAAAAGGCAAGGCTGGAAAAGAAAGAGCGATTCAATGCAGAAGAAAATAAAAGGTTAAAAGAACTGGACAATGCCAAGAATCGGTTTTATGCCAATATCTCCCATGAGTTCAGGACACCTTTGACGGTGATTTCAGGGCTCGCCGAAACGGTAACAGGAAATGAAGAAAAGAAAAAAAGGATCGTCAAAAGCAGCAATGATTTGCTTTTACTGGTCAATCAAATGCTTGAGTTATCAAAAATTCAATCAGGGCAAATTAAGTTGGAGAAGGTCAAGGCCGATGTAGTTGCCTACCTGTCCTACCTCACAGATTCTTTCTCGTCACTCGCCGTTCAGAAAAACATCAGCCTTAACTTTTATGCAGAAATGGATGAACTGGTGATGGATCACGATCCTCAAAAACTGGGCAGTATCGTTGGGAACCTGATCAGCAATGCGATCAAATACACACCCAATTTCGGTAAGGTAATGGTAGTGGCCAAAATGGAGGGAGAATCGCAGTTGTTGATTGAAGTCAGAGACACCGGGATGGGCATCGCCAAGGAGGATCTGCCTTATGTATTTGATCGGTTTTACCAGACCGCGCAAACCCTGACCAAACAAATAGAAGGTACCGGGATCGGCCTTTCCCTGGTCAGGGAAATGACTCGCCTGATGGATGGAACAATAGAAGTCGTAAGCGAAGTAGAGAAAGGTAGTTCGTTTTTTATCTTCCTGCCGATTACCACGGAAGGGCTACCTCCTTTGCGCGTAAGGGAGCAGCTTGAAATTTATCCAACCGCTGAACATGAACAGGCCGTTAAGAACTCAATGCATGATCCAGCCCAATCAGCTTCATCCTCAGAAAACATCAATAACCGGAATGAACAACCCCAACTGCTGATCATCGAAGACAATTCGGACGTCGCCTTTTATCTCAAAAGTATTCTGCAAAACGAATATCAATTGCAACACAAAATGGATGGCAGGGCAGGGCTGGATTATGCGCTAAATTCTGTTCCGGATATCATCATTTGTGATATTATGCTTCCTGAAATGAATGGATTTGAAGTGTGTGAAACCCTCAAGAACGATCACCGGACCAGCCACATTCCCCTGGTCATGTTGACCGCCCGTGCCGATCAGGGTGACAAAATCATGGGGTTAAAACATGGTGCTGATGCCTACATGATAAAACCTTTTGATCGGGAAGAATTGCTGGTCAGGTTGCGTCAATTGCTGGGAAAACAAGAAAAGATGCGCATGTTTTATTCGCAAAACCAACATTTGCCAAAAGAAAATACCAAGGAAAACGCATTCCTTAAAAAAGTGAGCCAAGCCATCGACAATAACTTGTCAGATCCCAGCTTCGGACTTGCAGAACTCTGCAAGGAAGTATTTCTGGAACGGACGCAACTATACCGGAAAACCAAAATGCTGACCGGAAAATCACCTTCTGAACTGTTGCGCTACAACCGTTTGATGCATGCCCGGAAACTCTTGACGACTACTGAAGTTCCGGTCGCGGAAGTGGCTTATGCTTCCGGGTTCAACAATGTGAGCCATTTTACTAAGACATTTAGGGAATATTTTGGTGAAACACCCAAGTCGGTAAGGAGCTAATTGTCTATCAGTTATTTATGTATGGCAAAAAAAATAAATGGAATAAATAGAACAGCAAAAAGCAACGAATTTGATAATAACTGCAACCAAAACAACACTTGTTGCCACATTTAATAGGGATATTTGTTTCAATATAAATTGAATCTCACTCTCCAAAAAATAAGAGATCGCCTACCTCTAAGAAATAAATCAACTTTTATAACAACCTAAAATGCATTAGAACATGCTCTTTCACAATGGTGACAGGATGTTTCCTGTTGCCATTTTTTTGATTCCGACTGGAGCATTCCTCCTCCAGAGGGAAAAATATCTCCTCATGCAAACATAAGTGTCTCAACGATGCCCGCTTGAAGTCGAATTAGAGCAATAGAAGCTATGTGAACAATCTTTATAAAGCTACCGAAAAGGACTCTGATCATTGTTTGACTATTTTCTGAACCTGTATTTGACTATTTTTTTTGTTCATAACCTTGGCAAAATATACCCCTTTTGGAAACGAGGACAAATCGATGGTCTGGGAAAGTTCAGTTGAGTTGATTGTCCGAAGGATGCGACCTACGGCATCAGAGAATTCTATCCGGTAAAGACTAAGGTTTCCTTCAAAAGACAATGCATCAAGAAAGGGGTTTGGAGAAATTCGAATCCAGTTTTCATCCAGTTGTTCCTCTTCATTGGCGGAAGGTAAATCAGGATTGAAGAATCCAAAATCAATTGTGTTGTTACCGCTGGCATCATAATTAAAATAGCAGTTAAAAGGGTCGCCATCATTCAAGGGTTCACCATCTACCGTGAGGGTGACAATGCCGGACATAATATCCGTAAAAGGAGCGCCGGAACCATTGTTGTCAAAATCGACATCGTTGTTGGCATCTGCTACAAAGCCATTGGTCGACTGGAATCCTTCCAATGGCTCGCCGGGTCCCCAGTTGTCCACCTGCCAGACAAAAACGACGTAGTTGCCGGGTGTCAAACCGGAGAATTGATAATACCCTTCCTCATCAGTTACCTGTACTCCTCCGAAGCCCTGCCAGTCCGGAATATCATCGCCATCCGAATCACTCCAGATCACGAGAGAGACACCTGGAATGCCCGGCTCATTCGGGTCGTTGATCCCATTTTGATTATAATCATTCCATACCCTGTTCCCGATGGATACAATTCCTGGCGATACCTGTTGCTCGCAGTCGCCATAACAGAAAGCCATATCGTTGATTGCCAGGATCATTTCATCACCCAGGTCTTTGCCGATGTTTAAAAAAGTAAGTGCATTATTATGAAAATGATGAATGGCATCCTCAGGTGATTCTGCTGCGTCGAGGTAATATTGTTTTGTTTCCACAAAACCTACCTTGCCACCATAAATGGTATCGTTGCAGCCCACGTTTTCCTGAGCGACGGAAACGATGTTTTGCATGTCCTGAACCCAAAGATCATTGCTCAATGTAAACCCACCATGACCAGAATTTGCAATGACTACCGGGAGGTCAGCAACACCTAAGTCGTACCTGACATCATTGACCAAATGGTAGAGATTGCTTTCATATTCATTCAAAAAACTTTCCTCTGCGCCATCGTTCCATCCTTGAAACCAGGCAAAACCTGAAATTTCAAAATCGGTCACACCGATATTGGGAAATTCAGTTCCGAGGTTTTGTGTGACCTCTTCCACGGTTTGGATCATGGATTCATAAAACGCTCCCGTAGTACCTCCGGCCGAGGGTGGACGAAAATCAACTGCCAGGCTTTTTCCGCCCCAGGCCGTTTTGATGATAAGTACCGGGTCATCGAAATATTCATCGAGCTGGTGGGCAAACATCAGCTCCGGGCCTATCAAGTTTGAATTGGCCCCCTGGCCGACCGTTACATTGGCCCTGGTTGTATTTCCGTTGTTATCGAAATACAGGTAAGCCCCGTCCAATGTGTTCCAGTCGCCTGCCTCCCCAATGGCCGACCAATTGCCTTCAGCATCATTTTGGATGACCTCTGTTAAACTTCCGGGATCATTTTCGGGATCGTTGACAGTGCCAAAGCCCTGCATATTTGACTGGCCGGCCAACACAAAAACCCTCACTTTTCGATCGGATTTTTCTTGCCGGGTAACAATGGGAACATAACCGATTTCCAATCCCGCCGGAGGTTGAACGATGCCCGCCGGGTCCACGGTAGCTATTTCACCAACCGCCGGTGGAGCGTAATATTCGTCCGTATGACTCCAGTTTGAGTGAATTAGTTCAATCCTGTTTTGCATGGTCTCCCGAATAGCAACTGGTAAATTGGCCTGGACGATGGCCGGCTGGTCAACAAAACGATACCAGTAATAAGTCAGGGTAGAGCCATCGCCCATTTCAGCTTTGTAAGGACCGGATGCCGGTCCGGGGTTTTTCCAAGGACCGTTCGGGTCCTGCCATTGGCAATCAGGCTCCATGGGAGTCAGGTAGGTGATTTCAGTCCTGGGTTTTCTGGGGACTTCCGTATTCAATAAATTAGTGGAAACGGGCACTGCGCCTGCATCAACCCGATGCCATTCACTGTCTGATTCAAGTTTAAAATACTCTGGTAAAAGAAAGCGGCCATCTTCTTGATCGACTGCGTCCAAATCATATTCAAAACCCATAATATTTGCAGTAAGCTGAATATTGTCTAGATAATCCAACTCAATTGAATGGTCTAATCCAGCACCGGAAATCTCACCTGCCATAGAGCCTCCGTTATTGATAAACGACACATTATTGGAGCCTGCCTGCATCATTTCGGGCGAAACCACATCGCCACCGTTGAACCAGGAAACCATCTCATCCCAGAGTGCATTTTGTGAGTAAACAGCGATTTGACTTAAAATCATTGAATTGTCCTCATTGCTGGCAGGAAATTGCAGTCTTTCAATCTTGGCATACGAATTCCCGTTTCCGTCGTCTGCAATTAGTGCAGGCGATTGAGCATGTTCGATACCAAAACCAATATTAGGATCGGAAGGCCTGGTGTCCAAAAATAAGCCCTCAAGTGAGGGGTCAGTCAACACTGGTTCGGTCCAGAAAGTGGGCAAGAAAAATGTTGCCGGACCTTTGAAGTTGGTTGAATTTAAAAAGAGTGTCCAGCACTGATTGCCGGTTGCGACGTCGACCCCATTTGTTTGTTGCATCGGATCGGTAAGTGGTAAAGGGGTATAGCCATAACCGAGCATTTCACCATTTAAGCTTTGCGCCATGTTTAATCCATCGGGAGCCCACAGTAATCTGTTGGACAGTTGGGCAACGCCATATTTGCCACCGGGAGTACTCCAATCCCTTTGTCCATTGGGAAGTAGGTTGCTCCTTCCTGCACCAGGGCCGTTTGCCCACGCATAAAAGTTATGCGAAACGCCCCCCATGATGAATTTCGGAATCCTGGTGCCAAAACGCGTATCGTGCCACCAACCCAAACCACCTTCAATAGTCGTGTAAAACTGAGCAGGTTCATTGCCCGTCCGCTGAGTGGTCAGCCAACATCCCGCCAGTCCCATTTGAAAATCCTGAGGCCCGGGATATTCTTTGAATATGGGCCAGGCTGCACTGTACAGTGTATATCCGGAACCCCAGTGAGCTGTGATGTTTTCAGTAGGTATCCACGTAAAACCTGTCCTGGCGGCATCAAATACCTGGGCATCAGCGCGGTAGGATAAAATGGAAAAAATAGCAAGGAGCAGAATGGTGGGCAATGAACGATTCATGATTCGAAACCAGGTTGATTATAATGAAAACAATTGAAAAACAAGCAGGAGTACAAAAAGGAATTTATGAATAAGAGTAGTCTGATACCTGCATAAATCATAAGTGGATTTTGACCCCCTTAAGCATGCAAGATAGTTTTTACAAATAGAATGCGCACAGCACTTATCCAATTTGTCGCTTGCTTTTCGAATCCTCTTGCGATTTAGAAATCATATCAAACCTCCTCTAAATAATTGATTGTAGGTAAAGAATTTGGAAAAACTAAAACGTAAAATGGGGTGGGCCAGGCAATGAATGAGATCCATGCGACGGACGCCATTTTTCCTTAAAAAATAGAAAAACATCTTTTTTGGCAACAAAATGAACTTGTTATGAAAAGGGGGAAATACACCATTTCCCAAACTGAAAAGTCAATCCTGTAAAAAAATCACGCCCGACTCCAGGAAACCCGTTTCACTACGGAAACCGCCAGGTGCAGACCAACACCAAACAACGCCCAGAAGATCATCCTCGCACGGCGGATCAGACCAAAGGTGATACCAAGTGCAGCCGTGTAGCCAATGATGTCGAGGGCTGTACTGATCCCCAATTCGTTGACACCAAGGCCCTGCGGAATCACAAAGAACAATGCGGCTGATGTAGAAATGAAACCAGCAACTGCGGTCAGGTCAAAAAATTCCGGCAAGATGCCGATGACGGAAAAGATGAGGTAAATTTCGATCAGGTTGAAAGTCCGGCCCATCAATTTGAAGATATATGCTTTCGCAAAGGTGGCGATCGAAACGGGATCTCTGCGGTACTCCTCAACGATTTTAAGTTTTTTCAAAAAATAACCGGAAATGCGGGAAGGTGCGGATGTCAGTGCCAGCCAGATCATACCTCCGGCAATGGAAGCAAAAACCACGGCCATGATCGCCAATGGAATTACGTAGGCCGTCTTCAGATCAAAGGCAAATAAAGTGATCGTTACACAAATCGCAGAGAACAACAAACCAGAAGAAGAGTGAATCAAACGATCCACAACGATGGCCCGGGTAGCGGTATGCCAATCCAGCCATTGCGTCAAATGTTTTATTTTGTAAGGCTCGCCACCAAGGCCGGCCAATGGAATAATGGAATTGTACGCGTCACCGGTAAGCTGGTTGTACATGAGGTCGGGAAAAGAGACTTTGCCTTTCAGTAAAATGCTGATGCACATGGTGTTGGCGGTGATCCATAGGACCGCGACACTGAATATGAGGAACAATTGGTTGCCAACCGCTGCCATTGACTCTGCAACTATGTTCAGCTCAAGGCTGAAAATGAGGGCCACTAAAATAATCAGACCAATCAGATAAAAATAAATCGGATTGACCTTGGTAAAGATGGTCCCTGACACCCCTTCTTGTTGCATTTTGGTCGCAGTTGAAGATTTGGCTACCATCACGGCGGTAGCCGTGATACCCAGCATCGCCAGCCAGAACATGGCTTGGTACATGAAGAAAATGCAAAAAATAAAGGTGACAAAGGCCAGCATATGCTGTTTGTTCAACTCCCTCCAAAAGTTATAAGCACTGTTGAACAGCGCAAAACGGTATTCCGGCTTTGTTGATTCCGGCACAACCTCCATCAGTTCGGTATCCGCTTTTGTGCTGACCGTAAAAAAGCCCATTTTGACCAACATATAAATGGTCATGGCCGCCAACGTAAAAACCGCTAACAGGTAAACTTTTGAACCGGACGTCAGCCACGCACTGATGCCCAGCGCCAGGAAAAAAATGACCGGCCGAACATTCTGTGAAAACCGGCTGTACCAGGCGCCAAACTTTGAGTTGTTGTAAGTGAGGCGGGAGACTTGGCGATCTATGCCATCAAACATGGAAGCTAACTGAAAGATAAATGCTCCAAAGGCTATCTGCCAGTAAGTACCCGATGCGGCCACCAGTGCCCCCACCATCGTCCCGATGAAAATCAGGGTGGTAATCACGTTTGGATGAATGCCCCAGTCCGCCAGCGTAAAGCTGAGTGGATTAGTGAGTACCTGGCCGATTTTTTTGGTGAGCCAGCCATCGTCCGGACGGGTGATCTGCCGGGTCAGACGGCGCTCAGCTTCTTTTTTCATGCTGGGGTTGTCTACATCCTGCCACATGGGTTTGTGCAGCGAAACTGCTCTTACCCCACTTTCGTCAATGAATTCCTGTATGATGTTGCTGACGGAGTTAGCTCCGTTTTTTGACAATTCATAAATGCGTTTACCATAGTTTTTAGGGAAATAAAAAAGACCAGTGTCCACCAAATCATAATCCGCTATTTCTTTACCAATATTGCCGATGAAGCCGCCATCGGACAGCACCTTGGTGGCGTCGTCCATGTCGAAAACGTCGTCCAGTTCGGGGTCACAGGCCAGGGCAGGGAGATGAGGTGCATCTTCGGTTTTTTCGATGAAATCCTTAACCGTTTTTGGAGAAAAAATATGGTCGGACATGGTGAGCAGAAATGGTTCGTCAAAACCTGCTGCTCCTGCCCCGAATGAAACACCGTTTCCTTTTTCAAAATCTTCACAAACCACGTATTCGATATCCAGGTGCTTTAACCTTGGCATGGCCTTCATCGCAGGAACTACAACGTCCCGATAAGCGCCAACCACGATGCGGAAGTGTTCGACACCAGCTCTGTTCAAGGTAAGGATGGCTCTTTCGAGCAAACGCAGGCCACCCACTTTCATCAGTACTTTGGGCTTTAGAATGCCACTTTCCCGAAACCTGGAGCTTTTACCGGCTGCCAGGATAACGGCATTTTTTACAGCATTTTTTGTTTGCAAATCAGTAGGCATTTGACTGGAGGTAGTTGCCAAGGTTGATGAATTCATTCTGAAGTGTTGTGTTGTGCGGTACGTAGTTATCTTCCTAAACGGAAAAATGAAAAAAGTGATGCTTCGGATTTCCAGAAAACCAATAATACACCAATAGTTCTCCATCCCATTAATAATAAATCCGATCTATTCGTAAATCCTAAGAACCTGAATATCAATAGGTCGCCTCTTTTGAAATCAAGGTGCAAAGGTATATACTATGTGTTGGAAAACGAAACCCTTGCGGAAGGGATTGTCCTCTCGTAGATGGGTGGTTTCAACTGGTAGATGACAGAGTTAAAATGATAGATCAGGTTTTGGCCCGTTTTGCCAAATTCAATTGTGAAATTTTATTTGGGCCCGCAATTTTATTTGTGAATTTTGTTCGGGGGCTACTATAAATTATGGCTTGAGAAGAATAGTGAAAGAAGGGGTTCCTGTCTGGGGCTTGTTTTTTACCAGTAAAATTTTTCTGTTGAGCGAAGAACCGGAGGGATGGAACAGGATCAAAAGTTCCGTTTTACTGAATTTCAAAAATTTGGTAAAGCTCCAAGCGGCAGTTTTTAAATTTGCCAAATCTTTGAGATTGGACAAATTGACATCGTTTAATAATTTACGAGACAGCCCTGTATCTCTCAATCAAAATGGGCGGCCCCGAAGTGCATTAGGGGCCGCCCATTTTGATTAAGCAATATTTTAGGAATGAACGGGGGTTTGCAACTAATTCATTCAAAGCGCCTGTATTTATCTTGAAATCAACAGTTTGCTCGACTCGTTTCCATTGATCCGCACAAAATACAAGCCGTTGTTCAGATGTGAGGTGTCCAGGTATTTTCGTCCTCCGGTCAGTCGCATCGGGGTAATGACCTGCCGGCCCATCAGGTCAACAACGTCGACCTCCACCCAGATGCCGCCGTGCCACTCTATGGTCACCATACCATCTGCAGGGTTGGGGTAAATGGCGATCTGATAGTTGCCATTTTGGGTGAATACGGGGAGTATCGTATCGCAGAAATTGGTGTCCGGGTTCAACTCAATCCAACCTTTCGGGGAAAGGTCCCTATTTTCAAAACCGATAAAATCGACTGGGTAGCGGTCCATACGGAAGGTAAGGTTGTCGTTTAAATCAAGCGTATCTCCCTGGTTCACAGGTTGTCCACCATTTAAAGGGGTGATGTATTCCCAGACGATTTCCTGACTTGGGGTTAGTTCAAATGCATACCCCTGCCGGCCGGAGCAGATCAGGTAATTTCCATTGTCGAGTACCTGCATACTGGAAAGACCTGACGAATAAACATCGGTCGGAGTCGGGTGGGTGAGGTTCACATCAAAATCTGCCGGTCCCCAAACACCACTATTCAACAGGTATCTGTTCGAGTACATGTCCCACGGAGGATTAATAATGTTGAAGGTAGAGAAGTCAGGCCCTGCCAGGTTATTGAATACAGATAGTTTGCCGAAATTAGGATTCGATGGACTGACGAAATCATCTACCCAGCGCACATCATGGTTGTTGAACAGTTTCTGGTCGTCATCTGTCCCCTGGTCATAAGCTTGCAGGTTGCCCCAACGAAACATAAAATCACCGCCGAGCCCGCTCAGTCCACCAGCCGATCCGGCGGCTTGTTGGGTCGTTGTACTGTGGTCAATAATGTAAACTTCCCGCAGGAAAGGGGAGCTGATAATGATTTGGTCCAATTCCGGGTTGAAATCAATGGCGTTGCAGTGCATCCAGTCCCGGTCGCCATTATTGGAGTTGAAGTTGACATCGAGCCTTTGTGGATTGTCGGCAATGACCCCAAAGTTATCTTTAGTATCGTCAAAGTCCTGTACCAAATGGTCCCATGCGTGCCACTCCCAGATAATTTCATCTGTGCTGGGGTCGATCTCAAACACCCAGTCGGGCCAGAGTTCCTCGGAGGGCAGCAATGCTGTGTCCCGGCCGGCCTGCACGGCCTCGTCGTAAGTTTTCAATTCCCAGGCAATGGCGATGATAGTTCCTTCGGGCGTCACGGTAAAGTCGTGGTGCAAGCGATTGATGGTGTCATTCATTTCAAAGCTCCAGAGCAAATCATTGTCCCAGCTACGGATTTCAATGATGGCTCCTCCGCCACCGGCCCAAATGGCATCTCCGGCGACGGAACTCAACCGCTTGGCCTTTACCAAATTCCCATTGGGCTGAATGTAGGCTGTATTGCCCGGACGGAACTGGGCAGAGTCTTCCCAGACATGGACTATTTCACCGCAATTATTTAATAGGTAAACGTTCGGTTGGTTGTGAGGATAAATGAGGTTGTACCCCTCGTACGCAAAATCAGGGTTGTATGAAAGCAGTCCTACGGTGTTGTCCTGGGCAAGAGAACTGGCCAAAAAGAGACAGCCGAAAAGAAAGGAGAGTAAAATTTTTTTCATAAAAAAGGTAGATGGCTCAATGGTTTTATGGCTCAATGGTTTCCCGTTTTTGCGAGTGCTCGAATTGAGGAAAAACATTTCAGCCCTTTAACGATCTAACCATTCATTTTAATTTTTCACAAATTTCTGGGTAAAGCTTTGTGTTTTATCTGGTCCGGATATGCGAAGTAAATAAAATCCGTCGATCCAGTCAATGACATTCATTACTACTTCGCGATCAAATGATTTTTGATGGAGTATCTGTCTGCCGGTCAGGTCAAAGACTTCCACGTTGACCGGACCGTTGGTTTCGTTGATAATGGTCAGGAAATTACTCACTGGATTGTTGCGTAGCCAGGCGCCTTGCCAGATTTTTTCTTCTTCAATGGAGGTAACGGGACCTTCAAAAATGATACAATCGGATGGCAGTGGATTTAACTCGATTGGGGCTCCAGGGGTCAGGTCTTTGTTTTCAAAGGCGGCATAACCGGCAGGGTAGCGGGTAGCCCGAAAAGTGGAATTGGAGCTGGGATTGGTGGTTTGTGTCTGCGGGCCGGAACTGGCGGAAACCGGATTGATATAGTCCCAGACAACTTCCCCATCGAGGGTAACTTCGAAAAAATGGCCTGAGGTGCCTTCACATACAAAGAAGTTGCCACCGGGCAGGGCATGGACACCCGAGATGTTGATGGAATAAAAACCAGGCTCGCTATAGCTCCAGTCCGCTTCCACCGGGCCAAAAGGCGCACTATTGCCGATCGAATAATTATAATCGCCTTCCATTGGAGGTGTCCAGAGATCAATGGAAGAGAAATTGCCGCCGGGCCTTCCCAGACCGTTGTTGAAAACCAGCAATTTGCCGTAATGCGGGTGGTCTTCTTCCAAAATCCAGGTTACGTTGTGTTGTCCCCAGAGAGTTTGGTCGTCGTCATCCCCGCGTTGATAGACCTCCGGATTGCCCCAACGGTAGAGCAGGTCACCTCCTTTGCCTGCATTGCCGCCGGTGTGTCCGGCTGCTTCGGCGGTCGTCGTACTGTGATCAATGATCCATATTTCATCAAAATGACGGGAGCTGATGGCGATTTGATCCAGTTCAGGATTATAATCTATGGCGTTGGCATGAATCCAATCGGGGTTGCCGCCAGGAAAGCCGCCAGAGATCTCGCCGTAATTGATGTCGATGAGTTCGGGGTGGTCGGCAACGATGCCATAATTATTTTTTGAGTTATCATGCTCCTGTACCAAATGATCCCAGGCCCGCCACTCCCAAACAATGTTGATCTCGTTGGTACCGACCATTTCTACTTCGACAATCTGTTCTGGCCAGATGCCTCCATTGGAGATCGCACCAGGGTTGCGGCCTTCCTCGATGGCCTCTGCTTCGGTATAGGCTTCCCACGCCAAAATCAAGATGTTTCCATTTGGCAGTGGTTCGATGTCGTGGTGGAGGTGGTATTCCGGTGTTGCGTAATTGTATGACCACAACAGGTCTCCGTCCCAATTGAACAATTCCACTCTGCCGGCACTGCCGCCACCTGTAAAACTGCCAGCTACACGGGCGGTGCGCAACAAGTCGCCATTTTCCAATAAATAGTTGGACGTGTTGGATACAAAGTTGCTTTCCCAGGTATTGACGAGGTTTCCACAATTATCGATCAGGTAGGTAATCCTGCTATTGGCGAACAAAGTATATCCGTTGACCGAAAGGGAATCGTTTAGAAACAATCCCATGGTCTGTTGTGCAGACATATTTTGGGAAAAGGATAAAAACAGGAGCAGTAAAAATGGTATTTGTTTTTTCATGCAAAAAGAGCTGTGAAATACAAGGTTGGCGCTGGATCGAAATTGGAATTCTACAAATTGACTTTTTTGATATTCATTCGTCGGTCAATTTCCAAATTTCGAACAAAGCCCATTATCATTTGCATAAATAAGCAGTTAGAATAATTTTACCCAATAAAAATGAAATCCATGACGGCTGAATTACCAACTACCTGCGGCTTTCACTGGGAGAATGACCGAACTCTTGCACAAACATTCTTGAGAAATAATTTGGATCGTTGAAGCCGACCTGGTAAGCGATTTCCGAAATGTTGAATTTGCGGTCGGCGAGTAGTTCCTGCGCCCTGAGCAGTCGTTGGGCACGAATGAAATGGATGGGAGTTTTGTTGGTGAGCGCTTTTAGTTTCCTGTAAAGCTGTGAATGGCTGAGACCCGTGGCAGCGCAAAGGTCGCTGATGGATAAATTCGCATCCTCAATTCGCGCGTGAACGATGGCTTGCAATTGCTGAATGAACAGGTCATCAATTGATGGTTCGGGCATGACTGGTTCGTCGGGTGCCAATTTCGGCGTTGGCTGTAGCGAGTGAGGTTGGTTGTAGCGTTGCTGGATTTCTTTTTTCAGCCGCATCAGGTTGTCGATACGGACGAGGAGTTCCGCTTTGACAAAAGGTTTTTTGAGGTAGGCATCCGCTCCGGAGCGAAGCCCGTCCATCCGGTCCTCGTCCGATGCTTTTGCCGTGAGCATAATGATCGGGATGTGGCTTGTTCGCTGGTCCTGTTTTAAGTGCCGCGTGACTTCGAAACCATTTTTATGTGGCATCATCACATCCGTGATGATCAGGTCAGGAGTGGTTTCCACTGCCTGGTCAATGCCATCCTGTCCGTTGGTCGCCAGCAGAACTGCATGTTTTTTTGATAAAATACTTTTGATGTAAGTGGCTACATCCCTGCTGTCTTCTATGACCAAAACAATCGGTTTTTCAGCTGCATCAGGCGCTTCCTCCGTTAAATCATCTTGATCTGCTGATGGGTGAATTGGTTGAGGAGATATGGTTAATTTCACAGGCGAATCTGCCTGGTTGCTGACGGGCAGTAGCACAATGAAAGTACTGCCATGCCCTTCCCGGCTTTCAGCCCGGATAGTTCCCCCCAGCAGCTCCGTCATCTCTTTAGTCAGTGCCAGGCCGATGCCGGTGCCCTCGTTGGTATGCTTGTCCCTGGCGTGGGCCTGGTAGAACCGATTAAAAATATGGGGCAGTTTGACCGACGGAATACCGACCCCATTGTCGGTTACTTTGATCTTTAAAAAGGGCTGGTCATTATTTACCTCCTGGGCAATAATGAGATTGATTTCGCCTCCTTCGGGTGTAAATTTTAGTGCGTTGGAAAGCAGGTTGTTGGCAATGTGCTGAATCTTCGTTTCATCAAAATCCATGACCAGTTGTTCCGGCTCAGAAGTCAGCGTCAAATTTATCCTTTTCTCTTTTGCCAGTGAATAGAAAGATTCTGTGAGATACTGAAGAAAAGGAATAATGTCAGCTTGAATCAACCGGACCGGTGCCCGGCCGGCATCGAGCTTTGATAAGTCAAGCAGTTGATTGATGAGCTGTAACAGGTTGTAGCTGTTCCTTTGTATTAATTCCTTTTCTTTTTCGTGCCCCTTAATGGCATCGACCATGCCCATGATAACCGTCAGCGGCGTGCGGAATTCATGCGTAATATTGGTGTAAAAAGCGGTCTTTAACTGGTCGAGCTCTTCCAGTTGCCTGGCCTCCAATTCTTTTTGATTCTGTAAAATCTGACTTTTTTCGAGTTCAAATGCAACATGCTGCCGATGCTTTTCGGTCTCCCGTTGGCGGAAGGCAAGGCCCAATGAGAAAATAATGATTTCGAGGATGGTTCCGACTTTAAAAAAGAAGGCCGAAAACTCGATAGATTGCACCCTGGCGATAATGGTCAGAAAAATACCCAGCCCCATGAAAATAAACCCGCCGATAATGAAAAATCCTTTTCTGTCGCCGGTTCGATAGAGTGGGAACAGGAACAAAATGCTCAATATCAAAAAAGCAATTGTCGACCCTACGGTTACGGTATCCACCACATTATAGTTGAACTGGGTAAATATCATGGCCGTCACTTCCAGGCAGGCCGCCGGGATCACAAACCAGAGAATAAAGCGCTTGAATATTTTATCCCACACTGGCAGCAAACTGGGCAACCTGAGGAACACGCGTAAAAAAGTCAGATAGGAAATATGGAACAGGTAGACGCTGATTTTCAAAAAGTAGGTCCGGCGTGGATCATTTGCAAATATGCCCTCGTCAAACCAGTCAAAAAGATCACCCGTGTTGTACAGTGCAAAAAGCAGGATACTGGTCAGGTAAAAGGAATAATAAGCAGATGCCCGGTCCTTATTGAAGACAAAAAGGAACAGGTTGTAAATAAGGATCATGATGATGAACCCGACAAAGATCCCGTTGGCCTGTTTCTGGTTTTTTAGCTGGTTGTTGAAGTGATCGGCATGTGACAATTTGAAATCAAACTTCGGAGGCAACCAGTAGCGGTCGCTTTTTGCTTTGATGTACACATCCATCAACGCTCCTTTCGGCAGGCTCACCCTAACCAGGTTCCTTTTATGGGTCGGGCGAAAGGACCGCTCTTGAAAAGGTGTGAAAAATCCCGCCTTGCTCCTGATTGCGTTCCCTTCCTCATCCACGGTGAAAATTTCGATGTCCGTAAGGATCAGGGAGAATTCCATCACAAAATCATCACTGATGTCAGCTTCGGGCAATTGATTGGATAAATTGATTTTTGCCCAATGGTAAGCATGGGTGCTTAAAGGTGCATTCAGTGAACCAAGTGATTTGAACCGGTCATCCAGTTGGCCGTTGATCAATTGCTCAACCACAAGGGAAGAAGGAACATCGGGATATATTTCCAGTTCTTTGGAAACCGTCAGCACGGTGTTTTTATCGTGAACAAAATAAGTATTGGAAAAAGCATTGGAAAGAGAAAAGCACACGATAAACAAAAGTGGCAGGCACATGGAAAATGTAAATCCATGAGTACCGTAAGAAGGGAGTATTCGGCGAATAATCCGGTGAGAAGTAGTTTTCGATTTGTGTTTTCCCATTTACTATTTTAGAGGCAGTGACCTGCCAAAGGTAGAAAAAAGTAAATAATTGAAAATCACAAGTCCATTAGCTCTACGTTGGTGAGTATAAAATTTAACTGATCAAAATCTTCGTCGTTGAGCAGGAGTTTGCCTTTGAAAACGTAGGGTTTGTCCATGACGAAATCTGGTGGTTCGTTTTTCATCCGCAATTCAGCAACACTTTCAATTCCGGCTTCACCGCAAAAAAAGCACATGGCATACGGGTATTTGGAAAGAATGACACCTTCAAACCCACCTGCGTCAGCCGTCGGAATTATATATCCCATCAGCATGATTTCTTTCCCCTGGTATTGCAGTACATCTTCTTTGAAGTCGGGCCAGGTCATGAACATGCCATACTCTTTGACGAATGTTTTTTTGAAAGTCGTTTTTTCAAAAATTTCCCATCCGTTGGGGAGTTGGCCGTGCGAAACGCCAGAGATCAAAAACCCCGCAAGTACCAATGCATATTTCAGCCTTCTTATTTTCATGCAAACAATTGTTCGGCCGGAATCTCCAGGCCATCGATAGCTGGAGCCGCACTGCAAACAGATGGTCCGCTATGAGTGGTTTTCTGTGCTGGTGCGGTGAAAACCTCCACCTGTTTCGATTCCGGCAAAATGATCCAGACGGATTGTGCCCCGCCATTGAAATATTCGGCCACTCTTCCGGCCACTCGTTCATTATGGTCAGGTGCCGCTACTATTTCTGCCACCCAGGAAGCTCTGCTTTCTTTGCTCTCTTTCATGATCATCTCTTTGGTGTAAAATGCAATTTCCGGCTGGCGGACCTGGTTGGGGGGAAGGCTCATCCTGACTTGCGAAATGATGCCACCGCCCGACCGATAGGCTTCCGTGTGGGCGAAAGTCTGAAGGATTCTGACAAACACGCCGTTTACGTACTGGCTCATGTCTTTGGATTTTTCCACAATGCCGTTGTTCCATTCATACTTGTACCCGCCCTGAATTCCAGTATAGTTTGATAAAAATTCTTTTTTGGAGATGGTGATTACTTCCTCCTGTTCTGGATTTTGCGGTTGTGTAGAGGTATTGTCCATTTTTATTTGTTTTAAGACAAATATATGGCTAAATAGGGGTATTGCTGTACTGCTCTCTTGCCTAATTGTTGAATGATTTTCGGTTTAGCGGTAACACCGTTCGTTCTAAAACGGTGTTACCGCCGGGGCTGCTCTTAAGATGGTAAATCAGTACATCTAATTTTTAACAAACCGGCGCATTGCCCAGCCTTCATCCGTCTGTATTTTTACATAATACATGCCGCCAGGAAAATCTTCAACCACTATTTTCTGGGTTCCATGATTAAGAGGAATTTGTTTCACCAATTGCCCACTGGCTGAAAAAATAAATGCCTCAGCCTGCAAGTTTTCGTTCCAGTCGATAAACAGGACGTCAGCAGTAGGGTTGGGAAACAGCTGCACATCTACGTTGCTTAATTCTTCATTGGTGTTTTCAATAATGCCCAGCTGCAAATTGTCCATACAAAAATAAGCCGGCGTATTGAAGCCAAAGGAACTGGTATCGGAAGAATTCATGGTGAAGGCGAGGCTATCCACGTGGCCGAGCGGCATCAGGTCTATTTCAGTCCATTCGTCCACAATGTAGTCCAGTGAATTATTGTCGAAGCGATAGTCGGCTAAATAGAAATCGATGGAATCACTGGTGAGCTGCCCGTTGACGTAGCCCTTGATCGTCAAGAGGAAGAAGTCAGGGGCATTGCCATCTAATCCTCCAAACTTGTTTGCAATACCATCGCCTTCCAGCATGCTGAAGTAGGCCCACGTAGAATTGGTGACCTGCATGCTCATTGGAAAAGTAAAATCGTCTTCCATCAAGTGCATCTTAATGACTGATTCTCCAAAGACATATGACACCGCATACGTGTCAGAACCATCAGCACCTGCTCCGGTAATGGCACTATATTGATTGCCCAGGCCAGGTGTCGTCGCATCTGTCATCGAGGAAATGGACCAGCCATCCCAAAATTCATACGGACCATAAACGCCATAATTGTTAGGGAAAAAGTAACCGCCCGATTCAAAGCCACCATTTCCATCGCTGCCGTTCAAAAAACTATCGGTACCCAGATTGAAGTTTTCGAAATCAGCAATTTGAGAAAAAAGGCAACAATTAACGGCCATGCAGAATAAAAAGGTAAATGTTTTTTTCATAATTATTGGTGATTTAACGTAGTAAGAGATCAAAAAAAATGACACTTTTTCTTTGTTTAAAAATGAGTCTTGAATTTTGGAAATCAAACATTTGCCAAAAGAAAAGTGTCATTTTTAGCGTCCATATTTTTGTACAGGCACTTTCTTATTTATTAAAATCAAAAAATGGTTAAAAAATAGTGATGATCATTTTTGTTAATTCCTGTAAGTGATCATCACTTATTTGAATCCTTTAGTTTTTATTGTTTAATTTTTTAAATAATTCTAAAGTTAATCCCGTCCGAAAATGCCGTCCTGGCATTGCCCGAAAATCAATGACTTCATAATCAGTGTCCCAAATATTTTCTGTACGAAAAAATAATTGGAGTTTGAATTTGTCAAAAGTGAAAAAATAGTCGAGATATAGCTGTCCGAGATGATACGCTGGCAATTCCGAAAAATTTAAAGTGCCGGTTTTGCCGGTATATTTATGCTGGTATGAAAAAACAGCATTTTTATATTTTATTAAAAAACTGCCAAACCATTGGTGGACAGGCGTAAACGCCAATTGTTCGCCTTTTGCAAACCGCGGTACTTCCACTGCTTCCTGATAGGTTGAATGAATTAAATCATGTCCGCCATTTATCTGTAATTTTATTTTATTTAAAGAATAATTTAAATTAAGTCTCTGCTCGATTCCACGGCTCCAGACTTTGGTGATATTATGAGGAGAGAAAAAGTTTTGTCCTTCAATAACCGCCCATTGAATCCAGTCGTTAATATTTCGGTTAAAGGCAGTGATGGAATAAGTTTTATTGCCATCGTTTTTTAATTTAAATAATTTGGAAAGATTTAAGGCCACTCCAATTTCTTCGCTCCAGCCGTTTTCGGGCCGCAGGTTTTCGTTGCCGCCTGGTCGCCAGTACAAATCGTTTAAGGTTGGCAACCGGTAATTTCTAGTGACTTTTGATTTTAATAAAAGCCAATCATTTAATTGCGATTCCAAACCAATGCCCGGAACAATCGGTGCAAGTTCATCGTCGACCAATTCCTGACGAACATTTACCTGCAACTCACCAATTCCTGTCCGTTGCCGGAACATGGCAAACGCGGAACTCCGGTTTTGTTGGCGGGTTCGTCCATATGCACCTGCGTCGGATTGCAGCCAGGTATGGTTGATGCCCACCTGTAATTTTTGATCGGCCGAAAATTGCCATTGCTGGTCCACTTCTCCGATCGCTTTCCAAAAGTCATTTTCCGAGTCGACACCGGCAAATGGGTCCATATAGTCCTGCTCTTCCCGAAACAGGCCACCACGAGCGGAAAGTATACTTTTCTCACCCGTTCGTTTCCAATTGATCGAAGTCCTGATAAACCGATCAGATTGCTTTGCTTCACTTCTGGTCTGCACCGTTCTGGGTGGGATTTCCCGGTCCGTCTCCTGTAACCAGACATGGGTGGATAATTGCTGATTGGCGGTGGGCTGCCAATACAATTCATGGAGCAATCCATTTTGGTTCACCGCTGCGTTTGTTTGTCGCCGCTCCGGTTGATTAGAGCTGACAAAATAGGTAAAATCATTCTCTGCTTCCTGGTGAAAATAACGGATAGATTGCTTTAATTTTTTGTTTCCAAAATTTAAATTGACCTGCTGGTCCCACCAGCCAAAACTGCCAATTTCTCCCCTGGTGCTTATTCTAAATCCTTCATTATGAGCGGGTTGGTTGCTAAGGAATATCGTTCCACCAATGGCTCCGCTGCCCCAGGTGGCCGTGTTGCCGCCGTACGAAACCGAAAGTTGATCGACAAAATTTACAGGTATCAAAGAGAAATCCAACTGCCCCAGCATTGGGTTCTGGATCGGCAGACCATTCCAGATTACCTGGGTGTGACCTGCGCTTCCACCACGGATAGAGGTCGTTGCTGAACTACCCAGGCCATAACTTTTTACGAAAACGCCATTTTGGCTGGAGAGAAGCTGGCCGAGGTTATTTGACCGATGGATTTTCAGGGTTTCATTTGGCCATGTTTCCTGGCGTTCGCCAGTCGTGTTCTGACGTATGGGAGCAGCAATTATTTCGACGGTCTGGAGTACTGTTGTGTCCGTTAAATTGGATTGGGCACAGACGGGCAGGCATGGGCACAGCGGTGTTAGCGCTGCGAGTGTTAACACCGCCCGCCAAGCAGACTGCACAATATTTCCAAGGCCTTTGTTCAACCGTCGGTTAACATGGCGAAGCCAAAAGGAATGAAAACAGGAAAGGAAACGTAGGAAAGATTACAGCACCGCCATTGGGGGTCATGGATAAGCATAGAAACCTCCCTGCCGGCTACGTTTCATCCCAGCTTTTCACCCGAAAGCTCCTTGTGAATGAAATACAAAATTGGCAGGTCTTCTGGCTCGCTTTGTTTGACACCTTCCCCGGTTTGGTTGGCAGTTAATCAGTCTACAATTGGCAGGCTGGTTATTCCGAAATATAAACCGAGTGGCTTATTGTCAAAAAATTGGCGAATGTTATTTGTTGAACGTTAACCATTCACCATTAAAAAAAGCTTACAGCAGCGGGGACTGCCCCGGATTTTCACCGGGTTCCCTATTAAGGCTGGCAACGTTATGCCTGCCACCAATTTCGGTGCGAAGTTAGGGAAAAAGTGCTAAGTAAAAAGTTAAAAATGAAAAAGAGTTACCGGTCGTTATTCAATCAATCAAAAATAATAGCCAACTCCAAATTGTAACCGAATGCCATGCACTGTTGGAAATCTATCATTTTCAAAAAAATAAAGAATAGTCGGTTCGTCACTGACGGCATAATATAAAATCGGATGAATAGCTAAATTTTCGGTGATAAATATTTCACTTTCCAGGAATAAATTGGTGGTTATATCAGTTCCCCTAAAACCGTCGAAATAGCGGAACAGTTCAAACGAGAATCCAGCTCCAATATTCGCATTATTAAAAAAATAATTGAATCCCAAATGGCTGTTTGCGTTTATTCCAAAATAGAAATTTGACAACCCGTCAACATAATTGATCATGGGGCCCAGCCCAAAAGAAGGAACGAAATAAAACCGGTTAAATAGCGGCATGAAAAAATCATGTGATAAAGTATAAATTTTAAAATTGGGACGGCCACTGTTTAAAGATAAAGAACCAAAGCCAAAAATTCGGTGACGTCTTCTGATCCCGTCTGTAATAAATTTTGATTTTTCAAATACGCCATTATAATCTAAGTCTTCGATGGTCAATTTCCCGCTGACCCCAATTGATTTATTTCCTTTTTTTAAATATCGCTCACAAAGTGGCTGCCGCTCATTTTTATCGTCTTTATTTTTATTCGTAAATAAATAAAAATTTAATCCTAAGAAAAATTCGAGTCTTTGTTGACGTGCATAATACTCTGGCCTAATGAAGTCAATGGGTTGAAAAAATGAATACGAGTCAACCTCTTTTTGATAAAGGTTGAAGTTCGCCAGGAATTCAAGTGCAACATTGTCAGAAATAAAAAAAGAATATCCCAGTCCGATATTCCCTTCCAACCGCTTCACAGAGGAAGTGAATCTCATCTGATTCAATTCCGTTTGGAAGAATTGTTTGTTCCTGTTTTTTCCAAAGTAATATCGAGAGAAAAGTCCTTGGCCAAGGATGTGGAAATTGGAATTATTGAGATAATTAATGGCGTAATAAGGTTCGTACTTTGCACCAAAAAGCAGGTTGTCAGCAAAGAAATAGCCCGCTTTCATCGACATATTTCCCCGGTAGGCATTTTTGCCAAAACTTTCGTTGTGCCTCAAATGTCCATTCAGGTTAAATAAAACACTTCCTTTCTCCGTCTGTGAAAAAATAAAGATGGGAAATAAAAAAAATGATAGAATCGATATGAGGCGCATGTTTTTTTGTGGCTAAAGATACGGGCAGGAAATGCAAATTGAATTGAAAAGCAAAATGAAAAATTTTTCATTTTGCTTTTCAATTCAATTTATTTTGATCAAGGCTTTACTTTTCCTTTTGCACGTTGCATTGGGTTCAACGTTTTCTGCACTTTGTTTTCTTTGTATACTTTGAAGAGTTCGGGTGTATCTGGTACTGGCGAAGTATTATTGGTTTCATTAATATCTGCCGTTTCGCGGAACGGGTCAAGGCGAACTTTTTCCACTTTTTTATTTTTGACAAATACTTTTTTGAACTCATTTTCATTTTTCCGCCAAACCTCTGCAGCAATGCGTTCAATTTCAGTGGTGCCATCTTCAAAGGTCCATTCCAGAATAACGGGCATCACCATGCCGTGGTTGGAAAATTTTAATTCATAGTAATTTTTTCCGCTGTATTTTTTTTCTTTTTCTTTTTTCGAAAAAGTAATTTTTTCGGTCTTTTTTACCTGCACGGAATCCTCGGTTTCCCACGGCCGGTAGGTGGTATAAAAATCGACCAGTTCCGGGTCTTTGTCTACATCGAATTCCATACCCGATTCCTTGTTCCTGATTTTGGCAATATCATCGAAAGGTTTTTCTTTTTTGATCGTTTCAGAGGATACTATTTTTTCCGGATCATTTTCTAAATCGGCCTGGTACCAGGTGACGGAGTCCATTGAAATATCCACCGCATCGATACCATAAAACCAGCCCCTCCAAAACCAGTCCAGGTCCTCGCCCGAAGCATCTTCCATTGTTCGGAAAAAGTCGGCAGGGGTCGGGTGCTTGAATGCCCAGCGCTCACAATATTCTTTAAAAGCCATATCGAACAGTTCCCGGCCCATGATCGTTTCGCGCAAAATATTCAGACCGGTGGCGGGTTTGGCATATGCGTTCATCCCAAACTGCACGATGTTGTCGCTCTGGGTCATGATCGGTTCCAGCCGGTTGGGATCATCGCTCATATAATTGGTGATTTTGTGAGCTGGACCGCGACGGTGTGACCAGTTATTGTCAAATTCAGACAAGGCCAAAAACTGCACGAAGGTATTGATGCCTTCATCCATCCAGGACCATTTTCGCTCGTCGCTGTTGATGATCATCGGAAAGTAGTTGTGGCCCACTTCATGCACGATGACGGAGATGGCACCGTTCTTATTGCGCTCGGTATAAGTACCGTCCTCTTCTGCACGGCCGAAGTTAAAGCATATCATCGGGTACTCCATCCCATTGGCGGCTTCCACGGAAATCGCGACCGGATAAGGGTAGGGGATGGAGTACTTGGAGTAGGTACGCAGCGTCAGTTCTACTGCCTTGGTAGAATAGCGGCTGTAGATGGGATAGCTTTCCTTTGGGTAATAGCTCATGCACATCACGCGCTTACCGTCTTCATTGTAGTGTGGCATGGCGTCCCACACAAATTTGCGGCTGGCCGTCCAGGCAAAATCACGTACATTGTCTGCCTTGTAGATCCATGTTTTCAGGTTCTTGCTTTTTTTGTTGTTGGCGTTGGCTTTGGCTTCTTCCAGCGTGATGATCTTTAACGGTTCTTTGGCCGTTTTTGCTTTCTCATACCGATTTAGTTGTGTCGGGGTCAGCATCGAAGAGTAGTTGAGGCATTCGCCGGTAGAGCCGACGACATAGTCATCGGGGAGGGTCATTTTTACCACATAATTACCGAAGGTGAGGGCAAATTCACCGCGACCTGTAAACTGCTTGTTCTGCCATCCTTCTACGTCGCTGTAAACACAAAGTCTTGGAAACCATTGTGTTATGGTAAAAAGATAATTGTCGTTGTCTTCGAAATATTCATATCCGCCACGCCCGCGGAAAGCTCCCTTGCGGTCGGTGATGTAATAGTGCCAGTCGATAATGAAAGAAAATGATTCGCCTGGTTTGAGTTTTTCCGGTAGGTCGACTCGCATCATTGTTCCATTTATGGTGTATTCCAAAGGCTGGTCATTTTCATCGGTCACTCTGGTGATATTATGGCCATGTTTGTTGTCCTCGTTCCAGACCTCCAGCATCAGCAATGCTTTTTCGTTCATTTCATCTTCAATCGAACTGGCGTTAAAATGGTGATGGTCGAGGTGGCCCTGGTGCTGGTTTTCATCCAGTTGCAGCCAGAGGTATTTGAGTGTGTGGGGTGATTGGTTGTAATAGGTGATCAGTTCTTGTCCGTCCAGTCTGAGGTTTTCCGGATCGAGGGTACATTCGATTTCGTAATCGGCTCTTTGTTGCCAATACTCAGGCCCGGGGGCTCCGTCTATGCCCCGGTAAGGTGTTGCGCTCGGTAAAATATTGTCCAGACCTTCGAATGCCTTACCGTGATTGGAAGTTTGTTGGGAAAAAACAAATGGTATGCTAAAGCTGATCGCAATAAAGGTGAAGAGAAGTTTTTTCATGTGTTTAGGATTGTTAAGCTAAGATTAGAATTTTGGGGCGGCAAAGTTAAGAACTAACAAGCATAGTAAAGGTTGTAGAAAAGACCAGAGGAGATTATCTGACTAAGGTCACGGAGCCTTTGTACATGACAATTGCACCATCCACAAATTCTACTTCCGTAAAATAAGTAAACACAGCGCTGTCCATTTCATCGCCTCTGTAGCGACCATCCCAACCCGTGGAGAGATCATTTGGGGAAAACCCGGTGTTCTCAAAAACCTGGTTGCCCCAGCGGTCAAAAATGCGCATGCTGCGGACAACGGCCACATTGTCGTCGGAAAAAACAGTGAACTCATCGTTGGCTCCATCTCCGTTGGGGCTGAAAACATTTGGAATAAAAACCCGGCGATTTTTCCTGATCACGATGGAAATTTCATCATTGGCCGAACAGCCATTTTCATCAACGATGGTCAGCGAGTAGGTAGTTGATTCAGTGGGTTGTTCAATTTGCGGATCAAGGCAATTCGTACAAGAAAGAAAAGTGTCCGGCGTCCAGACGATTTCCGTGGGTAAAATATTTGTGGAGGCGGCCAAAGCAAGATCGTCGCCTAAAAATGCTTCCTGGTCATCGCCCAGCTCAAGCAATATTGGGGTAGCTTCCGGAACAATCAATTCCGTGGTCGCTTCCAGACCATTTGCATCGCTGATTGTCAGCTCATAATTGCCGGGGGGCAGGTTTTGCAGAACAAAAGGCAGGTCGTTGACGGGTGTTGGCGGTACAACATTTAATGAAAAAAGATAGGGGGCGCTACCTCCTTCAATTGCACTGATGATGATTTGTCCGTCGGCGTCACCCTCACACGTCGGGGAAATGGTCTCCGCCACGATGTTGATTTCTTCGGAGAAAAAATCGAGCAGGACAGTCACGATGCTATCACAGCCGTTCGCAGCCTGATTGTTCAATATCTCTACGCCGCTTGGATTAGATTGATCATAAACAGTTCCGTTTACTTCAATGCTGCTGCCGGCGGGCAGTGTTTGCGAAAGGGTAAATTCAGTTGCAGGCAAAAAGGTCAATAAAACCTGCACAATGGAATCACATCCAGCCGCCGACCCACCCGTGAACACCGTTGTGCCAGCCGGGTTGTTTTCATCATAAATGGTTCCATTGATTTCCAAAAATTCTCCTTCGCACAAAGTTTGAACTAAGTCGAAACTGACCGCATCGTTGAATGAAAGTGAAATATTGACCAGGGAGTCACAGCCATTTACACTTTCGGCAGTCAATATTTCTGTACCCACAGGGTTCGATTCATTGTATTCCGTTCCGTTGACAACGACGCTACTTCCTGCGCAGAGGGTGGTTGTGAAGTTGCCGATTGCTGTCGGATAGAAGTCCAGATTCACTTGGATGACACTGTCGCAACCAAGCACACTGCCATTGGGAATGGTTTCAACGCCGGTCGGGTTCATGGCACTGTAAATGGTTCCGTTGACGGTGATCGAGGTGCCTTCACAAAGTGTCTGTTCGATTGAATTGAGAGCTACATCGTTGAAATTCAATGATATTGAAATGACTGAGTCACAGCCGGTCACTGCACCGCCCGGTATTATTTCGACTCCACTCACATTGTTCTCGTCGTATTCTGTGCCGTTTACGGTGATGCTCTCCCCCGGACAAAAAGTTAAGTTGATAAAAGAAGTTGCGTTATCGTTAAAAATCAGGTCCACGTTGATCAGTGAATCGCAGCCGTTGATGCTGGCACCCGTCAAAAGCTCAGTTCCGGACGGGTTGTTCTCATCATAGGTGGTTCCGTTTACGATCAGGCTTTCGCCGGGGCAAAGCGTTTGGTTAAAAGTGGAGGATGGCACATCGTTGAAGGTCAGGTTCACACTGATCAGTGAATCGCAGCCGTTGATGCTGGCGCCAGTCAAAAGCTCAGTTCCGGACGGGTTGTTCTCATCATAGATAGTTCCGTTCACGGTCAGGTTTTCGCCGGGGCAAAGGATTTGGTCTAAAGTCGAGGATACCACGTCGCTGAAAGTCAGGTTCACACTGATCAGTGAATCACAGCCGTTGATGCTGGCGCCAGTCAAAAGCTCAGTGCCGGACGGGTTGTTCTCATCATAGATGGTTCCGTTCACGGTCAGGTTTTCGCCGGGGCAAAGGATTTGGTCTAAAGTCGAGGATACCACGTCGCTGAAAGTCAGGTTCACACTGATCATTGAATCACAGCCGTTGACGCTGGCGCCGGGAAGCACCTCTGTCCCCGTTGGATTGTTTTCATTATAAATTGTTCCATTGACGATGGCATTGCCACCTGCGCAAAGGGTTTGCATAAATGCGCCATTTGCGATGGGGTGGAAGTTCAAATTAACGTCGACAATACTGTCACAACCAAATACGCTTCCGTTTTGCAAAATCTCCGTGCCGGTTGGATTGGTTTCGTCATAGATCGTCCCGTTCACCTCGATGCTCTCGCCCGGACATAATGTCGGAGCAATATCATCTCCGATCGCAAAATCAAAAGAAAGTGCAATGAACGCTGTTGAATCACATCCATTTACGCTGGCATTGGGCAAAATCTCTACCCCGGACGGATTGAGCTGGCTATAAGCCGTTCCGTTAATATTGAGGACAGTGCCAGGGCACAATGTCGGAGCGAAAACGCCGGTCACTGGCGGAAGAACATTCACCTGAACGACTATGGTAGAATCGCATCCCTGTACAGATCCATTGGGAATGACGATGGTGCCATTTGGGTTGGCCGCTGAAAAGGTTTCACCTTGCACGGTGATTGTTTCCCCGTTACAAAGCGTCGGTGATAGGAATGACTGTGCGGCAGGAATCACTTCCACAACTATTTCATCCAAACTGCTCAAACCAGTGTTACAGTTGTTGAGATCTGAAATGTTGATAGGGGCGATATTGATCGTTCCGTCTGCCACGTTCCAGTCAGATGGACAGATAGTCAGCGTGGAATTTGTTTGATTGGTGGAAAATATTTCAGTGCTGTTGGTATCCGCTGTTTCTATTTCATAAGTAAAGTCAAATGGGGCAATGCCCGTAAATAAAAGTGGCAGGTCGAAACACTCCGAGGCGCAGGATGCACTGACATCGCCGATGCTGGCTGTTGTTTCATAAAAAATAACCGGAACACCGGCTGCCACCGACAGACAACCATCGCCGTCGTCGAAGCTGCCCGTCCCATCACCATTGCCTGCCACTGCACTGACATAATAGGTCGTGCCCAACTGCCCGCTGGCCGGAAAGCCAAATACTGGAGCAGTATTGATGGCCAACACATTGCCCAGTGTCGCCCCACTGGCATCATGCAGTACAAATACCAAAACGTCGTCTCCTTCCAAGACTGGGTCATTATTGTAAGCGGCCGTGATGATATCTCCGTTGCAAATAGAGAAAGGGCTGTTTGTCAAATCCATGGTTCCGGCAAAAGTGGTGCAATCACAATTGAAAATGCCAGAAACAGAAGCAGGATTGCATCCGTTTGCATCCGTAATTTCGAAATCATATGGGACGCCACTGTTAATGGGGGCAGAGGTGAAAGTTGCACTGCTGGGCTGCCCGTTCACTAAATAACTATTTGGATCGCCTCCGGCAATGTTGAAACTGACGGTATAGGTCAGATTGTTGGTGGAACAATCAGTAACAATCATACTTACGGAAGGCGCCTGATTGATCAGGATGGCAGTTGTGGCAGCCAACGAGCAGTCGTCACTTGGATCAAACACAAGATTAACCAATCCACTTTGACCCACCGCTGAAAAAGTATTTCCGTTGACACCGGGACCACTCCATACGCCCACTGGAAATGCTGGGTCTTGCAGTTGTATAAGGTCAAATGAGGTTTCGTTTTCACAGACATTGCCGCTGCTGAGCAGGGGCGTTTGCAATGGTTGGATATTGATGGATGTATTGGCCGGCAAGGTGCATGGATCGCTTGGACTAAAGGTGAGAGAAACATTTCCACTCTGCCCGTTGGCATTGAAAATAGTTCCCGCCACACCGGGGCCACTCCAGGTACCGTTGGGAAAAATGGGGTCTTGCAGGGTGGTCAGGTCAAAATTCGTGACCTCCTCACATACGTCAGCCGTGGATAATTGGGGAGTAGTGGATGGCAAAACTTCTACCTGGGTGCTGGCCAGCGAGGCACATGATTCATTTGCCAAAAAATTTAGGATTACCAAACCCGATTGGTTGGCAGGGCTAAAAAAATTCCCGTTTACACCGGGGCCTGACCAAATACCTACAGGGTAAAGCGGGTCGGCCAAAGTGCCAAGATCAAGTGGTGGATCATTTTCGCAAAGTGAGATGGACCCGAGTATGGGCTGCACATTTGGGATGATGTCCACAATTGTGGCCGCGTTTACGTTGCAGTCGCCGTCTGCATCAAAGGTGAGATTGACCTGGCCACTCAAACCAAATGCCGAAAAAGAATTGCCCGTTACCCCCGGCCCGCTCCATACACCATTTGGAAATGCGGGGTCTTGCAGTTGGGTCAAATCATAGTTTCCTTCATCGGCACAGATTTCATCGCTACCCAGCACGGGAGTGCCTAAAAGCAATATAGAGACGGTCGTCGAACCCGGATCGGTACAAGTAGCGGAGGGCTGATAGGTCAGTGTTACATTCCCGGTTTGCCCCGTCGCGTTAAAAGCATTGCCGGTTACTCCTGGGCCAGACCAGGTACCGTTGGGAAAATTGGGATCTTGCAAGGTGGTCAGATCGAAACTGGTTTCGTTTTCACAAACATCCGTAGTGGCCAACTGGGGTGTGGCCGGTTGATCGACCGTGACTGTCACCGGCAACTCTGCCGTACAGCCAGCGCCACCGTCCACAAACGCATAGTAAGTCGTTGTGGCAACAGGACTGACGACCGGGGTGGGCAATTGGTTGTTGATATTTGGTGGGGTCGCCGTATGAAATGTAATCGGCAAACTGGAACTGGTGATGACGGCCGTACTCAGGTCAGTTGTTTCTCCGGTGCATATGGTTGGAGTGTTGATCAATGTCAGATCAGGCGGTGCAATGATGGTGACGGTCACGGTGACTGGGTTGGCAAAAGTTACCGAACAATTGGCATTGTTCAACTGAACCGAAACTGAAGTGAGAATGAATTCTGTCGTTTCCGAAATGACAAACGGCACCGTGCTTCCATCAAAAACATTGACCCCGACGTAGGTCTGATAACCACTTGTTGGATTGCCATACTCCATCGTCACATCAAATGCTACATTGGCTTCTGGCATACTGAAAGTAACAAAAATGGTGGCACCGGTTCCACATACAGAAAGTGGATCGGGCGAAATACTTGAATTGGCGATTGTTGGGGTAGGTACAAGGTTCAAGGTGATTTCTACCGGAGCCGATTCACAATTGCCATTGCTGACGACTGCATAAACAATCCCTTCGCCCGATTGAAAATTGGCCGGGTCAGTGATCGGAATTGTTGCATTTGGGTCCGTGAACCAGGAAACTGGATTTCCGGTGGACAGGTTTACAAAATTTTCGATGACGGTCAGGTCAAATGTTCCAATGCCGGTGCCGTCATCACATCCATCCAGCGGATAGGGCGAAGCATTTGGTGCTAAATTGACCGTCAGGGTGACCGCCACGGGGTCGGATGCGCAGCCGGTTCCCACCACTGCGTAAACCGTTCCGTTGCCGCTAACATAATTGGTTGGGTCGTTAATGGGGTCATTTCCATTTATATCCGTAAACCAGCTGACTGGCGCGCCACTGCCACCATTGACCGTGTTATCAGCTTCGGTCAGGTCGAAAGTTGCAACACCACCTGAACCACACGCCTCCAGTGCAGCCGGATTGGCAGGGGGGCCAGAACCCGTATTGGTAAAAGTAATGCTCCAGCTATTGAGGGTTCCGACATCTGCACCGACATAATCATTGATGATTAGTTGCCACGTGCCATCTGCATTTTCACCTGAAAAGGTATTTTCAAAAGTAAAAGTGCCAAGGGCCGGTGCATTCGAGCAGGGACAGTTGAAATCCGTTTGTCTGCCTTCCGGTCGAAAGCCACCGTTGAAAGGCGGAACGCCGTCGGTAATAAAGATGCCCGCTGCATCGCTGAAGGAAGTAACCTGATAGTTGTCGCCGGCGCCTCCATTTCCAGAACTCAGTTCGAGGATGGAGCCACTGGGACTTTGTAAAAAGATGCCTAAATCGCCATCCCAGGTATGCACCAGGTCGATCGTCACATTGTCTATTTCTGCACAACCTCCAAGCTCCCCGATACCCGAAACGGAAACGTCAGAAGTGGTAATACCAACTGTTCCGGTAGGAGGGACTGCCAGGTTGCCCTGCCCGTTGAATGTCTGCGCCATTAGGGAATTCGGGCATATGGATAAAAAAGATATAAGTAACAGGAAATGGGTGACGGTTTTCATTTTGTCTCGTTAGAAAGTTACAATTGAAATCCAAACAGTAATAACTACAATTGGTTTGTCATCCAATGGGCAGAATAGTTGTATGCAATTTCACTTCTCAAATTTCCCGCCTCACTCATTGCTTATTTTCTGAAAGAAAATTTTGCTAAATATTTGTTCCGAAATACAATTTAATTTTTTGACTCATAAAAAAAACCAAGATCATGACAACCCCAACATTTCAAGAAGCAAAACTCCGTAACCTCGCACCAAACCTCCATCTCCCTAAAATTAAAAATCAATTCACCGGACTGACTCGTGATCCTTATTTAAAAGAAGGTTTCCGGTACAAAGAAATCGCCCGCTACCGGGTCAACGGAAATATGGTCGTGCGGCAGCCTCACGGCCCTTTGTTTCAGGCGACTGATCACAATCCTACGCATGGTGGCATTACCCGGCATTATCCAGCTTTTGATCCACAGGGAAATATCCGCCCGGAGATCAACCATATTGTTCGCACCTTCGCCCGAAACTGCCAGCTGACCTATCAGGATGAAATTTTGTTCCAGGCACAACGAATCACCTGCACTGCCGGGATGACCGGGCTGCCGGCCGTGGAAGGATGGCACCAGGACGGGACCAACTTCATTGGAATGATGTGCGTAGACCGCCACAATGTTTCCGGGGGCGCTTCACAGCTCTCCTTCGACAAAGGGGTGCGAGTGGTGTTTGACCACATTTTGCAACCAGGCGAATTGCTCATGCTGGACGACCGTACGTACTGGCATTACGCAACGCCCATTCAGCCCGTTGACCCAATGGCCAAAAGTTACCGCGACATCTTTATTATCTGCGCGCCTTCCTGCCGGGAACCGATGGCGGAGAAGATCAGGCTGCGGGCCTGATCGATGAGGCCGGACAATGGCTGTTCCATTTTTTCAACACCGATACACGGGGACACAGAGAAAAATACAGTTCTGTGTAGCTCCGTGTCTCGCTCGGTGTTGAAAAAAATTGTTTACGTGAAAAATCATTCACTCCGTAAACTATTCACCGGATTTGCCAGCGCCGCTTTGATGCTCTGAAAACTAACCGTCAGAAATGCTACCAACATGGCCAGTGAGCCTGCCAATACAAACACCCACCACTGCACCTTGATGTGGTAGGCAAAATCCTGTAACCATTCTCCCATAAAATAATAGCCGAGTGGCGAAGCGATGACCAGGGCAATCAACACCAATTTCAAAAAATCTTTGGAGAGCAAGCCTACTATGCCGGACGTTGAAGCGCCCAGCACTTTGCGAATGCCGATTTCCTTGGTGCGTTGCTCTGCCATGAACGCCGCCAGGCCGAACAAGCCGAGGCAAGCGATGAAGATGGCACAAAGTGCTGCGATGGTGAACAACTGACTCCGGCGATTATCGGCTTCGTAGAAATTGGCAATTTGGTCATCCAGAAAATGGTATTCAAAAATCTGTTCGGGATCTACTGCGTGTAGAATGTCGGTCATTTGTGCGATGGTCGCTTCCACATTTTCAGGTGAAATACGTGCGGTAAAATAGTCGATGGACTGGATCGGATTGTTCCAGTTGCCCAGAACGAGCGGAGCAATCGGCTCATATAAGGATTGGAAATTAAAATCTTTGGTGATGCCAATGACCTTGGCCCGAAAGGGTTCGTCGAATACCCGTTCCGAACCGTTGTTGATGCGGCTAACGATCAGTACCTCTTGTTCGTTGGCTTCTTTGATGCCCATGGCGGTAGCTGCCTGCTCGTTCAAAATGACCGCAGCAGAATCTGCCAGTCGGGTCGGGTCGAAATTTCGGCCATTGATCAATTCGATCTCAAATGTTTCCAAAAAGTACTCATCGGCGCCGATGAACCAGGGGGTGGGGCCTCTTTCGGCAAATTTGCCGGGCGGGCGTACCTCGGTCTGTAACAGCTGTTTCCATTCTCCCGGCACCCGGCTGCTCACCGCAACTGACTGGACAGCAGGTAGTTGGCTATAGCCGTTGCGGATGGTTTCAAAACCATTTCTGACCTGCCCACTGTTGATGTCGACCACGATCATCTGCTCCTGATTGAAGCCAAGGTCCTGGTTTTGCACAAAATTCATTTGCTGCCAGGCCACCATGGTTCCGATAATCATCAGGATGGATAGGGAAAACTGCAGCACCACTAATCCTTGCCGCAAGTAGCCGCGCTGGCCTTTTTTACCATTGTCTTTTCCTTTCAAAACTACGGAGGGTCGAAAACGCGATAGATACACCGAAGGGTAGCTCCCCGCCGCTAAACTCACCAACAAGACGACAGAGAGTAAAATCGGAAAGGTCCAGCCAGAGGCGGCCGGATGAAGGGTCAGTGTTTTGCCGGTAAATTCGTTGAACCAGGGCATGGCCACCTGCACCAGTCCAACGGCCAGCACAAAAGCCAGTAAGGTCAACAGAAAACTTTCAGACATGAACCGGCTGAACAGTTGCCCGACCTCGGCGCCCACCACTTTCCGCACGCCTACTTCCCGGCTGTATTTAGAAGAGCGGGCCGTCGCCAGATTGATGTAATTGATACAGGCGATACCGAGGATAAAAAGGCCAATCAGCCCAAAAATATAGAGGTAGGTATAAGTGCTTTTGTTTTCATTCAATTCTCTTTGGATGTCCGCCGATCCGAAATGTATGTCTGACAGCGGTTGCAAGGTAAGCTGGCCGGTAAAGGGGCGGTCCTGCTGAGCCCGCGTTTCTGCGAAAGCAGTCAGTTGTTTGCCGATCGGACCGGGGTCAGTTCCTGGGGTCAGGCACAGATAAGTTCCCCAATTTTGGGAAGCCCATTCCCCGGTAACATCCTCGTCGAACCAAGGTTGCGCCTCAATGGTGGCATGTGAAACCAGCGATTCAAATTGCAGGTGCGAGTTGGTTGGGATATTTTTAAAAACGCCGGTCACTTGTAAATCCATGCCGCGGTCGCTGCGCAATATTTTACCAATGGGATTTTCATCAATAAAAAACCTTCGGGCCATTTCTTCTGACAGAACCACGGTGTTGGGTTCTGCGAGGGCCGTCTTGGGGTCGCCGGCCACAAAAGGAAAATCGAAAATCTGAAACATCGAATTTTCCGACGTTAAAAATGGCTGGTAAAACCCCCGCTGGTTTTCAGGGTTCCGCAGTACTGCCCGCCCCCACATCAACATCCGGTTGCTGTATTCTACGCCCGGAATTTCCGTTCGGGCCGAACTGGCGATATTGTAGGAAACGGCACCAAAATGCTGTTCTCCCCCATCGGGTGTTTCCCGGTGCTGAACGACCCGGTAAATATGATCTGCGTTTTTATGAAATTTGTCAAACGTCATTTCATCCACGGCGAACAAAGCAATCAATAAAAAACAACCGATGCCGAAACCGAGGCCAAGCACATTGATCAGGCTGTATAATTTGTGGCGGGTCAAACTACGCCACGCTATTTTCAAATTGTTCTGCAACATTTTTATAAAAATTAAAATAAAATTTGTTTCCGTTAAATCTGATTTTAAATTCTTACTACACTCAAAATGAAAAAGAAATAATAATTAATTTCCGATCATCGCTCGCCGTTCACCGTTTCAAAAATCCTCTTAACCTGTAAATCCCCAAAACCATATATCCCTGCTCTTTTGGAAAATTCAAGAAAAATTTTTCCAAATTCCACTGTATTTAATTCTTCCATTATTTGTAAAATAATTCGTTCCGGTTTTCCTTTTTTATTTTTAATTGGGAATCTTTCGAGGTGTGCCTGGATGACTTGGGGCAAAAAAGGAAAGTTGTCGAGGTCGAGAAAGGAAAGTTCTTTTAATTGTGCAAAGTCATTGATTTTTAAAGGCTTTCCAGCATTTCGACAAATGTTCAAGGGATTTTTGGTTTAATTTTTTTCGATAGTCAAAAGAAGCGATTAATTCATTTTTGTTTAATCCTCCGAACCCCCTCCAGTCGCTGCTGAGTGGTCGGATCAAAAAAATATTTTTGACGTTTTTTTTATTTAATAAAAAACAGCAAAACCATAAATTGACCTGGCAAAACAAATCTTCTTCGAACCATAGGTTTACAACAGTGTCGTTTTCTAAATGAATTATTTTTTCGAATTCAGTGACCACATGATTGTAATAATAACTCCGGTTGTTTTCAGTGTATTTTAATAAATAACCAGCCCTGTTTCGCCAAAAAGTAGCCAGGTCATCACCTGCTACATTCCCTTCCATGAGGCACTCCCGGGCAATAATTAATTCGCCCGCTATATTTTTTGGGAATTGCTCTTTTAAAGCATCGCCGTTTAATATGTGAACAGTTTTTTTCAATTTATAAAAGAAATTTATGCTTGATAAATTAACCCATCACCCATCACTCACTCCTCAAACTCTCCACCGGATTGGCCAGTGCTGCTTTCACACTTTGGAAACTGACCGTAAAAAATGCTATGGCCAGCGCAACCAGGCCCGCCAGCAGAAATACCCAGTAAGGCATGTCGATATGGTAGTGAAAATCCTGCAACCAGCCCTGCATGAAATACCAGGCAATGGGTGTGGCCACCACGAGGGCCAACAGGACGAGCATTAAGAATTCTTTTGACAGCAAGCCGACGAGGTTGCTGGTGGTGGCACCCAACACTTTTCTCACGCCTATTTCCTTGGTGCGGCTTTCGGCGGCAAAAGCTGCCAGCCCGAATAGTCCGAGACAGGAAATCAGGATGGCCAGAATGGTGAACGAAAACATGAGACCCGCCATTCGCTGGTCACTCAAATAGGCTTGTTGCAGTTTGTCATTGAGGAAATAATAATCGAAAGGTTCGGAGGGGTTCACAGCCGTCCATTCCGCATTGAGCTGATCTACTAACTGTGGCAAATCGGCAGTAGAGACCGAAGCCACCAATTGCCGCAACCCTTGTTCCGGATGCCAGCTAAACATGTGATTGTCCACTTCTTCCCGCAGCGAGGAAGCATGGAAATCCTTCACCACACCGATGATTTGGTGGGAATGTTGGTTGCCGTCCCAGTTCCAGTAGAGCTGCTTGCCTATCACATTGCTTTCGGAATAGCCCATGTATTTCATGAGCCGTTCATTGATGACCACACTTTGCACGGTGTCGGCAAGACGGGTTTCATCGAAGCCCCTTCCGGCTACCAGCTCAAAGTTCATCAGTTCCAAATAACCAGGGTCGATCCAGTTTCGCATGGTGTGGATCGAGGCATCTTGCGACATGCCTTCGCCGTACACAAGCATGTCCTCAATGTTGGGTGAGCCCGGTGCAGCAGACGTCGCGCTAACGTCATGGACATCGGCATTTGTTAGAAACTTTTCTTTCACTACGGGGTATTTGGTGACTGCTTCCCGGGTGTTGAGCGGAACGACGATTTTGGCGGCCGGCTCAAATCCCAATTTCTTTTGGCGTAAAAAATCCAACTGCTGCTGGATCACTAAAATGCCCTGGATCAAGGCAATCGAGACTATGAACTGAACGACAACCAGCACTTTGCGCACCTGCTTGGCTGAAAAACGGTCACCGATCTTTCCTTTGAAGATCTTGATCGGACTGAATGATGAAAGGTACAACGCAGGGTAGCTCCCTGCGACCATTGCGGTCACGATTAAAATACCCACCATCCAGATAGCGATAACACCATCCTGAAGTAAATCGAGGCGTAGCTCCTTGCCCGACATTTGGTTGAACATCGGCAGGGCCAACTCACTTAGGATGTAGGCTACAACCACTGCCAGCGAGGCATAGACAAAAGCCTCGGTCAAAAACTGCCCAGATAGCATGCTGCGGGTGGCACCTACTACTTTCCGGACGCCGACTTCCTGTGCCCGAATGGTCGCTTTGGCAGTGGACAGGTTCATAAAATTGATGCAGGCGATCAACAAAATGAAAGCTGCGATGGCCGCAAAAATATATACGAAAGTGATGTCGCCCAGCGGGCCGGTCACGTAGGTTGCCTCAGAGTGCAGGTAAATATCCTTCACCGCTTCGAGGGAATGTTCTTTGTTAAAACCGAGCATGCGCAGGCGGTCGCCTACTTTTTCTTCTACGAGAGCGGGGAATTTCGCCTCCAGTCCGGCTGCCGACGCATTCGGCTGCAATTTTAGGTAAGTGTGGTAGAGGTTGTTACCGGCCCATTCATTCAGGGCATAAAAGTGTTGACCTACCGGCCCGCTCCGCATGTTCATAAAAAAGTTCGCTTCAATGTGGGTCGGATAGGTATCATTGTCGATGACCCCGGTAATTTCAAAATCAAAATCGCCCCACTGGTCACCGATCTTAATGGTCCGTCCGAGCGCGTTTTGATTGGCAAACATCTTTTCTGCCATTGTTTTTGAAATGACCACATTGAATGGCTCGTTGAGTGCTTTTTGCGGATCGCCCTCCACAAAGTCGTACCTCAGAATCCGGAAAAAAGTACTGTCGGCCAGGAAGCCGTCCAGTTCGAAAAAGGATTGGTCCTCGTATTTCACCAGATACTGGTTGGTGTTGGGGGCCTTCATGATGCGGGCAGCTTCGGCCACTTCGGGGTAATTTTCGGCCAGCTCCCAGGCCAGGGGAGAAGGAGTAGTAGCGGTAAGGGTTTCGTTGTCGCCGGTTTTGAAAGTAGTTGTGACCCGGTATAGTTGTTCAAGGTCGGTATGGTGGTGGTCAAAGCTCAATTCATCCCGCAAGTGCTGAACGATGAGCAAACAACAGGCAATACCGATGGCCAGGCCAAAAATATTGATGGCTGCGTAACCTTTAAACTTTCGCAGGTTCCGGAAGGCGATTTTCAGATAATTTTGCAGCATAACTATTGGTGATGAGTGGTAGAAATTGGTTGGTTGGGGCACTGTCGGATAAAAGGAGAGGTGTCGGGTGATTTCTTACGCTTACCATTAATCAAGAGATGTACCATTAGGTATAAGTTGCTGTTTGTCTGTTTTTTATAAAATTATTTTATATTAAATATTAAAAAGAACTGTTCACAGGCGAACGGATGGTGTGCGGGGATGGACGGGCCTATCGCTTTTAGCGATAGAGATAATGTGAAGAATTGGACATAGCGAAAGAAAAAATTTATTTTTTTTACATTTGCTTACCTTGAAATGCTATTTCGTGGAACTTATTTCAGACCTGGATTTATGCATTTTTCCTAGAACAAATTAATGTTAATCAGTCAGGGAAACATCACTCGAATTGTATTATAGATTAGAACAGCAAAATCAACATAACAGAAGATTACACCAGTCGATCTCTCTGTCTTCATTTTTTAATATGTGTTAAATTTTCCGAAAACATTCTAACTGGTTAAAATCAGCGTTTTATGCCCTATTATCGACTCATCGTTCTTTTGTTGTTCATTGGTACATGCCAACTATCTATCGCACAAGTTGTACAGGATCGCATGGTAGCAATGGCTGGAGGTACCGGAAATGGTATACTATTGACTGAGCCTTTTGATCGTGCTACTTATGCCGATTTTAGCATAGCTTTGGACAGTTCTTTTCTCGTGAAGAATCCTCCAGGCCCGCTGCGGGTTAGTTATTTGGGGAGTGGGTGTGATGTTACATTTCGGGATATCATAGGACAGTATGCGCTGATTGACAGAGGAGACTGCTCCTTTATTGCAAAAGTAGAGCATGCCCAAAACCAAGGCGCAGCGGCAGTCATTATTTGTAATAATGATCCACAAAAACCAGACGATGTCGTAAAGATGAGTTCTTACCGGGAGGTGGAACCTACTGTTCCCGCTTTCTTTGTCTCTGATTATTTTTGCGGGGAAATCAAAAGACTTATTGATGATGAGAAAGCAGGATTACCTAAAGCCTTTTTGACAATCGCTCCACAACCACGCTTCAATCCCTATGAGGCAAAATTAGAGACTGATTATAACCCGGAATTTGATCGCCCGCCCACGAATTTTAATGATTCGACGGACTTTGCTCCGGAACGTATTTTATCCGATACTTTTTTGTCGGATTCTGTCCCTGTACAAACACTTGATTCTACTTTCTCGGCATTCCTCGATTCTGTTGAATTGATTTCTCCATTACCTCCCGACGATAATGAGCCCGATACATTGACCGGACAAGCAGCGGATGTCCAAAAGGATATTTTGTTGGTGAATGAACTGATCGTTGAAAACAACGGTAAAACCACTCTAAAAATAACCAACCTGCAGCCCGCCGAACATAATCCGGATACGGTCATGCGAATAACCGGGAATCTTTCCCTGGTCGTTGATGGTTACAAAATAGGGCAAGGATTTGCCAATTTCAACAATCGAAAATATACGGCATGCGACGATATTGTCAACACCGACCTAAAGGGGATGATAGCCTTGATCGACCGTGGTGAATGTTCTTTTGAAGATAAAATAATAAATGTAGGAGCGAAAGGGGCCATCGCAGCTATTATCTGTAACAACGACTTTTTGCATCCTGAAAAAACCATCCGGATTGGAAGCAGGAGTGGTGAGCCATTAATTCCTACTGTTTCCGTTTCATATAATAATTGTGAAAAAATAAAAACAGCACTTGCCAAGTACCCCAATCTTGAGGGCGAAATGCTGATAAAAAGGATATCAAAAGAAATCGGTAACAACTTAGATAGCATCGTGTATGATGAACAGGGTGTTATTAATTTCGACAATAAAATTACTGGCACTTCGAGTTCTGACAATATAACCGTTAGTGAAGTAGAGAAGGATGATGAAAAAATAGCTCCGGCCGTACCAAAAAATAATTTACCGGCATTTTTCAGAGAACTGGAATCTCTGGGATTTACCATTGAGAAAATAAATGAAGACTTTTTGGACTCCGCAAAATATGCAAGAGCTTTAGCTGAATATGAACAAATCAAGGAAGTTCGCCCATACCAGTTCTCGGAATATAACAGGAATAAAAAAAGGTTATTAAAAACCTACGGTGAAATTCTTAGAAAAATGAATAAGAGCAATACGAATGAGCAATTAAATCAGCTATTGGAAGACTTTCGACCCATAGAGAATTTTATAAGGACCACAGAAATAAATAAGCTCATCGATGGTTTGCATTTTGAATACCTGCTTTATTTAATGGCCGGAACGGATTTCTTTTTTAAGCAGTATATTTTAAAAGCTGAAAACCCCGACTCGGGAACTCTTTCAGATTTTAGGCACATTATAGATGATTTCAATCAGTTTATCACGTATTATGGAGAATGGGGCTTCGGCTTTAATTACGACGCGCAGTATTATAATTCCCTGGCTACAACTGACACAAGATTCGTATTTGACGAATATATTTTGGATGATCCAATCAGTGAAATAGATGAAAGAAAATATTTATTGATAGTCGACTCAGAAGAAGGCAATAAAGTCGTCAGTATCGCCCGAGGGTTTAGAAAAAAGAAGAATAGAAAAGGGAATGTAGAATTTGAAGAGTGGTATGAAAACACCGCTCCATCCTATCGGTTTTTACCTGATTACAATTTTATTGTGTGGGTAGAAAATGAAGCTAAACGTAAATCAAAAGAACAGTTAATTGAGAAAAAAGATGAATTTAACAAAGG